>CAYSYI010000001.1:0-23120 GCA_964435395.1 uncultured Isosphaeraceae bacterium
ATCCACCAAAGAGTAGGGCATTTGTGATTTGTTTCATTCGATCTCCTTTTTCTTCTACACCATTAGTGTATTTATCTGAAACACCTTATGCAAGTTATTTTTTAAAAGAGTAAATTGGTCTGTTTTGTATGAAACGATGTTTGCATACAACAAACCCATTCGCTCTCACTTGTTTACTCTACAAGAGCGACCCCTTAAGAACTGGTATGCCGACCAATCGCAATTGAAACTAGCGTAATGTCAGCCGGTGTAATCCCTGCAAGGCGAGAGGCTTGCCCAAGGGTTGCTGGTTTAAACTCTTGTAAAACATCCACTGCTTCATTGCGGAGGCCGCTGATTTTGCTCGGATCAAGATCGGGCGGAATTTTTCTGCCCTCGGTTTTTGCTTGTCGTTTTATCTCGGCTTGTTGCCGAACGATATACCCCTCGTAACGAATGTCTGAAACGACTCGATGCACAAGCCGGGGATCAAATTCCTTCAACTTCGATTGCAACTCCTTAATCGTCGTGTCAGAACGCTTCGCGAGTTGGCTGAGTTTTCGATTCTCAATTTCAGTTTTGATGGTGTAGAGTTCTTGCTTGCGTTGTTCCCAAGCATTCCATCGCTTGTCGCACACCAATCCAGTTTCACGACCAAGTGGTGTTAGTCGTTCATCAGAATTATCTGCACGAAGTAACAACCGATGCTCTGCCCTGCTTGTAAACATTCGGTATGGTTCACGCGGTAGCGTTGTTACCAAATCGTCCATCATAACGCCGATGTAGGCTTGGTCGCGACCAAGCGTAATCGATTCTTGCCCCGAAACAAGTCGAGCCGCATTTAATCCCGCAAGTAATCCCTGTCCTGCCGCTTCTTCGTAGCCACTTGTGCCATTGATTTGCCCTGCTAGAAAGAGACCCTGCACTAATTTTGTTTCGCACGTCGCATTGATTTGATGAGGGCGCACAATATCATATTCCACCGCGTACCCCATTTGTAAAATGACAGCATCTTTGCACCCTGCCATCAACGGGATGATTTGTTCTTGGATATCCATCGGTAGCGAGGTAGATATACCGTTGCAATAAATGGAATCACCATTGACAGTTTCTGGCTCAAGAAAAACATGGTGGGCGTCACGCTCAGCAAAACGAATAACTTTGTCTTCGATAGAAGGACAATACCGTGGTCCACTTTCAGCATCAATTGCTCCGCTGTACATTGGAGAACGATCAAGATTATCTTTAATCAGTTGATGCATTTCGGGCGTTGTTGCAGTAATTCGGCAATCGACCTGCTCAAGCAAGGGGAATTTTTCAAAAGGCAAATCACTGAACGGTGTCGGTTTTTCATCACCCCATTGAGATGGCAAAGTGTCCCAATCGATACTCTTCTTTGACAATCGGGGTGGCGTTCCTGTTTTTAGTCGACCCATAGTAAATCCTAGCCGAGTTAGTGTTCCCGAAATACCTTCAGCAGCCCCCTCTCCGACACGACCACCCTTTTCTTGCGTATCTCCTGTATGCATTAAGCCACGCATGAATGTTCCTGTTGTGAGAACGACTGCTTCTGCGAGCAACGGCTCCTGAAGCATCACGCCTTTGACTTTACCATCTTCAACAATGATGTCATCAACCGTCGCCTCAATAACTTCAATGTTATCTCTAGTTGCAATCATTCGCTGCACTTCATCGCGGTACGCATCTTTGTCCGCTTGCGCGCGGGGTCCCCAGACTGCAGGACCTTTAGAAGTATTCAACATTTTGAACATGATGCCTGTTGCATCGATGGCTCTCGCCATCACGCCACCGAGCGCATCAATTTCGCGAACAATTTGCCCCTTGCCTAGCCCGCCGATTGCTGGGTTGCATGACATGACTCCAATCTTCCGAAGGTCCATTGTGACAAAGGCTATTTTGCCTTTTGGTAAGATTGAGGAAGCTGCCCACGCTGCTTCAACACCTGCATGACCTCCCCCGATAACTATGACATCAACTTTTCGAGACACTTGCGTTACTCAACTGTCCAAGTATTATTACTTGTCACAAGTTTCTGTAAATCTGATACGCCATACTTGCCAGACACTTCATCGACCTGCTCATGTAACTGTGCATCGTACGAAGGGCGTGTGGAATCTGCGTAAAAAACACCAACGGGCTCTGGGAACTTTGGGTGGAACAATTGGCTCAATAAGAATGCTTGGGCTAAGTTCGTTTCATCGTGAACAAGCAAATCTGCTTCTGTAATATCGCCACCAATGGTGACAACTTCAACCGTGTCCCCTTTTCGCCGAATTCCCTTGTCTCGATCGGCACCGAACACGAGTGGTTCTCCATGTTCTAAGACTATTGTATTTTCTGATCGAGAATCCTTCTGTGTTGCGTAGAACCATGCCTGATGATTAAACACATTGCAATCTTGATAGACCTCGATAAATGATGTGCCTTTATGCTTCGCACCTCGATCAATTAAAGCAGTTAGCCCCTTCACATCGACATCAAGCGATCGAGCCACGAAGGTGCCCCCACTCGCAAGAGCAAGTGTGATTGGATTAATTGGCTCATCGAGAGATCCATAGGGTGTTGATTTGGTTACTTTTCCAACCTCACTTGTTGGAGAATATTGACCTTTTGTCAAGCCGTAGATTTTATTATTCAGTAGCAAAATATTGATATCAATATTTCGACGAAGAGCATGCATCGTGTGGTTTCCACCGATTGAGAGCAAATCGCCGTCCCCAGAAACAAGAAAAACTTCTAGGTCAGGGTTCGCAATCTTTACACCCGTTGCAAATGCTGGCGAACGTCCATGTACAGTGTGAGCACCGTACGTTTCCATGTAATATGGGAATCTAGCCGCACAGCCAATACCAGAAACAAAGACAAAGTCTTCCTTCTTGGCACCAAGACCAGCAGCCATTTTCTTCATTGCAGTCAGCACGGCATAATCGCCACAGCCCGGACACCATCGAACATCTTGATTGCTCGCAAAGTCTTTTGCTTTGTACGTTGGAAGTGCTACGTCAGTCATTCTGCACCTCCTTTCAAAATCACCTCAATGGAATCAGCAAGTTCCTCCACAAAGAATGTGCGACCACAGAGATTCTGAACACCTTCAATGTCAATCAAAAATTGGCTTCGAAGAAGCATACGAAGTTGACCAGAGTTCATTTCAGGCACTATGACTTTTTTATATCTATTCAAAACATCACCAAGATTTTTTGGAAATGGATTGATGTAATGCAAATGTGCCGTTGCAACATCGATTCCACGTTCTCGTAAAACTGACGCTGCTGTCAGGATACTACCTTTTGTTCCACCCCAGCCAATGATCAGCGTATCGCCTTCGCCCTCGACGTCAATATCTGGAATAACATCTTGCAATTTTGTAATTTTCTCAGCCCGATACTTCGTCATCAACGCGTGGTTATCGTGGTCATACGAAACATTGCCTGTACGGTCTTGTTTTTCTAGACCTCCTACTCGATGCTCTAATCCAGGAGTTCCAGGAATAGCCCAAGGCCTTCCGCCAGTTTCTTCGTCTCGCTCGTAGGGAAGAAACTCTTCTTCGGTTGCAACAGGATGTGACACATCGATGGTTGGAATAATTGAAATGTCAGGGATAAGCCATGGCTCTGCAGCATTTCCTAATCCGCCTTCGGACAAAAAGATGACTGGGCACATCGCTCTCATGGAAAGACGAACTGCTTCAATCGCCATGTGGAAGCAGTTGCCCGGACTTGATGCCGCAACAACAATTACGGGGCATTCGCCCGGTCGACCAAACATGGTTTGAAGTAAATCAGATTGTTCCGTTTTAGTTGGCATGCCTGTCGCTGGTCCAGCGCGTTGCACATTAACAACAATCAGTGGAAGTTCCATCATCACAGCGAGCCCTATGGCTTCTGATTTCAACGCAAGGCCTGGACCCGATGTTCCCGTAACGCCAATTTGACCAGCAAAAGATGCACCAATCGCAGCCATGACAGCTGCAATTTCATCTTCAGCTTGAAATGTCCGAACACCAAACTGTTTTAATCTTGCGAGACCGTGCAGTACTTCTGAAGCAGGAGTAATTGGATAACTCGCATAGACAAGCGGCTTGTTCACTTTTGTTGCAGCAGTCGCCAATCCAAGAACAATCGCCTCATTCCCAGAAATTCTCCGATACTCACCAACAGGAAGTTTTGCGGGTGCTACCTCGTACTGAGAAGGAAAGAACTCGGCAGTTTCTCCAAAATAATATCCTGCCTTGATTGCTTTTTCATTTAATGCTGCAATCTCTGGTTTATTTTTTAGTTTCCCAAAATAGTTTTGCAGTCGTTCAATGGTCGAGTCAATTTCTCGAGAGTACAACCAAGAAATAACGCCAAGGGCAAACATGTTTCGACATCGATCAATATCTTTGACTGAAATATCTGAATCTTCACTTGCAAGGGATTCTCTGGTGAGACGAGACATCGGGACTCGACTGATTTTATACTTTGCATTAATAACTTCATCATCTAGTGGGTTATAACCATCTTCATAGCCACACTTTTTGAAATTACTTTTATTGAATTCATCGTCATTGACAATCACGATTCCGCCTGGCTCAACATATTCGAGATTCATTTTGAAACCTGCTGGATTCATCGCAACCATCGCATTCACTAAATCGCCAGGCGTGTGAATATCAGTGCTAGAAAATTGAACTTGATAACCAGAAACGCCGAACGTTGTCCCCTTTGGAGCTCGGATCTCTGCTGGAAAATCTGGCGCAGTTGCAAAATCGTGCCCTGCAACAGCTACGGTATCAGTAAAATGAGATCCGGTCAGTTGCATACCATCACCGCTGTCGCCACAGAACCGAACAGATACTGACGGTAAAACCTTCGCTTTTTCTTCCTGAGAACTGTCTGTTGGTGTTTCTGGTGGTTGTTCAGTGGTCGCCATTACGACTATTCCTTATGCGGGTTGATAAGCGTTGCATTGTACTAAAACCGTAGAAAATTGCTCACTTTTACCTGCCCTGCGTCCTCGTATTCGGTGCTGAATTATCACATGTTCTAAAGCCTTTACGTCATTTGCGAAGATTGATACAATACGTGGCTCGAAACGGAGTCCAAGATGGCAAAAACAACTGAAAAAGAAACTAAAAAACAGATCGTCCCAAACACTGAGATGACATTCACAATCGCTAAAGATCCAAAACGCCCTGCTGCTCGCAAGACAATTGAGCGTTTGATGTGGATGGAACCTCAAGCAAAGAAGGATCTTTCGATGTTGCAGCGTCGCAGAAAGCAAAAGGACATCAAATATACCATCCGCGCTGGACGTGTTTGGTTTGACCGCCCTCGTGCAACTCGTACCGTTCGATGTGAAAGAGGCGCTTCGTTTACCTTGAACGTTACTCCACAAATCGTCAATGATTTGAAGAGCGTCGAGAAGTATTTAGAAATCAAATAAACTTCATCATCGCTTGTGCAATTGACGTTATTGACACGGGTTGGCTATCTTTTTCGCACCAAACTAATTCTTGATATTCGTCGCTTGCGTTCAAAGTTCCAGTTGACGCATGCAACTTGTACATAAGTTCCCACGTTTTTGCGACATCATCAAAAAGCATCGCGACTGCAATTGGTGGCGAGACAAGTCCTAAGCCCGTTTCTTCGAACAACTCTTTCTCGATAGCTTGCTCGGGAGAATTGTTTGGGGAAACACAACCAGCAGGTGCAAACTCCCACTCGCCTGCATAATGCCTAACCAAATCACTTCGCTTACCCCACAACAGTTTATTATCAACCGCTGTCACTCCCTTTACACCGAGTGTCCGTACACCAAGATCGTACGATTCATCTTGTACCGCAAAAAAACGATAAGAACATGGCATGACGTGTACATTTGCTCCCCCGCAACCATTTCTCTGTGCGCCTAATACATGTAAGAGAGTTCCATCAAAACAAACTGGATTCTTCTTACAAAGTTCTTCCCAACGACGATCAACTTCATCCATGTTCACTCCGTCTGGAACGAACAAACCATCTTGGGGATGAATCGTTGCGGGACGCTTAAGCAACATCACCCAAACTCAATTCCTTGAGCAAGTGGCATTTCGTCACTCCAGTTGGACGTACATGTTTGGCGTCGCATGTACGCCTTCCAAGCATCGGAACCAGATTCACGACCTCCACCGGTATCTTTTTCACCACCAAAGGCGCCGCCAATTTCTGCACCACTCGTGCCAATGTTTACATTTGCAATTCCACAATCAGAACCCTCAGGTGAAAGAAAACGTCCAGCATTTCGCATGGAGTTTGTGAAGATTGCACTGCTAAGACCTTGATCAACCGCGTTGTGCATCGCAAGCGCTTCATCTAAGTCGCTGATTGTAAAAATATAAAGAATTGGAGCAAAGGTTTCTTCTTTGACCACTTCTGGCATTGTGCCTCTTGGGACTTTGACGATTGTTGGTTCTACAAAATGACCTGGTCGGTCTGACCAGCGCTCAATTCCCTCAATACCACCACAGAGTATTTCGCATCCCTCTGCCTTGGCTTGCTCAATGGAAGAACGCATATTTTCAACTGCTTGCTCGTTAACAAGCGGTCCCATGAGAGTTCCACCTTCAAGTGGGTCTCCAATTGAAACTTGCGTGTAGGCCTTCAATAAACCATCTGTAATCTGATCCACCACTGATTCGTGACAGAGAAGACGACGTGTTGAAGTGCACCGTTGCCCCGCTGTGCCGACTGCTCCAAAGAGCGTTCCGCGAATGACCATATCTAGATCAGCATCTTCCATAATAATGATGGCATTATTGCCGCCGAGTTCTAAAAGCGAACGACCCAAACGGCCACCGACAACTTCGCCAACTCGACGACCCATTCGACATGAACCTGTGGCGCTAATCAATGGCAATCGTTTATCTGCAATCATTGGTTCGCCTACTTCTTCGACAGTTCCGATGATTAAACCAAACACGTCGCAAGGATCGCCATGTTCTGGATTGAAGATGTCTTGAGTACGCATCACTTCGTGTGCAACGTTAATCATTGCAATTGCAGTCAGTGGCGTGATGTCACTTGGTTTCCAAATAGTCGTGTCGCCGCAGACCGCTGCAAGCATCGAGTTCCAAGCCCAGACTGCAACAGGAAAGTTAAACGCTGAAATAATTCCAACAGGACCTAGTGGTTGCCACTGTTCCATCATTGCATGACGGGGACGCTCAGATGCAATAGTCAAACCATACAATTGCCGAGAAAGGCCAACAGCAAAGTCTGCAATATCAATGCATTCCACAACTTCGCCGACACCTTCGGCAAAGATTTTTCCACATTCCATTGTGACCAGTTCCCCAAGTTGTGATTCATACTCTCGAAACGCGTTACCGATCCGTCGGACAATTTCGCCACGCTTTGGCGCTGGAAGCATTCGCCATTCCTTAAAAACAGCCTGCGATCGAGCGACAAGGTCGTTGTACTCCTCAGTCGTTTGCATGCGAACTGCTGCGATAGGCTCGCCTGTCGCTGGGTTACAAGAGATAAAGTGGTCGTCAGTCGCTTCAGAAGCATCACAAACGAGTGGGTGATCAATAAGCTTTGTAAGTGTTGTAGTCATCTCGGTATTCTAGCACACCAAGAGGTGGTATTATCCCATCTATGCCACTAGATAGAAATGGAATTGCACAGCGTGCCGCTCAAGAACTCAGAGACGGCTTTTATGTCAATTTAGGGATTGGAATGCCAACCCTTGTCGCCAACTATGTCCCAGATGGGATGACGGTCTGGCTTCAATCTGAAAACGGCTTACTCGGCATGGGCGAGTTTCCGGCAGAGGACAAGGTAGACGCAGATCTCATCAACGCAGGCAAACAAACTGTGACTGCAGTTCCAGGAGCGAGTTATTTTTCTTCAGCGGAATCATTTGAAATGATTCGCGGCGGCCATATCGATCTTGCTATTTTAGGAGCGATGGAAATTTCCCAAGAAGGCGACATCGCGAACTGGATGATTCCTGGAAAAATGATTAAGGGAATGGGAGGGGCAATGGACCTCGTTGCTGGCGTAAACAAGGTTGTGGTCATCATGGATCACGTCACGCGCAAAGGTGACCCAAAGCTAATCCCTACTTGCACCTTGCCATTAACTGGGTTGCGTTGCATCGACATGATTATCACCGACTTGTGTGTTCTAGAGATGAATAAAAACAATCAGCTGTTCGAAGTAATCGAGCTAGCACCTGGCGTCACCCTCGACGAGGTTCTAGAAAAAACAAGCGCAGAAATCCTCGTCTCTGCTTCTTGCCAGCAATAAATTACCGTGGGGGGGGTTGATTTCTGCAAAGTTTTTACTGGATACACCTCAATTTATGGCGTATTTTACATGCGGAAGTAGTGCGCCATTTGCGCTAGGTAGTACAGTAGCGATGGTGCTACTCCAAAAGATAGGAGTTTCTTTATGTTTACTTCACTATTAGTTTCAAGTTTATTCTTAGCCCCTGCTCCTATGGACGCTTGGGATTTAGGCTGTATAAGCGATGGCAACTGCTACGTTTCAGCAATAAACGAATCTGGGCAAGTTGCCGGCATTGGTGATGCACCAAACGGCTTCGGACAACACAGTTTCGTATGGAATGGAAGCCAACTTGTGCACATTGTCCCACTTACCTACCCCAATGGTGGATATATATGGGCGTACGGCATGAACGATTACGAAGATATTGTGGGGTATTCGAGTGCTAACAACGGTCAATTCCATGCTTTCCATTGGGACGGAGAACAGTTGCATGATTTAGGCGCTCCAGACTGGGCCACGGTAAATTACAGTCAGGCACAAGATATCAATAACAACGGCTGGATTGTCGGGTTTGCCGGCGGTGTCCCGTTTGATCTTCGCGGTTTTATCAAACACGATGGCGCCTGGGATGAGATACCTACGTTTGGTGGAGATGAAAGTCGTGCATATGCGATTAACGAACTTAATGATGTTGTTGGGATGGCGAGAACAAAAGAAGGGAAATTGCGTGCATTTGGTATTCCAGAAGGCAACATATCGCAAATGACTGACCTTGGGGATCTTGGCGGAGGCGCTGCTCAAGCCCGAGCGGTGAATAACAATCGCTCTATCGCTGGATTTTCTAAAGTAGACGAAGTGTATTGGCACGCCTTTTCTTGGACACTTGAGCAAGGGATGCACGACCTAGGCACATTCGGAGGTAATGAAAGTCGTGCATACGCAATGAACGATGCTGGACACATCGTCGGACAGGCGGAATATCCTGACGGCACCCTCCATGGTTTTGTGTGGATGGATGACGAGATGTACGACTTGAATAATTTTATTGTGCCTGATATCGACATAACAATTATAAATGCAAAAGGCATCAATAATAACGGACTCATTTCTGCAGTCGGTGAATATCCTGATGGCTCAATTCGCCCATACCTACTCACACCAATGAGTGGAACACTTCCGGAAGATGTAAATGGCGATGGCACAGTTGATGTCGTTGATCTTCTCGCAGTAGTTGGATCATGGGGAGTATGCAATGGTTGCCCCGAAGATGTTACAGGCGACGGACTCGTTGATGTTGTTGACTTGCTTGCAATAATTGCGGTTTGGTCTTAACTAACACATCGTAATAGTTTTTAAAAAAAGACCGCGACTTTCGTCGCGGTCTTTTTCAGTTGGGAATACTTTTCTCTTAAAACTCTTTAGATCGGTGCTGCATTTGCGCTTTCAATCTTGCAAGGATCGACGAATGCATTTGACTTACACGAGACTCCGAAAGATCTAAAGTCAAACCAATTTCTTTCATTGTCATTTCTTCGTAGTAATACAACACAACAATGAGTCGCTCAGCACGAGTGAGTCCTTTTGTCAAAAGAAGTTGCAAATCTTTTCGTTGCAATTCCAAGACAGGGTTCTCTTGCCGCTTATCTCGAATAACATCAATTTCTTGTACTTCTTTTGAAGAATCTGAATCGTATGCTTTTCGATTGAGTGAAGTCATCAACACAGGACGTGAGTCGCGTTCAATTTTTTCGTATTCGCCCTTGTCAACTTCGAGTTGGTCAATAATTTGATTATCTGTTGCTTTCTCGCCAGTTTCCATTTCAATTGACTTTCGTGCACGGTCAACCTTTGTGCTGCGAGAGCGAACTAGTCGAGGGACCCAATCCATCGCACGAAGTTCGTCATAAATCGCGCCACGAATACGTTGGGTGCAATACGTTTCAAACTTGAAACCTCGCATCAAATCGTACGCATCAATCGCCTGCATGAGACCAAATAGACCTGCCGAATAAAGATCATCGACATCGACTTCTGAAGGCAATTTCTGATGAACACGTTCTGCTGTATACCTTACCAATTGAAGGTAATGTTCCATCAGGACATTTCGGATTTCAAGAGTCTTCTCATTTTTGTATGAAATCCATACATCAAGAAGAACCATGTCTCCGCTCGGGGTTGCGACGGTGATATCAAGTCCTTTGGGAACATTTCCCTTAAGGGCTGACTTCGTTAATTTCTGTACTGTTGCACTTGGCATTGGTCTACTCCTTGACCCTGTCACCAAACTGGCACGAACGTACGCACCACTTTTATTATCATGCCGATCCTTGGCATCGATACTGCGACTATACCGCGCATCGGTGGGGTAAGACAATGAGGTTTGAGGGTTGTTTGCCATGAATTTGTAAAAATGTCACAATTGCGACACCTACTGAAAGACATATACGATGGAGTTTTATTCAACTAAAATACAAAACAAGAGTCGGAAGATGTCCCCACCGCCACACAATCAGAGCCTTAAGGTCCGAGAATACCGTCCCAAAAGTAGTACTCGTGCGCGATTATCATCCATCTCAGGATGATTTAGCCAAACAGAGATAACTGATGTAACTAGAGTAATCCTAACGAGTTATCGGGCTCTTATGATTCCACATTGACTCGACGAGTTTTGAAGGTCGCGCGAGATCGAAGTGCATCGAAATGTCTTGCCCATCTGTAAACCAACTCATTGGACGATTAATCGTACAGAGTGTCGAGACAATCTCACCAAGCATTTCAGCCTCATCAAGCTTCGAAACGATAACACGATCGTATCCAGTAACTGCGAACCCCTTGGCAGCTCTCTGCGTCGCAGACCTTGACGTCGCTGCACTCAATACTAGGTGCGTCTCTGTTGGCTTTGCAACCCTCAGGATCGCAGCAGTCTCTTGAATTCTGTCGCCATCAATTGCACTTCTACCAGCAGTATCAATAAGAATGATGTCTGCAGATTGGCAGGCAGCCATTGCTTCTTCCATCTGCTCTACGCTACCACCAATTTCTAGTTTTGAATCAAATAGTTTTGCATATTGTTCCAATTGATTCACTGCAGCAACTCTATACGTGTCGGAAGTAATAAATGCGACGCTTCTACCTTGTTGCAACCAAAACTTAGTTGCAAGTTTAGCAAGAGTTGTCGTTTTACCTACACCCGTTGGACCAACGAGTGCAATGACTGTCGGCTCCATTGAGTATCTATTCGACGGTTGTACCACTCGTGGCAAGCGCCGAAAGATTTCTTTCATCATTTCCCTTTGTACTTCCTCTTTTTTCATCGAAGAATTAATTTCAAGCGTTTGAACAATTTCGGTCGCGAGAGCCGAATCGATTCCTTTACGAATCAACGTTCGATGAGCGTTCGCATGAACAGGAGACATCTTTCCAGAGGTTTCCTGATTAAGAACCTCGCCCACAAGTGTTCGGATTTCTGCTATCCCCATCTCAATTCTTGTTGCAGCAGTGTTCTTCGCAACCTGCTTTGCTGCTTTTTTGGGTTCTACCTTCGAATCTGCCTTTGGCTCTATAGTTTTAGGCGCCCCTTTTTCTTTTTGCTGAAGTAGCCATTTCGCGTATGCAATAGTCTTCTTGTTTATTTTTCTAGTTGTCGTCTTCATATTTTTTCCTTATCTAATAACTCGCAACTCTTGATTCATTGTTTCAACTCTTCCTACAACTTGCAAGTCCACTTCTTGTACTATTTCTTCTTTACTTAAGACAGTGACTTCATCTTTGCCTTTTGCTACTTTAGATTTTAATTGTCGCCTTGACTTATTTGAGGATATCACAACAATTGGCAACCCTTCGTTAATCAATGGAAGAGCTGCCTGTTGCAGTGCTGCAGAAAGCATTTCGTCTGGAATAGATTCTTTTGAAATTGCTTCGTCGACATCATCTGGCAATACAAGACAACGTATTACTTGGCGCCCTGCCACACCCTCGCTCGAGACCGAAGCACAAATTTGTCTCTTCATTGCACGCCGCACGTGCTCAACACACTTCTCTAGAGACGATGCTGAAGCATCCGATGAGGCTTCGATAATCGTAGCTAGATCCTTAATTGGTACGTGTTCTTCAAGCAACGCCTTTAATATATGGTGTAAACGAGATATTGACACTGCCGAACCGACTTCTTCTTCAACTAAATGTGGCGAGGTCGTCCTAAGCACCTCAATCATGACGGAAACATCTTCACGACTGAGCAATTCTTGAGCATGATGGTTCACCACTGCGGACAGGTGAGTCATGATGACCGAAACAGGCCCAACCGCTTCCATGAAGAGGTCCCCTAGCCCATCAAGCATCTCATCTGATATCCAAACTGCAGGCAGACCGAATGTGGGCTCACGCTCTGAAATACCTTTTATTTCTCCAAGATCATCCTCTCGAACGACGATCATCTTGCGATCTTTATATACAACGCCTTCCCCTACCACACCCCCTTTGAGTAGTATCCGGTAGGTGTTTTGATCCAACTGTAAATTATCCTTAATCCGGATTGATGGGATCATTAAGCCTAATTCTTGCGCAACGGCCATTCGCAACGAAGCCATCTTGTCAACGATGTTTTCATTTGGTTGAGAAGCTAGGGATAACAGTCCTTTTCCAAACTCAAGCGTAAGTGCTGCTTCTTGCACTGGTTCTGGTAGCGCCACACTCTCTTCTTTTTCAATTTCAAGTGGCTCTTCATGATTTGATTGTTGTTGTTGGGAACTCAGCCAAGCAAGTCCCCCGAGCACAGCTGCAATGACAAGAAGCGGTATCGTAGGCAATGGCGTAACAGACAAGATAACCAAGAAGCCAGCAACAAGCCCGAGGGCTGCAGGCTGGGAGACCAATTGATTTGGAATCTCGATTCCAAGCGGCGTACGGTTTCCAGCCCGAGCTACGATAAGACCCGCTGCAATTGCAATAAGGAACGATGGAATCTGACTTGCAAGGCCATCGCCAATTGTCAGACGCGTAAAGAGATCAGCACTTTCGACAACGGACCACCCCTTTACTGCAATACCGACAGCCAACCCACCGACAATGTTTATCAGGATAATGACGAGACCCGCAATCGCATCCCCTCGAACAAACTTACTCGCACCATCCATCGCACCATAAAAATCTGCTTCTCGTAATACATTATCACGGCGGTTTGTTGCTTGTCGCTCATCAATTAAGCCAGCAGACAGGTCCGCATCAATTGCCATTTGCCGACCTGGCATCGCATCAAGCGTGAACCTTGCGGCTACTTCACTCATTCTTGTCGCACCTTTAGTTACAACAACAAATTGCACAACAACTAGGATTAAGAAAATAATCCCACCAACAATAATACTTGATCCTGCGACAAATGAGCCGAACGCTTCGATAACGTGTCCAGCCAATGCGCCGCCCTGCTCTGGAGTTGTTGCATTTGCAGAAAGAATAAGCCGAGTCGATGCAACATTTAAGACTAGTCGACCAAGGGTTGTGATAAGTAGAAGTGCTGGGAACACACTAAAATCTAGGGGGCTCTTGGTGTACACCGTAGTCAGCAAAATCACTGCAGCAAGAGAGATGTTTGCCGCAAGTAAGATATCGAGCATCATCGGAGGAAGAGGAATAACAAGAATTGCTACAAGCCCCAACAAGAGAGATGGAACAAGCAAGTGCTTTTTCTGAACGAGTCTTCGTATAAATGAGTCGAAGTTTTCCATTCTTATACTATTCATCGTGCATCTCTCTTCTTCGTAATTAATAACGAAGCAATTTCACCATGCAAAAATGAAGGTATGCCTAGACCAACATCGCTCCCTCGCATTATCTTCTGAACCAACACATTGTTTTCAATAACGACAATTCCATCTTTTTTGAATTTCTCAAGTTCATGAAAAAATGATTCGCCCCGCAAAATATCAAGTACTATCGGCGCTGTCATTGTGGAAGCATTCCACCGAAGAGAGACGGCCAATTTACTTCCAACAATTATTAAAGAGGGAACAATCATTCCCACTGACCTACCAGAGACCCAATTTGCGTAATTTCTAGACTCCGCACCTCGACCACCATGCTCACGGTGTTCCTCAATTATTTCTTGCCTCGTCATCAGCAAATCTGTTTTCCACGCGTGACGTTGCCAACAGTATTCGCATACACCCAATAAGAACAAAACTGCCAACGCAGCAAATACTGCTTGCGAACCAATGGAGACAATTGCATGTACTCCATCGAGCACCCGGTCGCTCGTTCCTAATGCAAAAAGTTGATCCGCAAAATGCAAGACCACAAAAGTTGCCGCGAGCGAAGCAAGAATGAGTTTACTCAAAGAAAACAAGACATTCATTCCTCCTCTTGAACCGAACAACCTTGAAGATCCACTACACAACCGTGAAAAACGAGGCTCAATGACTGTTGGAGAAAAGAGAGCACCAACTTGCACAAATCCAGAAAAAACAGCTCCGACAAAGAGGATAAGACACGGGAATGCAAGTACACCAAGGAGTTGCCAACCAACGTCGGTGAGAGCCTTTGTTGAATCCCCAGTTGCATACGACAGACTCTCTTTAAGAAACGTTTGCCCTAAGCGCATGAATTGAGGAACTAAGAACATCAGGGCACAGGCTGTAATGAGTAAAAACAACACCGAAGACAAATCACTTGACCGAGCGACTTGCCCTTCGTCTCGTGCTTTTTGCAAACGCCGACGAGTCGGCTGTTGGGTTGCTTCAAGTCGATTGTGCTTCACTGAGCACCCCCTGTTGCCCACGATGAAACCGAACCCACCATGTCCGGCATCATCGTTGACATAAGAAATCCAATACTTGTTAATCCTGCAAGCAGTACAAGCATGCCAATTAGTATTCTTACAGGCAATCCAATACTAAAAATATTTAACTGTGGCATAGAGCGGGCAATCATGGCGAGTGCTGCAGTTTGAATCATAAGTACAGCAATCAATGGTAGTGCGACTCGAAGCCCGAACTCAAAAGCAGCATCAAGCATCCCTGTCACTGTTGCAACAATTGAATCACTTGCAAGCGCTGCAACAGGAAGATGGTCAAAACTCCCAATAACAGCCATATATGTCTGCTCAATTCCTCCAATAACCACAAAGCCAACGATAGCAAACATCATGAATGCCCGTCCAACTTCATCAGACTCTCCGCCAGTAGCGGGGTCAAGCATGGAAGGCAACGCAATACTCATCTGCTGTCCCATCAGTGTTCCACCCATCTGCATAGCAACCAAGGGGATGCTCATTAAAAAACCGATCGTCGCTCCAATTGTAAATTCGCCTACGAGTAGAAGAAGTGTTCCCATCAAACCAACTTCCCCAACAGAAATACCTGCCGTCATAGTCCATGCAGAGAAACCAAGCGTAAGGACGATTGCCGCGCGAACTATTTTTGGAATTGCTGGAGAGCCAAACACTGGTGCAACGAGCGCAAGCCCAGCAACTCTTGCGAGGACGGCAAAAAATGGAAGCATCATGCTGTATGAAATACTAGTCATAGTGTTCCTGAAAACATCCCCTCTGCAAATTGCATTATTTCTGAAAGCATCCACCCCATCAGAACCAAAGTCGCAATCAACATTGCGAGTAATCGCGGAACAAGACTTAATGTTTGTTCCTGCACTTGTGTTACTGCTTGTAACACGCTCATGAGCACACTTACAGCGAGTCCAATAAGCAAGACAGGTGCTGTAACAACGAGCACAACAGAGAGCGCAGAACTTAATGCATCTACAAGTAATTCTGTCATGCAAACCCTCCATACCCAAAGAGGAGTACCACTTGCTCTGAAACCGCGACACTCTGCAACAAGTTGCCAGCAACTAAATACCAACCATCAACAAGAACGAACATCAATATCTTTAGTGGCAATGAAATGAGAACCGGTGGCAACATCAACATCCCCATTGACACGAGCAAACTCGACACCAAGAGATCGATGACCATAAATGGAAGATACACTCGAAAGCCAATTATAAAAGCAATCTTTAACTCACTAAGTACGTATGCAGGAAGTAAACTCAAGGTGTCAACATCTTCTCTTGTGAGATCTTCTGGCTTTGATGTGTCGATACCTCGATAGTTCAACATCATGTAGACCGTTGACCAGTTACCTGCAGTTTCAATTTGCGAAAACATAAATTCACGCAGCGGCTTCCTTGTTCGTTCCCATGCAACTTCGGAACTTGTAATCTCTCCATCGATCATTGGCTTAATTCCATCGTTGTACATTCGCTCCATTGTTGGAGCCATCACGACAACGGAGAGCAGCAAACTCAGACCTATGAGTATTTGAGTTGGGGGGATAATCGGAGACCCAAGTGCTTGGCGAAGTAGTGCCAGCACAACGATAAACCGAGTAAAACATGTGCAAAGAACCAAAATGGAGGGAACAAGCGCTAATACGGTTAGCAAAAGTAGGATGTTAACGGTTGACCCAAGAGAGCCATCACTCGCAGGCAACAAGGCACCCGCCTGTTCAAGTGCTTCAATTGGGTTATTTGGAATCCCGGGCGAGCAGAAGATGCTCTGAAGAAGATGAGCAACTGGCGAGAGTGTCATGTTTGGGGACTTTCTTCAAGATCAATCTCACAGAGTGGAGTCAATGTGTTCTTCGCCTGATGCAAAAGTACTCCTTTTTCTCGTACTCGAACAAGCAACAGTGCTTGCCTAGGACCCAGAGGCTTCCGCTCGAGTATTTCGATTGATTTTTCCCCACCTCCAAGTACTGACAATGGCCCATTACCCCTCTTTACGACCCAACGAATGAGGAAAATCAAACAAATGACAACTCCCAACGCAATGAGCACACGCCACAATCCATAGCCCATGGATAGAGCATCTTGATCGCCTGTTGGCAGTGGCAATGGGGTTGATTCTGAGCCACTTGCTGGACGCACGAATAGCACCGAAAGAACGCAACTACAACAATGGAGCGCGATTGAGCGCATCTTGGCCATCCTTGGCTTCCTAACTTGGGCATCCTTGCCCGCACTAAGGTCATACTCCTACATGGGCACAACCATCTTTCCCATCGGCTACTTAGGTTGCACTTCGTGATTATGATGTACAAATGCCAAAATATCTCGCGACTACACTTGCCCTTCTTTGGGTCTGCATTTCAGCCTCTTTCTCTTTTGCCCAAGAAACATATACCCTTGATGAAAAAACTGACACATGGACTTTGACAGGTGCTCCAACACCCGGTTCCCCCGAAGCTCAACTTGCAGGAGCATCAAAACAACTTGCCCTTGGGAACTACCAAGAAGCGATGCGACTCTCATCTATATGGATAGAACGAAATAAACACAGCATCGATATTTCTTTGATTGGCGAAGCGCACATCATTCACGGCGACTCCTTATTCGCCCAAAAATATTTCTACGAATCACTCTTTGATTATGAAATTGTTGCAAGAGAATATTTTGGAACAAAAGCAGCGATAAAAGCAAATGAACGCGAACTTGATATTGCAATTATGTTTGCAAATGGAGTGCGCAAACTTATTTGGGGAATGAGAATTTCAGATGCAACTGACGAAGCTGCGGAGCTACTGATACGAATCCAAGAACGGTTGCCACAAAGTCCGCTTGCTGAAACTGCCGCCATGGAACTTGCCGATTTATATTACCGCAAGAAACAAATGAAATTAGCGAATGACATGTACCTTATCTTCGTTGAAAATTACCCTCGGTCAAAAGAAATAGAAAAGGCAAAAGCACGGCTTATCTACACTCGCCTTGCTTCATATCGAGGGCCTGCATTTAACGATGCTGGATTATTTGACGCAAGAAAAGAACTCGTTCAACTTCGAAATACCAGCCCTCGCCTTGCAAGAACTGTCGATTCGACCGCATTAATCACGCGTATTGATGAATCTCTTGGTCAAAAAACGTTGCGAACAGCACAGTGGTACTTAAAGGTCAACAATCCAATTGCCGCAGAGTTCACAGTTCGACATCTCATTAGAGAATACAAATATACAGCAGCATCGATTGAAGCACTTGAACACCTTATTCCAAAAATATTACCGCAACTTCCCCCAGTTGTTCTACTTGAAGTTGGCGACTTTTATAATGTTAATCAAGAGGCACTACTCGGAAGAATTATTACTTCTGTTGAGATCACCGAGGACATTCAATGATTCGCATACTTATAAGTATTTTATTTTTCATATCCACCGGTTGCTCAAACGACCCAACTATGGGGTATTCTTCTTCATCTCTATACACCCCGCAGTTCAAAAGTGTTTCCGTTCCTATCTTCCAAAATAATTCTACTACTCGCGAGCTAGAGTTCATGCTAACGGATGCGATCATTAAAGAAATTGAAGCACGAACTCCATACCAGATACTTGGGGAGCAGTATGCAGACACTCTGCTCACAGGCACAATCAATTCAGTCAAGTTACAAACGATCAGTCAATCAAGAATCACAGGCCTTGACAATGAAGTGATGATTACCGTTACCATCGATTTTGAGTGGGTGGACTTACTCAATAGCAATCGAATCGTTGGCAGAGAAAACTTTTCGAGCAGCGCATTGTTCATCCCATCACAACCATCTGCTGAGCCAATGGAAATGGGACAATTTGCACTTGCACAACAGTTATCAACCGATATAGTCGATCAAATGCAAGCAACTTGGTGATTTATCGAACAATCTCACCATAACACTCTATCATCTACATTCTTATCTCATTTTTGTCCTTAACAGACCATAGGTACCAGCAACATGGCGAACCCCACAGGCAATAAAAACGACAATAGACCTAAACCTCCAGCATCTCAGAAACCAAAGTTCTCTCGAGGATTATTCAGTTGGATGTTAATCTGTTTTGTCCTAATCATGCTCTACGGAATGATGAATGGCTCAGGTGGTGGGCAAGAAATCACCAATTGGAATGATTTTCTAAATCGGGCACAGGCTGGACAATTTGAAGACAACAGCGTCACTATAGAGGATGCAAAAATAACTGCTGTCATTGCTGATGGATCAGATGCCCCTGTCGGCTCTATTGATATTCCTGCAGGAACCATTGTTTTTTTCCCTTATGGTGGACAGAGCCCTGATTGGTATCTCAGCCAATTAGATGAAGCTAAGATTGACCACTCCGCAAATATTGGGAGCGGTATTTTGATGCGATTGCTTGTTAGCTGGGGACCAATGATTCTCATTCTCTTCCTTATTTTCTTCTTTATTTCCCGATCCGCTCGTGGTGGAGGCGCTGGAGGAATGCTCGGAAACTTTGGCAAATCGAAACACAAAATCGCAAACAAAGATTCGAATAAAATTACGTTTGAAGACGTTGCTGGTGTCGAGGAAGCAAAAGCAGAAGTACATGAGATTATTGAATTTTTAAGAAACCCAAAGAAATTTGCGCGTCTTGGTGGCCGAATCCCTCGAGGGATTTTGCTCGTTGGCTCACCTGGCTGTGGCAAGACATTACTTGCAAAAGCAATTGCTGGAGAAGCAGATGTGCCGTTCTTTACGATTTCCGGTTCTGACTTTGTTGAAATGTTTGTCGGAGTTGGAGCGAGTCGTGTTCGAGACTTGTTCAAACAAGCCAAAGATGCTTCGCCTTGCATCATCTTCCTAGATGAGATTGATGCTGTCGGCCGAAAACGTGGCAGTGGTTTTTCAAGTGGTGGGCACGATGAAAGAGAACAAACACTCAATGCTATTCTTGTTGAAATGGACGGATTTGAGTTAAGCGACCAAGTCATCGTGATGGCTGCTACGAACCGTGCAGATGTTCTTGACCCGGCACTCACACGTCCGGGTCGTTTCGATCGCCAAGTCCATGTTCCACTCCCAGATGTTGAGGGCAGAAAAGCAATCCTTGCAGTGCATGCAAAGAAAGTTAAGCTATCTCCAAGTGTTGACCTTGGAAGAGTTGCTCGTGGCACACCTATGTTTTCAGGAGCTGATTTAGAAGCTCTTATTAACGAAGCTGCAATTATCGCGACTCTTGCTGATAAAGATTACGTTGATCAACTTGACCTAGATGAAGCGAGAGACAAACTCCAGTGGGGACGAGCAAATAAAAGTCGAAAGGTACAAGAACTTGAACGGGTTGCAACTGCATATCACGAAGCTGGCCACGCAGTTGTTCAACTTGTATTGCCTCACACTGACCCTGTGCACAAGGTAACTATTATTCCTCGTGGACAATCTGGAGGTGCAACATTTAGTTTGCCAGAGAAGGACAGATACTTTTACAATCGTAGATATCTTGAAGCATCAATGCGAGTGCTCTGTGGCGGACGTATTGCTGAACGCCGAAAGACGAACGATATCTCTAGTGGCGCTTCGATGGATATCCAAATGGCAACAAGTTACGCTCGTCACATGGTGCTCGACTGGGGCATGTCTGACAGACTTGGATTCGTACAGTATTCACCCGACCCGAATCGTGAAGCAATTTTCGCTGATCGTGATTATTCTCCAGATACTGCTCGCATTATTGATGAAGAAGTTAAGCGACTCCTCGATTCTGCATTTGCCGAAGCCGAACGAATTCTTGATGAGAATTGGGAGCAAGTCGTTGCAATTTCAGAAGCGCTACTTGAATACGAAACACTTCAATCCGACGAACTTGAAGCGCTCATGAAGGGTGAATCCATAACTCGCCCATCCGTAAGTGGGCTTCTCGATCAAGAAGCAAAAGCATCAAGCACTCCTTCTGCAACCACCGATGAGAATGATTCTGATGAATCAACTTCCGGCGATGTTGTTCCATCTCCCGCTTAATGCAACAGCTCGGCCAGTGGTTTACTCATGAACATCACGATTCCCCAAACGTTTTTTTGTTTCTGAGGTTGTGATGATAATGTTGCGCAAACCGATGCGCTTCATCGCGAATTGCTTGCACGAGTTTTAACCCTTCGTTGTTTCGCCCAAGTTTTATGGGCTTATTTTTGCTCACCATGTATATCAGCTCTTCTTTTTTTGCCAAACTTATGACGAGAGGTGGTTGAACATTCAATTGCTCAAATGCTTCCATAGCAGCGGATAGTTGTCCCTTCCCACCATCAATGACGACAAGATCTGGGTACAGCTCTAATCCCTCGCCGGCATCACGGAACCTTCGTGAGATAATCTCTCGCATCGACATGTAATCATCGTTGGTAGCGGTTTTAATTTTGTATCGTCGATACTCTTCCTTATACGGTCGCCCATCCATAAAACTCACCTTAGCTCCGACCGTCTCACCACCCTGCAAGTGTGCAATATCAAAAGCTTCGATCAATCGTAACTCGCCAGCCGTGCCAAGCGCTTTTTGCAGTGCCTGCATGCCAGTCGCTGGATCTTTTGCAAACACAGTGACTTCAGATTGCCAAACAACATCTTTGCTTGCTCGTTCATCGAGTTTTTCTAGAGCTAGAATTTGATCACGAAGCGCTGCTGCTTCTTCAAATTCTTTTCGCTCTGAGGCGCCCTTCATTGAAGCGCTTAACTCTCGGAGCATTACACTTCTCTTTGAGGACAAAAAACTCAAGAACCGTCCAATGTCGGCTGCATAAGACTGCTTGCTTATTCGGTTTGCACAGGGCGCTGAACATCGACCAACTGCATGCAACAAGCATGGCCTGAAAAATGCATTGCTCTTTTCTCCATCATGAATGTCAAGGTGGCACGTTCGAAATTTAAAGACTGCTTGCAACATATGAATTGACTGATTCAGCGCACCAACCGACGTAAATGGGCCCAATATCTTTGCCCCAGAAAACTGGGTGTCGCTTGGTGTTCGTGTAACAAATACTCCCGGAAAATCATCTCTCCGCGTGACCACAAGATAGGGGTATGTTTTTCCGTCTAGTTGAAGAGAATTATATTTTGGTCGATGATCCTTTATAAGTCGCGCCTCCAAAAGTAGTGCTTCCCACTCAGTTTCACACTGAATGACTTCAATTTTTTCAATTAGAGGCAACATCCCCTGCTTCCATGGCCCAAGATCAACGGATTCAAGAAAATACGAACCAACCCTTCTTTTTAATGATCCCGCCTTCCCGATATACAAAATCTCTTCCGATTGATCTTGCATTAAATAAACACCGGGTGAATCTGGCACTGTTTTTGCAAATAAAGCGTGTTTTTTACGCTTTATTTCCAGTTTTGATGCAATATTATCGCTTCTCATTCGACTTCTATTCTAACAGCGGATATATCGTTATATACCGTTGTTTCCTGTCCGATATAAGAGTACAATGCAGTGCTCAACTCGTAACCACCCTTGGAACCCCTTTATTGGAGAAAATGAATATGAAACATCTGTTAACCCTTACCCTAGTCGCTGTAATCGGCTTCGCTGTTGTTGGCTGCAACAAAACTAGCAAAGTTAATGCAAGTGCAACTGCAGCTCAATGCGATCCAGCAAACTGTGATCCAGCAAACTGTGATCCTTCAAAATGCGCAAGCATGGACAAAGGCGCGAAGAAAGCTTGCGACAAAATGGGAACCGCTGACTGCCCAATGGGTAAAGCGAAACCAGCTGCAGCAGGTACTGCAAAAAGTTGTTGCTCAAGCAAAGCGAAAACGAAGCCAGCTGCTGCAGGTGCTTGTGACCCAGCAAAATGTGGCGATATGAAAGATTGTGATCCTGCGAAATGTGCAAGCATGACAAAAGGCGCAAAAATGGACTGTGACAAAATGGGTGGCAAAAAAGATGGCAAAATGCCAGCTGGTTGCCCAATGTCCGGCAAGTAAATCTACTATTTGATTTTTATAAGCCCCGCCTTTTTTGGCGGGGCTTTTTTTTGCCGCGACGGGTCTGACCGTGCTTGATGAAACGGTGTGACAGTCACTCTCACACGACGAGCACGGCTGTTTCGATGCGAAAATGC
>CAYSYI010000001.1:23220-108523 GCA_964435395.1 uncultured Isosphaeraceae bacterium
ACACGACGAGCACGGCTGTTTCGATGCGAAAATGCAAGACGGTGTGACTGTCACTTTGGGTTCTCTTATGCGGTCAGATTTCTAAGTGATAAAATAACCACATGACCTCGATGCTCTTACGCAATGGAAGAATTATTACGAATGGAACTGAGTTCACTGGGGACATTCTCATTCAAGATGGTCTTATTGTGCAAATAAGCAACGCGCCTATCACCGAGATTGATTGCGCGATTATTGATTGCACAGACTGCATCATTTCTCCTGGGCTTATTGATATTCACGTCCATTTTAGAGAACCAAGTAGCGGGAAACATGAAGAAACGATTGCAACTGGCTCGGCTTCTGCAGTCGCTGGTGGGTTTACAACTGTCTGTACAATGCCCAACACGACGCCTGCGGTTGATACTCCTGAAGCTATCACAGAAGCAATCGAGATAGCGAAGACCATTGGACTTTGTAACGTGCTACCTACAGGCTGTGCAACAAAAGGTCGAAAGGGTGAAACAATTGCTCCAATTTCTGAAATGGTTTCTGCTGGAGCAATTGCGATTACCGATGACGGTGATGTTGTAGAAAACGATGCAATGATGACTGCTGTCTTAGTCGAATGTGTGGCAAACAACGTTCCCTTCATGCAACACTGCCAAGATCCAAAAACAACAGTCGGTGGTGTCATGAACGAAGGCGATGTGCAACGTGAACTTGGATACGGTCCGTGGCCACGCTCTGCAGAAGAATCAATTATTGCACGAGACATCCAGTTCAATACTTCCATTGGCGCAAAGTGGCACGCCCAACATATCAGTAGTGGTGGGAGTATTAACCTCATTCGAGTAGCACAACAAAACAACATCCCAATTTCAGGCGAAGCATCACCGCACCATCTTCTACTGACTGATGAAGCATGCAATACAATTGGTCCAATGGCGAAAATGAATCCTCCATTACGACAGCAACAAGACATCGATGCAATAAAACATGGCATTGTTGATGGCACAATCTCAATCCTTGCAACAGACCACGCCCCCCACCCGATGCACACAAAAGAAATCGCATTCGAAGAAGCATCGTTCGGAATTGTTGGGCTAGATTGTGCCCTTGCACTCTACGCAAAAGCTCTCATCGAAGATGGGACGCTCGATTGGCCCCAAATGCTAGCCATGATGACATGCAATCCGGCGAAACTCATCAGTCGTCAAGATCTTGGCCAACTCCGCGTAGGAGATAAAGCAGATATCACCATTATTGACCCTAAGTTTTTGTGGACTATTGACGCGTCTTCCTTTGCGTCAACCGCAAGAAATTGCCCTTTTGATGGCTGGGACGTCAACTCCAAGGTGCTTGCCACCATCTACGACGGAAAAGTTGTATTTGAGGACCTCGGGAGCCGTATAACGCATTGCGAACTGGGCTGATTACATATAAAATATCCAATTCAGCTCTATTCAGAGCATCAATCTTAACGAGGTGGGCTCGTTCTGGTTGAAAATCTTTTGATTTGCGTTTCGCTTCCTAGAAACGCACCCATGTGAAGCGCCCATGTGCTGACGATTGCCCACACGTCATGCCGGTGTCGCTGAAAGGACTTTGATTCATGAGTGAATCGACGAACGATATTGTCAGCAAATTACTTGAGGCAGGCATCCATTTTGGACAGCGCCGAAGTAGTTGGAATCCAAAAATGAAACCGTATATCTGGGGTGTTCGCAATGGGCTTCACATCATTGACATTCGCGAAACTGTCAAGGGTTTGTTGCGAGCAAAAAAATATATCCAAGACACTGTCGCAGGTGGCAAGGATGTAGTCTTTGTTGGAACGAAACGACAAGCTCAATCTGCCATTCAAAAATATGCTGGCGAAGCTGGAATGCCTTGGGTAACAGAACGGTGGCTCGGTGGAACTCTAACGAACTTTGCCACCATTCGCTCACGACTCAAACGCCTCAACGAACTTGAACGACTCGTAGAAACAGGCGAGATTGAATCGTACTCTATGAAGATGACATCGCAACTCATGCGTGAAAAAGCGAAGATAACTCGGAACCTTGACGGTATTCGAAACATGAACAAGCTGCCTGGTGCAATGGTTGTCATCGATGCGAATAATGAAACAAATGCATTGCGTGAAGCAACTGCTTTACGAATCCCAACAATCGGACTCATCGACACCGATGGTGATCCTGGTCTTGTGGATATTCCAATCCCAGGCAATGACGACTCGTTACGATCAATTGAAGTGATTGTTGCAGACCTCATGGGCGCAGTAAGTGAAGGCATGCAATGCCGCCGAGCAACTGAAGCTGCTGCTGTAAAGAAATCTGAAGATGAAGCACGGGAAGCTGCTGACCAAGAAGAAAATCGACAGCGATCTACTCGTGCAACGTTCAAAGCAGACGAAGAAGCACCTGCACCAAAAGCTGAAAATGCAACCGCCGTCGCTGTTGTAGACGAAGAACCAAAACCAGCGAACGACGCTGACAAATCATAAACACCGTAAAACTATCGGAGAAACAAAAATGAGTTTTACCGCAAAAGACGTGATGGGCCTCCGTCAAAAGACTGGCCTTGGAATGATGGATTGTAAAAAAGCCCTTTCCGAAACAAATGGCGATCCCGCTGCTGCTGAAGAGTGGCTACGAGAAACCAAAAAAGGGAAGATGGATACTCGAACTGAACGTACAACTGGCGAAGGTAAAATTTGCATTGCGACAAAAGAGTGCTGTGCTGTTATTGTTGAAGTACGTACAGAGACAGACTTTACTGCTCGAAATGAAAACTTTGTTGAAGCAGTAGAAAAGATTGCAGATCTTGCTCTATCTTCCGATGATGGCGAAGTAACTCCAACAGAAGAGATAGCAAAATATGTCGATGACCTCCGAATCACCACTGGAGAAAATGCTAACTATGCTCGTGGATTCAAGTATAGCGGTGGCAATTTTGGTCAATATATTCACCATGATGGAAAACGCGCTTGCCTTCTTCAGTTTGATGGTGACATTGACGATGCGACTGTTAAAGGCATTTGCCAACACATCGTTTTTCATGATCCAATGGGCATCAGTGCTGATGATGTTCCTGCTGAAAAGATTGAAAAAATTCGCGCCGATGCAATTCAAGAAGCAAAAGACACAGGCAAAAACGAAGAAATTGCACAAAAAATGGCAGAAGGTAAAGTTCGAAAACACTTACAAGAAAATACGCTTCTTGCACAAAAGTACGTGCTAGACGAATCGAAAACCATCCAAGAATTGCTTGCAGACGGAACTACGATTACTGCGTTCACTCGCTATACGCTAGGCGGGTAGTGACTGTCACACACGTTGGACCAGATCCGTTGCTAATATCCTGCGGGTTTGCCGTTCTTACGGCGATCGCTGTATGGTTTCATCACGCCGTCTTCGACGAGAATAACTTGGACGACACCAACTTTATTACAGGTATGCCCACCATTTCCCATATTCCATAGATGAAATTTGACGCGCGATGACAGATTGTTTTCCTCGTAATATATTAAATTGGGAACCCACTGATGGTGAAGACGATGTCTTTGCACCGCCTCGTTCGGCTCGTCATCGAACCACAGAATACGAAGAAGTACTTGGACAACTGATGAAATAATTCGTGGTCCTCCCGAAGCGCCTATTGCTAGATATGGCACGCCATCTTGTTCAATGATTGTTGGAGACATACTTGAGAGTGGGCGCTTTCCAGGTTCAGGGTAATTCTTCTCGGATTGACGAAGCCCGTACACATTCGCACCACTTGGAGAAGAGAAATCATCCATCTCATTGTTAAGTACAAATCCATACGGTTCAACAATCACTTTTGAACCATACGCTGTATTTACAGTTTCAGTTGCGGACACCATCATTCCATCACTATCAACTACACATAGGTGGCTTGTGCCACCATCATCTGGAACCGTCACGGAACCGTATGATTTACTTTGAATCTTATTTAAGCTAATCGTTGAAGCGAGTGCATCGAGATATTCTGGGTCAAGTAGTTCTTCAACAGGCACATCAACATACGCAGCATCTGCCATGTGTTCAGCCCGATTTGCAAACGCGTGTTTCATTGATTCAACAAGTACATGGGCATACTTTAAATCATTTTTTGTATATGACTCAGGTGCCACTCGCTGTAGCAATCCGATGATTTGTGCAATTGCGACACCACCACTACTTGGTGGAGGCATTCCAATGAGCGTGTTTCCATCACCAATATCAACTTGCAACGGCGTTTCCCATCGCGGTGAATACCCTGATAAATCATCAAGTGTAATGTGACCCTCTGTTACTTTGACAATTGCATCAGCAATACTGCCTAGGTAAAAACCATCTCTGCCTTTTTCAGCAATCAGTTTCAAGGCATCTACTTGACCACTCAGGCCCAACTTAAAATAAAAGTCGGATTTTGTATCTACTTCATCTCTAGATCTAAATCTTGATCTATATCTTGACATCAACCGTTCTATCTGTTCAGTCTGTTCAATAGCAAGGCGAATCGCTGGTGCAAGCACTTGTGCTCTTGTCAGTACGCCATACTTTTCATGTGCTGTCAGTAGCCCAGCGACTGTTCCTGGAATACCAGAAGCATCAGGGCCTTTCAGACTATCGTGTGTTTTGTAAAATTCTGGGCCAACTTCTGCTGGAGCAGTCTCGCGGTAGTTCAGCGCGACTGGATCCATTGTTGGCGAGTCGATAATCATAAAACCACCACCACCAATTCCACACGATGAACTACTTACAACACTGAGGGCAAAACTTGTTGCAACCGCGGCATCTACCGCATTCCCACCCTGCCTTAGAATTTCAACCCCTGCCTCGGATGCTTCCTTAGAATCTGCAGCGACAGCGCCATTCGTAAACTCCAATTGTGTTTTATCGAATCGATGTCTTGAAACACATCCGCATAAACAACACAAAATACAGACCCATTTCAACATATTTCTAATCCTTGAAGAAGTTGCTTTGCTTGTTTAACATCTTGCACTCTGTTTTCTCCATGTTCTCTCTCAATTACGAGATTTATTTCTTCTGGAACACACTTCAAAAACTCCGACCAATCCACTTGCCCTTCACCAACTGGAACTTCCGTCCCCCATTCCCCCTTCGTCTTCGAAGAAGTCGCATCTTTAATGTGTACCTGCTTCACCCATGGCGATAGCATTTTGATGGCTTCCACAGGATCGCCCATGCCATATAAAATCATATTTGCAGGATCAAAATTAACACCGAGTTCATCGAATCGGAGTTCAATCAAAACACTCGCAACATTGTCTGCACATTCTTGACCTGTTTCGAGTCCAAGCATAATGCCGCGATTAATACACACCTCTGTCATCACATGTAACTTATCAAGCATTCTTCTACGTTCAGTTCCATGTTCAGATGGAATGAATCCAGCGTGAAATGTCACCAGTGGAATCCCTATCTCAGCCGCTACATCCGCGACCCTTTTTGTATTATCGAGTGTCGATGGCCAAATTTCTTCTCGTTGTAAGCCACCTGTTTGTGCGATTGTTTCAAGTGTTGTGTAATCCTCTCCTAATGCCTCCAACATACCGCTGAGCACGGAAATGCCCGCGTCCCGCAATACCTCTCCACACTGTTTCCACGCTGAATCTTGGATGAGTGGCAATAAAGCGAGTTGGATATTCATAATTTCGCACGCTTGGCATGCTGAAATCAACTCCAAGGGGGTCTTGGGCTTCAAACTCCAACTACACACGGCTAACTGTCGACTACCCATGTTCGATAGCATAGAATATACAGTCAATCTAGGTACAAATCTATGAGCATTTCTTCGACTAAATCTACGCCGCCACCAACAGAGCAACCACCTATTAATATCCCAGAGAATATTGAAGTAGCAAAAGAAGATTTAACCTTCTGGGAGCGTACCGAGGCGTTTATTACTCGGCTCAGCACTAAAAATAATTTTTGGCATCGTGTCTGTTCACTCATCTGGCTTCCTTTTGCATTTCGTAGTGGCATTTCGATGAGACGAATTTCCAGAGACCGATTCACTGCAGTTCTCCCCTTCAAACGATCAAATCGAAACTTCTACAACGCGATGGCAGGCGCTTCCTTGCTTGGTAACAGTGAGGTTGCTGCGGGCATGTTTTTATTCAAACATTGCGGAAGTGATTACGCCGTTGTGTGCAAAGACATGTCGTATAAATTTTTACGACCTTGCTATGGCCCAGCTATCTACAACGTGCGTGATGCAGAGCAAGTAAGCACTGAACTCAACAAACAAATGAGTGATCGTAAAGAATTTAATATTGAATTCACTATGGACATCACGCAAACGCTTCATAAACGTGGGCGCGAGATACGGGTCGGCAGATGCGAAATTACATTCCACTGTACACCTAAGTCAATGATTAAGGAGCGGGCGGCGAGGCGCAAAGTCCGCGATCAACAGTGAAAGCACTGAAAACTGTTGGCTGGGGTTTGTATCTTTCGTGCAGTTGGACGTGGTGCATCGGAATGTTTTTGCCTATCTTGCTTATGCACAGGTATGGCTGGTTGGGCTTTGTTGTCTTTTCGATTCCAAACGTGCTTGGGTGCGCAGCATTTGGCTATGTTGTAAAAACGCCTGAACGATCGAAAGAACTTGTCGAAAAATACAAGACCGCAATCACTCTCTTTGCGATTGTGACGATTACATTCCACATATTTTTCATCGCTATGATTGCAGGTATTCATTATTCTTCGGGATCTTTCTGGATTCCAATTGTCATTCTTCTCGCAGGAGCGTGCCTTGCATTATTGCCTACCCGCTGTTGGCCAATTCTCGCTGCACTGCTTTGGTGTTTCTCGCTAATTGCTGGCTTGACACTGTTGCCGTTTACGCCAATCCCAGATGGAGTGCGACCATGGCAAGATGCCTTGTGGCTTTTACCAATCACAACTTTTGGTTTTTTCTTATGCCCCTATCTTGATCCAACATTTCATCGGGCACTGCAATGCTCGCCAAGCAAACACTCGTTTGGTGTATTCGGTGTCACGTTTGCCATCATGATAGGCGTAACGTGTTTGTACAACGATTCAGTTCTAACTGGAATTTCCGTGTTACTTGGATTGCATCTTGGTTTGCAATCAATATTCACCATTGGTGCACACATCAAAGAAGGCTTACGGATTGAAGCGGTCAATAGAAAATGGATCTTTATTCTTCTTGGGTGCTTTGCGTCACTTCTAGCGATCGGTATTGCCCACAGACCTGGCAGCTGGCTTGCCGATTCACTAAATGATTACTTGCGATTCTTCGTGTTTTATGGACTTATCTTCCCCGGACTTGTCGCAATTTTCATGTTCACTGGCAGAAAGTTTACACCGATACGAGTCGCACTCTTTTTCCTCGTTGCACTGCTCTCAATGCCACTTCTAGAGATTGGATACATAGGAAACCAAGCGTGGCTTTCAGTGTTACCAATTGTTGTGCTGTTAACTTGGGCGTTTGCCGATCGGGTCTGCGACGGGTCTGACCCAAACTGAGGATCGTTGTAGTTATTCTCAAAACGGTTTGCGATTTTGCGTTAGTGAAATAACGACCTAACAGGGGTCTGACCCTAGCAGTGAATTGTACAACCACCTTCCAATATTTTTAATATGGCCACTAAGGCGCAGAGACACGGAGAATACAAAAAAATTAATTTATCTCTCTGCGCCCGCCGTGCCTCTGTGACAGGGTTCACCATTCGAACGTTGCAACACAACGATTAAACTGCGGATGGGACAGACCCGTTACTTCTTCCCGCAACACTTCTTAAACTTCTTACCGCTACCACAAGGACAGGGTTCATTTCGACCAACTGTCATCGTACTCGCACCGCCACTTTTCGCTGTTGCTTCGGATGCAGCACGAACTGATTGCTCTGCAGGTTTTGGCTTCGCAGGCATTTGTTTCTGCTGTTCTTGTTTTGGTTGCGACTGTTGTTGCTGGCTCTGTTGTTGCTGTGGAACTTGTACTTGCATTTTTGCTTTAAAGACCAGGTCAGTAACCCTGTCTTGCACATGTTCAAACATCTCATCAAAGAGCCGGGCGCCCTCGCGCTTGTATTCAATCCGAGGGTCAAGTTGGCTAAAGGAACGGAACCCAATTGATTCACGGGCTTGATCCATTTGATACAGGTGGTCCTTCCAGACGCCATCAAATATCTGCAGCAACACTGCTCGTTCAAGATGCGCGAGTTCTGCTCGCTGCACCTGCTTAATCTTTCCAATGGCAAGGCCAAGAGCATCTTCTTCAGCTTGCTCCTTTTCCTTATCTGTAAGTGCAAACTTCCAATGTTCGCGAAGCCACGCATCAATATCGCCATCGCTTTCATCAAGCATCCGCTGTGCACGGCGTTCAAATCGATCAGCATCCCAACGACTCGCTTCTTCGAGCAAGAATTTCTTCAAGTCTTCTGGATTGTTCGATGGTAACGAATTCGGATTCCAATCCAAATCATATTTAACCTTCACTCGAGCACAAAAACCTTCAATCGCTTTTGCGGGATCTTGTTGCATCATTACACTTGTTGTCTCAAGCATGCTCTCAATTGGATACTCACGCTCACGAGTTTTATATGTATTCAACGCACGTTGCATGACTAAATTTACTGCTTCTTCAAGTTCAATCTCATCAAAATCTGCTGCTTCACAGGGAATGTCAAACTTGGACGTAACCCAGGTGGCTAATTCCGTTTGTGCATGTCGAGGAACGAGATACTGATCAAGAGGCGCTAGGTCTAAGGAATGAATTTTGTTTGACGCTGCATCCTCAATCGAAGCAATAATTTCTTCTCGAGACATATTTGTTGCTTCAGAAATTGTAAGTGAAGAATCCCATGCAGAGACTGCCCAATCAACGGCCCCTTTGTAATCCCACGTCGCCTCGTCTCGCTCTGAGACTTTGCCATCACCTAAATCAATTGTATCTGGAAGGTATTCACCTATTGTCACTCGAATAATTTCAACGGATTCTTCAAGTGAATCTCTGATTATTAATTTATGCAGGTCTTCACGATCTTTGCCAATAATTCGCTCTGGTTCAATACCAACTATTAGATTTTCACGGATCCATTCTGTGATACAACTTGCGGAATAGATTGGATCTAGATAGTTATAGACTGATTCAGCAACTGCTTTTTCAATATATTCAAAAATTAGTTCACGTATTTCAACACCTTCGAGTACACGTTGACGCAAATCGTAAAAAATGTGCCGTTGGTGATCCATCACTTCATCGTATTCAAGAATGTTTTTTCGAACAAGAAAATTTCGCTCTTCGACTTTTCGTTGCGCTTTTGTGATTGCTTTTGTAAGCATGTTGTGTTCAATAGCAACACCTTCCTTCATGCCCATTTTGCTTAGTAGTTGTAGAGTTCGTGGTCCTGCAAACATCTGCATAAGGTCATCTTCTAAACTAAGGAAGAACCGTGTAGAACCATTGTCTCCTTGACGACCACTTCGACCACGCAATTGATTGTCAATTCGCCTTGATTCATGCCTCTCTGTAGCAATCACATGCAAACCACCGAGGTCTTCTACATTCTCGTAGAAGCGTATTCGATGCAACAAACATGCTCCACTATGGTCTAAATCGCTGAGCATTTTGTCGTTTTTCATCGTTGGTGCTTTGTCGCCATCAACCCACCAGCAGCAGGTACTCCACCAATGCTCCAGTAGTTTCCGATAGATATCGGCATCTGACATTTCTGCTACATCTGCTTTTCGCAATCCAAGTTCTTTGGATGCAATGTGTCGGTAGATTTTCTTGACGACATCTTCTTCGCTCATCTCAGGAGTCACATCGCTTGGGCAAATATCTGTGCGTTTCCAGTGTTCAATCAGTAATGCTGGCGTGAGTGGACTTAACTTAATATCTGTCCCTCGACCAGCCATGTTTGTTGCAACTGTAACTGCACCAAGGTCTCCCGCAAACTTCACGATCTCAGATTCTCGTTCATGTTGCTCTGCATTTAATACTTCGTGTGAAACGTTATATTTTGTTTTTAGTTCTTGACTGAGTTCTTTTGATTTCTCGACACTCGTTGTTCCAACAAGAACTGGTCGCCCAACTTGATACATTGAAAATATTTCTTTTATCGAAGCGATAAGCTTATCTTTCTGCGATGTAAAAACAAGGTCATTATGGTCATCTCGAATAACTGGAACATTCGTTGGGATAACAATGACATCAAGATTATATATTTCATAAAACTCAGTGGCTTCTGTATCTGCCGTACCTGTCATGCCTGAAAGTCTTTCATACAACTTATAAAAGTTTTGGATGGTAATCGTCGCCATCGTTTGCGTTTCTTGTTTGATTTCGACGCCCTCTTTTGCTTCAACAGCTTGATGCAAACCGTCCGACCACTGCCGACCAACCATTTTTCGACCAGTGTTCTGGTCAATGATAACGACACCTTGAACACCCTTGTCATCCGCTGCAACCATGTAATCACGATCACGCTGGTACACGGTATGCGCTCGAATGGATTGTTCTAACAGGTGAGGGACATCCATGTTTTCACCAACATAAAACGATCCAATATTCGCTTCTTTTTGCGCCTCTGCAACACCTTCATGTGTTAGGGTTGCCTTCTTTTTATCAAGTTCAATTTCATAAAATTGAACGTACTGGTCTCTCTCTTTTTCAAACTCTGGAAGTTTTGCTTTTTCACTTGCAAGTTTTTCTTGCATGACTTTCGTAGCTGCCTTATCAACCGAGTTTCGAATATCCCCTTCAAGACCACTAATTTGAACAAGACACGTTTGCACTGCTTGGTCAGCATTTGTCCATGGCTCTTGTTTTGTTTGCAAGAAACGTGCCAATCGATCAGCCATTTCATATCGTGGCTGACCCTCATGTGCATGCCCTGAAATGATAAGTGGAGTCCTTGCTTCATCAATTAGAGTCGAGTCTACTTCGTCAACAATTGCAATTTTCCTATGTTTTTGAACTTGCTCTTGAACAGACATTTTCATGTTATCTCGCAAATAATCAAACCCAAACTCTGCAGTTGTGCCATACACAACATCACAGTGATATGCCATTTGTTTGAGCTGTGGATGCTGCATATGTTGCGGATGAATTGCACCAACTGTCATTCCTAACATTCTGAAGAAAGGGAACGTCCAATCACGGTCACGCTGCACAAGATAATCATTCACAGTGACGACGTGGACTTGCTTGTTTTCAATAGCAGAGAGATAACACGCAAGTGGAGCAACAATTGTTTTCCCCTCACCAGTTTTCATTTCTGCTATTTGTCCTTCATAAAGAACGACTGCGCCAATCAACTGCACATCAAATGGACGAGCTCTAAATGGGGGTTTCGACTGAGGATACAACTCGCGAACTGCGTCGTACAACGCTATTGGAATCTCAATAAACTGCCATGCGGGTACTGGCTCAACAGAACCAAGGAGTTCTAAATCTGGCTTTCGATCTTCTGTCGAATCTATGATGTCCTTAGTTTCATCGAAGAGTTTTCGAGCTTCATCCGACAGTTGAGATGGATCAAACTCGTGAATTGGGTTAAAAATGTTTCGAATTCCAACAGAGCGGTCCATCGCCTCTCGTGCAATCGCAAAGACTTCAGGAATTAAATCTTCTGCCGTCTCACCCTCAGCGATGCGCTTACGAAACTCAACGGTTTTCACCTTAAGCTCTGCATCGCTTAGCAACCTTGTTTCTTCTTCTTTGCTTGAAACCTGATCAACTAACCGCATATATCGCTTTACTAAGCGATCATTTCGACTACCAAATATTTTTTTACTAAGTTTGCCAACGACTGGAACGCCCATGCGTCACCTCTTTTTTATATGTGTTTTGTAAATATGAACTAAGAAAAAACGAAAAACAATCAAATCTTGCAAAGTGTCGGTGGAGGCAAGTTTTGGAATTCCTCAATTTCTATTTGTTCTGGAACATCAATACGAAGAACACACGTTGACGCTTGTTCAGGAGCTTCAAGTGATGCAGAAGTTCGTTCTTCAGAGATTGTCGTGTACGCTTCAAGAAGCACTCGAGAAATTATCGTATTAGATCTTCTATTGACTGAACTTGTTTCAATCACAGAGCCCATACAGCAGAGCATGACTACAAAAGCCGCCAATGTCATCGTGCGTTCGTTTCGCATATACACAGTATACCCCATAGGGTCTCTGGTACATATGTGCACCAGACCCCACTAGAACTGTATGATGGCGACATGGATCAAATAGAACTCAAAGTTGACGAGTTGAACTGCGCCGCATGCAGTACCGCAGTTGAAAAAGCGCTGAACGCCATTGATGGAGTGAAATCCGCTTCCGTTGCAGTTTCTACAGGAAGAGCAACAATTTCCGGAACGAACCTTGATAGCGAGGCACTTGCAAGAGTGGCAACTAATGCCGGCTATCCTGCAGAAGTGATTGACGAGGGTATCGATCCAGCAAAATTGGCGACTGAAATAGAAACAAAGCAGAAGAAAAATGCATCCGCTTGGAAGCGTCGCGCCATTCTTGGGGTTTGCATTTGGGCGCCGTTCGAAGCATTGCATTGGAGCGCAGCATCTTTAAGCATCGACGGGCCATGGATTCCATGGATTATGTTCGCAGCTTCAACGTGCTCGATGATTCTCGTTGGTGGTGGCTTCTTTAGTTCTGCGATTGGGGCTGCAAAACGAATGCAGACCAACATGGATACACTCATCACAATCGGTGCATCTGCTGCGTATTTCTTCTCCCTCTTCATTTTTGTTTCGGAAAAGTTTTTCAATCAAAATCTCGGATACCCGATGTACTTTATGGAAGCCGCTGCGCTGCTTGCCATCATTAGTATTGGGCATTGGCTTGAAGCAACCTCCACTGCAAAAGCTGGATCAGCAATTCGCGAACTCTTAAAAATGCAACCCGACAAGGCAGAGGTTGTTGAAGAAGACGGAACAACATCGAGCGTGCCAACTGGTGAGGTCGGCGAAGGTGTTCGGCTCCTTGTTCGCCCAGGAAGTCGAATCCCTATTGACGGCTTGGTTGTCGAAGGCGTAAGTGAGGTCGATGAATCCATCGTCACTGGTGAGCCACTCCCTGTTGCAAAAAATATAGGCGACATGTTGATCGCTGGTTCTATGAATACTACTGGTCAACTCATCTTAAAAACAACGGTAGACGGCAGACACACGACCATTTCAAGAATTGCGAAACTTGTCACTAACGCCCAATCAAGTAAAGCAGGCATCCAACGCATCGCAGACAAAGTTGCGGGAATATTTGTTCCCATTGTTCTTGCTATTGCTGCAATCACTGTCATCAGCTGGATTATCGCTGGCGATATCGAGACTGGCTTTGTTTCTGCCGTTACTATTTTAGTGATCTCTTGCCCATGCGCCCTTGGGCTTGCAACACCGATGGCTGTCATGGTTGCAGCTGGCGAATCTAGCTTGCGAGGCATCCTTGTCAAAGACGCTGGCTCACTTGAACTTGCAGGCAAAACTACAACTGTAATCTTCGACAAAACTGGAACGCTCACCCTTGGCAAGCCCGTTGTTGCAACAGTAGATTCAGAAGAAAATGTTTCTCAAGAAGATATTCTCAAGCTTGCTGCTTCAGTTGAGACCCCGAGTGAACATCCAATCGCATCCGCAATTGTCAACGAAGCAACGAAACGAAATATAAACATTCCGACTGTCGTTGACTTTGAAGCAACTGCGGGCAGCGGAGTACATGGAACTGTTGATGGCAAAAGAGTTTCGGTTCTTCGCGATGATGCTGCAACATGCAAAGTAGAGGTCGAGGGAAAAACTATTGGGCGAGTTACCGTCACGGATGAAATTCGACCAGAAGCAAAACAAACTATTAGCGAGCTCCGTTCCTATGGAATACAGGTCCACATGCTATCTGGAGATCGAAAGGAAACCGCGCTAGAAGTTGCCAGCAAGGTTGGCATTGATGCACACAACGTTCACGCAGAAGCATCCCCTTCGAACAAAACTGAAATTGTTTCTTCCCTACCGCGTCCTTCAATGATGGTTGGTGACGGTATTAACGATGCTGCTGCTCTTGCGGCTTCTGATGTTGGTGTTGCGATTGCCTCTGGAACCAACGTTGCGATGGAATCTGCTTCAATCATTATCCCAGCAAATAATATCGAAGCTACAGCAGAATCCGTACACATCGCAAAAGATGCCCTGAGAACTATTAAACAGAACCTTGTTTTTGCCTTTATGTACAACGTAGCAGCCATTCCGCTTGCCGCTTTCGGCGTTTTAGGGCAACATGGACCGCTAATTGCTGCTGCTGCGATGGGTTTTAGCGATGTTACGGTTATTGGCAATGCAATACGCCTGAAACATAAGTTGCGTAAACGTCGTATGAAAACGCAATAGTAGACAAATTTCCCCCGTTAGATAAAACGAGGCATTCAACAGGAAAGTCCACCTTGGGCTTCCATACACCATCATCTGGAGTGAACTATGACCGTTTCTTCATTACAGCAGTTAAACCCAAAGTCCTTTGACCAGCAGAAGGCACAACACCTCTTGCAAAGAGCGGGCTTTGGTGGAACACCACAACAGGCAAATGCCCTTGCAGATTTAGGGATTGAGAAAGCTGTTGACTTCATCGTCAATTACGAAAATGTTTCCAATCCTGATGCGCCATCTCTCGATGACTTTGATAAAGACATCATGAGACCTGCAACGCAGTCGGAACGTGACACTATAAGAAAAGCTCGACAAAGTGGCAACGAAGAAGTTGTTGACCTATACCGAAAAGAAAGGCAACGAAGACAGCGACTTGATCGAAAACAAATTGCAGAAATGGAACAGCGGTGGATGCGACGTCTTGCTTCTACACCAAGGCCTCTTGAAGAAAAGATGACCTTGTTTTGGCATGGTCATTTTGCAACTGGCTATCGAACGATTGAAAACAGTTACCACATGCACAAACAAAACATTTTTTTCCGAGACAATGCGCTAGGAAATTTTAAAGAAGATCTTGTGCGTGGGATTATTCATGATCCTGCGATGATAAAATACCTCAACAACGATAAAAATCGAAAACAAGCACCGAATGAAAATCTTGCCCGCGAGTTAATGGAACTCTTCACTCTTGGCGAAGGCGAAGGTTATACAGAAAACGATATTAAAGAAGGCGCTCGTTGTCTCACTGGATACACCGTCGAAGATGATGATTTCAAAATGGTACCCCGTCAACATGACACTGGAACAAAAAGAATCTTTGGTAGGTCAGGAAAATACAACGGTGATGATTTTGTCGATCTTATCTTTACAAGATCAAGCGCTTCAAAATTCATCGTCAAAAAACTCTACCGATACTTCATCAACGACTTGCCACACGGAGAAACAAACGAATCGAACAAGGTCATTTATTCGCTTTCCAATTTACTTAAGCGAAGAGACTGGGAAATTCGTCCAATTCTAAAGTCAATATTTCTATCTGAACATTTTTACGATGAATCAAATATGAATGCGATTATTAAGAGCCCCATCCAACTCATCGTGCAAGCACACCGTACGCTTAATCCGCCACAGCGCAAGAAAATGGCGCAAACACTCGCCATTGCCTCCGACCTCATGGGGCAACGTTTGTTTGCGCCTCCATCAGTCAAGGGCTGGGATGGGGGACGAGCTTGGATCAACACTTCAACGATGTTCATGCGACAAAATACACTACTCTATCTTCTCACTGGACAGCGCCCTGACAGTGAAGCATGGGAAGCTGATGGGTCCCCGTTTGATGCGATGGCACTTGTAGAAGGACACACAGCTAGCCCAAAAAACACAATAAAGTTTCTTCTGACTTCGCTTCTAAATATCGAATCGCCAAGCCACGATCGGATTGCATCCCTCGAAAATTATTTAAAAACGCAACACAACAACATTAACAATGAAACAGTCACTGGCTTGCTCACTCTGATTGCCGCAATGCCAGAATATCAACTCTGTTAAGGAATACAGTATGTCACACCATCATCACAAAGATAACTCAAACAAAAGCACTGGCTCAAGTGAACCCTACAGCCGCCGTTTGTTTATGCAACAGGGCATGACGTTCCTTTCAATGGCAACAACCGTTCCATTATTTATGCAACGCTCTGCTGAAGGAATCATGTTACCAGTTGGCTCACTTGTTTCATCACAAGCGGGCGTCCCAGAAGACCACACTCTTGTCGTCATCCAACTTGCAGGAGGAAACGATGGTTTAAATACAGTAATTCCTTATGGTGATCGCACTTATTACAACAGTCGACCTCAAATTGCAATTGACAAATCAAGTGCGTTACAAATTCCAGGGGCCGATGGATTCGGATTACATCCAAATTTAACTGGTCTGCTTGAACTCATGGATAATGGACAAGCTGCCATTGTGCAAGGCGTTGGGTATCCAAATCCGAACCGATCACACTTTACTTCGACCGACATTTGGCACACAGGAAATCACAATGGTCAAGGCTACGGTTGGATAGGAAAATATTTTGACAACACATGCGCTGGACAACCAAATCCAGACGGCTCCATTGCAATTGGAAATAAAGCCCCCCTTGCATTGCACGGCAAGACCCAAAAAGCAGTAAACTTCGAAACCGAAAAATTGTTTCGATGGGCAGGCAGCACTATAGACAGTTCACTTGAACAAACGTACAAGGACATCAACCAGAAAGAGACGAAGGAAGCACACAACAGCGACTCACAACTCGATTTCCTCCTTCGGACTTCACTTGATGCACAAGTTTCCTCTAATCGAATCCGAGCTGCCGTTTCAAAACGACCGCTCATCAATTATCCCGGCGGACTACTCGCACAACAACTTCAACTCATTGCTTCAATGATTCGTGCTGATCTTCCAACGCGGGTGTACTATGCCAGCTTAGGCGGTTTTGACACGCATGCCAATCAACTCAATGGGCACGCTAATCTTATGCGTCAATTGGGTGATGCACTTAACGCCTTCCAAAAGGATCTTAAAAAGCAAGGAAATACCGGCAAGGTAATGACAATGGTCTTTAGTGAATTTGGTCGACGAGTTGCACAAAATGGTTCCGCAGGAACAGACCATGGAACAGCGGCGCCAATGTTCTTAATTGGCGATAACGTGCAAAATGGTTTGCTCGGAGAACACCCGTCGCTGACAAAGTTAGATCAAGGTGATCTCGTCTACAACACCGACTTTCGAGAAGTCTATACCGCTGTACTCAACGACTGGATGGGTGCAGATGCCAAAACGATTCTCGGAAAGAAATACACAAAAGCAAACGTTCTGCGACGGGTCTGACCCACAACTTTAGAACGCCAGCACCCAAAGTGATTGTCATCACTGCGAAATGACAAGCGGCTCTCCGCTAGAAACTTCATCCACCGTTTGTGTTACTCCATCTGCCCAAGTGACTTCGACGGATGTAATTGGTTTTGGGAATAAATGTCGCTGAACAGTACATGAGGACTGAAAACCAAAACCATCCGTATTCCAACGGGTCGCTGTTGTTCCATCTGCAAAAGTAACAACAAGTTTTGCCCCCAAACCTCTTGGGTTATTTTTGGCCCCCTCTAATTGAACGACCCAAGGTTGAGCATGCTGTGAGTCATTTCGTAACACGCGAATTTCTCCACCACGCTCTCCAACAATCACATCTGTATCGCCATCATTGTCTAAATCACCAAACACAGCGGCGCGATCACGATACTTTCCCTGAAGTGGCACTCGCTCAAATCTATTGCCCGTTCGCTCAAGAAGTAGTACCGGTTGCTCTCGTGGACTATCCATCGTTTCCATCGTTGCTTCTGGATAGACATGGCCATTAACTATAAACAAATCTTCATCGCCGTCTAAATCAAAATCGTGAAAACCACACGTCCAACCTAGAAGGCTCCGGCTCGCTAGTCCTAAGCCAAATCGTTTTGTTCGATCATCAAAAAAACCAGTCTCGTCGTTTGTGTGCAAAGTGTTTGTGTCACTAGAAAAATTCGTTGTAAATATGTCTGGCCTTCCATTTCCATTTACATCACCAACTGCTATCCCCATTGTTGCCTGCATTGAACCATCGCCATTTACTGCAACACCTGTTTGCACTCCCTTGTTCTCGAAACGAGGTGGCGTTTCACCCGTATTCACATAAAGATGATTTGACATTGAATCGTTCCCTACAAAAACATCTTGCAAGCCGTCTCCGGTAAAGTCGACAATCGCTGCGTTTAATGTAAATGATGGCTCCGCACCAAAACCCCACTGCTCTGTCACGTTTGCGAACTTGCCACCACCAAGATTTTCGTACACGACATCTCGCTGCGGAGCCAATCCGTGCGGACCTCCAAGTACATCTTCGCCCTTGTACTGTGCTTTTGGAGGTGGATTATCATGGTCAAATTCAAGATAGTTGCACACAAATAAATCCAAGTCGCCATCGCCATCTAAATCTCCAAAACGTGCACTTGTTCCCCACCTTGTATCACCAACACCAGCTCGCCGAGTGATGTCTGTAAAACCCTTGCCATTATCGTTAAGTAATAAAATGTTTGGACCATGACAAGTGATGTACAAATCATCAAAACCATCACCGTTTACATCGCCAACTGTAACTCCCATAGCCCATTTTTGAATATCAATACCGAGTTTCTCCGTTACATCCTGAAACACAATGGAATCATCACTCCTGTTTTCATACAAACGACACGGTTCATTTGAAGCATTTATTACAAACAAATCCAAATCATCATCGTTATCAAAATCAAGGAGCGCAAGGCCGGTTCCATTCACTTCAACAATGTGCGTCGGATTTTCTCCTCCACAAGTTGTTGGGGCAATGGCTGTATCTACTTCTCTGAATGACATTTCAGTAGGAATATAATCTTCTTGTTTTTCAGAACAACCAACAAGCAACAATATGAATGCGCACTGCTTCACTCTGGAAACCTAGTAGTCTTCCACTCTGGATGTACTCGAATGCGAGCAGCTTGATACCCCTGCATCGCTTCTATTGATTTTTCTTTCTCTCCAATACGTTCCAATGTTTGATATAAACGATACCACGCTTCGTACAAATCTGGATTTCGCTGAAGCGCATCGTTGTACAACCAGATTGCACCCTCGCGATCATCTAGTTCTACCAACATATCTGCCCACCTCGCTGTAGCCTTCGCACGAATACTTTGATTTCGAGGCGCAAGCGAAACAACACGAGCAAACACTTCCTTTGCTGATTCAAGTTCGCCTGCTTCCACCGCTAACAATCCAAGCGCAAACGTCGAGTCTGGCTCATTAGGTTGAAGAACTAAAAAGTGCTCAAATGCTTCTTGGGCACTCTCAGCGTTTCCAAGGTAATAATGAGACCAGCCCAAATAATGCCATGCTGGCGGATATAGTTTTCCTTCAGCATTCGTAGATTTCGTGAGCCACTCCACGGCTTTTGCATATCTCATTTCGCTGTGGTAACTCAAACCCATAAGGAACAGCGCTTGGCCTGATTGGCCGTTCTCTTTCATATATTGCCGGAGACGAACTCGAGCTGAACCGTATTGGCCTTCACCAATGAGTAAAAAGTGCGTTTTTAACCCAGAATCGAGCTTTACACGCTCTGGTTCCTCAGAAGTACAACTAGCAAAGGCAACCATTAAGATCAAGAGAGCGTGTTTGATTGTTTGAGTTGGAAGCTTTTCCGAGTACATTGGATGCAACCAATCTTAGAGAAGAATCGTATCTGTGTGTAGATGAAGGAGAGTGTTCTGTGACATTTCATTTTATAACTAGACGAACCGTTCTTATTGCATTGGGTTTATTCTCTATGCTCGATGCGGCATTGGCACAAGTTCCTCAGCCGAGAGCTGGCGACCCCCTCCCAACATTGACCAACGAGCTCCTTGCTCGCTTTGAGATAGGGAAGATTGCATTCAACGAAGATCTCACTGTTGAGGGTGGACTTGGTCCCATTTTTAATCAAACGAGTTGCGGAAGTTGTCATAACAATCCACTAGGCGGTGCAGGTACTCAAACCGTCACCCGCTTTGGCTTTCTTGGAAAGAAAGGCGGCTTCGACCCCCTTGCAAGTCTTGGTGGTTCACTTCGGCAAGCAGAAGCAATTAGCGATGAGTGCGCTGAAGTCGTACCACCTGAAGCAAATGTAACTTCACTTCGTGTTACAAATAGTGCACTTGCATTTGGACTTGTAGAAGCAATCAGTGACGCAGACCTTCTTATAGTTCGAGATGCACAACCGGCAGCACAACGAGGCAAGGCGCACATGGTTTCAAACTTTGAAGATCCAAACGGCGCGTTGCATGTTGGACGTTTTGGTTGGAAAGCACAAGTCGCATCTGTACTTACATTTTCTTCTGATGCGTCACAAAACGAAATGGGATTGAGCAACCGATTCCTGCCATTTGACAACGCTCCTAATGGCGATGAAGTGCTTCTTGCAAACTGTGATACAGTCGCCGATCCTGAAGATGGACCAGACACCGAAGGCTTTGATTTTATCGATCGAGTAACGGATTTTCAGCGTTTCTTAGCACCTCCACCACAAACACCGCGGTACGGCATGCAAGGCGAGATAATCTTTAATGACATAGGTTGCGTAGTCTGCCATACTGCTTCGTTCACAACAGGCACAAACCCAGAAACAGAATCCATCTTGCGTAATGTCAACATTCGACCATACGGAGACTTCTTATTGCACGATATGGGGATCGCTGGCGATGGAATTGTACAGGGTGATGGCAATGGTCAAGAATTAAAAACGCCTCCTCTCTGGGGTGTTTCCTATCGTGACCCACTCTGGCACGATGGTCGATTTTCTGCAGGCACCTTTGAATCTAGAATTCGAAATGCAATCGCAGAACATGGTGTGTTTGGTTCACAAGGCATTCCTTCAGCAGAAGCGTTTGCATCTTCTACACCTGAAGAGCAAGCGATGGTCATTCAATTTCTCCATTCTCTTGGACAAGCAGAGTTTGACAGCGACAGTGACAACGACGTAGAACTCAATGACTTCCATGGCTACATCGATACCATTGGATTTCGTGGTTGCTTCGGAACAACTGTAACTCCAGATGAACCCTGCGCAATTCACGATGCTGACCAAGATGGCGATGTTGATCTTGATGACTTCGACATCTTCCTTCTTGCTTTTGATGCCACACCTGCTGATTGCAACGCGAACGGCGTTGTAGATATGCTTGACATTCTGCTAGGTGAATCTGATGTGAATAACGATGGTGTTCCTGATATTTGTCAAGCATGCGTTGGTGACCTAGATGGTGACAACCTTGTTGGTGTCAGCGATTTGCTTGCGATTATCGAAGCGTGGGGACCATGTACAAATTGTTCTGCAGACATCGACAACGATGGTGCTGTAAATGTTAATGACCTTCTATATATTGTTGGAAATTGGGGCCCTTGCACATGATGATTACATCAATACTTATTGTTGAAATAGCTCTCACTGGAGGCTTCGGCAACTTTACGAACCAAACTTCGCAACGACTGGTCTGCGACCCCGCTCTGGGCATCAATGATGTTGAAGAAAAAGATTATGCTTGGGGCGACCTTGACCTCGATGGCGACATAGATCTCGTTTGTGTCCGCAAAGAACCCTTCACTTCCACTGGAAGAAACATCAACGTTCTCCTTATGAATGAGGGTGGAATTTTAGTTGACCGCACTGCAGAGTACGCAACAGCAACTGATGTGACTGGTGACAATGGATTTTTGACTCCAACAAACGACCGAGACGTTGTACTACACGACCTTAACTCCGACGGTTGGCTTGACATGATCACAGTCACAACGCTCACTGATAATTCTACAAAAGAACTCTCCCACCCTCGCGTCTACATGAACTTGGGTGAGATCGACGGCATTTGGCAAGGCTTCCGCTTCGAAAACAATCGCATCCCAGAAATGCACAATACTGCAGGACCTCGTTTTTGCTCACTCGCTGTCGGCGATGTCTCTGGCGATGGTCACCCTGACTTGTACTTTGGCGATTACGACAGTGGCGGCACGCAAATCTTTGACTACAACAACAGGCTTCTCATTAACGATGGCAATGGTTTCTTCAGCGATCAAAGTGAACAACGCATGAGTAGCGAGATGTTGGAATCAGCATTTGGAGCTGCAAGCGCCATTGCTGACATGAATGGTGATGGAGTGCTTGACGTTGTCAAACAAACTTCACTCAATGCACCCCAGCATGTTGCGATTACCTACAACGATCCAAACAATGAAGGCTACTTTAACGGGTACGACATCGTCGACCAACGAGCCCCCTACTTTGTTTCTGTTGGAGATTTAAACGGCGATGGCAGACTTGACCTCGTTGTTGTCGACGATGGTTCCGACACGTATTACCTCAACACTGGAAACGGCGGCGATGGTTTTGCAAACTTTGACAGTGTTACGTTACAAAATAGTGATGGCTTCGGAGGCAATGCAATCTTACGAGACCTTAATAACGATGGGCATCAAGATGTCATAGTTACCGATATTGATGTTGATATTTCTGGCTGCACTAGAACAACACATATCTATCGAAACCTCGGCGATGTTCCAAACATCACGCTCTCTGAACAAGATGTTGGCATTTTAAATAGTGAGTTGCAAGGCGTGCACGATGTTGCGGTGTTTGACATCAATGGAGATGGATGGCTTGACATGGTCATGGGGCGTTGCGACTCCACAGAAATCTGGATTCAAGACGCACCAACTGGAGTCATCTTTACATATCCAAATGGATTACCCGGCTTCGTTCCTCCAAACCAAGACATTCTGTTTACTATCAATACCCAAGCGGTCGGAGGCGGCGCGGTAGATCCAAATACAGCGAGCATTTCTGTCCTTGAAAACGGTATCGAAACCGTGTACCCATTAACGACTCTCGGAAAAGGGCAGTTCGAAGCAAGTTTGCCTGCTGGCGATTGCGCTACTGAACTTCAATTCTTCATTTCAGTTTCACTTACGAGTGGTGGCACGTTTACCGATCCCCCTTCCGGGTGGCACAACGTCACGGTAGGCGAAGGGACTGACATTCTTTTTAGAGACGAAATGGAAGCCGACGTTTCAAGTTGGGGAGTTACGAACAGCGGTACTCTTACTACTGGAGCATGGGAACAAGCAGATCCCAACGGCACAATCTACAACTCAGCGATGGCTGCTCCCGAAGATGACGCAACGGGTGGATCCCAAAACATCATGTGCTTTGTTACACAAAACGGCGACGTTGGCGGAAGCGCAGGCGCAGAAGATGTAGATGGAGGATCGACGACACTCGTTTCACCGCTACTCGATGTTGCTGGAACAGATGGAATCATCTCCTATGCTCGATGGTTTTTTGACAGTCAGACAAGTGACTCACTTCAAACGTACGTGAGTAACAACAACGGAGACACGTGGACATTCGTGCATGAAACGGGTGGTACAGGTTCTGCTTGGGAAACAACAAGTTTCACTCTGAGCGCATACATCCTCCCAACAAATCAAGTACGGGTGGCATTCATGACTGAAGACGCAAGCCCCGCGAGTATTGTGGAAGCTGGCATTGATAATTTCCAACTTGAAGTTATATCCTGTGGAGTTGCCTGTCTTGGTGATCTTGATCAAGATGGAGTAGTCAATGTCACTGACTTATTGACAATTATTGGAGCCTGGGGCACAAATAATCCCACTGCTGACCTCGATGGCGATGGAATAGTCGCAATAAGCGATTTGCTCACTGCCATTGGAAACTGGGGATTATGTGAGTAAAAACACCTCCAGTACGTCCTATTCATGGAACCGAAGGGGTTAGAAGCCGTATAATTTCCCAAAGTAGGTGGCTTTTTGCCATTTTTGAGTCAGAATAGACACAAGTAGAGAAAGGTTCTGCAGAACGACCATGAAACTTAAAACCATTATCACAACTGCTGTTATAGCAGGCACTTTGCCTGCAATTCTTTCAGCACACCAAGACGATCCAAAAATCAAAGATCGGCAACCCGCTGTTAAAGCAAATGCCTATCGAGCTGATCGCAATCCTGGGCAAGAGCGATCTTTAGGTTTCACATCTGAAAACGTCCAACTCAAAACATGGCTACCACTCAATACACTTGATAATGCTGACAGTGGTAACGATTGTTGGGGATACGTCTCCCCCTCTGGTCGTGAGTACGCTCTAATGGGAACAAGCAGTGGTACAGTCGTTGTGGAAATTACCAACCCAGGCAATGCACAAGTCGTGGCTTCGCTTTCGGGTCCAAACAGTCTATGGCGTGATATCAAAACATACGGCACGTACATGTACTGCGTAAGCGAAGGTGGAGGTGGTATCCAAGTCTTTAACTTAGCAAACATTGACCTCGGTCAAGTACAAACTCTAAACTCCGCTGGTTCTGGTGCATCCCACAATGTTGCTATCGACACCGAAAGTGGTTTCTTGTACCGAACAGGCGCAAGCAACGATGGACTTATGTTCTATAGTCTGGCGAACCCAGCGGCACCAGTCCAAGTCGGCTCATGGAGCGACCGATACGTTCACGATGCGCAAATCGTCACGTACACAAGTGGACCATTTGCTGGTCGACAAATTGCATTCTGTTGTGCAGGTCTTAGCGGTGGATGGAGTGACACCGGTCTTACTATCGTAGACATCACAAACAAAAATGCTCCGTTTGTTGTTTCACAAACGTATTACAGCAACGCTGCTTACTCGCATCAAGGTTGGCTCTCAGAGGACAGACAATATTTCTATCTCAACGATGAACTAGACGAGCAAAACTACGGTGGAAACACCACAACTCGTATCATTAATGTTGCTGATATTGAAAACCCTTCGTTCGTTGGAACATTCTCTAGTGGAAGGCCCTCAATCGACCACAACTTGTACACACACAACGGATACATCTTCGAAGCGAATTACCGTTCAGGTCTTCGCGTCTTCGATGCAACAAATCCAACAGCCCCAACACAATATGGATTTTTTGACACATACCCATCAAACGACAACGCGAGTTTTAATGGCTTGTGGAATGTCTACCCATATTTTCCAAGTGGTACTGTCATTGGAAGCGATCTTGAAAGTGGACTTTTCGTTTGGGAGCTTGGAATACTCGACCCATGCACTGTTCCACTCGGTTCATGTTCTGACGATATTGATGGAAACGGAATCGTTGGCGTGAGTGACATCCTCGCAATAATTGACAACTGGGGAGCCGTGGGCGATGGCACATTTAGACCAATTGGCGATGTGAATGACACATGCAGCGTAGATGTTGCAGACATTCTCCAACTAGTAAGTGTTTGGGGTACAGAGTGTGTCATTACAGGCGCATGCTGCTTAAGTGATTTTACATGCACAGAAGCGAGCCAAAATGCTTGCACTAGCTTGGGAGGAAGTTTTTACGGAGACGAAACATTGTGTGCAAACACCGTCTGCCCTGGCGCAGGTGACGAATGCAATACTGCAATAACGGCTCATGTTGGTGCTAATGCTTACGAAACCTTTACTGCGACACCAAGCTCGCCAGCACCAGATGAAAACATGTGTGCAGGCACATACATGAACTGGGCAAATTCGAAAGATATTTGGCTTGCGTGGACCGCAGAGTTTTCTGGCAACGCTCACTTCACAACGTGCGATAGCGGAAGTTTTGATACATCTATGGTTGTTTATGAAGGCACCTGTGGCAACCAAATCGCATGCAATGGAGATTCAAACGGAGAAACTGGATGCCAATCCTACTATTCATCTGTTAATGTCGATGTTACTGCTGGCCAAACCTACTTCGTCCGCATAGGCGGCTGGGAAGGCGATACTGGTTCCGGCACCCTGACAATCGAGTAACATCCCGAACATGTTCACTGCATTGTTTTGCTTACTATTCACAACTGGCGATGTGTCTGCATTGCCTGTTTTTTCTGAAGAAGAGTGGACGATTTTACGATCCATGAGCCCTGCAATTTTATTGCCTGACACAACGAATGCGTTTGAACAAAACAAAGAGGCTGCAACACTTGGCCAAGCCATTTTTTTTGATGAACGGTTTTCTTCAAACAAGGAGGTTTCTTGTGCTACTTGCCATGAACCTGAAAAATATTTTACCGATGGCGTGCAAATTGCTGTTGGGACAGGACAAACTACTCGTAACTCTCCTACTGTATTAAATGCTGCACATCAACGTTGGTTTTTCTGGGATGGGCGCACGGACACGTTGTGGGGACAACCTATTCAGACTATGGAACATCCTGATGAGATGAACTTTCCACGCGACCAGATAATCTCACTCATTGCGAAAGACAAAACACTTTCTTCACTTTGGATTGATGCCTTTGGAGAAATGGACTTGAAAGATGTCGATGGCAATTCCACAAAGGTTGCCAAATCCCTTGCGAGTTACATTACAAAACTTGATGCAACTAATGCTCCGTTCGATGCGTTTGTTGCTGGCGACAGCGAAGCCATTTCGGGTTCTGCTCAACGTGGGTTGAAATACTTTATTGGTGACGGTGGCTGTTTGCGTTGCCACTTTGGACCATGGTTGAGTGACGGTGCATTTCACTCCGTTGGCATTGGACCACTTGATGGCGGCCCACTACGAGATAGCGGTCGTGCTGGCGCAATTGATACGTTACAAACCGCGCAGTTCACAGCTGGCAGTGAACAAAGCGATGACTCCGATGGAATTCGCGCAACCATTTCCAAGCATATTGCAAAACGACGAGAAGACTGGGGTTCTTTTCGAACACCTAGTTTACGCAACGTTGCGAAGACAGGACCATACATGCACGCTGGGCAACTAGCAACACTAGAAGATGTGTTAGAACATTATTCAACACTAGAAAATTTCGTCAGTGCAGACCACCATCGTGAAACTATTTTGGAACCGTTGAACCTGTCTACAGAGCAAAAGGCGGACTTGATTGTGTTTTTAGAATCGTTGACTGCACCGTTGCCGGATGTTGCTCTGCTCGCCACGCCAAAGTAGTTTTTTTGCACCACAGCGACGGGTTTGCCCCTAACTCCAAAGAAATTCTTCCGAGGTATTCGTCATCAAATTATGCTTCTAACCCACTGCTATTACTAGACATAAATTGGCTCAGAGCCAATTAATTGAGACAATAAATCTCAATAAAGTATTCTTGGGACAGACCCGTTTCACCATCAAATAAGGATGGGAGCATAGTGCGACGATTTACGGTTTAAGTGTCACTTCGTCTTGTGCACGCTCAATGGTTTCGCCGTTGTCGATGTCAAAGTAAATTTCCCACTTCCCAGGCATACTCAAAAGCATGCCGGTTGTTTTGTAACTTCCATCTTCTTGCAAAGTTGTCACCGGATCAGTCATCATGCCGTGCCCATGTGCTGGCATCGCTGCATCAACGCGAAGTGATTGTATCTCACCGACTCCCTCCACTCGAGTCGTGAGTTCAAAGACTTCGTTGAGAGGCATCTCCTCTAGTGTAGGCGAAAAAGTCACCTTCCAGTTTCCTGCATTACTTGTCACGGTATGTGGAGGCGGATTTTTCCCTCGCGTCCAACTTCGACCACGACCAAACGTTGCTTGCCACTTCCCATCAGGGCTGTATACCTGAGCTCGGTGGTTGCCCCAATCAACAACGACAATTGCCCCGTCATCAAGAACGGTCATTCCAGCTGGCTTAAACATCTGGTGAGGAGCATAGCCCTTTTCGCCAAATGTGAACAACAACTCGCCTTCAGGCGAGAACCGTTTAATGTTCGACGCTCCAATGTCTGAAACTAATATATTTCCATCTGGTTCTATTTCGATTCCGCTTGGCTCTATGAAGCCAACGATTGTTTGCACGACTTCAAAATTTGGCAACGTTGAATGCGTAACTGTTTCTGCAACTGCATCGACAGACCATATTGAATTTCCATCAAGCGAAACAGTAATGTCTGTTGCACTTGGCATGACATGAGCGTCATCAATTGGTCCATTGAAACAAGCATTATTCTGCGATTTTTGAAACTTCACCATGCCCGGTATTTGTTTGAATGGACTTGCTGAGTCATGTTCGTACACAAATGTTTTTACATTCCTATCACCAACAACTTTTATTTCGCCGTCACCAATCCACAAACCATTAATCCATTTGAATTGATGTGGAGCATTTCCTTCTCCACCAAAACGTGTCATTGGAATTGGAACATCGAGACCCGTTCGAAAGAGATACACATCTCCAAGTTCTGGTTCAGCAAGCAGAATCAAATCCCTGTATGAATCTATGTGTTTCCCAAAATGCGCAATATTGGCAATCAGTGGTGCACTTTCTGGTTCTCCTTCTCCGAGTTCAAAAATTTGAATGCGACCTTCAAACCCTTCGCAGACAATGATTTTTGACCCGTTAGGCGAAATGGAAACAGCGTTGGGGTAATGCAACTTTCCTTTACCCTCATGTGGAAGAAGCGCATGCACACCCCACTTGCCAAGCCACTTTCCTTTAGGGTCATACTGATGAATTGCATGTCCATAGATATCAGGAATAAACCAGCCCTGCGAACTTTGCACAGGTACACCAGGGCTTACGACTTCATCAGTGCCCCACTCTGGTCGGTGAACAGTTCCAATTGCAGGAGAGCCTTGATCATCTATGACCAACTCCATCGGATTTTCTGCTTCGATTGTACGAAGTCGCTTCCCATCGACGCTGATAATCACAATTTCGTCCGCCAATCTGTCCGCAACAGCTATATTTCCATCTGCAAGCCAAATGGCATGTGATGGCTCGAGGAAGCCATCAATTTGTTGCAAAAAACGTCCTGAGGGGGCCATAAAGATGGTTGATAGTAGTAATCCGGTCAGCATTCTCACATCGTACCATCCCATACAAAGGGAGTTTTTTGCTTCTTATGAAAAAAGTTTCCTAATTTTGTGTCAATCTTTTATTTTTTAACGCATTAGACAATGTGGAGCATTTCCAACTGCTCTCATCGAGCCCAACGGGAGTTCCGGGGTTTGAGGTGTTCAGGGAGATTCGTGGGAAATCTGGGGGATGGCAATTCGGGGTTTCTGGGATTAAATTAAATCGCAGTGAACTCTTCTCTCACTGTGGTTTTTTTTCTTCGTGCTTTTGCCCTATGTATATAGAGTTTTACTCTTTCCATCGCTGAAGCCTTTTTCGTTGGTGTGCTCCTCAGTGGTCGACAAGCAATTTTACAGGATCGCCCTAACCGAACAGTGAGTACAGCCGTTGCTACTGCTTGTCCTGCTGATGGGAGCAGTCCCCCTATTGATGGGACCCTTGCCGCAATCCATTGCGTGACATGCTCCGATGCATCAGCAAAGACGACTGAAATCAACACCTTGCGAAGGAGACGTAGTGTTCCAATGGTGCTTGGGCGAACACCATAGCTTTTCGCAACACTTCGCATCATGCGAAATTGGCGCCATGCAACAATTGCACCGTCTATCATTGGCCATGGCGAAATACCCACAAATGCAGCAATCAAAACTGCTTCTTTTGCGATACCTTTGTCAACTTTCGAATCAATTGCGTTCAATTGCGATGCGATATATTGCCGTATCTCTTGCACAGAATCAAGTGATTCAAAATCCTCAGAATTACCATCAATCGAGTGCATCCACTGCTTCGCTAATCGACGTGCGTGCGAAACATCCTCACTTAAGAGTGCTCTTGCGAGTCGGTCAACGCGCCTTATTGAAAAATACCCTACCAATTCAGTAAAGCAGAGATACCCAAAGCCACCAACAATCATTGATATACACGCCAGTGTCGCCCATCCGATGAAGGCACCTGCATCAAATGAGTCTTGAACAAGTTCGATGCACCCCAAACACGACCAAAACAAGAGGGCACCAAATAGCCCAATCACCATTGCAATGCACGCATATCTCCGCATAGGTATCGTTATTGGGCATGTATCCCATTCATTTTCACAAAAAAAACCTATGGGGAAATTGTTTCGTGTGATGGTCTGAGACGGGTGTGACCCTAGCGCTTGGGGTCAGTCCCACGCTGCAAGCTACGTTGCTTATCTCAAGGCATCAATATGGTCGATAACTCGGAAAAGGAGTTTTTACGATGTCTGAAAACGAAAATAGTTGTTGTCCAGCAAAGAAATTTCCCTTTAAATGCCTGTACGCCGTATTGCACATCTTGATTTTGACGTGCATGGCGACATCGCTTTGGCAAATCGCAGGGCACCTTTCGGTGATGGCTGATAAGTAAGAAATATGTCCATCGATTTTCCGCATTTCTGCACGGATGATGAGCAGATATCAAAGGTCGAAACGTGGTCCATTGGCACCAACGATCATGGCCACGGAACATCTGTCAGTGATTTAATTGAATGCCACAGCGTTCGGCTTGCTGAAACAAAGCCAGGCGGGGTCTACGATTGGCACCCAGCCCCGCGAAAACAGTATGTCATAACTTTAGACGGCATAATCGAGTTTACGTTTGGTAGCGGTGAAATCCTTGTAGTAAAACCCGGCGATATATTTTTAGCAGAAGATCTTGAGGGACGTGGGCACAAATGGCGAATCATCGGCGATGAACCATGGCGACGCGTCTATGTTCATTTAGAGAAAGCCCCCGCAACATAATTTAGTCTTCCATGTGGTGCTTGACTTCATCTACCTTTTGATCAGTGGATTGATTCGCAGGTGGCAAATCGGTCGTATTTGATTGTTCGACTTGCTTCTGGTCTTGGCGACTTGCTTCATCATCAATATCTTCACCAATTCCCTTGATGCCTTTTTTAAACTCGACGATGGATTTACCCAAGTTTCGGCCAACCTCGGGGAGTCGTTTTCCGAAAATAAGGAGCCCAATTACGAGAAGAACGGCAATTTCCGCCCATCCGGGCATGCCAACAAGTGCGAGTGAATAGGATGCGATGAGTGATATGGACATAATAGTGTTCCTTGACTGCAATCAGCAGGTGTGTCATTCTAGCATGCAACGCCTACTTATCTATCACCTATTTGGTATAAATCACTTGACTTGCCGATGTATACACTGATGAAAACATACATTATTCCCATTCTACTTTTGGTTCTCGGGTTTTCGGGTTGCAAAAGCCCACAAACAACTGCTGAGAAGAAAGACTCCACAAACTACACAAAGGCACTGCCAACAGGCCGAGCAGCACTTCATAAGGTATCCCCGCGTGATTGGCCAAATATCGAAATAGCTTGGGAATCGAGAGATCTCTTCCTACAAGATTCCATCGAAAACAGCATTGAATGGTTCAACGCACCATCGAGCAAGCAGTGGTTTCCCATCGAGGGAATCACGCACGAACAAGCAAAGAACTCTGTCATTGTCCTTCAAGATATTCTTACACAATCCACAACAAAAGATGAATTCCTTGCAGTAGTCCAAGAACGATTCGATGTGTACAAATCTGTAGGATGCGATGGCTTGGGAACAGTGCTCTTCACTGGATACTACTCTCCAGATTTTCACGCATCTCGAAGCAGAAGTCCATCCTTTAATGCTCCTCTCTACACAAGACCGAGCGACCTCGTTACTAATCCATCTTCCGGCGAACCACTTGGACGAAAAAATAAAGATGGCACTCTTTCAAAATGGCCAACAAGGCGTGCGCTTGAATCGTCTGGCGATCTTGATGGGACAGAGCTTGTCTATGTAAAAGATGATCTCGATGCTTACACGATTCATGTCAATGGCTCTGCTCGTTTGCGTATGGATGATGGTGAATTGATGTACATCGGTTACGCTGGAAAAACGGATCGACCCTACACAGGCCTAGGACATTCTGTTCTTGAAGCAGGCCTGCTTCCTCCAGAAAAATTAAGTTTGCAAGCGATTCGACGACTTTACGATAAAAATCCAGAGGCAATTCAAAACTTAATCGACAACAATGAATCTTATGTGTTCTTCCGAGAATACAACGGTGGAAACTGGCCAGCTGGTTCGCTTGGAGTTCCAGTCACCGCAGAACGCTCCATTGCAACTGATAAAAAAATCTTCCCACGAGGCGGAGTGGTTCTCGTAGACACAACCGTTCGTTCACTCACTGGTGAAAAGAACTCATTCACCCAATTCATGACTGACCAAGACACAGGTGGCGCAATTCGAGCGCCTGGCCGTGCTGATTTATTCATGGGTGTTGGGCCAACCGCTGGCATTAAAGCCGGTGGGCAATACGCTGAAGGCAATCTGTATTACCTGTTCCTAAAACCAGATTCAATCGCGATTGTCAACGACTAGTTTTGGTGGCCACGGGCGAACAGCTTTGCCATTTCGCTCATCGCCAGTCATTTTTGTCGTTCCATCCAACCCTATACAAGTATCAAAATAATGCGTGTCGCGTGATGGGTCAAAGCAAGCGCAAAAATGAAAGAAAACGTCACCAAGTTTTGTAGGATCAACATCGCTATCCACGGCAAAAATTATCGATGCTTGTTGGTTTGCTTCATGTGCTTTTTGTAATGCAGTCGCACCATCGCCACCATTTTTCTTTTCAATCGAAATGATTTTGATTGCACCGTCCTGTTGCTTAGTGTTTGTACAGTCAAAACCTATCTTTCCACCTGCGCCAACTTCTGGTGCTGCATGGTCAAGGATATCAAGCGCTCCACGAACAATTTCGATGTCGCTCTGGACATCAATTCTGCTGAGTGCTTCAAAGACGGCGTGTTCATCGTGCACGTCCACCGTTTCATTTACAACAACAATAACTTTTGTCCAAGCAATTTGACCAGCACCCCAAATTGCGTGCATCACTTTTCTAGCATTCTCTTTGTACTGCGAATTCATTTTGACAAAGACACAATTATGAAACGTGCCAAACATCGGCAAGTGATAATCGATGATATCTGGAATCATTACCTTTAATAAAGGCAACATAATTCGCTCAGTTGCTTTTCCTAAGTAATAATCTTCTTGTGGCGGTGGGCCAACAACGGTTGCAGGAAATACCGCGTTTTTTCGGTGCGTCACTGCTGTCACATCAACGAGTGGATACCTATCTGGCATTGAATAAAAACCTGTGTGGTCACCAAATGGCCCTTCGAATACTGCACCCTCTCCGAGTTCGCCATCTTTCGGTTCCCAACCACAAGGGCCACAATCTGTGTTTACAAATCCTTCAATGACCATCTCACTGTTTGCTGGTACCCAAAGAGGAACCGTTTTTGCACGAACAAGTTCGATGCCTTTCCCTTGTAAAAAACCTGCCATAAGCAACTCGCTCATGCCTGGTGGAAGTGGACATGTTGCTGCATAGGGCAAGACAGTTTCGCCACCAAAGCAAATAGCGATTGGCATTGGTTCACCAATTGCTTTCCATGATCGCCAATGTGCTGCGCCGTCGTGATGAATATGCCAATGCATCGCCAAATGCGTTTCGTCAACAAGCTGTGAACGGTACATGCCAATATTATGTGATTTTGGGTTTGGATTATTTCTATCGTCCGCATGAATTGTGTGCATGCCCGCGAACGTAATGAACCTTCCACCGCCATCGGAAGTTCGTGATTGCTGAGGCGAAAAATCGTAACCAACCCTTCGTGGGTCGCCATCAAACGGCCAACATTTAATAATTGGTATACGAGTTAAATCAACCTTGCCATTCTTCACCAATTGCACAATGTCTTGGCAAAGGCCATTTCCTTTCTTGCGCTTTGGTTTCATGTTCATTAACGGCTTGAATTGCTTCGCCATCGCAACAAGATCAGACAACCCTGAAGGCGGGGCAATATTCGTAAAGGATGCAATCGTCTGAGCTATCTCTTCAAAACATCTACTACCCAATGCTTCTTCCATTCTGAAGTAAGACCCAAACGTATTAATTGCAAGTGGGAAATCGCACCCTCGAATGTTTTCTAACAACAAAGCTTGCCCGCCAAGTGTTTCTCGACCTGCGTCATACGTTCCTGCAGTCTTACTCGGCGTTGGGCAATTCGCTACCGCTTCTACCTGCGCGAGGTCGGTCACTTCCAACATGGGTGAAACTTCTTCTGTGATGCGGCGAAGTTCGCCATGTTTTTCTAAGTGTTGTAAAAAAGATTGAAGACACCGATGTCGCATAATAGGAATGGTACACTCTGTGCGTGCCAGCGATACAAATAAATGGCGTTGTAAAAACCTACAGAGGCAAAGTGCACGCTTTGCGTGGTGTCTCATTAGAAGTTATGGATGGAGAAATCTTTGGGTTACTTGGACCAAATGGTGCAGGGAAGTCAACGCTTGTCAAAATCTTGATGACTGTTATCCATGCTTCAGAATGTTCGGGAACCATGCTCGGGAAGCAAATTGGGCATCGCCAAACACTCGAAAATGTTGGCTATCTACCTGAACACCACAGATTCCCATACTACCTCACTGGAAAACAAGTACTGCATCACTATGGTGCGCTAAGTAATGTGCAAAGGAAAGAACGTCAATCACGCGCTACTTCCCTGCTTTCTCGGTTGGGTCTCTGCGGCTGGGAAAATAAAAAAGTAAGTTCCTACTCAAAAGGCATGTTGCAACGGCTTGGCATCGCCCAAGCACTCATGAATGACCCAAAGCTGCTCATTCTTGACGAACCAACCGATGGCGTGGACCCAGTTGGTCGTCGCGAAATCCGCGACTTGCTTGCGGAATTGAAAGAAGAAGGCAAAGCGGTGTTCCTCAACAGCCATCTCCTGAGCGAACTCGAATTGGTCTGCGACCGTGTTGCCATCATGGTCAAGGGGCTTGTCACGATGCAAGGCACAATCGATTCGCTCACTGTAGATTCAAGACGGTACGAAATTACAACTTTGGGAACGATTCCAGAATGGGCAACAGAATTCGCAGATGATGTTTCTGCAAATGCGCTGACACTACTCGGTGATGATCCTGCAAAAATCCAAGCAGTCCTTGACCGACTCCGAGCAGAAAACGTAACTATAGTTTCAGTGCAACCAGTCCGCGAAAACTTAGAAGACTTATTTATGCGAGCCGTTGACCACAAAGATGCACCTGGGGCTATTCAATGATGCAGTTTAAAGCGCTATTGATTGATGCATATCGACAACTCAGTGCAGCGAAACTGTTTTGGGTGACTGTTGGCATCTCTGTCCTTGTCGTTGTTGCTTTTGGCTCAATTAGTTTTAATACGGAAGGTATCTCTATTGGCTTTGGGGCTTACCAAATTGAATCTGAACAACTGAACGCTGGCAGCCCGTGGGCCCGTGGGCTCTATATTGGTATTTTCTCAAACTTTCTCGTGAAAATTTGGCTTGCGTGGATTGCAACTGTACTTGCACTCATTTCGACTTGTTCTATCTTCCCTGAATTTGTACACAGCGGTTCCATTGAACTCACAATTTCAAAACCAATTGGTCGGTTCAAACTATTTTTCTCAAAATATATTGTGAGCTTGCTTTTTGTCGTATTGCAAGTTGCAATATTTTGTTTTGGCATTTTTCTTTGTGTTGGGTTGCGAATTGGTGAATGGAACCCATTAATTTTTTCCGCCATCCCAATCGTGGCGACATTCTTTAGTTATTTGTTTGCTGTCTGCGTTCTCATTGGAATCTTGACACGTTCAGGTATTACTGCGCTACTTATCACAGGGATTTTTTGGATGCTGCTCTGGTCTGTGCAAACTTCCGAAGTCATACTCAATCGTTTTGTTACTGGCTTACATGTCGACATTGAACGTTTTGACGAAGGTGTCGTTGCAACAACTGAAGAACTTAACGCAATTCGTGCAGAGTCTGAAACTGATTTCAGAATTCCGAAACTTGAAAAACGAATCGAGTCGTACGAAGAAGATAGTATTGAAGCGCAAGATTCCCTTGCTAAACTCACACCTTGGCACACACCGGTAGAGTTGGTGTTAGCCGCTTTGCCTAAAAATGCGCAAACAATTGGATTGCTCGACCGTTGGCTGAGTGATCCTGAAGGCTTCGATATTGGCGCAATCATGAACGGCGATATGCGTGCCTTCGAGGGTGAAGAAGTTAAAGAGTTTGATCCAACAGCACGAGGCGCTCGCGATAGAGAGGCAAATCGCAGGATTCAAGATGATTACGAATCTCGTTCGCTTTGGTACGTGGTTGGAACATCCCTTCTTTTTGAAGGGTTCGTTCTTGGGCTAGCATCGATGTATTTCTCCAGAAAAGATTTCTAGCGGTTTTAAACTGCTAGGGTCAGACCCTTGTTAAGTCGTAATCTCACCAGCACAAAAACGTGATTCAACTTGAGAATGAATACTACGTTCTACATTTGTGGGTCAGACCCGTCGCAGAACCGTCGTTACTTCCCAAGTTCGCTACCTCGATTTCGCGCCGCAACAACTGCGTCAGTAATTGCTTTTGGAACATCTCTCTCTTGCATAACTTGAATTGCTGCAGCTGTTGTTCCCCCCTTACTCGTCACCGCTTCACGCAATTCGCCCGCGCTACGATCGTCTTGCAAAAGCAAGGCCGCAGACCCAAGTAATGTTTGGCGGACAAGTGCATCAGCTGTTTCTTGGTCTAGTCCAGCCTTCACACCACCATCAATCATCGCCTCAGCAAGAAGAAAGAGATACGCTGGCCCACTGCCACTCACCGCAGTCACGGCATCCATACGTTCTTCAGGAACCTCTGTAACAATCCCAATTGCTGAAAACAATTGATACGCAAGGGAAGCATCTTCTTCAGATGCAGATGCTCCAAGAGCCAGTCCAGCTGCACCGTACCCAATACTACATGGTAAATTAGGCATTATTCGAACAATTCGCTGGTGCCCAACGGCTTCCTCAATTCGAGCAATGGTGACACCAGCCATAATTGAATAGACCACATCACTTTTCACATGGGGTGCAACGGAATCGAACACTTGCGGTTTTACAGCAAGGATTACATACGACGCATCTGGCAACAACTCTGCACTCTGAAATGTTTCACACCCAAGCGTAGTAAAAAAATCTCGACTCGATTCCGTTGGATCAGCAACTGCGATTGCATTGCCATCTAAAATACCATCAGCAATCGCTCCTTCGATGATTGCTTTTGCCATATTTCCGCCGCCAATGACTGCCAGTGTTATGCTCATGAGTAGAGGGTACACTACTCTTATGCGTAACGGCAAGGGCAACAAGATAGCTCCACTCCCTTTTGAGACCCCTGTCTCAGAAATTGATAAGCAAATACTTGCAATTCATCAACGGGATGACGCTGATCAATACAAGGAAGAACTCGACGAACTCCGCGAAACAAGAAATAATTTGCTTGGGAAGTTGTACGAAAATTTGACTCCATGGCAAACTGTGCAAGTTGCTCGCCATCAAAATCGCCCACAAACAACCGATTACATTCGCATGATTTGTAGGGATTTTCGCGAATTGCATGGAGATCGACATTTCGGTGACGACCCAGCAATCCTAACTGGCTTCGCTCGAATCGGCTCCCATAAGGTCATGGTGATTGGTCACCAAAAAGGGAAAAATACCGAGGAAAGAATTGCATGTCATTTTGGGTGTGCTCACCCAGAGGGATATCGCAAAGCACTCGCAAAAATGAAACTTGCTGAGAAGTACGGGCTACCAGTCGTCGCCTTCATCGATACACCCGGCGCGTATCCAGGATTAAAAGCAGAAGAACGAGGACAAGCAGAAGCAATTGCTTTGAACCTTAAAGAAATGAGCCGACTTAAAACACCAATCGTTTCGGTAGTGATTGGCGAAGGCGGTTCAGGTGGTGCGTTAGGTCTTGGTGTTGCGGATCGTGTCGCGATGCTGCAATATTCATGGTACTCCGTAATTAGCCCTGAAGGATGTGCTGCAATTCTCTGGAAAATCGCGAACGAAGAAACGAATGAAGCTGCTGCTTCAAGTCTCGCGTTAACGAGTAAAGACAACCTACGAAATGGCTTGATTGATGCAATCATTCCAGAGCCTGAGGGTGGAGCGCATCGGGACAACGATGCAACAGCGTTGAACTTAGAAAAATGGATAGTTGACACCCTTAGAGACCTCGAGCGGTTCAATCCACAAACCCTAGTGCATCGGCGCTATGAAAAATTTGCTGGAATGGGTGTCTATTCTGAAGATAACTCTTCGAATTGACTTCGAATCAAATTCCCCATAAAATACCATATTCCACCCTAAGTTTCGCATAAGCGAACATCTTATAACCTGTTTGTTTACAGGATTTTACGAAAGGAATGGCTTGTGGCTAAGAAGAAGACAACAAAGAAAAAAACTGCAAAAAAGAAGGCTTCTCGGAAGACCTCCAAAAAGGCTGCTAAAAAGAAGGTTCTGAAGAAAATTGCCACAAAGAAAAAAGTTGCGAAGAAGAAGACAGCAAAAAAAGTTGCCAAAAAAACTGTAAAGAAAAAGTCTGCTCCTAAAAAAGTTGCAAAGAAATCCGCAAAAAAGATCGCAAAAAAAACGGCTGTTCGTAAACGAAGACGACGTGGCGTTTCAGTGTCCGATGCTGCTCGAGAAGAAGAAGCAGACGAACATGGTTTTGTATACATCAATGGTCGCCGAGTCAGACTGATTGCTTCAAATGGACTTGCGAAAAAGAAACGTCGTTCAAAAGCGAAAACTACAATCGGTGGTGAGAAGAAAGCGATTTCCTTAAAAACAAAACTAACGGCTAAGGAACTTCGAGATTTCCGAGATCGTTTACTAAAATACCGTGCGCAACTTCTTGTTGACCTTGGAGCGATTGAGAAAGAAGCTCTTGATGCTAATTCGGACATCAGCCACATGCCAATTCACATGGCGGATGTAGGAAGTGATGCATACGATCAAGATTTGAAATTAGGAATGGCTGCAAGTGAACGAAAAAGAATTCATGATATTGAAGAAGCTCTTGTTCGTATAAAGAAAAAAACGTATGGTGTTTGTCATCTCACCGGTGAAAAAATACCCAATGTACGTCTCCGTGCTAAACCATGGGCAAAGTACACATTGGAATCGGCCGAAAAAGTAGAACGAAGAACGAGTAGAAGATGACGCACTCCGCTTGGCGTTCGCCACGGGCGTGGGTAATTTTACTAGCTGTTACGTTCATTGGTTTTACTGCTGATATATATACTAAATCAGTTGCGTTTCAAAATATAACAAGTTCTCCAGTCATCCTTGAACGAGACCAACTTCTCTCAAATCCAAACTGGACGCCAATCCCAATGCACCAGGGAGTTGTTGCAATTCCAGGCAGAATTTTAAATTTTCGGCTCGTTCTAAATGACGGTGCTATTTTTGGAATTGGGTCAAGACAACGAGTCTTTTTTATTACCTTCACGCTCATTGCGTTGTTGATTGCTGGATGGATTTTCGGGCGGCACACAACAAGTAAAAACGTCATTGCCCACATTGCCTTAGGACTTATCCTTGGTGGAGGCCTCGGCAATTTATATGACAGGATTTTTATTGGTCGCGTTCGGGATTTTATGTATCTCTTTCCAGATCGCCACTTACCGTTTGAATTGTCTTGGCCAGGAAGCAACTCAGAATTATTCCCATGGATTTTTAATACGGGCGACGTACTACTCTTAACTGGGATGGGTCTCTTGATGATCTTCTTCTGGCGTCAACCTAACCAAGCAGTTCAGAAACCTGACTCGGTGAAATCAAATCTTCCTGAGTAAGAAACTCTGGCAAATTTTCTAGTTGTTTTGAAATCTCAAGCGTAAACTTGCCAACTTCGGTTCGACGTATTTCGGTGCAATAACCGCCCGTTCCAAGTTGCTTACCTAAATCCCGAGCAAGAGAACGAACATAAAAACCTTTCGTGCACGCAATGTCAATCGTAACAAATGGCCATGAATACGAAGAGACAGAAATGTTATGGACTGTTACTTGCCGAGGTTCGATGGTGACGTCTTTTCCCTTTCGAGCAACAGCATAGGCTCGATGACCACCTACTTTTACTGCACTAAATATGGGTGGCACTTGCATAATTTCACCTAAAAATGTTTGTACCGCTGCTGCAACTTCATCTTCTGTTGGAACTACTTTTATATCGATTTCTTCGCGGGGTGATTCGCAATCGTGACCAGCGGTCGTTGCAGACAAATCGATTACCGTTGTGTAGCGCTTCGCTGTATTCATCATCAACCCCAATTTTTTCGTCATTTTCCCAATCCCTAAGACCAAGACACCTGTTGCAAGTGGGTCAAGGGTGCCTGCGTGCCCTGTCTTGGCTCTATGACATTTACGGCGAATGAGATTCACCATAGACATCGATGTTGGGCCTCTAGGCTTATCGATTACGATGACGCCACATAAATCAGGTTTGCTTGCTCGCTCCATGTCGGTACAATACCTCTCTTCACTGGACAGGTGACCGAGCGGCTGATGGTGCAGCACTGGAAATGCTGTGTGCGCCTTGTGCGTACCGAGGGTTCGAATCCCTCCCTGTCCGTTTGCGGGCTGTAGCGCAGCTTGGTTAGCGCGCCTGACTGGGGGTCAGGAGGTCGGAGGTTCAAATCCTCTCAGCCCGACTCTGAAGTAACCCCGCAAATGCGGGGTTATTTCAAAGTCGATAATTGCTGTCGAAACAATCGCAATTTGGGTATTTCGGGTCTGACCCTAGTAGCATCCAACTCTGGCAATTCGAAATTATTGCCTCGGAGGAATTTTATTACCGCTTGTTCTTGTAAACAGTTGTAAATATGTGACTTGCCTACCCTAGAGCAACAAAAAATCCAAGGAATTAATTGGCTCTGAGCTAATTATGCCTTTCCGCAGGAGGTAGAAAAAACGCTTTGCTTTTTAACTCAAAAAAGCAGATTGGTTATAGTCGCACCATTAATTGGCTCTGAGCTAATTTATTTGGATTCGCGTTGAATGCGAATTTCGGAAGATGAAATCAGTTTTCCACCGCCCATACCAGGGCAAGGCGTTTCCTTTTTGGCTCTGAGCCAAGAAGCTTCGGATGTAAGGTTCTCTGGCCAAAAGGGCCATGATCGGCATTGAGATGGACGAGCACCGTACAATTTACAACTTGGCTTTGTGGTTTCCCGATCCAAAAAAACGCAGTCATGATTGCCGTCAATCAAATTTTCCGTCAAGGACCATCTTGTACCGACCATTCTCGTATACCGCTGATAAAAATCTTCAACAGTAATATCAAGTACTTTGGCCATTGCACGTCCCTCCTCGTCCGTAAACCAGACTGCCCCGGGCGGTCCTGTGCAACAATTCCCACACTGGGTGCAGGAAAACCGAAGTCCATCTTCAAACCAATCGCTCATGTGCTGTATCGTATATCATCAAACAGGTACTAGACAAGCCTTGCACTTGCAAACCTTAGGAGCTCGCTTTCATGGAATTTAACATAAACGACGTCATCAACACAATCAATAAGATTTTCTTTCATGACCACGTGGTCTACGCCCTGCTTGCGACCGGCGTGCTCTTCACACTTTGGACGGGTTTTGGTCAATACCGAGCCCTCACCCACGGCGTCGAAGTAACTCGAGGCAAGTTTGATAAAAAAGATGACCCAGGAGCCATCAGCCACTTCCAAGCTCTTTCCGCTGCACTCTCCGCAACCATCGGCTTAGGTAACATCGCGGGCGTCGCACTTGCAATTGCACTTGGCGGCCCAGGCGCCGTCTTCTGGATGTGGGTTATCGGTTTGCTCGGCATGGCACTCAAAATGACTGAAGTCACGCAGTCCATGCTCAGTCGAGATTTGTCCGATCCAAACAATCCACACGGCGGACCTATGTACGTTGTTGACAGTCTGTTCAAAAAAGCTGGCGGTCGTTTTGGCGCAACTATCGGTGGTATCTTTTGTCTCACGCTTATTCTCTCTGCAATCACTGGCGGAAACATGTTCCAAGCATGGAACGTCGCCGCCGTCACGACGCAATATTTTGACGTTCCTGGCGTTTCCGAAATGGCAAAGACCGATGGCTTTAATCCAGAAACATTTGCAATCGGCATCATCCTCGCCATTATCGTTGGCAGCGTCATCATCGGAGGAATCAAACGAATCGGCTTGGTCGCTGGAAAACTCGTGCCGTTCATGTGCGGGCTCTACCTCATCGCGGGCATCATTGTCCTTCTTATGAACGTAAGCGCGATTCCAGAAATCATAATGGAAATCTTTAAGTATGGCCTCGGCTTTGGCGACGCTTCTGCCGGAGGCGCATTCATTGGTGGCACGTTTGGCTACGCCATGATGTGGGGAATCAAACGCGCGCTCTTTAGTTCTGAAGCGGGCCAAGGTTCTGCTCCTGTTGCGCACGCTGCAGCGAAGTGCGAAGAACCTGTTCGCGAAGGTATCGTTGCTGGCCTTGGACCATTCGTTGATACACTCGTTGTCTGTACAGTTACAGCTCTCATCATCCTCACAACTGGTGCTTGGAACCGTGAAGCAGAAGCAACTTTTGCGGATGATGCTCCCATCACCCTTGAACTCAACGGTGATGCATGGACACTCACTACACCAGCGCTACCACATAAAAACGAAGAAGCAAAACTTACTAATCTTGTTGATGAAGATGAAACTGGATGGTCATTAAATGACTCGGTCTTCATGATGATAAACGCAAGTCCAAATGGCGACACTGGAAACAACCAGCACCGCATCGAAGGTACTGTTGTTGCGAATGACGATGGCGAACTTGCTGTTAACTGGAACACCATCGATCTTGAACTAGATAAAGAAAAAAACCAAATACCAGTCACGTTAATGGGCAATGGCATTTGGGCGAATTATCCCGGAGCAAGCTTGACGGCTCATGCTTTTGACCGTTCCATTCCTGGGCTTGGCAAATGGCTTGTAGTCATTGCGTGTTGGCTCTTTGCAATTTCAACCATGATTTCGTGGAGTTATTACGGCGAGCAGGGTGTTATCTATATCTTTGGCAAAGAAGGCGCGGTCTCGACTTTTGCCGTAACTTTCTATCGCATGGCGTACACCGTTCTCGTCGCCGTTTCAACAATCGGATTTATTACAACCGATGCGGAACTTGATATGTGGACAACACTTGGTCTTGGTGCCATGCTTGTCGCGAACATTCCAATCATGTGGATTTATGGACCTAAAGCAATGCGAGCCTATCACGCCTACATTGGAAAACTTAAACGAGGTGAGTTTACGCAAAACGGAGAATAATCTCTGCTGCTTCCCTGCTCGGGCTGTGCTCTGCATAGACCTCAGTTTCATCTTGTAGTTGCTCACGCATCTTTTGCATTGCTTCTTCGTCACTGAGCAAAGCAATTGCGACTTCTGCAATCTTCCCTGCAATATTTCCACAAGGAATAAACTCTGGCACAATTCTCTTACCTGCAATTAAGTTGGGCAGTAATCGATGCGGTGTATTCAACATTATTTTTGAGCCGACCATCGATAACGGGTTCACTTTATACATGCCTATCATTGGGGTCGCGTGATTCATACAATGCAGCGAAACCGTTCCCGATACATTCAGTGCAAGATCTGCCCATTCCAACACGCTCGGCAATTCATCTGCGACAATTTGTAAGCCCTTCGCGTATGGCGTAACACGATCACAGTCTTCACCTCGACACGCTATGACTGCTTCTGTTCCTGGAAACTCTGAGCAAATTCGACTTAGTATTTCTTGTTGCATCGGAAGATTTTTTTTAATTTCACGATTGCGGGAACCAGGAAGCAATACGATGTTTGGAATGCCCCCTGGAAGTTCAATGTTTTTTATTTCCTTGTTCTTCATCGCAGGATGTCCAATGAAGGTCGCAGGCATACCACGCGATTCAAACCACTCAGGTTCAAATGGAAGCAAACACATTACGTGGCTACTCAAGCGTTTCATTTTTTTAATTCGCCACGGGGCCCATGCCCAAAGTTGCGGTGCTGCAAGGTGTACAACCATGCACCCATGTTTTCTTGCAACTTTACAAACCGGCCAGTTCGCTGCAGGCGAATCAACCGCAACAACAACATCCGGCTTGTGTTTTGAAATCCAAGTTTCAACTAAGTCAACAAGTCGTTTAATTCTTTTTATTTCGGAGATCGCACCAACTCCCATTGCCGCCTCTTTGGTTGTGTGTTCAAGCAATTCCACTCCTGCAGATTCCATCAACGCGCCACCCAACCCAACGATTCGAATGCCAGGTTTTATATCCTTCAGCCCATTTGTCGCCATCGCACCAAGTGCGTCACCGCTTGGCTCAAATGCGGTCATGAGAATTGTCGTTGTGCTTGTTGTGTTCATAGAACAAATTCCGAGTGCGGGGGTACAATACCCGAATGCTGAAAAGAACATGTACATGTGGTGAGCCTCGGAAAGAAAATGCTGAGGATACGATTACACTCAGTGGTTGGGTAAACACCTATCGCGACCAAGGCAAAGGGCTCGTTTTTATCGATTTGCGCGACCGATATGGCTTAACCCAAGTCGTATTCGATGCCGAAGACACCCCAGAAAGTGTGATGGAACTTGGTGCATCACTGAGGCGAGAAGATGTTGTTAGCGTGACTGGCGAAATTCGCGTGCGAGACGGCAAGCCCAACAAAAAACTCGAGACCGGTGATATTGAACTCGTTGCAAGAGAAATAGAAGTCATCAACCGAACTGCGAAACTTCCGATCCTTCCAGATGATCATGAAGCAGACAAAATCGGCGAAGAGCATCGACTTCGGTATCGTTACATTGATTTGCGTAGACCAAAAATGCAAAAAATTCTAGCGCTTCGACATAAAATTACACAGTTCACACGTAATTTTTTTACGGACCACAATTTTCTTGAAATAGAAACTCCCCTACTGATTACGCCAACTCCAGAAGGCGCTCGCGATTTTATTGTTCCATCAAGACATCAATCGGGTTGTTGGTACGCTCTTCCACAGAGTCCCCAAATTTTTAAACAAATTTTAATGGTCGCTGGATGTGACAAGTACTTACAAATTTGCAAATGCCTGCGCGATGAAGATCCTCGCGCAGACCGCCAAGCGGAGTTCACGCAAATTGACCTTGAAATGAGTTTCGTTGACCAAGATGACGTGCTTACTCTTATGAGCGAGTTTGCAACTAGGTTATATAAAGAAGTTGGTGACATTGACCTTGGCGAACTCCCACAAATGTCTTGGAAAGTTGCGATGGACAACTACGGATCAGACCGACCTGACATCCGTTTCGATTTACAACTAAATGATATTACAGATATTGCAAGCAAAACTGAGTTCAAAGTCTTCAACGAAGTATGCGATTCCGGCGGATCAGTCAAAGCAATGCGAGTCCCAGGCGGCGCTGAAAAACTTAGCAGAAAAAAAACGGACGCGTATGCAGAAATTGCAAAAACATATGGGGCAGGCGGTTTGCCTGTTGTCAAATACCAAGATGGCGAATTTGTGACTGGCGTTGCTAAGTTTGTTACACCAATCAAAGACGAACTCGTCGAAACACTTGGGCTAGAAGATGGCGACATTGTGATGTTTGGTGTTGGTTCGTACCGAGTGGCGTGCACCGCACTTGGAGAAGTGCGTCTCGCTGTTGCCAAGGAATTAGACCTCATCCCTGAAGGCATGTTTCGCGGTCTTTGGGTTATCGATTTTCCAATGTTTGACTGGAATGAAGATGCACAGCGCTGGGTTAGCGAACACCATCCGTTTACTGCTCCTTTGGAATCGCACATCGACATCCTCGAAACCGACCCCCGAAATTGTCTCTCCTCGGGGTACGACCTCGTCATTAACGGTGCTGAAGTCGGCGGTGGCTCGATTCGTATCCACTCCCCCGAAGTTCAATCAAAAGTTTTCGGACTTCTAGGTTTGTCTACCGAAGAAGCCGAAGACAAGTTTGGCTTCCTCTTGAACGCACTTCGTTTTGGTGCACCACCACATGGGGGTGTTGCATTTGGTCTTGACCGCCTCGTCATGATGATGATTGGCACAGATAACATTCGAGACGTCATCGCATTTCCAAAAACGCAAACTGGTGCTGACCTCATGTGTGAAGCTCCCGGGATAGCGGATCCAAACCAACTCGACGAACTCGGCATCATTATGAGAGAACCTGTTGACGCCACAACTCAAGAGTAAGTAACGCAAATAATTCCTGAGCATGATCTGCCTCTCCATCGCGATGAGCATCCAATAATTGCATGCCTTTCTTGTTCTCAATCGGAAAACTAAAAAAAGCATCCGGCGAGTTCAAGGTGTCGCCCAAAAGTTGTCCTAGCGAACTTTGCGGACTTCGTAGCCAAGTTGAAAGCGGGAATGAAATTGGTTCTATCCGCTTGTGTTCTGGCGAAATCGACAGTGCAACGTCAACGTAACTAGCAATCGCGTCAAGTTCAATTCTTCGTGCTGCATTTCGCTGGACTACCATTTGTTTTTCTTCTTGTTTTGAAGAAAACAATCGCCTGAACAATCCTTGCTCTTGAGCAATGACCAAGCCGTCTACAACATCGGAACCAGTTTCTTTTGCATAACGATATTGTTGCAAAGTTGAAAGCAAATCAGAATCAGCAAATGGAACCCCTAAGACGCGAACAAGTGTTTGAACATCTTCTGCAACAGTTGTCGAAAATTCGCAGTCCAATGTGCTCGTCATTGATGGGAAACATTGCAAAGTGTTCTGAAGTGGCATGGAACAAACCGGTAAGAGAAGTTTACTCCCTTCTGCTACAAATCCATACTGCAAATATTCCAAGGCGCCTTGCGAGAGATTCCCGTTTGGCAATTCAAGTTCATGTGCTATTTTGAGTAATGGCAATGGGTTAGAGCAAAACAGAAGCCCGTTCCCTGCCTCTCCCAAATCAAACCAATAGAGTGATTTCTGACCTGTACCCATTCGTCCAAGTTCAAGTTCCAGCGTATCCTCGTTCCACCGAGCATAGCAGCACTCGCCCTCCAAATCACCATCCACACAGGCCTCGGGCATCATTGAGCCTGACATAGAAAGGAGACGTATCTGAAGGTCGCCATGTTCTACAGGGATGGAATCTTCAAAGCGAGAGGTCAATCCACCACCGAGCATGAGTGATTTCTCAAGCAAAGTAATCCAATTTTCAGGAACTGGTCCACCGTCTCGTCTCAGAATGCCTGCAATACCACTCATTTCGGATAGGGTACAACGCATGACACATCGAAGTACCAATATTCTGACGTTACTTATTCTTATTGGGTTGGTTGCAGGGGCACTAGTTGGCGAATACGGGCTGCATGCAGTTGGCGCAACAGTGGATAACGACCATTGGCTTAAAGCTACAGGTGATCTTGTTTTGATTCGACCGCTGAAACTTCTCATTATTCCATTGATTTTCTTTAGCGTGATCTCTGGCATCACCCGAATTGGCGACCCGTCAAAACTTGGCGTTGTCGGCGGAGCAACGCTTGTCTATTACCTCGCCACGATGTTTATGGCTGTCACGCTCGGAACCGTACTTGTGACATGGATTTCCCCCGGTGTATTAGCTCCTGAAATCCAAGAACAGTTACGGGAAACCGCAGGCAATTTTTCAGCAGGAGAGGCCGCCACTCGTTCACTTGGCTCCGCGTGGATGAACATTTTATATCAACTTGTACCTGTCAATATTTTTGAAGACATGGTAAAAGTTCGACCATTAGGTGTCATTGTATTTGCAATTGCCTTTGGCCTAGCGATAGCCGCTGGTGGTGATAAAACAAAAGCAGCAAGAGATGTTTGCAATGCGTGCTTTGAGGGTTTAATGATTTTAGTACGTTGGGTGATTTGGCTTACACCAATTGGCGTATTCTTTCTAGTTGCATGGACCGTTGGAAAGATTGGTTTCGATTCAATTAAAAGTCCGCTTGGTTTGTACATGATTACCGTTTTAGTAGGGCTCACAATTCATGGATTCCTAGTTCTACCTCTTGTCCTATGGATTTGCACTGGAATGAAACATCAGCCCTACCGCTTTTTGTGGCGGATGAAACGCGCCCTGATGACCGCCGTTGGCACCGACTCAAGTTCAGCAACGTTGCCAGTGACGATTGATACAGCGGAGGGAGAAGGCGGATGTTCCAAACGTGCGGCAAACTTTGTTTTGCCACTTGGGGCTACCATCAACATGGACGGCACAGCGCTGTACGAAGCAGTTGCCGTTGTCTTTTTGTTTCAACTCTTTGGCATTCAATTGGAGTTTGGACAACTTCTCGTTGTTGTTATCACCGCAACGCTTGCTGCAATTGGCGCTGCAGGCATTCCATCGGCTGGCTTAGTCACGATGGTCATCGTGATTTCTGCTGTGAATATGAACTTGACTGGTTCGCCTGATGGGCCACTGCCCGTTGCTGCCATTGGCATCATCATTGGCGTGGATCGAATTCTCGACATGTGCCGAACTGCAGTAAATGTTTGGGGTGATGCCGTAGGTGCAAAGATTATTACGCGGATTGCGCCAGATTAACTACGCATATTCGCAAACACATCCAACACACGCAAAGGGGACACTCACTGGCAATTCTAGTGACAGTCACTTTGCGCTCCCAGCGTCGCTTAGTGTGACAGTCACGTCGAATTGTTGTGCGAATGTCCCCCAGCAAGGACATTCAAGAGCTTAAATAATGTTCTGCGTCGATTGCTGCTTGGCATCCCATGCCTGCTGCGCTGATTGCTTGGCGGTACACCGAATCGGCAACATCTCCCGCAGCAAAAACACCTTCAATGTTAGTCTTACTGCCGCGAGAATTGAGTTTGATGTACTTTGCATCGTCGAGTTCAACGCCAGATCCTTCAAGGAAACTCGTCGTTGGCGTATGACCAATGGCAACAAAGAGGCCTCGCAATTCTAGCGTGGACTCTTCACCTGTAATGGTGTCCCTCAGCAAGACACCTGTGATCGCATCGTCACCAAGCACATCGACAACTGTTTTATTCCAAAGTGGCTCAGCATTTGGCGCATCAATTATTCTTTTTTGCATTGCCTTTGAAGCGCGGAATTCGTCTCGCCTGTGAATGATGTATACCTTCGAAGCGAACTTTGTCAGATAACTTGCTTCTTCAAGGGCACTATCACCACCGCCAATAACTGCGAGGGGTTGATTGCGGAACGCAGGCAACGCACCATCGCAAACAGCACAAGCGCTCACGCCTCCGCCACTTTGAGCAAGGCGCATCTCGTTTTCTAACCCGAGCCAATTCGCCATTGCGCCTGTTGCAATAATCACCGCGCGTGTGAGGACCGTTTCGCCTTTGCTAGTCTCTAGCTTGAAGGGTTTTTCCGAAAAATCACAGGAAACAATATCTTCACCACGCGTCCGTGTGCCAAATCGTTCTGCCTGTTTCTGAAATGCAGCCATCATGTCTGGACCTGTAATTCCCTCAGGAAATCCAGGATAGTTTTCGACTTCGGTCGTTAACATCAACTGACCACCTGGCAACACTATCGAGGGTGATGTTTTAGGAACACCAACATATACAAGCGGATTCAAATCAGCTCGTCCTGCATAAATTGCTGCTGTCCACCCTGCTGGCCCACTACCAATAATGACTACATTTTCAATCTCTGACATAATTTATTTCAACTGTCCTGCATTTCTCTGGAGCATTTTTAATGGAGGCCAAAATATCAAATCTTCGCCACCGTCTAATCCGCGGTCATCTTCATTATCTATCGATTCACTGTACAGCAAACATTGTCCATCCTGAACGAACACTTCAAACGCAAACACCTTTATCTTTGTTTTCTTGTCAATCTTACGGTAGTGAAGGGCACCCACAGGATATGTGTATAGAGACCAGTCAGCCTCCGTACGCAACGTCAATTGACGAAACATGTCAAGATTGTTTGCACGATGTAACAACTGAGCGTACATCATTTTTACGCTTGCTGGATATACACCATAGTGATTTTTATATCCGCATAAAGCAGCCGACACAGCCGTTCCATTAACTTGAGTAGCTAATAAATCTCGCTCAAAAAACAAATCTTGAATATCCCGAATGATCATATTCACAGCTGCATATTTAACTGGGTTTGACTTTTTGAATTCACTTGCAACAGAAAGTTGTGGATGGAATTGACGCAACTTCCATCGTCTCCACCAATCGTTGTATATCTTGTTCAATCGAGCAAGTGAGTCATCACGGCCAAGATGAAGTACTGCGATTGACTCCCAGTATTTTGCCGCTCCAAAACGAGAAAGCTTTTCTTGACTTGATTGAATGTCTGTCAAGACTGTTCTAAATTGTTCTGAGTCAGTTGTCCCGTTCGAAGTAAAGAGTTCTCCTAAAAGTGATTCGCCAACGAAACGATCACCTTCTGGCATTAGAAGACGTGTGGGATCTGTGCGAATATATGGGATTCCATCTCTTGCAAAGAAACGAAATTGTGTTGGAGAAATTGATTCTCGATACGTATAAAACATGTCCCGTGTATTTGAAAGCGCATCTCCGAGCATTGGCATAAATGACATCTGTTCTTTTAAAAATTCTCGGTCGCAAAACTTTCGCAGAACAATCAACTCAGACATTAACAATTGGGTTGCTTGCTCAATCTCTTCCTCTTCGAAGAGTCGATACAACTCTGCAGTTACCCACAAACAAGCAACTTCAACGGTTTGTATGTATCCAAAGTCAGAGATGTGCAGATTCCCACCAACTCCAATTTCCGCGACAACATTGTTTGCTACATAGTTACTCGGCACATGTTCGCTTCCATAAGGAAAACCAATTGAGGCAAGTTTACCTGACTCAACAAATGCTCTTGTCATATGTTCGTTATCCCTAGCCCAGTTAGATACTTCCGACCAACCTTCCATTCCAGGCCACACGGTATTCATATTAAAAGTGTCGCTCAGTGGCTGAGGTGGAGGAGTCATTTGCAAACAAGCGTCAAAAAATATCTTCCAAGATTTCGCGCTGTCATCACCCCCTGTTGAAGGCAATGTATTTAATTTCTTTATGACTTCATCCCTGCTTCCAGCATCAACTGGAGTGGTAAAAAATGCTAAAAAGCATAGTACTGTCATTAATCTCAAAATCATCGTTAAATCCTATATTTTCTAAGTCTACAATTCGTTGAAGAAATGCGAGTGTACCAGATGAGGGGTGGGCTGGTCATTCCTTGCAAGTGCCTATATCATGCCACATTCCAGCATCTTAAGGAGATTATTATGACAATTGTTGGCATTCCAACTGAAGTAAAAACTGATGAATACCGTGTAGGCATGCGACCCGTAGGGGCTGAAATTCTGTCTCGCGAAGGCCACACTGTTTATATTCAAGCAGGAGCAGGCGCTGGCTGTGGATATGAAGATGCCATGTATGAGTCAGCTGGAGCGACCATTCTTTCAACAGCAGAAGAAATTTGGGCACTCTCAGACATGATTGTCAAAGTCAAAGAACCACAGCCCCAAGAGATTGCTCTCATCCGTGATGGACAAACCGTTTTTACTTACTTCCATTTCGCTGCAGACAAAGAACTCACTGTGGGATGTCTTGAACAAGGATGCATCTCAGTTGCCTATGAAACCTTAACTGATAGCCACGGTCGCCTTCCACTCCTCACGCCGATGAGCGAAATTGCCGGTAAACTTTCTATTCAAGAGGGTGCAAAATATTTAGAACGTCCACAAGGTGGTCGGGGCATTCTTCTGGGAGGTGTTCCTGGAGTTGAAGTTGGCAAAGTACTTGTACTTGGCGGTGGCATCGTTGGAACTTGCGCAGCACAAGTCGCGGCAGGCATGGGCGCGGATGTTGTCATCATGGATATAAATATTGATCGCATGCGGCAACTTGGTGAATTCATGCCTGATAACTGCCGAACAATTTATTCTGATCCCGAAGCCATTCGCGATCATCTGGCATGGGCTGATCTTGTCATCGGAGCAGTGTTGATTCCCGGAGCAAAAGCGCCCAATCTCATCCACCGAGACGATTTATCCCACATGAAACCCGGATCGGTCATCGTCGATGTAGCTATCGACCAAGGTGGCTGTTTAGAAACTGCAAAAGTAACGACACACTCTGATCCTATCTACACCATTGATGGTGTCGTTCACTATTGTGTGGGAAATATGCCAGGAGCAGTCGCTCGAACAGCAACGCAAGCATTGACAAATGCAACTATGCCGTGGGTGTCCCGACTTGCATCAACAACAGCAGACACTCTTGCAAAAAAAGATCGCCACTTTGCAAATGCCATAAACACAAATCGTGGCGTCTTAACAAATCAACCAGTCGCAGATGCACACGACCTCCCATTTGAGCCGTTGGCTATCTGAGAAAAATGCAACTGTACTTCGATAACGCTGCGACATCTTTCCCAAAGCCCGATGTTGTCCATGAGGCAATTGAGAAATACGTAAAACGATGTGGCGCAAGCCCAGGGCGAGGTGCGTATCCCCAAGCAGCAGATGCAACGGCTCTACTTGACAAATGCCGTGAACTCCTTTGCGAACTTGTAAATGCACCATCACCAAAGCGGTGCATTTTTACTTTGAACTGTACCGATGCACTTAATCTTGCCATCTCGGGTGTAGCGCAACACTTTCTCCATAAAGGTGAGCCAGTACACATTGTCACTACTGCGATGAGTCATAACTCTGTCCTTCGTCCACTTCATGCTCTCGCTGCTTTTGGTGTTACGCACACAATCGTGCATGCAGATGCAAAAACTGGATTAGTTACTCCAGCGAACATTCAAAGTGCAATTACACCTTCCACAAAACTCGTCGCGGTTACTCACGGATCAAATGTAACTGGCACTGTGCAAGATATAGAGGCGATTGGCACGCTTTGTAAGAATATTCCCTTCCTTGTCGATGCTGCACAAACCATGGGGCACATACCCATAGATGTACAAAAAATGAACATAGATTTACTTGCATTTCCTGGACATAAGGGGCTGCTTGGTCCTCTTGGCACTGGCGGGCTCATGATAAAACCCGGCATTGATGAACTCGTCACCCCTTTTCGCACTGGTGGAACTGGCAGCGAGAGCGAGTACCCCGTACAACCAGAAACACTTCCAGATAAATATGAAGCTGGGTCACACAACATGGTTGGAATCGCTGGTCTTTTGGCGAGCGTTCGTTGGATTCTTTGTCAGGGTGTTTCTACTCTTCACAAAATGGAACAAACTCTTTCTGAAAAGTTCATTCATGAAATTAATAAAATCGATGGTGTTCGAATCGTTGGACCGCAAACAACCGAGAATCGCTGCGGCGTCTTTTCATTAGCGTTTGAAGATGCACCTCACGATATTGCGAAGCGTCTCGAAGAAAGTTCAGGAATATGTGTTCGCTCGGGATTACATTGCGCACCGTTTGCTCATAAAACAGTGGACACCGAGACCCAGGGAGGCACTGTCCGCATTTCATTTGGTCCATTTAACACTTCAGGGGACATCTCATTTCTTGTTCAAGAAATTGCGAATATTACAGAAAAGGTTCTTTCATGAATACACTTATTACACAACGACTTGACGACGCTGCAGAGGTAATTGAAAATCTTCGTGGCTTTACTGAGGAAATTGCAGCTATTGCTTCAATCCTAATCGATCGAATGAGCACTGGCGGAACCATTATGGCTGCAGGCAATGGTGGCTCTGCCGCTCAAGCTATGCACTTCTGCGAGGAACTTACTGGAAGGTATCGAGACACAAGATCCGCACTTCCTGCAATTTGTTTGTGCAGTGATGCAGCAGCAATGACGTGCATTGCAAACGATTTTGGTTGGGAGCATGTGTTTAAACGTCAAGTTGAAGCACATGCATCATTCTTAATTGATGAAGAAGACGATACTGCAATCTGTAACGATGTCTTACTTATCCTTTCTACTTCTGGCAATAGTGCAAATGTAAACGTCGCGCTTGAATGTGCTAATGAACTAGGACTCGTCACGATTGGACTGCTTGGAAATGATGGTGGAGAATCTGCTGATCTTTGCGACCATTCAATCGTAATCGGTTCCACCGACAGCGCGGCTATTCAAGATGGGCACCAAGTTATCATTCACGCACTTTGTGAAATTATTGATGCATGGGTGACTGAATGACAAAAGCGTGTAAAGGGTCTGTCCCCAGTCAGAAGCGTACACGTATTTGTGCACTGGCTTACCCAAATTGAATTTTAGTATAGAAGTTGGGTTGTGCGGGACTGACCCCAAACTGCTAGCGGCGTGTAAAGGGTCTGTCCCCAGTCAGAAGCGTACACGTATTTGTGCACTGGCTTACCCAAATTGAATTTTAGTATAGAAGTTGGGTTGTGCGGGACTGACCCCAAACTGCTAGCGGCGTTCTCTGTTAGGTCGTGTTCGCGCTATCGATAGGGTCAGACCCGTCGCAAACCGATTAACCTTCGCCGCCCTCGCCGCCAGCATTGCCACCATCTCTCGCACCAGTGAAGGTGTATGGTGGTGGAAGATTCTTTCGCCAATCGTCATCTGAAGTAAACTCTTCGACAACATTGCGACCCTCATCCTCTGCAGATTCCATCCAGCCCTCGGGTCGCATCGCAGAGATTTTTTCTGGACCATTTTGCCAATCGTCTTCTTTCCGCAAGTAGACCGTCCTCGATGGAAATGCAAATTCAACTTCGAGTTCACCAGCAAGCCGAATCATGTCAAGCATAAAACGATGCCTCTCACGCAACTCTGTTTGCCAATCTGGGGCAGTCCAGAAAACATACACCAACACGTTCAAACTTGATCCTCCAAACTCATTGAGCCAAACCTGGTAATAATCTTTTCGCGTGTATGGATGTACTCGAAGGAGTTCTCGAATGCCCTCGCAAAATGCAGCGATTTTTTCAGGTGGTGTTGCATAACCAATACCTACCATCTGCTTCCATCTTCGATAACGACGTTTCGAATAATTATTGCATTTACTTGTGACTAAAATAGAGTTAGGTATTGTGACGACGGTGTCGTAGAACGTTCGAATGCGAGTTGAGCGCATGCCGACTGAGATAACGGTGCCCTCAACGCCATCGACTATAACCCAATCACCAATTTCAAACGGCTTGTCAAGGATAACAGTGATAGATCCAAAAAAGTTTTCAATCGTATCTTTCGCTGCAAACGCAAAACCCAAACCTCCGATGCCGAGCCCAGCGATAATCGGTGCAAGTTGAATCTGCATGCTATCTGCGAGATATACAACACCGAATACGATGACAACTGCTTTTAAAGTTTTTCGAAGGAGAGGAACAAGCAGATCATCTAATTTGTTTTTTGTTTTTTCTGCCTTTTGATGTGCAACCCAAGCTATCAGGTCAGTTCCTCTAAATCCAAACCAAATACATGCAAACGTAATATAAATGTGAATGGCTGGTTGAACGATTGACAACACTCCATTGGGCAGTCCAATAAGGGGCAGGAGAATAAGCCAAATTACGCCGCCTGCTGCTCCACCTGCTGGGCGTGGGACTCGCCTTAATATGTGTACAAGTTCTACATCACGCTTGTCAGCATGCGTTATTGAGCGGAGGATGGCTCGCAAGATAATACGAACGATCAAGTCAACTGCAAAACCAACTGCAATCATGGCGACGATTGCAACCCATCGCCAATATTCCATACCTAGAAACTCGGTGGTAAACCAACTTGAAAGATTTTCAGAAACCCACAAATCAATCGGTGTTTGTGTCAGTGTTGATGAACAAGGGAGTAATTGCAACAAAGAGTGGATAATCATGGGTCGCATAGTACGCCAGAACGAGTGAAGATGGAAACACACTACTCTATATTGCCTAAATTAACACAACGCGACCGCTAACCCTCACAAACCGAACCACCCTGATAAATGATTTCATACAAGACTTCAGGGGACTCATCTCTACTGCCGAAAAAGGTGGCATAGGCGCCATAAGCGTTCTAGAGACTTAACGATGCAAACTAGAAATGCACTCACAATTACCATGTTAACAATCCTCGTTGCCGTACCTGCACGTGCGAGCGTTATTCAAATCAGTAATGCTTCGGGGTCCTTTGCATTGAATTCCAATGAAATGGGGCTCTTTGGTAATAGCGCCCCTGATTTGTCAACTTCCGACCTCACATCTATCCATGCAACTCTGAGCAATTGGGGCGTAACGACAGATGGAAAAATAACACTTCTCCCTGTAAATACGTCTCAAGGACTTTCATTCTTAACCCTAATCGATCGTGAATTTGGTGGCGGAGATACAGCTGCGAATGCGACCCTTGGGGTAACGAGCACTGCTTCCAGTTCACTTGGCATGTATATCAACGATTCCCTTCAGGACTCCTGGCAACTTATTGAGCCACCCTTTGGATCACAAACACTGGGTGCGACTTTTATTTGGGACGGTGCGAGCAGTGGCGATGGCTTTGCATGGACGAACCTCGTCCTAGGTGATAGTTTTTCCTACTCATTTGCAGACTTAGGAAGCTCTGGGGCAATTGATGCTGAAGCATTCCAGTTTGTGGGATGGACAGATAATGGATGGAGCGTCGTCTCGACCAATGGTTTTAATGGTGGAAGCAGCGTCTTTTCAGGAATGGTGATTCCTGCACCACCAGTGGCTCTTCTTCTGTCGGGTTTTGCATTGGGGCATCGCCGAAGACGCCACTGATTGATTCCCCCGTTAAAATCCACATATGACAGACACAAAATCCTCTGCTCAAAAGCGGCTTGTTCTTGGTTGGATTGGTGCTATCCTCGTTCGACTCATCGTTCCAGGGTGGGTCTTCTACGGAGCGCTCACAAAAACGCTTAGTGCTGCCCCAGATTCACTTCCACCAATCATGTACAAGGCTGGTGACTTGATAGGATTCAGCGATCGCTTCTTTTTGCTTGCTGTTCTCGTTAGCATCGAATTCATCTTCGTAGGAATCATGCTCTTTGGACCCAAAGTAGCAAGACGAGCAGCGATTGTCATACTCAGTATTTTTATCTCAGTACTAAGTATCGAAATGTTCGTGTTCGGGCATTACGATAGTTGTGGTTGCTTTGGGGAGGACTCCCTAAGCCCAGTCACGATGTTTAGTATTGACCTTGCACTTCTAATTGGAGTTGCACTATGTAGACCAAGGGCGAGTAAGTGTGGACTTAATAAGGGAAATCGATCTGCCATCTGCATGAGCATCTTTTTTGTTGTTGCGTTGATATTCACATACACCACGGTCATGTCAAAAAAACCTACTGATACTAAAACCGCCACCTTGCCAGTTGGAGAGTATTGGTATCCTGAAAATATTGGTGACTGGACAGGGAAAGACGTAGATGATCTTGAACTCTTTAATTCGGTACAAGAATGGCCTCGCGATATTCGAGATGGAAAACAATACGTTATTTTTTACTCGCTAACCTGTGACCATTGCGAGGAATTGCTTTTCGCACACTTCGAATTCCCTCAAACACCAACAACACTTGTTGCAATTCCAGAGTCCTCAGAAGGATTCGATTACGACAATGCGTTTTACAACCCCTGTGATAGTTGTGCAAAAGCTGAACTGATTGTGGGTCCAAACTGGACAATCGGGACTCCTCTCGTTGTCGCACTTGAAAACGGCATCGTATTGTGTGCCACAGAAAACGAAAATGCTGAGGCCCCCGCATGTCTGATTCATTAAAGCCCGTCCTTGAACATATTGAACATAGTATTGAAGGTTCGATTGAACGACTTCAAACTTTTTTGCAAATCCCAAGCATTAGTACGGACCCAGAATACAAAAGTGAAGTGCGTAGGTGTGCTGAATACATCACAAATGAGTTAAGTTCTATCGGGCTTGAAGCAACGTTGCACAACACCATCGGGCATCCAATGGTCATGGCAACTGATGACAGCGCTGGACCTAACGCGCCAAGGATTTTGTACTACGGTCATTACGATGTCCAACCAGTCGAACCACTTGATGAATGGGAATATCCTCCATTCGATGCTACTCTTGTCGAAGGAGAGAATGGTAAAAAATTCGTAGCGAGAGGCGCAGCTGATGACAAGGGACAACTGATGACTTTTGTCGAAGCTATTCGCGCGTGGAAGGAAGTGCATGGTTCGCTTCCTGTTCGAGTTGTCATCTTGCTTGAAGGCGAAGAGGAGTGCGGAAGTGAATCACTTGCTCCGTTTTTACATGAACACAAAGAGGCTCTCCAAGCTGACACTTGTATCGTTTGTGACACAGGAATGTGGGACAAGGATACACCTGCTATCACAAGTCGACTGCGTGGGCTTGTGTACATCGAAGCAACACTACACGGCCCCTCGCATGACTTACACAGTGGAAGTTACGGAGGCGCTGTAGTTAATCCTGCAAATGCACTCGCCAAAATTCTCGGTCAACTTCACGACGACGATGGAAAAATTCAAATTGATGGATTCTATGATGATGTTGTAGAGGCAAGTAGCGAACAAATTGATCAATGGAACTCGCTTGGTGATGCAGATGCGCTCACGCTCGAAAGTTCTGGAGCAAAAGCAACATTCGGCGAGAATGGCTACAGCACACTTGAACGATTGTGGTCTCGTCCAACTTGTGACATCAATGGCTTGCGTGCTGGATATATTGGCGAAGGAGCGAAAACTGTCATCGGGGCAACTGCGACTGCAAAAATAAGTTGCCGACTGGTCGCAAGCCAAAAGCCAGAACAAATTGAAAAAGCACTCTTCTCATTTTTAGAAGAACGCACTCCTAAAGGATGCCACTGGGACTTAAAAAGTTTTGGAGTAGCACCAGCAATTGCAGTGCCAACCGAATCTCCATGGCTAGCAGCAGCGAGTGATGCTCTCACAAATATTTTTCCAAACCCCACAGTACTCATTGGCACTGGTGGTTCAATCCCAGTTGTTGGTGAGTTCCAAGAAATACTCGGCGTGGATGCTGTCATGATTGGTTTTTCTTTAGATGACGATTTAATTCATGCACCAAATGAAAAGTTTGAACTTTCGTGTTTCCATCGTGGCATCTTATCTCATGCAACAATTCTGGAAGCGTACGCATCAATTCATGCTTAGTGTTGTAACTCTACTTGCATCTTCTGCACTTGGCATTGCAAACGAGTATGCCATCAACGTAAACTCACTTGGTGTAGGCAATACATGGACTCATGGCATTGTTACACCACTCCATGTAAGCGTAACTTCAAATGTTGACAAAGCTACGGCTGCTTGGGTGCAGTGGGAAGTACCTGATGCTGACGGCGACACTGTGTTCTGGGGGAAAACAATCACGCTCTCGCCAAATGGCACTACTTCAACGTGGTTGTATGCTCCTTTGCAGCCTTGGGCAAACCCATCAATAACTTGGGATGTTCGATTGCGAACATGGGATGGCAACGAACCAACAACTGAACTTGCCACCATGCGCTTTTCTCCCAACTCAATTCGCGCATCAAAATTTAATCTGCCTGAGGGTTTGATCGCCGTGTTTGGTTCGCGTCGACTAGGGCTTGATGGGTATCAGCCACGAAAAATATTCGATGTAAAACAGGAAGCAACCGTTATTGTTTCTGGATTGCAAAGTACAGACTTGCCAGATGCATGGCCTGCCCTTGAATATCTTGACGCTATTGTCTGGGCAGACACCCCTGCACAATTTTCGTTACGTCAGGAAAACACACTCCAAGAGTGGGTAAAACGTGGCGGGCATTTTGTTATCTCAATCCCTACGATTGGTGACCAGTGGAGCATTCGCTCAGGCAACGGTCCGCTTTCAGAACTACTCGGCGGGATAACAACAACTGTAGAGCAAATAGGCATTGACAATCTCCATCGGGTTATAGGAAGAAACAACGGCTGGCCAAAAATGGACGTAACAGTTCGAACGTTTGAACCAAAAAACACAACATGGGAGTCGAGCAAATACTACCCACTCTTAAAACTTTGGAACAATAAAATTGTAGGAGTTCAACGGACATACGGATTTGGAGCCGTGACCATTATTGGAATTGACCTTGCAAGTGGACAACTTGCTTCGCTAGGATTACCTGAAACAGATATTCTTTGGAATAGAGTTTTGGGGCGTAGTACTGACACGCCTTCACAGAAGACCATCGACCTATTAAAGGAAGATGGGCAACTTTCAGACACCATCCCAACAATAACACACTTACCGATGGGCAATCTTATCGCACAAGAAATTGCCATGTCAACGACTGCAAGCGGTCGATTAAGCACAGTCTTTCTTCTCATTATTTCCTATTGGTTATTGAGTGGACCAATTGCATTTTTTGTTCTTCGAGCCAAGCGGAAACAACGGTGGGCATGGGCCACGTTTGCAGGAGTTGCAGGCATCTTTACCTTCGTAACTTGGATATTAGCAGCCACAACAGCAGGTGTGCAGACTCCATTAAAACACGTAACAATCCTTGACCACGTGTACGGTGGAAATTCGCAGCGAGCAACTGGATGGTGCTCTGTTTACTTACCAACATTTGGCCGGTCAGATGTAACCATTGATGGAAGTGGCAATCTTATTCTTCCCTGGACGTCTCCAGACACTTCTTTAACTCCACAATTTGTAGACCACCGAGAAATCATTGTCAATCTCGACCATGTTCCGAATTCATTCAACCAACCTGCAAGATCCACAACTTCAAACTTTTCTTACGATTGGCTTGGAAATGTTGAACATGCATTTTACGATTCACTCATCCGAGTTGTACCCAATGATGACCCGCTCGTCAAAAAGTCAAAAGGCAAAAATACTGTTGGCGAATTGCAAGGTTCAATCATGAACAATGTGACGCGACCACTAGAAAACGTCACTGTACTTTGGGTCACGGACAATCAAAATCCCCTTCCTCCTCTTGGATACTTTCAAGATAAAACTCTCGCGCCTTGGACACAACGAAACAAAAGTGGGCAACCACTAAATAAAATGTTCTCTTGGAGAGTGCCGTCTTGGAATCCGGGAGAGATTTTACATTTAGCGGAATTGGAAGTTGCTCCACTCGCCGACTTTCGAACAGCAAATAAAAGATACAAGCCAGATAACTCAAGCCGATTTTTCAGAAGCAACGCAATCATAGCCAAAGGTCCGTGGAGAACAAAAATGGAGATGCTCTCACTGTATTCACATTTAGACCCACCAACATATCAAAAAAATCCGGCTGTAAAACAAAGCCCACCCTACCATCAAGTGCAAAGGACAGGCGGCAGGGAACTTGATTTTGCGCAGTGGTTTAGTCGGCCATGCATCATAGTGATGGGTTTTGTTCCAAACTCACCAATTCCTGTGAAAATTTCGATTGATGGTGAACAAATATCCGAGAGTAACGGTGAAACATTTGTACGATGGGTTTATCCTTTAGGGGATTCGCAATGATCCAAACAACAAGTCTAACGAGAAAGTATGGCGACCTTGTTGCCCTTGATAACTTGAACCTTCAGATTGATGAAGGCGAATGCTTTGGCTTCATTGGACCAAATGGGGCGGGTAAAACGACAACCATTAAAATCCTTTCAACGTTACTTAAGCCATCATGGGGTGAAGCGAGAGTTGATGGCAAAGTTATTGGATATCAAAACCCAGAAATTCGACCAGTTATTGGGTATGTTCCCGACTTTATGGGTTCATATGACGACATGATTGTTCGCGAGTATCTTGATTTTTTTGCTACTTGTTATGGGCTTGATGGTTCACAGCGACTCAGGGCTGTCGGCGACGTTCTCGAACTTACTGAACTTAATTACAAAGCAAACTCACAAGTTGCAGGACTTAGCAGAGGGATGAGCCAGCGTCTCTCGATTGCACGGGTCCTGCTTCACGATCCAAAAGTTCTTTTACTCGATGAACCTGCATCGGGACTCGATCCGCGTGCACGAATTGAGATTCGAGAACTTCTCAAAGAACTTCACCGCATGGGAAAAACTATTTTGATTAGCTCACACATTTTGCACGAACTTGCGGAATTGTGCACGAGTGTTGGAATTATCGAGCAGGGAAAATTGCTCTTCTCTGGCAAAGTGTCTGACATTTTAGCGAAGGCGAAAGTGGGACAGATTATTCACATCGAAGTCACACAGAAAAGCGAGGATGCGGCGACGTTACTTCGGAGCGTGGATGGCATTCGAATGGTTGATGTTGTAACGGAGAACAACAAAACTCGCATCGATATTACCCTAGAGTCAAATTCTTCCTTCGATCAATCTGAAATCCCCAATCGACTTATCGCCCAGGGGTTCAGAATAAAGTCGATGCAAGGTGAACAAGTCAACCTCGAAACCGCATTTATGCGACTCACCAAGGGCCTAGTCAGCTAGTCCTCTGTGTACTACTCAGAGGAATGCCTGTTTCCTGTTCCTCTAAGTTGCGTCGAAGTTGTCCCAGAGGTTCACGAGTATAATGCACAAATATGGCCCGCTGCCCTGCCATCCTGCTTGCCGATCGCTCGCTTCAAGATGTTGATGCGATTGCTGTTTCATTAGAGACTGGCCTTGCTGACATCGTGGAGTTTGTCCCTCAAGAAAGTGATGAGGCTGTTTTAGCAATTGCCATTGGTGGGGACGGCACGCTTCTCCAACATGGAAAAATGCTTTCTCAAAAGAAAATCCCGCTCGTAGGTGTCAATAGTGGCCGTCTAGGCTTCTTAGCTCGGTTCGATGCAAACTCCCTTATTGAAAATCGACATGCAGTGTTCGCCGCATCACCAACAATTCTTGAAGCAATGCTCCTTGAAATTACACTCGATGACCAAAACCCAATCATTGCTGTTAATGAAGCGATGATTGCCTCAGGTCCACCCTTTCGAATGGTCGAACTTGGCCTATTAATCGATGGTATCCCCGCCCCAACTCTTCGAGGCGATGGGGTAATTCTTGCTACCCCAACAGGCTCAACTGCACACAATGCCTCTGTTGGTGGGCCCATTGTTGATCCATCAACAAATGCTTTTATCTTGACACCAATAGCTGCTCACTCACTAGCAGTGCGACCGATTGTCCTTGATGGGAAAGCAAACGTTACAATTGAAGTGTTACAAGCCAATGAAGGCACGTCACTCGTCATCGATGGACAAGTTCACTTCGCAATGAGGCAAGGGATGAAGCTACAAGTGCAACAATCTTCGCACGCGCTTTCGATAGTGCTCAATCCGACGTACTCCTACTGGAATACTTTAGTCGATAAACTTCACTGGGCAGCACATCCTGAACTTCAAGAAAAAGCGGATACAGAATGATCGATATTAAGTCACTCAGAGAAAACCCTCAACGATACATTAATGGCGCCGAAGAAAAAAATATCTCGGTTGATATTACTACCCTTCTTGATCTTGACGAACAAAAACGTCTTTTTACTCGACAACGTGAAGAACACCGAGCTGAACAAAAAATCCTTTCAAAAAAAATCGGGCCAGAAATTGGGAAACTAAAGGGGCAACTCAAGGCTGCGAATGACGAGCAAAGAAAAGAAATTGAAACCCAACTTGCAGAATTAGAAACAAAGCCAATCGCACTCAAGAATGAGATTCAACGACTTGATGATTCTATTTCAACTATCAACCCAAGGTGGAAAGAATTGCTCCTGCAAGTTCCTCAGCCCGCTGATGAAGACGTTCCAAAAGGAAAAAGTGCTGATGACAACGTACAGCTCCGTACTTGGTCATCTGACAATTATGATCTCTCGAAATCATTTACAGAGAACAAGGGGTTTGAACCAAAATCCCACCTAGAAATCGTCAAAGATTTACACCTTGCTGATTTCGAACGCGGTGTCAAAATGTCTGGCACGCGCCATTATTTGTTAACAGGAAATGGGATGCGATTGCAACAAGCAATGCTACGTTTCGCTTTTGACTTCATCACAAATGAACATGATTTTACGCCTATGTCTGTTCCAGTCATCTTACGAGAAGAGTGCATGGTTGGCACGGGGTTTTTCCCTACGGGACGTGACCAAGCGTACCACATTGAAGAATCAAAACGAGGCGCTGGCCATGACTTGTTTCTTGCAGGTACTGGCGAAGTTGGTCTCATGGGAATGTTTGCTGACGAAATACTTGATAGTTCAAAACTGCCAATCAAAATGGCAACTGTTTCAACGTGTTTTAGGCGAGAAGCTGGAGCAGCTGGGCGAGATACCGCTGGCTTGTATCGCATCCACCAATTCGAAAAAGTTGAACAGGTTGTAATCTGTAAAGCAGATGAAGAAGAGAGCCGAAAATGGCACGCAGTCATGTTAGGAATTGTTGAAGAACTACTTCAAAAATTGGAGCTCCCCTACCGATTGTTGCAGTGCTGCACTGCAGACTTGGGTTCAAAAAATGCAGATATGATTGACCTTGAGTGTTGGATGCCAGGCCGTGGCGAACTAGATTCAAATGACAATCCCGTGGGCGACTGGGGCGAAACGCACTCTGCCTCTCGGCTCTATGATTATCAGTGTCGTCGATTAAACATGCGATACCGAGATGAGGACGGAGACACCGTCTTTGCACACTCACTCAACAATACTGTTCTGGCGAGCCCGCGCATTTTGATTCCGTTTCTTGAAATGCACCAGCAAAAAGATGGTTCGGTTTCTATTCCTGAATGTATACAACCATACATGAATGGAGCACAGGTGCTTGAACCAAATCAAACAGCATCATCAGTGTAATGGCAGACGTCGTTCCACTTGAAGTTCGAAGGCATCAACTTGTTTCAAGTGTTTGTGATTCTATTGGCAATAAAAATGTAGTAGTTGGGGTGAGTGGTGGTGCAGATTCTTTAGCGTTACTCTTGCTATGCCTTGCTGCCTCCATGCAAAAGTCCTCAACGTTTTCTGTCATCGCAGGGCATATTCACCATGGACTTCGAGTTGAATCTGATCATGAACAAAAACTCGTCGAATCCATTTGCACACGCTTTAGCGTTCCGTGCATAACAAAAAAAGTGACTGTGATAGCAAAAAATGGAAGCCTAGCTGCTGGTGCTCGAGAGGCGAGATACGATGCGCTTTGCGCAATTGCAAATACAAATAATGCGCCAACAATTGCGGTTGGCCACCACGCAACCGATCAACTGGAAACCATGCTTATGGCACTGTGCAGAGGTGGCGGCATTCGAAAACTTGCGGGCATGGCGCCGTCTCGCCCCCTCACCGATGAGATTGCTCTTCTTCGCCCCCTCCTACATGCCGACAAAAATATGTTGGAGAATATTTGTCGCATTTCGGATGTGCCATGGTGCGAAGACCCAACCAATTCAGATAAAACAACACCTCGGGGAAGACTCCGAAAAGATGTCATTCCAATTCTTCGAGAATTATGGCCCGCAGCCGACCGACATGCGGCAAATGCTTCTTCAATGTTACAGGCTGCTGCAGATTCCTTTCAATTAGATGTGCCAAACGGAAACTCTTGGAAAAGAGAGACGTTATCTGTACTACCGATTCCAGTTATTGCGGCTGCTGTGCACAATGCTGTTGGGAATCATGCAACCTACGAAACCGTTCAGTCAATCGCAGTAGCAATTGCGGACAACAGTACAGAACCACGAACATTTGTCTGTAGCGACGGATGCGTCACAAAAGTTACGGCGCATCGTGTTGAAGTGCTTTACACATAGCCCGCAGGCCCGCTCATCACAACAACACCATCTTTGTCCAATCGATAACTCAACGTTCCTCCGACGCTTGAGACAAGGTACTCTCCATCCATTCTTGAAGCAACAAAGACAGAAGCGCCGCCTGTTCCGGAAGCGTGGGTTTTTCCAACACCCCGCTCCCAAGATGCGCAAGTAGCATATTGTTTTGCGTCTTTACGCGCAAAGTGGACATTCATTCCAGCAGGAAATGACTGATGTGTTGCTATTTTTTCCCCAAGTACTTCCCGAACTTCAAGTGGATCTTCATCTGTCCAATAGACTGCATTCGGATTTCCCATATTCACAAAAATGAGGTCTGGAAAATCTGAAATGAATGTATTTTCAATTGCTGGTTTACAGAGAGTAACTGAGACTTCATTGCACTCTTCGCGAACTATGCAATGGCTAATTCCAGCAAGCGTTCGAATTGTCAATGCTGGATCATCAACTAATTTCATTCGCACAAGATGTAATGCGACGCAACGCAAACCGTTTCCACACTGCTCTGCCTCACTTCCATCTGCATTAAACACACGCATATATGCATCTGCATGCTCATCCTCTTGCAGAAGCAGAAGGCCATCAGCACCTTGTAGATTATTCAGCGCATTCTCTGGGAGAGTATTTCCAAAATGCAATAAAAATTGATTTGAGGCACCATGCATTCGTACATCTTGCAACAAACTCATACGATGAATCCTAACACAAGAGATAGAATGATTCCAATTTTAACGAATCGTACCGTTCGATTAATTGGGACTTTCTTAATTGGGCATCCAACCAACTGCTCTAGATACTCTTGGCGAGTCTGAATTGAGCCATGCAATGGATCATCGCGATCTAGATTGATGTTTTGTGAAAATGCCAATGCTTGAAGTGAGGAAGACATGTTTTTTGCTGCTTGCTCGGTCACCGTAGAACTCCCTTCCGATTTGGATTGATCAAATGCAGAGAACGCATCCGCCTGTCTTTCAAATATTCTTGACACTACACCAAACAAGGACAACATAATGACCAATTGAAAAAATTGTACGTAGGGAGATTCAGGATTGAGATGCAAGAGACCAATACAATAATTAGACCAAATCAATGCGCTAAACGTCGCGAGTAATAGAAACGATAAGTGCCAATACTTATGATGGGCAAACTCATGCCTTGCAACTGCAAGCAGTTCTTCTCGAGTCAAATTATCAATGAGCTTGTCCGTGAGGATAATTGTTTTCCGCCGAAAAAGAGCTCCAACCGCAAACGCATTCATCAGACGACCGTGGGTATCCCACACTAGAACATTTGGATGTCGAACACCAGCTCTCTCCCCTAGGTCTCGTACTTGGCGCAACAAAACTGTGTCTTTCATTGTTCTCGCTGACAAGATAAGTCGGATATAGAGTGGCGAAAATAGAATAATCAACACAAAACCTACGATTTCTGCAATTTCCAAGTAGGTTTCACCTCCGTAAAAAAACGCTACTTCTCTAATTCCTAAAAATCCTAACACGAGGATGAGCAATAACAATATCTCTAAACGAAGTTTGTGGAACATCCAAGCGAATCGATTCTTTATTGGAGATGTGAAATACCACAACAGAGAAAGCGATACAACAACGGGCAGAAGAATAAGCACTTCGTCAATGAGAATTTGGTCTCCGACAAAAGCTCGCACTAACCTTGACCATGCAAAGACGAACAGTGCGATGCACCATGAAAACAGAATCACTACTGTCATACCTTCCACACCGAATTTCTTTTTTTGTAGGAATCGTGAAAGCAAAATCGTGACAAGCGGAACAACACCTAACAAGAATGCGAGCCAAAGTCCGAAACCTGCTGGGTCAACATTTTTTGGCTGCATATGCTCAAAAAGCATCAAGCCTGCGATTAATACAAATGAAATTGGGCGAAACATTAGTTGCGAACAATCGTCCCAAGATCAACAACTACTCCAGTATGTCGATAGTAGTCTACGTTCAAGGTACTTTCGTTCACAAATGTAAACACAAGGCAGTTTGCTCTTGTGTTCGTTGCGTAATTCTTATCACCCATGCCTGGCCCTGCGTGATCGCCATTGCGATATTTTTGGGCATGAAAATGAAAATGGAACAAGGCTGTATATGCTGCGTCAAACATTTCTTGAGATGCATTAAACCGTCGGTCATGATGGCGAATGCGCGGTTCAAACTCAAGTATCTCAAAGCGCCCTTTTTTGTCAAGAGCAATCACACCACCATATTCTGTCGTTGTATCTTCAAGGTCACGTTTTGCGTAATCAAAGATGTGCGTTCGAACCTCTGGAACGTCGAGTGCTTCAAGTGCAATTTCTAAAGCAATTGCATCTCCCCAAGTCAGTTTAGACTTATACGTTGCGAGCATTTCTGCGCCATGTTGATAACTACCCCCACCGCCTTCACGCTCGAAATAATGTTTCTGACCTTGAGTAGCACTCTCAACGCTTCGAATAATTTCACTTGTTGACCTTGAAAGTGCACCGGCATCACCATGTCTTTTCAAAGAAACAGCCATTGGAATATCGCGGATTTCAAGTTCGCTTCGTCGTTGTTCGCTTACTTCTGAAAGAGCGTCTATTGCTTCATTCCAAAAGGATTCATATTCCGGTTTCGCGAGTTCTCGAATCCATAAGATTTCTTCACGTCGCAGAGGAATTATTCCAAAATCGTTCATCGCTTTTCTGAGGTCAAGAAGAAAGGCATCATCTTCTTCAACAAATTCACTATTTAATAACTGAACAATTCGTTCACTCTCCGCGAGTCGGTGCAACAATTCCCAACACCTGGTTCGATAGCCTTGTTTCCAAGTTGTATTTGACTCAACAAGTGAATCAAAAATGACATTCACAACTTCATCTTCGCCAACAAGACGAATGAGTGCTTTGTACTCTGGTCGATCCTCTTCATTTTCAACCATGAGCGTTGGTTTAGCCCAAGAACTTATCAGCGCTTCGTCGAGTTCTTCAACCTGTTCGTCAGCTATCCATGAGCAAACTTCTGCTAGCCAACTCCAATTGTTTAATCTTGGGAGACGTTGTCGAATAATCCGAATGGTTCCTACTCGATCCGATGCCCATAGACGATCAAGAGCTTCCATTCGAGCATCATTTGTGTATCCAGGTGCCCATAACATTTGTTGTAACATTTCTTGGTAATGTTGATCCTCGATACCTAGTTGCACATCAAGCAGTTCCATTGCTTGTGTGTGAACAGACGATGAGCGCCCAGTTTCACGAAGAACCTTGCTCGGGCTCTTCATAGTTTGACCGCCACATCCAAGAATCAAGAGGCTGAAAATCAATAGGAGTACAGTTAGTTTCATGAGCACAGTGTACAAGCACGAGCAGAGAAAACGACTTCCGCGTACCATCTAGAGATATGAGTTCAAGTGAGAAGCAAAGTAAAGGTCCACTATTCGATGATGTCGCTGAAGTGATTCAACTTATCCGACCATCCATTCAAGCGGATGGTGGAGATATTGAGTTGATTTCAGTAGATAGCGCCGGCGTTGTTTCGATAAAATTCCTCGGTGCCTGTATAGGGTGCCCTTCACTCGATATGACGCTTCAGGGTGGGATTGAAGCAACACTGAAAGATCGGATCAAGGGAATCAGCCTCGTAAAGGCTGTTGAATAGCCCAGCACACGCAACATATTGCTAATAAAGTGGTTGCGGGGCATTTTTCATAATCAACTGGATATTATTCAGCGTCTTTGCTACGATATGAGTTGGTGGTTCGCGCAGGCTGCGCGATATTTCTCAAAATGGAAGTGGCGACAGGAGGTTCGCATTATGCTTGTAATTACACGAAGAGAAGGGGAAGAAGTCGTCATCGGAGACCCAGCAAACCCGCTAGGTGTTATTCGAATCGCAACAATAAAGGGTGATCGCGTTAGAATTGCGCTCGATTTTCCACGAGAAGTCCCAGTTCATCGCAGGGAGGTCGCAGCTGAAATTGTGAAATCTGGCCCAGCCATCGCTGGAAAAATCCGCCCAGCATCTCAAGATTAATAACTTTTTACCCTTTATTTACTCTGTGTACTACTCAGAGGGAAGAGGATATCTCTGGGGCATATGCCTAAGGCTTAAAAAAAAGGCTCGCGGCATGTGGTGGGTCATGCCGCAAGCCAAGGGAAGGTAGTCGAACAAAGTTCGACCGACTTGAGGAAAAGCTCTCGACACGGGCACGAGTCGAGAGCCAAGTTTGATTAGTACCTTACGTCCGTGCAGGTACTTTCAAGTGAAAGAGTCGTCCTTGACTCATGCTGTGCAGCAGGTGCTGCAAGTATTTCAAAGAAGGTCGAAGCGTCATCCGTGGCGCTACTTCCCTCGAGTACTGAGCGTCCCTGCTCAGCAATAGAAATCGATGTAGTGCGACTCATGACTGCCCTCCGGCCGAGCTCTTCTTTTTCCTTGCTCGTTTCATGATGTCGCGAAGTTTTGCAAGATTTTCCGCTCGTTTTGCGTTCCAAGTGACAAAATTGTGCACTTCCAAATGATCTCCTGCTCCCAGCACGAATGCTTGATCTGCTATTCCTGCAAGAGACAACAATGTATCGGGGAGACGAATTCGTCCCTGCTTGTCGAGTTCGATTCTTCTGGATTGCGAAAAAAGGATTTGTTCGAACTCCATGACGTCCTCGTCTGGAAGCAATGTCTGTTCGAGCGAACTCGCCTTCTTCTCGAAGGTATCTTCCGGTGAGAGCCAAATCGTATCGTTCGGGCCTGGCGAAGCATAAACAATTCCTGAGGAAAATCCTGCACGCATCTCTGCTGGTAAAGAGATTCGCAACTTTTCGTCGATAGATCGTTCTGTTTCGCCTGTAAATAACATGGTGTGGGTTTTGGGTATTCATTACCAATCGTCCCCACAGTACCCCACCTTTCCCCATTTTGCAACACTTTTGTAAAAAAAGGTGAAGACAAACATTCTCGGACGTTGCATTTCTTCTAATGTGTGGCATTCTAAGTACTGTTGGCACAACAAGTTCCAACGTTTTGTTATGGTGAAAAAAAAGAATGCCTGACCCCTCCGTTAATCCACAAGTAATCCACAATGCATTGCGCTCTATTCCGCACGCCCTGTTTGTACTGACATGTCGCCATGATCAATATCGTGATGGCATCATTACGAAGTGGGTTCAACAGTGCAGTAGTGATCCACCAATGCTCATTGTTGCAGTTACAAAAGGGAAAACAATTGAGCCGATGCTTCGGGATGCACGCGCTTTTGCACTTTGCATGGTGCAAGCAAACGATCGCGCTGCTCTACGGCTCTTTGGCGGAGACCATGAACTCGGTGAAGACCCATTTCTCACCCTCTCAACTGATGAGGCTGTTACGGGTATGCCAATTTTGAAACAATCACTCGTGTGGTTCGATTGCAAACTTGAGGGGCATCTCTCACCAGACGCCGATTGCAGGTTATATCTAGGCCAAGTCGTTGCTGCACATATCTGCAAACCAAAACTACTCGTTGCACATCCCGGAGATGTTGTGGTGCCACCGACAACTCACAGGCGCCAATCTACAAGAGCGCGAGTAGTTCAAACTTCGAAAAAATATCAAAAGTAACAAGCACTTACACTAGTGCATGCAGTCGCATTTGGAGGGATTCAATAAAACGAGACGGTGTAACAAGTGAACGAACCGTCGCAACTCGATCTGCACACTCAATCTGAGAAGACGAGGTGCTACTCTCAAGATTTAGCATCCACCCACTCACTTCAATATCATCAGCTACCCACGCAATGTGTGGACCTACCGTTGAAATAGTTGATGCTGGGTGATTCTTCGATACTGCGAGTGGTGTTTCAACGCACGCAGCAGACAGAACATCTAACACATTTGTGGAACGATCAAATTGTGCTATTGAAGGACACCAAGCACAATGAGCTATGTGCACGACATCGACCTGACGAATTGATGGAGGGACATCATGAAATTTACTACGCAACCCATGTGTTTTCGCTGCATTCATGAGTATCGCACGGTCTCTATATCGAGGAGGAAGTACAAAATGCACCGAGGGGAGTATGGTGTTTAGACGAACTGCCATATCAATGATGTTTTGCCAAGAACCAACATCACCAACAATACTTATAAGGAACTCCTCACCGCTCAATCCCAATGCTTCCTGAACGGTTGCCCGATTTGCTACAACTGCTGATGGCTCAACGCCGATGAGCGGCTCTGTTAACTGCGATGGCCGTACACCGGCTTCGATTGCAACAGCAACTGCACACATTGTCGTTGGTATGACAATGTGTTCGCTCGCACAAGGAGCCCACAAATCAATCTCATCAATCATTGCGTATACGTCATACTCTTGCGAGCATTTCTCGGTTGACCTCATCGCTTGCCATCCCCAAGCAAGTATCTTTTCTGGTCTTAACTGTTGCGTTTCTTTCAGAAAACGTAGCAACCTCTTATTCAATGTCTTTGATGCATCAAGAGATCCGCTAAGTGAACCAAGAACTGGAACGCCTTGATTTCGACACCAAGTTGCGTCGTCGCCAGTACCAAGAACGAGCACTCGATGCTCCTCTTGATGCAACTGATGTATTGCGAGTCGCATCAAACCAAAAAGTGATGTTGAAGTCGTAAAATGAGATGGCGAAAATACGTGCAACATTCACATGCACTACTTTCGGTCTAGATTCTCGCCCAATCGACCTGTCGTATGTGCGTAAAAGACTTTTGCTATGGAGTCAGCGAGTTTCAGCGAAAGTTCCTCTGCAAGTTCTCTAGCTTCTGAAGCAGTCGTTACACGATTTGGACCTACATGCTGCATTCTTTCTGCCACAGTAAGTGATGCTGATTCGAGAGGGAACAGACGTTCTCTATTTTCCACATCAATAATTCGAAGATTGCAACTCGTTCGTGGATTCGCAGTCTGCCCATCACTTGTCAGGCCAAATGCCGTCATCTCAATATAAATAACAACAGTAGCGCCTACTGCTTTCCCAATTTCATCGACTGGCAATGGTTCATTGTATTTGTCGTTTGTCACGCTCACTCGCATGGCATCGCGGGGCGATATCATCGTTGTTAACAATTCCCGCCCGAGCAGTTCTTCTGTAATCTTATCTGCGATAACTCGACGAAGCCGAGTGGGATGCATTACGTTTCTCCGGTCGTCAACAAAGACTACCGTTGGAACATTCGGAAGTTCGAACAGTGCTTCCTGTTCTGGATCTGGAGATGTGACGTATGCGACGACGGCTGCAATATTGCATGAGCCAAGGACAACGCAAACACAACAAATTATGAACAGCAAAAGAATGCGTTTCATTGGTCAAGCTCCGGCCGATATCGATCTGGATGCTTTGGTTCTTCGTGAAAGTAAAATAACCATGCGGCGTTTTTTATAAACTCATGAAGTAATCCCTGCTGAATCGTCTCTTTACTTGCCTCTTCACGGCTTAACACAGAGGGGCGTCGAGGAAATTCAACCGCAATCTCGTATGAGTCTGCGAAACCATCGTGTTCATAACTCCCTGCTTCAATAATTCCAATTGTTGCAGAACATCTCCCCTCCCAAAGCCACTGATTCCCTGGTGGAGTTAGAGAATAGTTTTGTAAGTCAATAAAAACAACGCGATCGACGTTCAGCGCCTTTGCAATTTCAGTCGAGGGCATTGCGGACCACTGTGGCGTTTCAAATTGCCAACGCGCCACAACATCCGGACGAACGACTTCTACATCCGGAACGTTCTTTGCAATTCTCGATGCTATCCCTCCTGCGATAGTAGTTGATACACCGGGGTGCTCATAATGAACTGCGAGATCAGTATCAATAACAACTGCCACTCGATGCCCCTCAAGGGAATACTCTGCTGGCTTCTCGATTAACATTTGATCTTCCATCGCTTGTTTGCCAGCACCAATAAAGCCAAAGACAGAACAGCCTACGCCAGTTAGCGTGGCTACTGAAGCGAGTGAAATAAGAATGATTCGAATCATAAAACACCTTTGTGCAAAAGAATTTTAAATCCCCACGCTGCAAGCGCGAGCCCGATGAGAAGAAAAAATATTCTTGAAGGAGGAAATCGATAAAGCAACGGCTGAAAAGAATACCCTGTACATGCGGTGACACTTCCACCAATAAAAACTAAAAATGCAGCGAGAGCGAGGAGCATACCAAGTGGCTGCGTCATAAATGCCGTGGCAAACTCCCCACGAACTGTATGACTCCACGCCGTCGTCATCCCACACGTCGGGCAGGGAACATCTGCAGCGAGAATCCAGCCACACTGTGGGAGCCCAAGTTGCTGATGGGTGCCGAGACCTTTCCCTGAAGGTTGGAGCACAAAAGCAATTGACAGGAGAAACAAAGCTGCCAAAGCAACTCCAATCGCATGAATTCGTCGTCGTCTCTCTGATTTTACTGGGACACATATTTCAACTGTTTCTTTTTGTTCCTGCATCACGTGTACAGGATACCCGCCCTTTACCCACAGGGCTTGGTTTGTTAATTCAACGGCGTGCAAAATACGCCTGTCTTACCTTCAACTTCAACTTCAGTTAGAAGGTGTAATCGAACACCACTACCTTGTAAATCAGCAACTGACGGTGCGTTATTCGTAAAGAAGTGTTGGATAGGAACCGAGGATAGATCAATTTCGATACCATTACATGCCATCGCAACAAGCGAGCTGTTACGAATTGCCCATGCTGTCACTATTGATGCTTCTCTAAAGTCATCAACAAATGCAAGGATATGCAAGCAACCTTCGCTATCAACTGCTAGCTCAATCTGTTCATGTTCAGGGCAACGCGGCGTAATAGCGAGCAAGCCATCTATTCGAGATACGAAAGTTTCCGAAGAACTTGATGTTTCTTGAGCAGTATGAACTGGCACTTTTGAATCTTCTTGCATTGGTGGTTCAATAGAAGCAGCCACTTCTTGAGTTTCAGGCACCTTCGATGTCGGCGCTACTCGCTGTAGCGTTTCCTTCGAGCTGAATCTTGGAGTCAAAGGCAAATCAGTTGCGCTTGAGTTCTCTTGAGTCTCTGTTCGTAATCGACCCACAAAGTCAACAACATTGCTTGACCGAGGAAAAGTAACTTGAGAAACAACGTTGCTTGTGCTTCCCATCGCGGGCAGTGGATGTCCAACTTCTAGATTTACACCAAGTTGATGGTGTGCAGTTTGAACAATTCGACTCGCAGCATCACTTGACGCTCGTTCTTCTGCCCCAACAATTACTAAACGAATAGAAGGAAGGTTCACACCCTCGCTCGTTGCGCTTATCAATCCCTTGAGCAATCTATACGCACCAACGACTGCCGCCTGATCCGCACCTGAAAGAAGTGTGACGTAGTCTGCATCGCAATGCAACAAAGAGGTAGGGTCTGCATCCGACGGCGGTTGAATAATCCAATTTGTTATGTGGCCATCAAGGTGCTCGATAACCTCTTCGATTGAAGTGCATGTTGTAATATCACAATTCCGCTCTTTACCAATGATGGCAACATCAATCGAATCCTCATGCATACGAACAAGAACTGAAGTGCCACCTTGAGCCTCTCGGCCTGCGTATGGAACAAGCCATAATCCACCTTGAACTGGAAGATGCGCAGGAAGAAGAAGTTCAATTGATGCACGCTCGGAAGAATCCGAACTTGTCGTAAACATTGCTGCAAGTTGTGCGTATTGTTCAGAGCTCGGTGCCATCTCTATTCTCTTCTGGGTTTATTCGACCGATGACGGGCGACTGTTGCGATTCAGAAAATGTGCCAACTCGCCGAGCAAGTTCTGCGGCACGTCCACCAACTCCAGTTGTTACTTCGATAATTGGTGCAGGTGGAGTATACATCTCTTCTAACCATTCTATTAAAGCTTCGAAATCTCGTTCAGCTTCACTCCCTGGAGCAAACTCACATATTGGCTGCCCAAAACTCGCAGCTTCTCTAAGGGTTTCATGGTCTCGAATAACTGTTGGGGCAACCTCAGGTGCAAATGACTCTTGCAATCGTTGCAATAATGTTCGGGCAAGCGGCGAGGGGCGATGAATGGATGGAATAATTCGACATGGAAGAGGTTTTCCAATTCTTGCAATGAGCGCATCGACCGTTTTTCGCTGGCGTCGAGCGCCTCGAAGTGAGAAATAGCCTGTTTCAACAGGAATCAACGCTTCAGTTGCTGCTCGCAACGCGTTGTATGTCAGTAATCCAATATTGGGAGGGCAATCGATTACGCAACGATCAAAATCAGTTTCCCAAGCTTTCAACACGCCTTCAAGCCGGCAATCACGGTCTGGCATACTCTGCAAAGCCCCCCCTGGCGCCTCAATGGCTGTCAGCATCATCGTGCTTGGAGCGAGATGTAAATTCCGGGTAATTTCCCAAAGATATTTCTCCTTCTCGAGCGGGGCATCATGGGAAGCAATCATTGCATCCCCAATATTTTTTTCAATTTGATCCTCAGGAACCCCAAGTCCCGCAGCACAATGTGCTTGAGGATCCATATCGATCAATACCGTTCTCAACCCACGCTTCGCATACAAAGCGGCTAGGTTAATCGATGTTGTCGTTTTACCACAACCCCCTTTTTGATTCACTATCGCAAATGTACGCACGTATGATTCCTCTCTGGGCTCCAATAAAGAAGCGACTGTACCTTATCGGAACCAAGAGGATGTTTCCTTGAAAGAGAGAGAAAAAACGTGACCTTTTGGGCACTATGCGGTCGCGCCTACAGATGCCCACGCCAATCCAATTGCACCGGAGTCAATTCCGTCCACGACAGACGCCCCGGTTCCTGTTGGCAAGACTAGTCGAATCGAGGAATCGAGTGTTTTTTTGTCTCTTTGCATAAATGCCAACAACTCCTCAACCTGCACGGGAATCGGCAGCCTTGTTGGCAATCCAAGTTTTTTCAATATGGTTCGAATTCGATCAACATACTCGGCGTCAATGAGATCCATCGCTTCAGCGCACGACACCGATGCACACAATCCAATTGAAACAGCTTCACCATGAAAGAGTGAAAGTTCAGGAAGTGGTTCAATTGCATGTGCAAATGTATGGCCAAGATTCAGCAGTGCTCGACACCCAACCTCTCGCTCGTCCTTCACAACGACCTCTGCTTTTATGCGAGCACATTGAGAAACAAGTTCAACCATCAAGTCAGCTTCACGAGTGAAGATTGCATCTATATTTTTCTCAATCCAAACAAGCAGCGAGTCATTGCCGAGCATTGCGTGTTTTACACATTCTGCAAGTCCACAGCGTAACTGTCGATCATCAAGGGTCTGCAACGTGTCTACGTCCGCAACAACAAGCGAAGGTTGCCAAAACGAACCAGCAAGATTTTTCCCAAGAATGACTTCGCCATCTTGTCGTTCAATTGGCAAGTTAATCCCTGTCTTGCCTCCAATCGAAGCATCGACCATCGCAAGCAGCGTTGTTGGCACTTGGATAACTGGAACGCCTCGCATGAAAGTTGCAGCAGCAAAACCACCTACATCTCCTACAAGTCCTCCACCAACAGCGAGTAGTGGAGTGCTTCGATCACAACTGTATGAAAGCATCGCGCTCCAAACATCCTGAATTGTGCTCATAGTTTTATTTGATTCAAGTGCCTGTACTGAGCACGCGTCTGTTTCTTCTGAAAAGGATTGGATGGCAACGCTACCGTGCGTCGACTCTACGTTTTCGTCCAATACAAAAAAGTATTTTGAAGCTGGCACTATCTTGCGAACGATATCGCCAAGATTTTGAAGTATGCCACTTCCAATCTGTATGGAATATGCACAATCACCAAGTAAAACTTTGACTTCTTTCAAGTTGCGCCCTCCGAATCCTCGTACAACATTGCGAGCGCTTCAGACGGTTCTTCTGGCAACTCACCCACAGTTTCACTAGTGGCGTCAAGCACTTCATTTGTTTTGATTGCTCTTCTCTTACCCAAACTTTTTTTCCCTTTACACACTTTAACAATCACAAAAAAACCAACAGCGATAACACACAATAAGGGAATTGCCAACAATGCGGTCGGGATTTTTTCTTGCAATGCTGATGTTTGTAAAACAAATTGCGTGGTCACAAACGTAGGGTACAAGCGTTCTCGATTGTCGCGTCCCTGAATTGACATAGTTTTATAAAACAGCGCTGGCCCCTCGATAGTTTGCGGCTGGGACAGGCCACTCTTTCCAACGACATATAAACCAAACAGATTCCCCTCACCATCTCGAACAAAGAGTTCTTCTACGCCACTCCAAGGTGCTGACATGGATTTCTGGAGCTCCACTTGCCCAACTACAGTGAAGAGATTTCCTCGAAATAGTTCCGGAGTAGCTAGTAACGCTGAGGTGTTTGGGCTTTCCGAAGTTTCAGCAGAGCCCTCCCATCCTCGAACATGATCGATCAAAGCTGCAAACCCTTCGCCCCTAGAATCCAGCCCATCGACGACTGCTTGGAGTTGAATTTGAGTATTTTCTCCAATGGGGGAAATATCTCCTATCCTGAATAGACAGAAAAGCAGTATCAAAGTCTCTCGGTGCATTTTTACAGGATACTCGTAGCAGCGAAGTCGTGAGTAGAGTATCATTCCTCGCCTCAAGGTCCCATCGTCTAGTCAGGTCAGGACACCAGGTTTTCATCCTGGGAACAGGGGTTCGAATCCCCTTGGGATCATTAATAGGGAGGTTTTCTCATGATTTCAGCACTCGCTCTTCCACTCATTCTTCTTTCTGCATCTCCCGATTTTCAACCGATCGATTTTGCTGCTGCAACGAGTTTATCGTTCGATTGCCAGCCGGAGATGCCAGATGCTCCGATTGAAGTGCAAGAAAAAAGCACAATGGAAGCGCTACCACCGACCTGGGGTATGAAAGACACATGGCGTTGGAGCATCCAAGGGGGCTGGGCAAAAGATGTCAAAAATTCCGAGAATACGCTCGAGGTGTACGGTGTTGAATTTGACTATTTTGTTGACGAGAATTTGAGTCTTGACCTTGGTTTTTTTGGAATGACTGTCGATCAAGATGGTCCAAATGCAAACGGTTTTAATTTTACGTTGCAACTGCGGTGGCATTTCATCGCAAAAGAATCGTGGTCTATGTTTCTCGAAGGCGGTGCGGGGCTGCTTCGTACAAGCGATAACGTTCCATCGGGTGGCTCAAGTTTTAACTTTACGCCACAAGCGGGACTCGGATTCTCGTTTGACATTGGCAATCAAAATCGTTGGCTTGTAGGCGTAAAATGGCATCACATTTCAAATGCAAATACGTATTCGACTAACCCTGGTCGCGACAGCATCATGATCTGGAGCGGCATTTCGTTTCCCTTTTAGCGAAGGGTCTGTCCCCGGGTCTGACCCTTGCTCTGTCCCCTGCTCTGTCCCCGGGTCTGACCCTTGCTCTGTCCCCTGCTCTGTCCCCCGCTCTGGCCCCGGGTCTGACCCTTGACCTGACCCTAGCAATGACACAGGAAAGCATGTCTAACGCACGATAGATGGACACTCACTGTAAGATTTGAGCTGATTACCCGTCAAACTTCGCAAAAGCGAGTGAGACGTTGTGCCCACCGAAGCCGAAGGAATTATTCAACGCAACCGAGATGCTACGTTCTTGAGCTGTATTGGCAACAAAATTTAAATCAAAGCCATCGTCTGGGTTGTCTAGATTAATCGTGGGAGGCAAGACGCCTTCAGAGAGTGCCTTCACAACCGCGATCGATTCAATCCCACCAGCAGCACCAAGCATGTGACCTGTACTAGACTTTGTTGAACTCATTGCAAGGGCGTGTGCATGGTCTCCGAACAGATTCTTCACTGCAGACACTTCAGCCTGATCGCCCAATGGAGTCGATGTTCCATGCGCATTGATGTAGTTCACCTGTTCAGGCTCTATTTTTGCATGCCGAAGTGCTGCCTTCATCGCTGCCTGAGCACCAGTCCCGACAGCATCTGGAGCGGCTATGTGTCCAGCATCACCTGTAATGCCGAATCCAATGATTTCAGCAAGGATATTCGCTCCACGAGCTTTAGCATGCTCTAATTCCTCCACAGCCAAGACAGCAGCGCCCTCTGAGAGCACAAAACCATCACGGTCACGATCAAATGGCCTTGAAGCAAGCGTTGGCTCATCATTTCGAGTCGAGAGCGCCTTCATTGCAGAAAAAGAACTCACACACACAGGCGAGACAGCCCCCTCAGCACCACCCGCAAGAATAAAGTCTGCAAGGTCCGAGGCGATAAACATATACGCTTCAGCGAGCGCGTGCCCACCAGTTGCACAAGCAGTCGCTGGCGCCGAGTTCACGCCACGAAGGTTGAACTTAATCGAAACATTACCAGCAGTCGCATTGACCATTAATTTTGGAACAGTAAATGGACTTAACCGGCGGGGCCCTTTTTCACAGAGAACACCTGCATTAAACTCAATCGTTTGAATTCCACCAACACCAGAACCAATAACCACTCCGTTGCGGTATGGGTCGCCCTGTTGCCAATCTAAGCCACAGTCCTCCATTGCTTCCATTGCAGCCCACAACCCAAGTTGGGCAAAGCGATCCGTTTTTTTCAATTCACTTCGGTCAAGTTTTGTTGTTGGGTCCCACTCTCGAACTTCACCAGCAATTCTCGTAACCCAACGGTCATCCTGTTCAAAAGCAGTAATTGGACCAATGCCAGATCGACCTTCTTTCAAACCAGACCAAGTAGACGAAACATCGTGACCGAGATTTGAGATTGCACCGAGACCAGTAATAACCACTCGGCGTTGACGTTGAACTGTCACAGGGTACCCTTACTATTATTCAGCTTCTGTTGCAGCAACAATAAAGTCAACTGCATTGCCAACTGTTTGGATTTGTTCTGCCTTGTCATCTGGTATGGACGTTGAGAACGCATCCTCTAATTCCATTACTAATTCGACAGTATCAAGACTATCAGCATTCAAATCATTTGCAAAACTTGATGCAATAGTGACTTCGTTTTTATCAACACCAAGTTGCGTTGAAACAATATCGATCACTTTTAATTCAATTTCGGCTTTCGTCATCGTAAGAATCTCCTTAAAAACCGCGACTACCGCGGGTCTGCGAATTATATCGAGTATCGGCCAAGAGTGCCTACTTGGCGCTAGTTGGTTTTTGAAGTGCTAACACGTGAGCCCGCCATCGACAACAAGGACTTGACCTGTAACATATCCCGCATCTTCAGAGGCAAGATAGGAGACTGCGGCGGCAATCTCCTCGCTTTGACCATATCTTCGAAGTGGCACCATTTTTTCTACCCCTTTTCGAATTTCTTCACCAAGAGATGCTGTCATATCGGTCTCGATGTACCCTGGAGCAATGGCGTTGGAGGTAATCCCTTTCGAACCGAACTCCTTTGCAATTGTTTTAGTTAATCCGACGACTCCTGCCTTTGCTGCTGCATAGTTGGCTTGCCCAGCGTTGCCACTGAGACCAGTGACTGATGTAATATTGATGATTCGCCCCCACCGGCCCTTCATCATTGGTCGAGCAGCTGCTTTACTACCCGCAAAAACCGCTCGTAAATTAACGTTAATAACTTCATCAAAATCTTCTAATGACATTCGCAACATTAATCCATCTTTTGTCATGCCAGCGTTATTTACGAGAACATCAAGACGACCATACTGGTCAACAATCGATTCGATTGTAGTTGCATACGCCGCGCAGTCGGACAAATCACAAACATGAACACTTGACAAGCCGCCAGTAGACCCAATCTCTTTTTGCACTTCAAGGAGTGCATCACCATTTCGTGCTAGGAGTGCAACCGCAAAACCATCTGCAGCAAGCCGTGTTGCAATTGCTCTTCCAATACCGCGACTTGCACCTGTGACAATAGCTACGCGTTCTTCGTTATCTTCTTCTTTTATAATTGTCATGCTCCGTGTTGCTTTGGCTCATTATCGCCCAATTGGACCTCCGGGCTGACTCGGTGGTCCCGGTTTGGATTCATCCGTCCCAACAGTTCCATCAGAACTTGTCAGTTCGCCAGCTAATGTATAAGACGTTTCTTCATCTGGCTGCAGTGCTATCTCGGCAAGTTTACTTTTTAGTTCAAAATAACTTTGAACCAAGTTGCCGCTTAACTTTTCAATCAAATTCGGAGCTGTTTCAGCAGCAGAAAAAGTGATATCTGAACCCATTCCATCGTAAAACCACATCTGGACTTGGTAGTCCATACCTATCTCGTAAATTGCCATCACGCATGATCTGCCTTCTGGACTATCGCCAGTAAGCAACTCAATGAGAGACACTTCACTCATATATGACGCGAGATCCTCATCAACCATCGTGTCAAGTTCCACTTGGTCGCCGTATGACAACATACTTTTTATGGTGTCCAAATCTACTTGAACCATCGCATCGAAAAATTTCAATAGTGCAATTCGCTCTGTTTCAAGTCGTGGCGCTTCACTCTCGCTTAGAAAAACTCTGTCGTCAATTCCTAGTTTAGTAACAAGTTCTTCGACTGTTTTTGCTTTTGGCTTCTTCGGCGCAGTTGGTTTCTGAGTAACAACTGGCTTCTTCACCTCTTCTTCTCCACCGCAACCAACTCCAAAGATGGTCATTGTGAGAGCAATCAAAAGGATTAAACATTTATTATTATTTTGGTTCATCATGGGACTGCACCTTTACCTCTCTATTTACACGTCGCATGAGACCCCGCAGCACACCGCTCGGGGCGAGTTCATGCCAACTATACCCATCATACTCATTTGCCATTGCACTGCAAGATTGTGCCCAACGAACTGAGCTCGTTATTTGCTCAATGAGCCTATTTACAATCGATTCTGGTCTATGCAACGCGGCAGTTACATTTGACCAAACATCGATTTCTGGAGCGTGCAGGGTCGCTTTCGCGAGTGCTTCACGCATACCTTCTGCTGCAGGAGCCATAAACGGTGAATGGAACGCGCCTGCAACCGAGAGTGGGGTTGCTCGAACGCCCTTCTCTTCAGCGAGTGTTGCAACCCGTTCGCATGCCAAGACCGAACCGCTCAAAACGGTTTGTCCGGGGGCGTTAAAGTTTGCTGCGACGAGAATTTCTTCGCCCTCTTTCGCTTCATCACATAGCGAGAGCGCTGCATCCTCATCACCTATCACAGCGACCATTGTGCTCTCCTCTGCCTCGGCTGCTTCTTGCATCAGTTCACCTCGCCTTGCGACGAGTCGCAAACCATCGGCGAATGAAAAAACGCCTGCAAGATGAAGCGCCGTGTATTCGCCAAGTGACAACCCTGCGGTTGCTACCATCTCACCTTCGAGCCCTTGCTCGCGAAGACCGTGCCACGATGCAACCGAACACGTATAAATTGCTGGCTGGCTTATATTGGTTTTGTTAATTTCGCCATTTGGATCGCTAAAGCAAATTTCGCTCAATGGTAATCCCAGTGCGTCTCCTAGAACTTCATCCGCTTCTTCAAAAATTGCTTTCGCGGCGGGCGACGCATCAAACCATGCTTTACCCATGCCTGCTTTTTGTGCGCCCTGACCGGGACACAACACTACGAGTTTCGACATTGTTATATTCTCCACGCGCTGCTTGCCCACGTAAGCCCACCGCCAAAAGCGAGAAGCACGATGACATCGCCGCGATTAATTTTTCCATCTTGCCAAAGTTGGTCGAAGCAAAGCGCGGCTGCGCCTGCGGAACTGTTTCCAAAATGACTTATGTTTTTATAGACCTTGTCGTCTTCAAGACCAAGTTTTTTCTGTGCTGACTCAATGATGCGCATGTTTGATTGGTGACAAATAAACTGGCTGACATCATCTGGAGTCAAGCCTGTTTCTTCAAGCAACGTTTCGGCAATTTGCTGGAATGTCGTCACGGCAAATTTATAGACTTCTTTGCCACGCATGCGTAAATTGCCCATTGTTGTTGTGGCAGTGTCACCTTCAACAACTTCTTCTTCGCACGATGGGATGTACAACGCTGGCCACGGTTCGCCATCCGCGTGCATGGTTTGATAAAAACATCCAATTTCAGGGTCGTTGCACTTTTGCAAAATGACTGCTCCAGCGGCATCTCCAAACAAAATCGAAGTCCCTCGGTCAAGTGGGTCGGTAAGTTTGCTCATTGCATCGCAACCAACAACGGCAATCGTGTGTTGCGTTCCACTGCGAATCAAACTATCAGCGAGATTCATTGCGTATACAAAACCAGAACAAGCAGCAATAATGTCAAACGCTCCCGCGGGTGCTGCGTTTACTTCTGCAGATAAGCGACATGCATTTGATGGACAAGTCATTTCAGACGTCACCGATGCGCAAATAATCAGCGAAAGGTCGGAGCCCTTCATGCCTGCATCATCAAGTGCTTTTTTCAGTGCGCGTGTTTGCAGTTCAAACGTACCCTCGTCATCGCTGCAGAAATGTCGCTCAATAATGCCCGTGCGTTGTTCAATCCACTCGACATCGACGTCGAATCGCTCCGCCAATTCTTCATTGCCAAGAATATTGTCTGGTACAGAAGAGCCCGTACCAACAACACGAACACCACACGGCTTGAACGTTGTCATGCAACACTCACTTCTTCTTCGATGGTTGCGAGTTGCTCTACGATGTGTCTATTCACGCCAGCAGTCGAAAATTGTTTTGCGCGAACAATCGCATTTGTGATTGTTCTTGCTTCTGAACTGCCGTGACAAATCATGCTGATGCCGTTCACTCCAAGCAGCGGCGCGCCACCATATTCATGGTAATCATAGTCGGCATAAAACTTTTGCATGATTGGTTTAAATGCTTCGGCAAGGGCTGGATCAGCAGCAGCAACATCACGAGCAATTTTTGTAAGCAAACCAGTTGCAAGACCTTCGGCAAGTTTAATGCTGACGTTGCCGACGATTCCATCGGTAATGACTACGTCTGCTCCACCATCAAAGAGCGAACGGCCTTCGATATAGCCAACGAAGTTAATATCGGGAGCGGCACGAAGCATATCGCGGACTTGCTTTAACCCGTCTGTGCCTTTTTGTTCTTCGCCACCAACGTTCATAAGTGCAACGCGAGGGTTATCTATACCAAGAATTCTCTTTGCGTAGACTTTTCCCATCACACCATATTGCGCGAGGTGTATTGGCTTTGGTTCGATGTTCGCACCAACGTCGATGAACGCGACGGTTCCCGCAAAGGTTGGAACAGCGGCTGCAATGCCGGGACGGTGCACACCCGAAAGCCGACGCAAATACATTTGGCTACCGGCGACAAATGCGCCTGTGTTGCCTGCGGAGATGACCGCATCAAGTGGATTCTCCGCTTTTTGAGAACCGTCTTTGCACATCACAACGAGCGAACTATCTTGTTTGCCTCGAACAGCATCAACTGGGCTTTCGTCCATTGAAATTGTTTCAGTTGTACCGACGACTTCAACTTGGGCTGGACCAATCGTTGTGGTTTCAATACCCGCGCGAATGACTTGTTCATCACCATAAAGGACGATGACATCATCTGAATCTAATTGTGATGTTGATGCGAGTGCGCCCTCAAGGATAGGGTCTGGAGCGAGATCGCCCCCCATCACATCAATGCCAATTCGCATTAATGGTTACGCCTTTGTGGCTTTTACTTGAAGACCTGGGCGAACGTAGCCGCAACTAGGGCACGAGCGGTGAGGCAAGCGATTACTGCCACAATTTGGACAAGTCGCCAAGTTTGTGCTGTTGAGTGCGTGGTGTGAGCGACGCTTTCGCTTTCGTGCTGGGGATGTTCGTAGTTTTGGGAGCATCGTTCTATACCTTCTTCAAAAATGAGCCCCCCTGCGACAGTCGCGGGAGCTCTGGAGTGAATGCGGAATTGTAGCAAAAATGGCATATCACTGCCACCGCATCGCAGAAAACCGTGTTTTTACGAAATTCTCCGTAGAAACATAGATAACGCTCGCTTCGGGGTCAGACCCGGGGACAGACCTGGGGACAGACCCGGGGTCAGACCCGGGGTCAGACCCGTCACTAACTCGATGGAATAAAATGCAACCAGTCGCCGAAAA
>CAYSYI010000002.1:0-73412 GCA_964435395.1 uncultured Isosphaeraceae bacterium
TCAAGACCCCTTCGCTTTTGCGAGTCCGCAGAAAAAGGACACTCCAACCGAGGTGATAGCGGAAGAATCATTGACGCAATCGGTACCGAAGGTGAGCCGGCTCGATTAGATAGCCAATGCAAGTATTCACTTGTAGCTCGTGGTCAAGCAGATGGCTACTTGCGGTTACCAACAAGTAAAACATACGTCGAGAAAATTTGGGACCACGCCGCTGGATTATGCATCGCTACTGAAGCAGGCGCAATCGTCAGCGACGTTACGGGTAAACCGCTCGACTTTACACGCGGTGCTCGGCTTGAAAAGAATCGCGGAGTAATCTGCGCAACCGACGGACTTCATCAACGGATTATCGCGGCGATTAATGACCTCGCGATTGCACAGGAATAGCCCACCATGACAACGGATGCATGGCTCACATTACTTGCGATTGCATTTGTCATCGGGGCTCTAGTACATAAGAAGAAAATTGGCCCAGACCTTGTCATGACAAGCGGACTAGTTTTTCTCATGGTGACCGGAGTTATACAATTTGGAGAAGCAACTGTTGGATTTTCTGGCCGCCCACTGCTTATGATTGCAGGTCTTTTTATTGTTGCCGCTGCATTACAGGAAACTGGTGGCATTGAACTTATTGGTAAAAGACTTCTTGGGAACCCCAAAAAAATAGCCACAGCCCAAGCCAGAATGATGGTGCCCGTTGCTGTTATGTCTGCGTTTATGAACACAACGCCAATCGTTGCGATGTACCTTCCAATGGTGAATAACTGGGCCAAAAAATTAAAAATCCCCGCTTCTAAGCTCTTCATGCCTCTAAGTTTTGCGGGCATCCTTGGCGGGCAAGGCACCATGATTGGCACTGGCTCCAACCTAATTATCATGGGATTATTTGTTAGTTGGTGGGAAACTCCGCCTGAATGGGTGGCTGATTTACATATTGGACCACCAAGCGATGTTGTTGCAATGTGGGGTGCTGCATGGATTGGCGTCCCTGTTGCAATCCTCGGAATATGCTTCATAGTTCTTACTTCAAAATGGCTACTCCCAAACCGAGAGCCGCTAGAAGAGTCCGTCAAAAATATTCGCGATTATGAAATTAAACTCGCCATCAAAAAGGGTGCGGCTATTGTTGGCAAAACAATTACAGATGCTGACCTGCGAAGTTTGCCTGGAGTTTTCTTGAACGCGATCGTGCGTAACGATGTCCTTATCAAAAACGTTTCTCCACAAGAAATTCTCCAGCAGGACGACAAACTCATTTTTGTGGGTGATGTCGATTCGGTCGTGAATCTACGTAAGACGCGAGGGCTTATTCCATCAAACGATGCCGTCAATGAAATTGATGGTCGCGTGTTCGCGAGAAAAATGGTTGAGGCCGTTGTCTCTGGAAGCTCGCCACTTGCTGGGCAATCCATTCGAGATGCTCAGTTTCGAACGATGTACAACGCCGCTATTCTCGCGGTGCACCGAAAAGGAAAACATATCAGGGGTAAGGTGGGCAACATCGTGCTTCAGCCAGGCGATACCTTGCTTATCGAGGCAAGTGATGATTTTTTAACTTCATGGAGACACAGTCCAGACTTTTACCTAATCTCAGAACTTCAGAACTCTATGCCTAAATTGCATGACAAGGCAGTTATTTCCCTTGGCATCTTAGGTTTGCTTATTTTCTTACTAACCAGCGGGATAGTCGGCCGAGTTGCGTCCATCTGGCTGTGTGGTTTACTTATGGTGGCAACGAGATGTATTAGTGGTCCCCTTGCGAAGAAGGCCATTAACTTACAGGTATTAATTGTCATCGGAGCAGCAATGGGTATAGGAAATGCTGTTCAATCAAGCGGGCTTGCTCAAGTGACAAGCGATGCACTACTCAACTTTGCATCAAGTGCAAACATTGGAAATTACGGGACTCTCTTTCTCGTTTTTCTTATGACAAGTATTGCAGCGCAACTTATGACGAACTTCGGCGCTGCAGTCATTATGTTCCCAATCGTCATTGGTGCCGCTGAGGGCATTGGGGTAAGTCCATATCCATTTGTTTTTACAATGATGGCTGCCGCTGGGTGTAACTTTATTACGCCAATTACTTACCAAACAAACTTGATGGTATTTGGCCCTGGTGGCTACCGATTTATGGACTTCCCGCGACTTGGTATTCCCTTGACCATTCTTGTTGCTATTCTTGCAACAATGATCGCTCCACAAGTCTTTCCATTCATGCCAACATAATGACTTTGGGAACTAGAATTGCGAACTTCATTGCCATAGGTTTCTCCAGCCTTTGGATTATTGGCGCAATTCTCTCTGATCGGTGGTCTTGGAGCCAGTGGCTTTCATGGATTCCTACACCCATTGTTATTCTTGTATTCACACTCGTTGCACTCTTGTTTTTTTTCACGCATAAAAGAAAACTATCCATGCTGTATTTCGGATGCGCAGTCATAACTACGATTTGGTTTTGTTCATTTGAGCATCAGTTGTTCTCGAGCAAAAATGGCAAAGGTACTGTTTCAATACTCGGGTGGACAATGAGCCACCCAAAAGATAAGGTTGCAGAGGAATCTGCAAATCTTATTGTACAAATGAATAGCGACATCACTCTGTTGACACATGGGTGGCGTGTTCGTGGAGAACCAGCAATTCGAGAGTGGCTAGGTACATCTAGGCACAGGGTTGTTAACAGCCAATTTACACTCTTCACAAAGTTTGCTCCGGTAAAAATACAAACGCTCATTGCAACGGATGGAATATATGTTTCATCGTTTGTACTCGATACAACAAGTGTTCTTGGGGATGTTCTTGTCCTCTGGGCAGTTGACCTTCCCTCTTCACTCACAATTTCAAAAATGGATACTGCGCATCGGATTCGCAGGTTACTTCAATCAGTTGACACTATGCAACCTGACATTGTCATCGGTGATTTTAATATGACTAGAAACAGTATCGCGAGCAAAACGATATTTCCAAATCTTCAGAATGCAGCAAGTAGTACTGGCACTGGGATATTAGCTTCGTTCCCCGTCGAGTTTCCCCTCTTCCACATTGATCATATTTTATTCGGTTCTCGACTTACCATGTTGAACTACACGCTCATTAATCCACACATTGGCAGACACCGAATTCAAGTTGCAGACTTTGATGCATCGCCCAAAAAGTAGTTGAATACTCCGTATCGCCCAATATCCAGAAAGTTTTTCAACCCGAAAAATGCAGACCCTGCCTTATTCTTCTCCGAAGAAAATCTTAAAAATAATATCGTCAAGAGTACGAAGTCCGTCTATATCCGTTGGGGGTAAGATCGCTAACTGTGTGGGGACCTTAGCATCATCTCTCCATGCAACAGAGCCGTCGCCACGGAGTTCGTTGTATCCAACACCGTGACTGTAATCCATTTTGGTTCGTAAGCCATCTGTGACAAGAATAAGTTTTTCACCTCGAAGCAAGGAGTTCAGCCTCCCTGTTCTCCAATTTTTATGCCCAACGTAATGGTAGTTGCCGTAGAGAACCTTGTTCGATGGTTCAGATTTCCACATTTCTGGGCACTTGTCAAGTGTGTGTTCACCTTCGTGGCTTGGACAGTAGTATGTTTCTGGTGCACTGCAGTAATGCCACCTGAAGAGATGACCCAAACCATCCCAAGATGTGTCTGGAAGAGGTACCGGCACGTAACTTCTGTAGCCACCGCCAGCGTAAGCATTTTCTACTTGTGCAGCATTGCGAAGTTTTGCTAACTCACCAGGGTTTGGTTCGAACTCGTCAAGCACACTCGCATTTGGTAAATGGTCGTGACGAGAACCTCCATACATAATTATTGCTTGACCAAGTTGTCTTTGGTTTGAACCGCAAAGTACTCTATTAGCATTTTCTCGCACTGTTGAAAGGGCTGGCAATAAAAGTCCAGCAAGCAATGATGTAATGCTCATGACCACAACGAGTTCTAGCAAACTGAAACCTCTTCGATATCTCAGACTTTGAAGCCTGTGTTGAGATGGGAGAGATGTTTGGTTTGCGCAGTCCATAAAAATAGATGCCCCATAATAAGAGCTCCGACTATAGTCTAATGCCGATTTTCAAAATTGCTAGATTTTTCTACAATTATGAGACAATTTATCGGTACACTTCTAGATGTACACCCTGAAACTGGCTCGTTGTTTGGTTTCTGTAAGGGTGCGGGGCTGCGGGGCTGTAACACGTGGAGGTTGGCCTTGCCCGACAAAGAACCAGATTATCGACTTATGAGAAGAGTTGCAATTGGCGAAGAAGAGGCCATCGCAGAGCTTTACGATCGATTTGGTGCGCTTGTTTTCAAACTATCTATTCAATTTCTCTCAAATAATGCAGAAGCTGAAGATGCTGTTCAAGAGGTTTTTGTACGCCTCTGGAAGACCGCAGACAGGTTTGACCCCAGAAAAGCCAAGCTAGTAACTTGGGTCATGCTTATTACCAGACGTCACCTCATTGATTGCATTCGCCGAAAAACGGTACGTCCGAAATCCTTCGAACTTAGCGAACAGCACCAAGTTTCTGCAACCGAAGACCCAAAGCAATCGAATATGTTGTTACAAGAACGTAATGCTGCCATCTTGGGAGCGTTACAAGCCCTTCCAGAGATGCAACGAACCGTGATTGAAAGGGCGTATTTTCAAGGGTTCACTTTACGTGAAGTGAGTCTACAGATAGATGCACCGCTTGGAACGGTAAAATCGGCGTTGAGCCGAGGATTACTCCGCTTGCGGGAGTACGGATTAAAGGATTCATCCGCCCTCTGATTCAGAGGAATCCAACTTAGTTACGGATATTAGCTGCTATGACAAACGAAACACACAACTATAAACAACTCATAGAACTTGCAGTTCTCGATGCGTATGGTTTGCTTGAGCCAATTGAATCAGATTTATTCAATCGTTCATTCCATGATGCACCAGCATCTGTGCAAGATGAAATTATTCGCATGCAACAAGACTTTGCGATCGACGAATCGCTTCTTCCGGCAGATCTACCACCTGCCTCTCTTAAACAACTAGTCCTCAACTCTGTTGCAAAAGCTGCAGACAAAGAGGCGCAACGGCTCGCCCCCCTTGCACTCATTGGTGCAAGAGCAAGCGCTGCGAGAAGTCAACATGGCGCATCGCATACAACATATTTCTGGCGAGTAGCGGCTCTGATTCTTTTTGGCGTCTCTGTTGCTCTTGGAGTCATCGTTGTAGACACAAAACGAGAAGTTGCGAAAATTACGAATGTTGCTTTAAACAACTCAGCGACTGCAACTCTAGAAGATGTTGTTGGAGCTGAATTCAAATCATTTATTGGTGATCCTTATTGCCAAATTTCGCACTTCATCGAAGAAACTACTGAAACGCAACCTGCATATATTCGTGTTGCAATGAATGAGCGATATGGTGGTGGATATATTCTTGGTCTAGATTTAACTGTCGGTTCTGAATTTGTTATCCAAGGCACAACCAAGGATGGCGCTGTTATTGAACTTGCTCGTTTCACCGCAGACGGACCAATCGTTGGTCGGACATTTGATATTTCCAAGCACATGGTTAAGGGGCTGACGGTCGCAGTAGTTAACGCAAAAACCAAAAAGAAATGGTCATAACTTTATTTTGATTCGGGGAATGTCGCTCGCTGCATATTTGCCAAGGGGCACCACTGTGCGATGCACACGCAACAAGTGAGCTCAAACCCAGTACCAATAAGGTGGGCTCGCCAACCATCATTCCAAGCCGTCCACTCCAATGATTAACTAACATTGTGAGGCATGACTATCGATGCGGTTGATACGATCCCTGAGGGTTCGATAGGATCGAGCACATACGTGCTGCATGTACATCGCACAGTGACCCTTGTTAACGGTCACTTGTACCATACCATTCTTTGTCACTCTGACCAGTGAAATAATCAAAAGAATTGCACTTGATAGAAAAACCGATACATCATAAACGAGAACTCCTTGCTTGGGCCTTTCTGCCGATGATGATGGGAGCTGTTGATGGCGGTGTTGTTGGCATTTTGACTAAACGCCTTTTCGATGGGCACGTCGATGAAACAGTACTTGATTGGGTTGTAGCAACGCTCGCCGCTGCGCAGGGGTTTGCAAATATTTCAAGTTTCCTTTGGTCAGCGATGAGTCACGGTCGACACAAGATACGATTTATTACTGCGTTAAAAATTGCGATTGTTTTGATGATTGCAGGAGTCGCGTTCGTTCCACAAACCGAACTAGGGCTACTCACACTTCTTCTTTGTGTTGTTGGAACACGAGTGTGTTACACAGGAATTGTTACGCTACGAACAACAGTCTGGCAAGCGAATTATCCCCGAGAAAACCGTGCATTTGTTGCAGGAAAAATTGCAACTGTACAAGCACTTGTACTTGCAAGTGTTGCCTTTGGAATTGGTCAAGCTATGGATATTGGGGAAGACTCTTTTCGTTGGGTGTATCCGATTGCAGCGGGTTTTGGAATAATAGGCGCATGGATTTACAGCAAAATACGTGTCGACAATCACAGGACTTTACTTAACAATGAACGAGCGACATCTGAGGATGTCTCTTTTCTACCGTGGAAAACATTTCGTCTGCTTATTGAAGATCGATCATTTGCAAAATACATGGGGTGCCAATTTATATTTGGGGTAGGAAACCTCATGCTCATGGCGCCACTCATTGTCATTCTCAATGATCAATTTCAACTTGATTATCTTGGAGAGATTTTCATCGTGACGATCATTCCAATCCTAATGATTCCATTGAGTACTCCACTCTGGGCACGTCTACTTAACAAAACGCATGTGCTCACATTTCGATCAATCCACAGTTGGTTCTTTGTTGTTTCTTCTCTATGCATTGGAATAAGCATCGCCTTGCATGCAGTGAGTGGACTTTGGATTGGTGCAATCATTCGAGGTGTGGGTTTTGGTGGCGGTGTTCTCGCATGGAACTTGGGCCATCAAGACTATGCACCAGTTGAGCAATCTGGGCGTTATATGGGTTTACACGTCACTCTTACGGGAATTCGTGGCTTGCTCGCTCCCGCCTTTGGCATGGGGTTGTATACATTTTTGATGCACCACGGTTTCCACGCAGGACCTATCGTCTTCTATTGTGGAGCTGGGTTGTCGGCCGTGGGTGGCGTAGGCTTCATTTGGCTCGCAAAAACCCGTGCAAAACAAAAAATATGACGCATTCTTCAGCCTTTCCTTTGGTATGATACGCGACTCGCCTGTTTTTCAATGGGCATGTGAACCCCCACCATCCTCGTTTGATGAGGTGCGGTACCTGATTGGATTGGTGGCTCACACTTAGCAACTGCGGTAAGCGGCCCCGCAGCCAAGTCGAAAACGGTCGCAATGTACATGGTTGACTATAACTTAATCGCGGATATTGGAATTGATTTAGACCAAGCCGACGCTTTAATACGCGCGTCACTTGGAGAGGAAGTCGCTAGCGGGGATATGGATTCAGTTATTGTTGGTGACATCCAACAATTCATTCCCGGCAACATGCTCAAAGGAAAAATAGTTGGTAAAGCTGGTGATGATGCTGTCATCGACGTTGGCTTGAAGTCTGAGGGACTTATCCACAAAAGTGAGTTTGATGACTGGGACACGCTTGAGTCGGGAGTCGAAATCGAAGTCATTCTTGAAGATCTAGAAGATGAAAACGGTATTGTCAAACTTTCAAAACGAAAAGCTGATCGAATTCGCAACTGGGAGAAAGTTCTCGAAACATACTCCGAAGGCGACATCGTCGAGGGTAAAGGTATTCGAAGAATCAAAGGCGGGATTCTCATCGACATCGGTGTCCCCGCATTCCTCCCTGCTTCACAAATTGATGTTCGCCGCCCTGGCGATGTCAACGACTTTATTGGCAAAACAATTCGTGCAGAAATTTTGAAAATTGACGAGCCTCGTCGAAATATTGTTGTGAGCCGAAGAACACTCATCGAAAATGAACGCGATGAAGCGAAACAACGTCTACTCAATACTATCAATGAAGGCGATATTGTCACAGGCCGAGTTACAAACGTTGCTGAATTTGGTGCATTCATTGATCTCGGGGGTCTAGATGGATTGCTCCACGTGACGGATATGAGTTGGGGACGCATTAAGCATCCGGGTGATATTTGCAAAACTGGTGATGAAATTGAAGTAAAGGTTCTTAAAGTTGATTTCGACACCGAGAAAATTGCACTTGGTTTAAAACAAAAAGATGCTTCACCGTGGGATGATATTGGAGAACGATTCCCAATCCAAACTAAAGTGTCTGGCAAAGTTGTGAACCTCGTCAGTTATGGTGCGTTTATTCACCTTGAAGACGGTGTTGAAGGTCTTGTCCATGTTTCTGAAATGTCTTGGCGAAAACGAATAAATCACCCAAGTGAAATCGTAAATCCAGGTGATGAAATTGAAGTCATCATTCTTGACATAGATAAGGATAAGCACGAAATTTCACTTGGAATGAAGCAAGTGGAAAGCAATCCTTGGGAACTCGTTGCAGAAAAATATCCAATCGGAACGATTGTTTCTGGCGCTGTTCGAAACCTAACGAACTATGGCGCATTTGTTGAAATTGAACCGGGCATTGACGGCCTGCTACACGTCAGTGATATTTCTTGGACTGAAAAAATCGCTCATCCAAATGAAAAGTACAAGAAGGGTGATGAAGTGGAATGCATGGTTCTTGAAATTGATCAAGAGAAGCAACGCATTTCGCTTGGCATTAAACAAATGCACGAAGACCCGTGGCAAACTGCGATTCCTGAGGCATACAAACCAGGAATGGTTGTTCACGGAAACGTAACGAAAATTACAAACTTCGGTGTCTTTGTTGAACTTGAAGATGGGCTCGAAGGCTTACTTCATATTTCAGAACTTGCTGACAAGAAAGTTGAAAATCCACAAGACATTGTAAAACCAGGCGAAGAAGTGAATGTTAAAATTCTACGCGTTGATTTAGACGATCGTAAGATTGGTTTGAGTTTGAAACGTGCTCTATCTGGTGAAGATGTTGAAGAAGATTGGGAACAACACGTTCCAAAATCGGACACACCAGCACGTGGTGGCATGGATGACCACGGTGCACTTGGAACAGATAAAATCGAACTGTAAGATTCTATTTTTTACTATTAGGTTATACGTAAAGCGGCCCGTCTCTCTTGAGTCGGGCCGCTTCTCTTCTCTCTTCTTCTCTCCACATCGGAAGTGCGAAGCTTATGTCAACAAAGGGCTAGGAAGGTTAACACTGTCAATATGGCTATTTTTCGCCTATGTCGTGTTAACTGTGTTGCATGCTTCAACGTTCGCATCTCTCGTTCCTCTACTCTAAAATTCTCAAACAAATACCCCGAACACTCCGTTATCATGCGCGAACTTTATGAGAACACAAACGATTCCCATATTTTTTTTTGAAAAACTATGCTTTTAGCCTCCTTTTTATTCATTTTTACTCTTGGAACGGCTGTTTCTGCAGAGTCTCTCGACTCGACAAAACAGCTGAATGAGACCGCTATTCACGAATTTGCGACTATTCGGGCATGGATGCAGAACGATTTTCAAGTCAACAGCGCAAGTCAACTTCCATTTCAAGACGATTCTCCCACGTGTGTTGTCCTTCGTCATCATGGTGTTATTCTCGGTTACGGTTCTGCGATGAAGTTCACTTCAGCTGCAGCCATTGCCGTTAAAAGTGCAAGTGAGCAAAGTATTTTTTTGATGAAAATTACTGATCAGTTAAAAACTGAGATTATTGATTCTATTTCGATTGAGCTCGAAGTTGGCCAACAGCCAATTCCATCACCGCATAAAAATATTGATCGATTTGAATATTCCTTCAATCGGGGGATGCACGGAATTGCCGTTCGAAGAGGAGCTTCTTGGAATATAAAAATGCAAGCCGAGTTACGGGTGTCACCATTTAGAACCGTTTCAAACATTGTGGAATCGCTTTGCATTAACCTTGGAGTTCATCCAACCATTGCCTTTTCTCACCAACTCCCTCCTGATGATGATGTCACACTGTATTCAATTCCATCAAAATCCTATCTACAAACACATGCCGGCGCAGAAATTGCTGAGTTAATTCGAGGCGATGAACTAGTGCGCAACGAAACGATAAGCACTTCACACCTCACAAAACTTGCAGATTCACTCGCTTCGCATCTAATTACAAGCATGGGACCAAATGGAAAAATGATTGGTGGGTACCAGCCAGAAACAAATACGCTTAAACCTATGTTTGCAACACATTTTGTACAAGCACTCTCTGCAACTGCGCTAAAACAGTATTCACAACTAAATCACATAACTCATGGGCTTGATGCGCTTCATTCTGCAAATACGATAGTTGAGTCGATTGCTGCTGACTTCCGCAAGAATAAAAAAATTGATACCGAGAGTGCGTCTCTCCTTATTCTATTGCTCTTACACTCAGAAGATGGAAATAATCAACTCATGCAGCAACTCCTTCACGCTTGTGAGTCGAAGGTGTTGCGCGCTGAAAAAAACTATGTCAGTTCTACAGATACACCACCAAAAGCGTTTGAACTATCACTCGTCACAGCCGCACTCATTGAACTTGGCATCGCCCGCGACGACGAAGCACTTCTTATGCGTGGAGAACACTTGTGCACTCTTTGCTTTACTGATATACCGCTTGAATCTAGAGCATCATTAATCCCATGGATTATTTCACCTATTATAAAACTTCAAGAGTTGGGAAATACTAAATTTGATGATTCACTTCTTGAGTTGTTGCGTCTTGCACTTGTTTCACAAGTACTTTCAGAAAACGATCAAGACCTCATTGGAGGATTTATGTTGTCCACTGATCTTGGAAATATTGTTGATGCACGAGGATTGAGAATGCTTCCGATGTTAGCAAAGATATGTGATTCTTCTGCAACACACAAAACGGTTGCGTTTAAATCGCTCATAACAGCAACCCGATTTGTTGAACAATTAACAACTCGTGAAAATAAATCTAATCGGTATGAAAGCCCTGCAATGGCAATTGGCGGAGTTCGTAAATCACCATGGAATGCAGAAATGCCCACGGAAGCTACCGCAATGGCTCTCTTGGGAATTACAGATGCAATAAATACAATTCTACACATAGAATCTTCTGTCAAGTAGTGCGTATACTCTCTCTTATGCGATTAGCACTGTACGGAGCTTTCTTGATTATCCTTGGGATTACTACCGATGCGAATGCGATACCTGTTGAACATGTCAATGCTCAAGTACTTGGTCAGCTGGTCTATAACGATATCTCGATGAAACTTGACCGAGTACCTTCAAAGAAGGTCATGGGAAATTTTGAAAAACAGCTTGGCGTTTTACTCAACATCCGATGGGATGAAGGTGGAAAAACTGGGCTTAATCCAACAATACCAATTACACTCACATTAAAAGAGCAGCCCGCACTTGTTGTTCTTGAACGAATCATTGCCCAACTCGACCCAGATGGCAACGCCACTTGGCAACTTCGACATGGTGCATTAGAAGTTGGTCTGAAAAAGCATCTCGCTGCTTCAAGTCGTCATCGCCTTGAAACGTATTACATCAAAGATTTGTTGTTTACTATCCGCAATTTTGACGCCCCAGAATTGGGTTCATTTGGTGGTTCGGGACGAGATGGAAACGGTTCGGTAGACACTCCACCTTCACAACAGACAGAAATTGACCGCATAATTGATTTAATTGTACGATTTGTTGAACCAAACCTTTGGGAACAAAACGGTGGACCATGTTCCATTACAAATTACAAAAAGAACCTCCTCGTTCGCGCGCCAGACTTCGTCCATCGGCAAATACATGGATACTCTTTTCTCGCCCGCCAGCCAGAAAAAGTGCGAGAGCGAAGGGTTATATATTCAAAAGAGAACACACGAGTCGTTGTCGATAGGCTTCCAATTCGCTAATTCTCTGTGGTTTCCTCGAGTACCCACTTGTTCAACCACATACTATCCCACTCTATTTTTGCTTTTCGGTGAGACATTTTCGATAAGCCATGTCCAGTGCCTGGATAGATGACAAGTTGCGTTGGAATCTCAAGATAATCATGTAGTGCTCGATACAACGCCTTAGATTGTTCTGCTGGAACACGTTCATCACCAGCTCCTACATGAATAATGGTTGGTGTCGTAATATTGTCTGCTTCATAGATTGGTGACATGTCTTGAAGTTCTTTTGCTGCTGCCCACGGTAAACCCTTCGCGTAATTTACAACATGGCCGGGCGTATCTTCAATGGACCACTGCATCGTTTGGTCAAATACTCCAGCCCCGCTGCTTGCTGCCTTAAATCGTTGAGTAGCAGCAATTACACAGTTTGTTAAATAGCCACCATTGCTCCACCCACCTACAGCGAGTCGATTTGGATCTGCCAGTCCCCTTTCAACCATTGCATCAACTCCTGCAAGAATATCTAGGACTTCGATGTCATTTTCATTTCCTATCAAATCTGTTAAAAATGTGTCGCCGTATCCAGTTGACCCTCGGTAGTTAGGACTTAACACAGCCCAGCCATTCATTGACAGTAAGCCGCGACCATACATGGAAAACGTTAAGCCCACTGTTACTGATGAAGTTGGACCCCCATGCAAATGAACATAAAGTGGTAGTGGTCCATCCTGAAGTTTGTAGCCCGCAGGGTATTCCAAAACACCTTCGATTGTTGTTCCGTCTGGTGCATCCCATTTTACAGTTGTTACAACTGGAATGCTCCATTCAGAAATGAATTCATTTGGGTTTGCAATTACTAAAACAGCGTTTGCATTATCTGTCGCAAGAACAACGCTTGGCAACGTAATCGAGGTTCCGACAAGTGCGGCAATCTCTTTTGAACTCCTTGAAACGCTGAAATCCCAACAAATTAAATTGTTTTTTATTATCTCAACAGTGGAGCCTTGAGTACCGTTGCCAACAGCCAAGACTTTTAATAGCGGCCTACAAGTTTGTTGTTCAGCAATATAAAGTAAGTCATGCGTGTTTGGCATCCAAACGGGTGATGTGCCGAGGGTGACTTCATTTTTTCTCTTTACTTTTTGAATACTTGGCGATGTGTAACTGAATGTTGCTACAAACATCTCTCGTGGGTATCCATCAAAATCTACGCTAAATGCAATGCGCGTGCCATCTGATGACCACTCTGGATACTCCACCCAGCCATAGGGGGATGGCGCATTTTCTCGCCACAGCGTGTCTTTTAAAAGTGCTGTTTCCTTTGTGGCAACATCATAAATCCCAATTGTTGACCATCCCTCGTTAGTAATTAATCGATTGTCTGGAGTAGTAATAATGGCAATCTTATTTTCATCGGGTGATGGTGCAAAAAATTGAATAACAAAATCTTCATCCCAAACTAGGTCGTGCTTCCAAGATTGCAAATCTAATTTCCACAACTCAGAATATTCAATCATTCCATGACCATATTCAACATCACCATGCTCTTCCCGAAGTGATTTCCAACCATCTGCAAGTTGTGTTTCATCATCAAGTGTGTAGTAGATTGAAGTACCGTCAGGAGAAAGTTTCCAATCATTTACTCCAGATTCTAAGCGTGTTACTGCCATCAATTGTGTTCCGTCCGGTCTAATCCTCCATACTTGATTTTTTCCATTGCGAGGAAGAGCGCCACCACTGCTTCCGCGACTTGAAGAAAAATAAAGCCATGCATCATCGTTTCCCCATTGCAACGAGCCATCATTTGCTTCGTCAAAAGTCAGGCGATTCACTTCTTCATCACCGTGATTTTTTGAAATCCAAATGTCATAATTACGCTTGTCTAAGTCTTCGTCCCACCTGCCTTCAGTCCATGATGTATACGTTCCGGTTGGAGAAATTGAACAACTCGACAAATAGGACAGGGAAAAGTAGTCGTCGGTCGTAATTGGACGTGGCGAAGCGTCTACCTGTACACATAACACTAAAAGGGTCGTCAATAACATTTGTTCTCCATTCAACTTAATCGTGACGCAGGGCAACGATAGGGTCTTGTTTGCTTGCCATGATGGCAGGATATATTCCAAAAATTAGACCTGTACCCGTTGCAACTAAAAATGAAACGATAATTGACCATAATGTGATTTGTGTTTCAAGTTTAATGCCAGCGTCATCAATTGAAAGCCAACCAAACAGCCCCGCAACCCATGGAAAGAAATCTACAAGACCAACTGAGATACCAATTCCAAGAACAATGCCAAGGAGACCGCCAACACAACTCAAACTTCCCGTTTCAATTAAAAATTGAACGGCAATGTCGCTTCTCGATGCACCAACTGCTCGGCGTATTCCTATTTCTCTAGTCCGTTCAACTACAGATGCGAGCATAATGTTCATGATGCCAATACCGCCAACGAGCAAACTAATTGCAGCAATTGCTGTGAGCAAAATATTCATCGTTGCTGTTGTTCGACGCACATTTTCGAGTAACTCCCACGGAACGATGATTTCTACATCTTTCATGTCAGGATGTCCAACATTCATAATGGAGCGTATGTGCTCAGCCATCGAAACAACTTCCTCAGTCGATGGAGCCGTTATATAAATTTCTGATATCTCTACCTCTTCTCCACTAAACGACCCAGACTGCCTCCGAACGACAATGTCACCAAATTCCAGTTTTGCTGTCGTGAGTGGGATGTGAACATCTTTATTGAGATCGCGCCCAACTAGTGCTGAACCCGCTCCACCTGCTAAACCGACAGGCTCGAGCACCCCGACAATTGTAAATATTCTTGAATCAATTCTAAGTTGTTGACCAACTGGATTTGAAAGCGGGAAAAAAAGTTTTTCAATCTCAGAACCAATAACTGCAACTGGAGCTCTTCGCTCAAGATCTCCTTCGACGAGGTAACGACCACCTTTTTGAACTCGGAGGTTTGCCGATTCTTTTAAGTGTGGGATTGTCCCAAATGTTTGGCTTGTTGTTCGGGAAGCACCTTTAGATATTTCAGAACCTACAGCCTTGAGTGGAACGATGACCGAAGCGGGAACAAACTGCTCAAGACGCATTAAATCAGTTTTTGTCATTCCAAACTTTGCGACAAAAGACCTGCGTTGAGAACCAACTTGTTGAGACTCTGGTGGACGTTGTGACCGAACAATAATATTCGTCGCCCCAAGAGACTGAATTGCCCGAAGAGCGCTTTGTTTGTTTCCCTCACCGATTGAGACCATCACTATAACTGATGCAACACCAAGAACAATTCCCAAACTTGTCAAGACAGAGCGGAGTGCATGCAGTCGCAAACTTTTTAAGCCAAGCAGAATTGTTTCAAACGAAATGTTCATGCCTGCATGAGTGGTTCTGGTGTTTCGGTTGCAAAAAAGACTGGTATATCTACAAGGAAAGATGCGCCATCTGATGGCCTAGACTGTACCGAAAGTGATGCGTGCAACAATTCCGCAAGTTCTCTACAAATAGCTAGCCCGAGACCGGTTCCAGCATGCTCACGTGTATGTGTTGCGTCAACTTGACGAAATTTTTCGAACACCATTTCAATCATATCTTCAGGAATTCCGGGACCACAATCTTGCACACAAATTTGCACGCAGGGGTTTTGTGTTCTTGTATTAATTATTTTACTCATGATGGTGACTGTTGAGTCAGCGGGTGTGAATTTAATTGCGTTTGACAAAAAGTTATATAGAATTTGCTGTAATTTCCCAGGATCAGTCTGGACGGTTGGAAGGTCTCTTTCGATATCAAGTTTGATTGTGACGTTCTTTATTTTTGCTTGTGGACGCATAATCCCACTTAAACCCTCAAGCAAATCCGCAATGCTTGTTGATTCTAAATTGACTTCCATCCTACCTGCTTCTATTTTTGCCATGTCGAGCAGCTCGTTAATCATGTCAAGTAGAGAGCGACCACTCGTGAGAATGTTACCTAGGTAGCGCAATCGTTTTTTCTTGTCTTCTTCTGTTTCAGTTGGCATACTCTCAAGCAATTCTGCAAAACCAATTATTGAATTTAAAGGGGTTCTTAATTCATGACTTACATTTGCAATAAACTCATTTTTAAGTTTCCCAGACTCAAACAAACCAATGTTAACTTCTGCAAGTTCTTCTACTTTAAGGTCTAAGGATTCGTTCATCTTCTGCAACTTCTGTTGATCTGCTTCCATACGGTCAAGCATTTCATTAAAGGCAATTGATAATTCTTCAAACTCATCACCTGTTTCAAGAGAAGATCTTGCGGTCAAATTTCCTTGTTGTACTCGCTCGGTTACTCGTCGCAATTTTCTTACTGGAGAAAAAATCAATCGTTTCAAAATTACAAAGAATATCAACGCAGATAAAACACTTCCAATTAAGCCGGCAACCACAATCCAGTTTTGACTTGTCGCTATTTGTATTTGTGCAAATCTAGTTTTCCTTTTAACAATCAGTAATGCTTCTACTGGATCAAGTAAACTTGGATCCGCAACACCCGGGCGGAATGTTGTTACCCCCTCTTGCCGTATTGTTGAAAATTGTGACTCTGTAATTGGTCTGGCATATTGAAAAAAGTTTAATTGATCTTTGTCATTTGCTTCAAAATAATAATCCTTCTCTCCACTGTTTTTCAACAAGCTAGTTCTTGCTCTCTCGATGAATGAGTTTTTGCCGCTTCCGATTTCATCTATTTTTATAAGTTGGATTGTCACATCATCATCTTCGAATCCCTTTGACGTAATTTTGGAATCTATCCACAAGTCTGCAAGTTGACCAGCAACCTCAAGTTGATAATCTTGGACAAGTGCAGATGTTCTTGCCCACGGAACTGCAAGCGTGCTGGCAATAATGACAACTATTGCGCATCCAAAAATCGCAAGACATTTATTCGCAAGGCTCACTCGTGATCCCATATGCACCCAAGATAACGGCTTTTGGGGTACCGTGACGGGACTGCGACGGGTCTGACCCTAGCAGAATGGGGTCAGTCCCGCACAAACCAACTTGAGTACTAGAAATCAATGCGGGTAAGCCCTCGCACAAAACCATGCGAAGCAAACTTCTGGGGACAGACCCGTTATTGTCACTCGACGGGCTTTGACCAATCCCACTCTTTTGACTTGTTTAGGACTGCAGACGCTTGCTTAGTGCATCGTAAGCAGATTGGAGCAATTGGTTCAATTACGCCAAGCCAAACTGGATCTTCTCTCTGTTCGAGGCACATTCTGCATTTCTCAGCTGTTTCATTTCCATGACTCGCCAACACAAGTTCACTATATGCCACGCGTAAACAGTTACCGCACACAATACTCCCTTGATGTCCCTCCACACATGGCACATCTTTTGCCCAAGCAGCATTGCCACAGAAGTCACAAAGAATATCTTCTGGCTGAACGTTATTTTCATCTATTCCATCTCGATGCATCAATCAACCCTTACTAATGTTGTTGCGTGAAATGGTCGACCCTCGCGCTGATATTTCCGTTCAAAATTTGTCCCTACCAATTCGCCATCGTCAGCCGAATCCGCTTGATTAAAATCTATTTGGCGAAAGAGCGATGTGTGTCGAACAAAGTGTTCTTCACACCACTTCCATAAGTCATCGTGATCGGTTACAACGTGTACCACGCCGCCCTTCTGTAATACACGGTGAAATACCTCAAGCGTACTTTTCTGAATGACACGGCGTTTGTGGTGTCTTGTTTTTGGCCATGGGTCGCTGAAGTACAAATGAATCACGTTTGCAACATTCTCTTCGCACCAATACTTAAGGAACTGTGTCGCATCCCCATGAACCATTTTTACATTTGGGATGTGATTTCGGCGCAATCGATCTGCTGCGTATCTATAAAATTCAGCAGCCCATTCAAAGCCCAAATAGTTCGGTCCCGTTCTCTGTTGAGATTCCTGTAACAAGAAAGTTCCTTTTCCTGAACCAATTTCTATTTCAAATGGTTTTGACGTATCCTTGAACCAACTCCGAGGGTCAATGCGACCCTCGGTGCTCGGTGGTAACGATCTCATGTCAATACCGAGATCGCCTACGTCTAGGGTTTTGCCTCTTGAAAGTCCAAAACTCAATGGCTTGTTCCTCCGCTCGCCGCAGTCGCAGCGGCAGCTTGCGCAGCGGCTTGCGCTGCTGCACCACCGCCGCCAGAAGAACCACGTACCGTAGCGATGCTTGTTATCCCCATGCCATAGCCCTTAAGTTCATTTTCCCACACGATGCTGCCAGTCGTTGGCTCAAGGCAATATGTATACCCGTGCACAGAAACAATTAGTCGGTCTTCATCAAGAAGAATGGCTGGATACCCACCTCCTTTTGGTGATTTCCAATCCCAAACCTTCTCTCCGTTGTAGCGATCTAGAGCAATAACCTGTTTATTAAATCCAACAAAAACAAGTTCTTCTAGTTTGTATTTTTTATTTTTCTCTGGCTGGATTGTCATTGGAAAAATTATAATCCATACCCAAGTATTTATGTGGTTGCAGAATCAACTGTCACGTCAACACGCTTTGCATCCGACCATAAATCTTCTAAATCATAATAGGCCCGTCTCTGTGGTTCAAAAAGATGCATTACAACCGAAACAAAGTCTACAATAATCCACGTTGCCCCTGTATCTATGTTTTTCCGAAATGGTTGATGGTCAGATTCTCTTCCCAACGCAGCTATTTCAGCTGCAACAGACTTCATCTGCCGATCGCTTGTGCCAGTTGCTAGCAACACATAGTCGCACACTTGGCTCAAGTTAGAAACATCAAGGAGCACTATATCTTCGCAGTGCCTATCCTGAAGCAAACGCCCCGCTTCCATAGCAAATGCTGCAGAATCGGGGCGATTGGTTGTTTCAAAATTAGTTTTTGTCATCAAAGACCTAAGATTCCCTGCACAACAGGGCCAAAGTTCACAACAAGGCCAGCGAATACAACGGAGACGATTGCAATCAACTTAATAAGAATGTTGAGTGCAGGGCCTGATGTATCTTTGAATGGGTCACCAACAGTATCGCCAACAACACTTGCTTTGTGTGCGTCAGAACCCTTACCGCCGTGCTTGCCGGATTCGATGTACTTCTTCGCGTTGTCCCAAGCACCACCTGCATTTGCCATGTAAATCGCAACCGCAAAGCCAGATGTAAGGCCGCCAACGAGCAAGCCCATCACGCCGCCAACTCCGAGAAGAAGACCAGTGATAATCGGAACTGAGATTGCAAGGAGGGCTGGAAGCACCATTTCTTTTTGTGCACTTGCTGTTGAGATATTCACACATTCACCATAGTCAGGGAATTGATGACCATCAACTGTGACCTTCTTTGGCCAGTTCATTGGATCTTCAATCTCTTCATCGCTCATGCCGTTTTTCTTGAATGCAGCTTTCATGATTGCAAACTGGCGACGACATTCATTCATCATTTGGTATGCCGCACGGCCAACCGCGTTCATTGTGAGAGCACAGAAGACGAAGGCAAGCATAACACCGAGGAAGATTCCACCAAGAACTCTAGGGTTCATGATAGTAACATCATAGAACGAAAGAAGTTGGATGATTTTTGCTTTATGCGAAGGCACCATTGCAAACGAAACATCGCCAACTGTAACTGTGTGCGAGTTTTCTGTTTCTCCCCAAGCAAAATCAGCAGCTAGCGTGCCTTCTGCCCAATCCAATTCTGCAACCGCTCGCTGTGTTGCGTTTGATGCAAGCATCAAACCGCCATACGTTTCGCCATTGTTGTTTGCAACAAATTCACCATTACCAAGATAAGCGACAGTGTTTTGTGCTTCTTCAACCATTGCGATGTCGGCAACAATTTTCTTATCTAAACTAGTTTGAACCACTGAAACGTATGCTGCAAGCAAAGCAAGCGCTGTCAAAGCAGCGGAACCGATTGCAAATCCCTTACCAGTTGCAGCAGTTGTGTTACCAAGTGAATCGAGCATATCAGTTCGCTCACGAACTATTGGTGGCTGACCGGTCATTTCAGCGTTACCACCAGCGTTGTCTGCGATTGGTCCGTATGCATCTGTTGCAAGGGTAATGCCAAGCGTACTCAACATACCAACTGCGGCAACACCTACACCATAGAGGCCAAGCAAGAAGTTTTCATTACCGCCAGCAAAACTAAAGGAGGCAATAATAGCAACAACAATAACAATGAGCGGAGCCCATGTTGAAATCATACCTTCTGCGATACCAGCAATAATTACTGTTGCTGCGCCTGTTTCAGTTTGTTCAGCAATACGTTGTGTTGGAGGGTGTTCGTACGAAGTGTAATACTCCGTTGCGTACGCGATAATAAGACCAGCAGCGAGACCAGTGATGATAGAAGCCCACGGACCCCACCAAACGAATCCTGCTACCTCTACGTCTTTGAATAAAAAGTAGAACAATCCACCACAGAGAACTGCAATGAGGAACGACGCAACATATACACCCTTGTGTAGACCTTTGAGGAGTTCGCTGAAGGAGGCGTTTTCTTTTGCTCGGACGACAAAGACGCCAACGAGGGAGCAGAAAATGCCAAGTCCAGCGAGTGCCATCGGTGCAACCGCAAGTGACATACCGAATTGGTTTGCCAACTCAGGACTTGCGAAGCTAATGCCCATTGCAGCAGCAGCGCCAAGAGCCATCGTTGCGAGGATTGAACCGTAGTAACTTTCGTACAAGTCAGCACCCATGCCTGCAACATCGCCAACATTATCGCCAACATTGTCTGCAATAGTTGCTGGGTTTCGAGGGTCATCTTCAGGAATGCCTGCTTCAACCTTACCAACAAGGTCAGCGCCAACATCAGCTGCTTTTGTATAGACACCACCTCCAACACGCGCGAACAAAGCTTGGGTGGATGCACCCATGCCGAAGGTCAACATGATAGATGTAATCTCAACGAGGGCTTTACCTGGCATTACTTCGTTCCAAACGTAGAACCAAACGGAAGCATCAAGAAGTGCAAAACCGACAACGATAAGTCCCATGACTGCGCCTGATCGGAATGCAACTTTAAGGCCATCGTTGAGTGATTGCTTGACTGCCCAAGTTGTACGAGCAGATGCGTTTGTCGCCATCTTCATGCCGAACCAACCACAAAGACCAGAGAACAAACCAGCAACTGGAACACCAACTGCTGACCAAACTGGTTGGATGCCAGCAAAACCAAGCAATGCAAGGACTGCTATGAGAACAATAAAGACAACGAACACAACTTTGTATTGACGCTTTAGATATGCCATTGCGCCAGCACGAACGTGTTCGGCAATTTCAATCATTTCTGGTTCGCCTTCACTTTGTGACATTACGCCTTTACTAAAGACTAACGCCATAAAGAGCGCGACCACTGCGCCGATAGGTGCAAGGTAAAAAAGATCCGGAATGGTTGATGTTGTTTCTTGAGCAAGCATGAAAAGGTTCATTTTTTGGTGTCTCCAATATTCGAGAACGCGTTACGAGCGTTTCTGTAATTTGCCTCTTTGCGATGGGGTATCGCTAATTTTTGAAAAAAAGAAATCCACGGCATGTATCGCAGCAAATCTCCGATGTGTTGTTTGGTGTCTTGGCATTCGCTTAGGAGCGAGAGCGTTGCTGCGGGAAGTGCAGTTCGCGATAACGACGCGATTCCGCCTTGCGACGAGCACGACGCTTGCGTTCGGATGGTTTTTCGAAGTATTGACGCTTCTTTACATCCTTTGTGAGGTTTTCCTTCTCACAGAGTTTTTTGAACCGACGGAGCATTTGTCCTGCGGATTCATTTTGTCTTGCTTTAATACGAATTGCCATAGTTTGTGGTCGCCTTCTGTTAAAAACAGTATTGAGCCACGTATTAGAACGCAAAAAGGGATGGAACGCAAGGGGGATGGGGGATGTGCTTAACCCGTTGGAATACAAGGGGTTGCGTAATCCAAAAAGGGCGATATCCTAGCCATAATCATGGAATTGCTTATTGACACATGGAATGTCCTACACCAGAGCGGGGTGTTGCCAGCCGAATCAGCCGGAATTGGCGTTTCGGGGCTCAATCGGTTGATTCAACAAAGCCGCTGGGGAGGAGAAAAAATCACTCTTGTTTGTGATGGAACGCCATCAGAAAACAGTGCGAGTGGTTCATTGGTGCAAACAATATTCACAGGACCGCACAAAAGTGCGGATGCGCTGATTATGGAAAGAGTTGCTGCTTCCTCTGCACCTCGCTCCATTCTTGTAATCACAAGCGACCGAGAAATTATCACATCAATTCGAAAAAGAGGTTCGCAACAACTCGGGTCTTCTTCTTTTTTACAAACCCTTGTCGAAGATAGCCATCTTCCAAAAAGAAAGGCTGTTCATCGTCCTTCGGGACTTTCGCCAAAACTTGCGCAAGAGTGGAAGGAACATTTTGGTATTGATGATGAGACGCTGGAGGAACTTCGCAACACTGCATTGCCTGAAGTGCAACAAGAAGCACCTGCCCAAAAACCAAATCCAGAGTCAGAGCCAAAACGAACACTCAAGCAAGACACTCCGGCATTGCCCGATGATATTCTCGAAGAAGCAAGGAGATTGCTCGAAGAGTAGCGTAGGGTCTGGCCATAGAAGGAAAACAGGGGACATTCACGGTTGTAAACGTTGCCATGACCAAACACCGTCAATACACGTGTAACGTATTCGGTCGTGCAACCTGCCATCGTGTCCCTGCCAAAGTTCAACCATTTCAAGTGAAACTCGGTAGCCGCCCCAAAACTCGGGGCGAGGAACTTTTCTACCCACCCATTTTGCCGTTAACGCTGCAACTTTTGCCATTAGCACCGCCCTGCTCTTAAGTGGTTTTGATTGTTTGCTTGCCCAAGCTCCGACTTGGCTGAGTTTGGCTCTTGTTGCATAATAAGCATCGGACTCTTCTGCCGTCAGTTTTGTAGCCCGACCTTGGATGCGCAACTGTCTCTGTAAATCATCCCAATGGAACAAAAGTGAAACTGCATTGTTTCCCTCAATATCCATCGCTTTTTCACTTGTGTAGTTTGTATAAAAGACAGCTCCGCAAGCATCAAAACCTTTTAGTAAGACCATCCTTGAAGAAGGGTTTCCTTCTGCATCAACTGTCGACAATGCTACAGCGAGTGGGTTCGGGGTTTTACACTTTGATTCAGCATAATCAAACCATTGCTGGGCATCTTCAACGGGTGTGGCAGGTGGTGAATTAAAGTTCATCTGAACACGTAGGATACCAACTCGAGTGCAAATGAGCCTCTAACTACTGCTTACATTGTATACACCGCTTCAAGAGCTTTTCCTAGACGTTCATGCATGTCCTTCAGATGTGCTCGAGAATAAATATCAACATTGTTATTCTTCTTGATGATTTTGCTGAGTTGAGAGTGTAATTTTCGGGCATGATAGAGAGCGAGTGTTCGTACCGGTCTAAACATTCGAACACGCCCTGTAGACAAACCAATGAGTCGGTCTGTCATCTCTGCCTGAAGATTCCGATCAAGAGAAGAAATCATTGGGTTTCGGGTCGTCCATTCGCCATCACCAATATACAAATCTTCGTAAATTGAATCCGTTAATGTTCCAAAGATTTCCGCCATGGTAAACGCGTCTTCATCTGCAGGAACGAGAAACTCGTTGTCATACACCATTCTTAGACGGCTCGGCGACAAGATTGCAGAAAGCATCGACGCCTGAGTTCCAAGAATACTTTCGTGGATTGGCCAAGTAGCCTCACCGCTGTCGCCACCACCCCCGTACCACTTATCAACATTGAAATGTGTGAGGAGGTGTGGTGAAAGATTGTACGCATCCTCATTAAATATTGTGGCAATGATAAAATCTAACGCAGCACGTTGTTGATCTGCGGGAACAACTTGCACAGGGGCGACATCTTCTTCGCCAAAATCGCCCTTCTTGTTTCTATTTGTGTGCGCACCGCCGATCCAATCAGACATCATGCTTGCAACGCCCGTTTGCATACGTAATGTTGTTTCGTAACCGCGACGAGCTTTTGACCAACTGTCTCCATCTTCGACAAAGTGTCCAAGTAAGTCTTCTCGAAGTTTAGTAACAATTCGCATTTGGTTTTCAGCGTATGTCAGAGGGTCTTTACTAAAGTCGTATCGTTTCGCAAGAGGGTCTGGACCATTTGTGTCTTCATCCGTCAAGTATGCGTGCTCGGGTTCACTAGCGCGAGCAAGTACTTCTGCTGGATCACCAGAAGTGTATCCGTATTCAATTGCCCAGTAGTCATAGGGACCAATTCCAATCATTGCGAAATCGCCTTGCACGTCGCCTGTATCCATGTTGAAATTTACGGGGTTGTAGTCCATCACCGAAGCGGTGAATGGTTTGTTGCCACGAACTTCTTCCGAGTTTATTTCTTCCAATGTATACAAACTTGATGCCTTAAAGTTATGACGCAAACCAAGCGTATGGCCCACTTCATGACACACGAGTCCAGCCATAAGCGGTCCAATAAACCACTCTGGTATTCCATCGAGTTTGTCGGATGTCACTCGGTCGTTTTCAACTGGAGATCCAAGTTCAAGGAAGTTCAAAGTTTCAAGACCAAGGCGTGCAAACGCCATTTGACTCGCTAGCTGGTACGCAGCAAGGCAGTGCCGTTCTTCATCACCCAACCATCCGGCAATAGCTGCAAGATCTTCATCATTTGCAAGAACCGGATCCATTGACGCAGATGGCGCAACACCGTCTTTCCTTGCTTGCATTAATGTAGCACGTTCCATTGGATCAGCCATTCGAATTCGAGGGTCCCATTCAGGATACTGTTCGAGCCACTGAATATCTTCAGGCGTCATTGCTGCCATCGCTTCTGATGACTTTGGCTGTTGGTTATACCAACGCCAATATGCACGAATCCAGCCATCTGTTAACACAATGTCAGCATCAAGTATTTCACCCGTCATTGGGTGCGCACGTGATGGACCAATTGCTGTTGCAACATCGTTATGAAGCCAACGTAAAAAATTATATCGAACATCTTCTGGATCTTTATCCATGTGCGCGCCAGTCGCAGCGTCTTGGTAATAGACTTCGATTGCGTTATCAATTCCAATTTTTCTAAAGGCATCATTCCAGTACAACACACCATCGCGAACCCACCGTCGATATCGAACGGGGACAGTATGCTCTACATAAAAAACAATTGGTTCTTTGGGTGGACTTAGTGTAAGTTTTGGATCTCGCTTTTGTAAATCCCAACGATTTATGTAATGAATCCATTTGTCTTCACTATGGTACTGCCCAAGATCTCTGAACGTTGTTCCAAAGAAACCCACTCGCTCATCTGCTTTTCTTGGTTTATAACTTCCACGTTCTGGAACTTCGCTAATAGAATAATGAATAATTTTAAACTTACCACCAGAGGTAGGCATTTCAAAAGCAACTTCTAAGTTCTTTGGAAATGATTTCGCTTTCTTAATTGTTGCAAGTCGACTATTCGCTCCACTTCCAACACTTCCTGCAATCTTAGAAGCATTTCCAACGAGTAAACTGTCTAGGTCAATAACCGGTTGTCCACTAGGACCGGTTGCGACGATTGGAACATCAATGAGTACCGTATCTGTAAACGAAGCATCAACACCATCTTTCGATGCCTTGTCACCCGAGGACCGTACTGAAATTTCAGGGGAGATGAACGCAATTCGATCACCATACTTTCGCAAATAGACATATGCTTCATTTCCTTGCAGTCCAACAAACCGAACACCCGCTGTTGGTGTTACTGCGATGAAGAATTTTTTTCGATTCCAGCCATTTGGAAGTTCAACAAGAAGTTGTTGTTCTTTTGCATTTCTCCACAATCCAAAGAGAGGTGTGGACCCATCAATAGTAGATACAACCTTTGAATAACCCTCATTTACTTCTTCAAATTTCTTGGGTTTGGCAAGGGCTGTTGTTGTAATTGACGCGATAAGGCATGTAATAAATAATTTGTTTGATAGCATGACATTGGCTCCAGTAATCATCTCTTCCCATACGTTCATACATGGGCTAGTTGTTCGAATAAAATGGCTCTCCTCTGCATCGGCTTTGCAATTCCAGATGCACTACAGAACGTATTTAAGAACTTTTTATTGTAGTTCTCGGACCATTAAGTGCTCTAAGTGAGCTACTCGAGAGGAGTCGTGGTGGCAGCTTGATTACGACGGAACTCAGCAAACCGCTCAAGGAGGTCTGAATCGGACATCGAGAGCATTTGAACAGCGAAAAGTGCGGCATTTGTTGCCCCAGCGCCTCCGATTGCAAATGTGGCAACGGGGATGCCTTTTGGCATCTGAACGGTTGAGAGTAGGGAATCAAGCCCATCAAGGGACCAAGCCTGCATCGGGCATCCAAGAACTGGCTTTTCGGTATGGGCAGCGACAACACCAGCAAGATGAGCTGCCCCTCCTGCCGCACAAATAAAGAGCTCAACGCCTCGTTTTTCAGCGCCAGCGAGGTATTCTCGAAGCACCTCAGCATTCCGATGTGCTGATAACGCGTTGCATTCATGAGCAACGCCGAAAAAATCAAGCATTTCACTTGCCCGCTTCATAGTTGGCCAATCTGATGCACTTCCCATTAAAATCCCGACCTTCGCACAATCTACTGTTGTATACGTCGCCATCTCCACATTCTACATTGGGGACAGTCCCCAGGGGACTGTCCCCAATTATTCATATAAAAAGCATGTTTTTCGGTGCTTTAATGATGGTTTTAGTTATTTTTTTAGGGGACTGTCCCAAGGGGACTGTCCCCTTAGAATATGTGGATGAAAGTAGCGGTTATTGGAGCGAGAGGTGCCGTTGGCCGAGCGTGCGTGCAAGAACTTCTTTTTCACGGTCACACTGCTATTGAACTTAGTCGAACTGATGAGGTTCCAACGACGATTGAATCAGCAGTTGTTGCTTCGCCAGTTGAAGCAATTGAGTGCAACGTGCCACTTGTTGATTGCAGCGGAACAGTACCAAACACATCTTGCTCGTTACCGGGAATTTTAGAAACAGAGTCGTGCAACAAACGTATTCCAAATTGCATGGCATCGATCATTGCACAGGCACTTGCTCCACTTCATAAGCAATGCACAATTACATCGATCATCGCAACATGCATGCAGTCTGCTTCGGGCGCTGGCTGGCGTGGTGTGCAAGCCCTTGAACAAAACAGAACTGAAGAAATGTTTGGTGGGCAACTTTCACACAACGTGCTCCCTCACGAAAAAGCTGAACAAGAAGAACATGCAATCTGCAACGACTTGAATGAACTTTTTGGTTGCAAGGTTGTCGCAACTTCTTTTCGCGTGCCTGTTTTTGTTGGACATATTGCAAGTTTACAGATTAATACAGAAACTGTTATTGAAGGTAACTTGCTTCCCTGCACTAAAAACTTTGACCCTCGCACAATGGAAAACCAGCGAACTGTTGCAATTGGGAGAGTACGTGTACAAAAAAACACCGCAGACCTTGTAGTCTGCGGCGATCAATTATTATGCGGGACCGCAATTCCCGCGATAGCGTCAATCGCTTTCTCGTAACTTTGAAAGTACGGTAAAATCTTCTAGCGTTGTCACATCTTGTTGTGAATCTGTACCCGAGGCAACATCACGTAACAATCGCCTCATGATTTTTCCGCTGCGGGTTTTTGGAAGCGCGTCAGTAAACTTTAAAAAATCCGGTTTCGCAATCGCTCCAATTTCTTCTCCAACATGCTGACGGAGTGTTTCTTTTAGTTCTTCGGATGGTTCATATCCACTTGCAAGTGTGCAAAATGCAGCAATACCTGTACCCTTAATTTCATGAGGAACACCAACAACTGCTGCCTCAACAACCGAGTTGTGACTCACTAAAGAAGATTCAACTTCCATCGTGCCGAGGCGGTGACCAGAAACATTAATAACATCATCGATTCGACCCATTATCCAAAAATTGCCATGTTCATCTCGACGAGCACTGTCGCCAGCAAGATACATCCCATCAATTCGACCAAAATATGTGTCAACAAATCGTTCTCGATTACCGTAGATGCCCCTCAATACTCCGGGCCATGGCTTTCGGATTACAAGTAAGCCACCAGAATTCGTTTCTACTTCACTTCCAGCTTCTTTCACAACAGCAGCGTCCACTCCGAAGAATGGTCTTGTGCAAGAACCGGGTGTAGTTGGAGTTGCACCTGGAAGTGGTGTCAGCATTTGCCCACCTGTTTCAGTTTGCCACCACGTATCAACAATTGGGCAGTTGTTACCACCAATCTTTTCTCGATACCACATCCACGCTTCTGGATTTATTGGTTCCCCTACAGTTCCCAACAATTTTAATGAACTTAAATCGTGGCTCTGTGGGTGTTCATCCCCCCACTTCATAAATGCGCGAATTGCAGTTGGTGCAGTGTAGAACTGCGTGACTTTATGTCTTTCAACAATATCCCAAAAACGATCAGGGTTTGGAAAGTTGGGAGCACCTTCATACATGAGCGTTGGAACCCCGTTTGGCAACACGCCATAAATAATGTAACTGTGCCCTGTAATCCAACCAATATCAGCTGTGCACCAATACACTTGGTCGTTGTCTGGTTTCAGGTTAAAGACCCACTTACTTGTAAGGTAGGTGTAGACCATATATCCGCCAGTTGTGTGAATGATGCCCTTTGGTTTTCCTGTTGAACCAGATGTGTACAGCAAGAAGAGCATATCTTCCGCTTCCATAGATTCACACGGACAATCTTCCTCTTGTCCATCACAAACATCATGCCACCAGAAATCTCTGCCATCCGTCCATGATATTTTATTTTCGCAACGCTTCAGTACAACAACTGTTTTTATGAGAGAAGTTAACTCGGTTGCAGCATCAACATTTTCTTTCAGTGGAACAACTTTTCCACGTCTCCACGAACCATCACAGGTGATGACGACCGAACTTTTTGCATCCTCAACTCGGTCAGCAATTGCTTGTGATGAAAAGCCTCCAAAAATAACGGAGTGGGGTGCGCCAATTCTCGCACACGCAAGCGTTGCGATTGCAAGTTCGGGAACCATGCCCATGTAGATTGTGACTACGTCACCTTTTTGTACCCCTTGCGATTTTAGCGCGTTTGCAAACTTACAAACTTCGGCATGTAAATCGTAGTATGAAAGTTTGCGCACTTCAACAGAATCGCTTCCGCCAGATGTTGTGGGCTCACCCTCCCAGATAATAGCTGTGTCGTCACCATGACCCATATTTATTTGACGATCAATACAGTTGTGACAAATGTTTGTTTTTCCACCATCAAACCAGCGAACATCAGGGAATGCACCAGATTGCACACTATCCCAACGTTCAAACCAATCAAGTTCATCCGCAACTTCTCCCCAAAAACCATCTGGATCTTCGATTGAACGTTTATAGAGTGATTCATACTCTTCCATTGAATCTATGTACGCACCGCCAATTCTCTCGCTAAATTTTTCAGGAGGTGCAAAGATTCTATCTTCTTGAAGGATTGACTCAATGTTACCAGTGGGTGTCGTTTGGTCTGTCATGTCTAAGGACTCCAATCTTTCGTCCCATGATACGGTTTACTTTCGCTTCCGCCCTCGACCTTTGCGATTAGATGTTGTTTTTTTACCACTTCGTTTTTTATGCTTAGCTCGTGGCACTTGTGGCTCAACAATATCTTCAATATGCCGTGTTGGCATTTGGGTAATTCTCAATTCCATCTGTCTTGTTGGAAGGTCGATTGCGGTGATTTGCACCTTTACCTGATCACCGGTTGACAGCACTGCCCCGCTTTTTTGAGCAACAATTCTACCTGTTCCTTCCATGCGAACCCAGCGATCATTTCTCTTTGATGACCGAGAAATTGAATCGAATCGAACAAGGCCTTCAACTAAAAAACGCTCGAGTGAGACGAAAAAGCCTTGTGAAGAAAATCCGGTAATGATTCCTGCAAAATCATCTCCCAAATGTTTCTCATATAAAAACTGCATAACAAGGAAGGTTCTTAGAGACCGTTCAGCTTGTTCTGCGTTTCTTTCTGTTGAAGAACAAGATTCACCAAGTTCAATGAGTTGCCCCTCGGTAAATACACGAGGATCACTTCTAATGTTATGTACCAATGCGCGTCTCGACTTGCCACCCTTGTTTGATTTACCGTTGTCGGTGTAATCTAAGTACGCAGCAATTGTCCTGTGTACTGTTAAGTCTGGATAGCGGCGAATTGGGCTTGTAAAATGTGCGTAGTGCTTGCTCGCCAATGCAAAATGTCCAATTTCTGCTGGGCTATAAATTGCTTGGGTAAGAGTCCTTAACACCGCAAAGTGAATTGCTCGTGAAGAATCGCTCTCTTTTGTTGCTTTCAACAAGCGTTGTAAATCTTCTCTTGCTGGCTCTTCGGGCATTCCCACACCAACACTTCGAGCAAATAAACGTAGTTCTGCCATATCTTTAAATTTAGGCTCCGGATGCACTCTCCGTAACAAAGCTATGTCAAGACCAGCAAATGTTCTTGCAACAGCTTCATTTGCTTCAACCATAAACATTTCAATTATTCGATGAGTAAATGCATCATCTTCTGGGTGAGCACCGACCACATGGCCATCATCGTCAAACTCTAAAACTACTTCTGGTAACTGAAGTTCTATCATTCCGTCCCTTCGACGCCGTGCTAGAAGTTTTTTTGCAAGCGTATCAGCAAGACGCAATGAATCAATCAATTGCTCTTTATATTCACCACCTGTCACAGAATGCTTGCGTGCCTCTTTTTCATCACCATCAATAAGTGCCTGTGCTTCTAAATACGTTAGACGTTTTTCAGAACAAATTACAGAATTCCTTAAGTGGTGGCCCAGCACCTTTCCTTTTTTGTCAAAACGAATAAAAACAGATTTTGCCCACCGACGCACCCCCTCTTGTAAAGAACAAACACCGTTTGATAGCACTTCAGGAAGCATTGGAATAACATGACGAGGAAGATACACACTGTTACCTCGCTCAATTGCCCCTTTATCTAGTGCGCTATCTATAGAAACAAAACTTGCAACATCAGCGATATGAACGCCTAATTCCCATTCTTCTGTTTCGCTATCAAATGTAATGTTGATCGCATCATCAAAATCACGCGCATCTGGCGGGTCGATAGTGAAGATAAAAGTGCTTGTTAAGTCTTCTCTATGTTCATCACCTGTATCTTCAAAATGGGTTGATGCTTGCCGTGCTTCTTCTTTTGATGCTTCATTAAATTTTTCATGCAATCCATACGCCAAGACGACTGCTTGGGTTTCAACATCGGGTCGACCAGCATCTCCTAGAACTCGAGTTATTACTCCTTCTCCGTAATAATCATTTTCTGGGTAGTGAAGCATTTCAAAAACGATTTTGTTCCCCGCTTTTGCGTCTTTTGCACCTACATCTCTAATAATAATTGGGTCATGCAATTCACGTCCATCCGGCTGAGCAAACCACCCCTTACCGCGTTTAAAGAGTGTCCCAACATATTCCCCGCGACCACGCGTAAGTACTTCCGTAATTCTTCCAGCGCTTCCCTTATCTTTTTTCCACTTTCCCCCCTGGGAAACAACCACACGTACAGTGTCGCCAGAAACCGCATCACCTTCTGAGCCAGAACCTATATAAACATCTCCTTCACGGAATCGCTGAGATGGTTTTACGAAACCAAATCCCCTTTTATTCGAACGGTATGTCCCAGTTATCTCACTAGGAAGTGATGGGAGTCGAACACAATCATCTCGACCTAGCTCAATCAACCCATCTTCTTCTGCCGAACATAGCGCTTGGTCAAATACAGAGCGGTCTTCGTGTTCGATTCGCAAATCTTTTACGATGTTCCGAATTGTCGTAGGTCTGTACCCATCGTGGGCGAGGTGGTCTAACAGTTTGTTTATAAATCGCAAAGGCATACGTAGATGCTACTCCTTGTTAGGCGATGGCGATTTCTCTTTAGTTTTTTGATTCTCATTCTTCGACCCACTTGATTCTTTTGCTGCCTTTGCGCCTGTTTTATAAGAGTCGCTTCGGTAGTCTGTTTCGTAAAACCCACTCCCTTTAAAAACAACAGCTGAACCCGCTCCTATCAATCGCTTAAGTTTTAGTTTTTTACACTCTGGACATTTTTTTTTCACAGAATCTGACATCTGTTGGAACAATTCAAAACCATGTCCACAATGTTGGCACTGATACTCATAAGTGGGCATGATTATGCACTCACGGTTACTTTTGCAGGAGAAATAACAACATCACCAAGTTGAAATCCTGTTTGCATAACCATCACTATATGGTCTGGTTCAAGATCTTTAGATTCTTCACGCATTAATGCTTCATGCATCTGCGGATCAAACGCATCACCAACTTCTGGATCTATAGATGTTACGCCACAGTCAAAAAGACCCTGAAGTAGTGAATCGCGTGCCATTTGAAACCCTTTTACAACAACATCATCTCCAGCATGTTCAATTGCTAAATTCATTTGTTCTATAGATGGAAGGATTGATCGAATAACACCTGCTTTGCCACTATCTACAGCTCTTGCTTCATTTTCTAAACTACGACGTTGAAAATTTTTAAAATCGGCAAGTGCGCGAAGTTTAGCATCGCTTGCCTCTGCAATATCTAGCTGGAGTTGCTCCACCTCTGAGAGCTGTTCCTCAACTACTTCCTCGTTTGTGTCAACTTGTTCTTCTGATGTATTTGAATCAGTCATTATTATTAGATTCCTCTTCGTGGCGGGTTCGTCCGCCAGTTACTGCATCTTTTATCTTTTCCCAAAACGAAGTTTCACCTTCGTGTACTGGAATGTGTTCTGTTTTTGCATATTCTTCTAATAGTTCACGTTGTTCTTCCGTTAGTTTATTTGGAACTGCAAGGCGAACAACAATTACAAGATCGCCACGTTTTCCCGTTCGAAGATCAGGGAGACCAGCACCATCAATTTTGAAAATCTCATTTGTCTGAGTTCCACTTGGAATATCTAATTCATGAGAATTATCAATTGAGTCAACTGTAATAGTTGCCCCAAGCGCGAGTTGCGTGAATGCAACGGGGACAACTTGAATAAGATGATCCCCGTCTCGTTCGAACGTAGACTCCTCACGCACCCGAACGACAACATGCAAATCACCTGATACACCCTCACCCTGTTGGGATACTTCTGGAGCAGGTGGTTCTCCTTCACCTGCGACCCGAACTGCTTGAGCGTTATGAATGCCTGCTGGTATTTTTACTCGAAGTAGTCGGTGAACCGCTGTTCTGCCACGCCCTCTACAGTCTTCACACTTTTCTGTAATGACTGAACCTCGTCCAGCACATGCTGGACATGCTGAGACCATTCGAAACATGCCGCCAAGACCCGCCTGGGCGACTTTGCCCTGACCTTGGCATGTCTGACATGTTTTAGGAGACGTTCCCGGCTTCCCGCCACTGCCTGAACATGTTTCACAAACTGCGAGCCGATCAAACTCAACATCGCGCTGTGTTCCTGTTAACACTTCTTCAAGAGAAATTTCTACATCGGTTTCTAAATCAAACCCACGATGCTGCCTCGCTCTTCCCCTTGAACCGAATCCACCACCACCGCCAAATCCTCCACGACCTCCACCAAGAATATCGTTGAACATTGAAAAGATATCCTCAACATTCATAGTGTTGTAATCGTGCGCTGCGTGCCCTCGACCCCGCAATCCTTCGTGACCATATTGATCGTAGATTGTTCGTTTTTGCGTATCTGAAAGTATTTCGTATGCCTCAGCACACTCTTTAAAATTTCGCTCAGCTTCCGAATCGTCTGGATTTCGATCGGGATGATATTTCATCGCCAATCGACGATACGCACGTTTAATCTCCGAACCATCAGCTGAGCGGGTAGTTCCTAAAACTTCGTAATAGCATCGTGTAACAGTCATTGCCGATTATTGGATTTAGAAAATCGCATTCTCGATTGGATCTTCATCGTCATTTAAGTCGGTAACAACGACATTTGTTGTGAGCAGTAAGCCCGCAACAGAAGCCGCGTTTTGAATTGCTGTACAAACAACAAGAGCTGGGTCTATTATTCCTGCCTTAATAAGATCTTCATAACAGCGAGTTGCCGCGTTATACCCAAACGCGCCAGTACCTTCCTTAATCTTTTCGACAACAACATCTCCATCATCACCACCATTTGATGCAATTAATGATGCTGGTGATTCAAGTGCAACTGCGAGAATGTCGAACCCTAGTTTAGCATCGCCTTTTGCATTCTTTCGTGCTTTTTCTAGTGCATCAATTGCTCGAATGTATGCTACTCCACCACCTGCTACGTAACCTTCTCGAGCGGCTGCACGAGTTGCAGCAAGTGCGTCATCAACTCGATCCTTACGTTCTTTCATTTCCACTTCACTTGTGCCACCAACTTGAATTACTGCAACACCGCCTGTCAATTTAGCGAGACGCTCTTGCAATTTTTCTTTATCGTAATCACTTGTTGAACGCTCTATTTGTACTGAAATCTGATTTGCTCTTGCAGTAATATCTGCTTTCTTTCCTGCGCCGCGAATAATTGTTGTTCCATCTTTTGTTACCACAATTCGTTTTGCACTACCTAGTTCACTAAGTTCGATTTCTTCAAGATTTCGACCGAGGTCTTCTGAGAAAAATTCTCCACCCGTGAGTGCTGCGATATCACCGAGCATTGCTTTGCGGCGATCTCCAAAACCAGGAGCCTTCACCGCACAAATATTCAGTGTTCCTCGAAGCCGATTGATTACCAATGCAGCAAGTGCCTCATTTTCAACGTCTTCTGCAATGAGCAACAACGGCTTGCCTGATGTCACTGCTTTATTTAACAGAGGGAGCAAATCAGAAAGATTTGCGATTTTCTTTTCATAAATTAATATGTTGCAATCTTCTAAGATGCACTCAGCGGTTTTGGGATCTGTCATGAAATAAGGGCTTAAAAATCCCTTATCGAACGCCATGCCTTCAACATATTCCAAGGTTGTTTCTGCTGTTTTCCCTTCTTCAACTTCTACAACCCCTTCGCCACCAACTTTGTGGATTGCCTCAGCAATAACATCGCCGATGATTTGATCGTGATTCGATGAAACCATCGCCACTTTATGCAGGTCACTTTTGCCTTTGCACTCTTTTGACATTGCGTTAATTGCTTCTGTTGCAACTTTTGCAGCAGCTGTGATGCCGCGTTGAACAATTACAGGATTCGCCCCAACAGTAACATGGCGTAAACCATTTCGAAAAATTGAATCTGCAAGAATTGTTGCAGAGGTTGTCCCGTCACCGGCCACATCAGCTGTTTTTTTCGCTACCTGTTGCACCATTTTTGCGCCCATGTTTTGAAATGGCTCTGGAAATTCCACTTCTTTTGCTACAGATACGCCATCTTTTGTGACAGCTGGTCCACCATAAGATTTTTGTACAACAACATTTCGCCCTGCGGGGCCCATTGTGATGCCAACAGCTTTTGCCATTCGACTGATGCCTTCACAAAACTCTTCGTGAGCAGCATTTTCATATTTCATTTGTTTTGCAGTCATTTGTATATTTCTCTTTCTTTGCTTAGCCGTCAACCATGCCGAGCAATTCGCTTTCGCGAACAATAAGGTGTGCGTCACCTTTAATTTCTATTTCAGTTCCTGAGTACTTACCAAAAACAACAACATCTCCCTTTTTCACTTCAGGTGTTACGCGTTCTCCGTTATCAAGAAGTTTTCCGGGACCGGTTGCTACAACCTTGCCTTGCATCGGTTTTTCGGTAGCTGATTCAGGCAGGAAAATGCCTGAAGCTGTTTGCGTTTCTCGTTCAAGTGGTTTAATCAAAATTCTATCTTCTAGGGGCTTTACTGCCATGATGTATCTCCAATTTCTGTTTGTCTGTTTGTTAATCTGTTTTTGATGTGTCTAAATTATTAGAAGCCCATGCCTGGCATGCCGCCCATTCCTGGCATACCGCCCATTCCTGGCATACCGCCACCCATGCCTGGCATACCGCCACCCATAGCGTCCATGCCACCCATTTCGCCCGCATCAGCTTCATCTGTTGGAGCATTCGTAATTATGCAATCGGTTGAGAGCATCATGCAAGCAACTGACGCTGCATTTTGCAAGGCACAACGGTCGACTTTTGCAGGTGTAAGAACACCATCTTCTAGCAAGTCACCATACTCAAGGGTGAGTGCGTTAAAACCATTGCTACCCGACATCTCTGATACTTTTGCTACAACAACTGAACCCTTCATGCCCGCGTTGTCTGCAATTGTTTTAAGCGGCAATACAAGAGCATCACCAATAACATCAAAACCGATTTTTTCATCACCTTTTGCTGACGATCTCGCTTTTTTCAGTGCATCGATTGAGCGAATGAAACTTACTCCACCTCCAGGAACAACGCCCTCTTCAATTGCAGCGCGTGTTGCATGCAGCGCATCTTCTACTCGCGCCTTGCGTTCCTTGAGTTCAGTTTCAGATGCTGCGCCAACATTTATTTGAGCAATGCCGCCTGCTAATTTTGCTAAGCGCTCTTGCAGTTTTTCTCGATCATAATCAGAAGAACTGTTTTCGATCTCTGTTCGAATCCTAGAAATTCTACTTTGAATGTCTTTTGATGTTCCAGCGCCTTCAATAATAGTCGTTTCCTTGTTTGTAACCTCAATCTTCTTAGATTGACCAAGCTGGGTTAGAGATATTTTTTCAATATCGATTCCCAGGTCTTTCATGATAGGTTCCGCACCGGTAAGAACTGCAATATCTTCGAGCATTGCTTTTCTTCGATCGCCATATCCTGGAGCCTTTACTGCAACAACTTGTAGCACACCCCGCAGTTTATTTATAACTAAAGTAGAGAGCGCCTCTCCTGTAATATCTTCGGCAATAATTAAGATTGGACGTTTTGCCTCCATTACCTTTTCAAGCAGTGGGACTATTTGTTTTGCTGAATCAATTTTATCTTCATAAATAAACACGAGCGGCTTATCTAAAACTGTTGTCATGTTGTCTACGTCTGTTACAAAGTTTGAACTTAGGAATCCACGATCAAACTGCATGCCTTCAACAACATCAACTGTAGTGTCGAGCACTTTTCCCTCTTCCACAGTTATGACCCCATCTTTTCCAACTTTAGAAAAGGCAAGCTCCATAATCTTTCCAACTTCTGGATCGTTGTTCGCCGAGATTGTTGCGACTGCCTCAATATTATCTTGAACTGATTGCGACATGTTGTCTATTGAGTTTGTTACAGAAGTAACCGCTTTTCGAATTCCACGAACCATTGCATTTGCATCACACCCCGAAGCAAGGTGTCGAAGACCACTTCTGAAAATCGCTTCTGCGAGCACTGTTGCTGTTGTCGTTCCATCACCAGAATCGTCAGAAGTTTTTGATGCAACTTCTTTAACAAGTTGTGCGCCTTGATTTTCGATTTTGTCTCTAAGTTCAATTTCCTCTGCAACAGTTACGCCATCTTTTGTCACCGTTGGGCCGCCCCACGATTTATCCAAAATTGCGTTTCTCCCACGAGGTCCAAGGGTTGATTTCACTGCTGTTGCAAGTTTTTCAACACCAAGTAACATTTTCTTTCGAGCCTCAGCATCGAAGGCCAGTTCTTTTACTGCCATTTGTGTACTCTCCTTATCGAACCCTGTTTGATTTTCGGGTCGCTTCCATAATCTAGCCTGTGGCACGACGCCATAGGTGAATGAGAAATAGGTACAAATTCCGCGCCAATCACTTGGTCAAAACGCCCATTTTCTTCCATATAGAGCTCTTCCTACCGCCATCAAGTAATTCACGCTGTACAACCCTGCCATCGTGGCAGACCCTATTCAGTGTGGTGGGGTATTAATCTCCTGGAGTAGCTCATTTACTCCAGGGGGCGGAGTCACGAGGGCTCGCCGAATCCAGAGGGTATTTCTTAGTAAGTACCCTTGACCAATCAGAATTAATGAAATGCTCGTCACTGTCAAGATAAGTCCGAGTGTTGAAAAGCTTGAGTTTTGAGGTGAGGCGACGAGCAAGGTTCGGCCAACGATAATCACAACGAGAGTTGCAAGTAGGTCATTCATTCTTTGACGACTTCCTTGAGCTTGTCGAAATGCGCGACTGTGTTGCCCAAGCCTGGGAATAAGTTTTCTAAAACCTGAGAACACAATACCCACTGCAATTACTGGGAGACAAGTATCGAGCAACATTCCAAAGACCGGCGATTGTTTTCCAAGGGAGAGTAAAAAGACGTTTGCCAAAACCATACTTAGTGACCAAAGCAATAGACCTGTGCCTGTCAACATAATTCCTGCTCGACATCCAACAATTTCTTTTCGTTGACACATCCGCATCATTGGCATGAGAAAAAGAAATGACAGAAGTCCCATCCCTGTTGCACCCCAAACAAATGCTGTCACAGGGAGTGCGCGAATCATGTTTGGAACTGGAAGATGGTTTGGTTCCACAATCAGTAGCGCAGTCGTGGAGAGCAAGTATGAAACAAAAAACGAAGCGACAATACCAGCAATTGCGTTGCCGATCACTCTTGGGTTTTGAATCGGTGTTAACCGTCTTGAGGTTGGGTCTATTGACTCAATTATGGTTAAACGTATTGGTTCACCACACTCTGGACAATCTCCATCCGCGACCAAATTTCGGAGATCATAACCACACCAAATACAAGGCAAGGGCAACACAATAGCCATCTGGCTAAGGTTCTCTGCGATAGGCGATTTGGGATATTTTTCAGTTTTCATTTTCAATGAGCGTTATACTCGTAGGATAGTATGACACATTCTTCACTCATACAAAAGATTCAGGAATTACGAGAAAACATCTCGTCAGTGTACATGGGCAACGCTGTAGCCATCGACCGCGCAGTGATTTCACTGCTCGCTCGAGGGCATATTCTTATTGAAGATGTTCCTGGCGTTGGAAAGACGATTCTTGCAAGCGCAATTGCAAAAAGTGTTGATGGCTCCTTTGCCCGTGTTCAGTGCACACCCGATCTTCTTCCGAGTGATATTACTGGAATCAATATATTTGACAGGACAAGTTCTGGTTTCACTTTTCGACCCGGTCCAGTGTTTAACAACATAGTTGTTGCAGATGAAATCAATCGAACAACTCCAAGAACCCAATCTGCTTTACTTGAAGCAATGAGTGAGGGAGCTGTAACTGTCGACGGCGAGACAAGGTCTTTACCTTCACCATTTATGGTCATTGCTACACAAAACCCATATGAATTTGAGGGAACATATTTTCTACCAGAAAACCAACTTGATCGTTTTTTAATGAGAATTAATCTTGGATATCCATCACCTGATGATGAGCGTCGAGTTATTAAGCAGCAACCTGCTCTGACAACTTTACAGACATTACAACCGATTATGACGACTGAAGAGATTGTTGCTGCTCAAAAATTTGCTGACTCAATAAAATTATCTAACTCTCTTGTCAAATACATTGTTGCTCTTTCAACTGCGACTCGCCGTGCGGAAGATCTTCGCGTCGGTATTAGTACTCGTGGTGGGCTTGCACTTGCTCAGGTTGCAAAAGCAACTGCCCTTCTCGATGATCGAGACTATTGCATTCCAGAAGATGTTGTATCAAATGTACTACCTGTATGCTCGCATCGTATTGTGAGTAGAACATACATGCATGATGGTGATACCAATGCAACAAGACGCGTTATGCAGCAGGTGCTTGAGACCGTGCCGAGCCCTGCATAGCGACGACTGGTCTGGCCATAGCAGTTAATCGCGATAAACTGTCACTGTGCAAACCCAACCAACGCACGCAAAAGTTGCCTTCCCTAGAAATTGTGCGCACTGCCTGACTTTTTTCTTGGGGACTGTCCCCTGGGGACAGTCCCCAAGAAAAATGTGCAAAACATGCCCCAAGAGGTCCAGATTCGAGATTCTGCCTGATGTTTTGGGGACAGTCCCCAGGGGACTGTCCCCAAAACCCCAAAACAGGGTTACGGGCAAATAACACCGATGTCGGGAAGGTTACGATAGAACCCATCGTAATCAAGGCCATAGCCAACAACAAATTCGTCTTCAATTTCAAAACCAACGTACTCGCAAGGCACCTCCATTGCAGAGGGTAACTTTTTGCGAAGCAAGACACACGATTGAATTGATTGTGGCTCAAGTGCTTGTAATTCACCGCGAATTCGAGTAAGTGTTTTTCCTGAATCGAGTATGTCATCAACAAGCAGAACATGCATGCCCTTCACGTTAGGAAGTTTTCCAATCATTGGATCCTTGTTCGATTCAGTCGCCTTCCCAATATAGCTACTTGCCGTCATAAGTTGGATACGCATTTTCATTGGAAGATGCCGCATCAAATCAGCAACGAAAATAAGAGACCCAGTCATCACCGCAACTAAAGCTATTTCTTGATCTTCGCCAATTTCTTCAAGGTGTTTCGTTATGGAATCACCCAACTCTCGAACTCTGTCTGAAATAGCTCCTCGTGCAATTAAAATACGATCTATATCACGGATCATTGTTAAGTTCCTCGCATCCAAGTTAGTGCTAGATATGCAAACCCAAGCAGTGTAGAAAAGGCAACGGCATCTGTAATCATAATGAGAAAAATTGCAGAAGCTTGGGCGGGGTCTGCACCAATTCGTCGCATGAGTAGTGGAATAGCTGCTCCTGTAAAGGATCCAATACTCATTGACACAACCATTGCACACGCAACGACAACACCTAGCCTCGCAGCAATTTCTCCATCTCCAAAAAGAGATAACAGAATTGCAACACTGCCACCAATTGCCACTCCGGCAATAAGACCCACAAGAAGTTCTCTTCTAACAAGTGGGAAAATGCGGTCTTTTCGCACTTCATCCAATACAATTCCTCGGAGAGTGACAGCTAGCGCTTGGTGACCTGCGTTACCCGCAAGTGCAGCAATCAACGGCATAAACACTGCAAGCAATGCTACTTCCTTGATAAGAGATTCGAAACCAAGTACAACATACGTTGCAGGCAACATCATTATCGCTGAAAAAATGAGCCAAGGCATCCTGCCCTTTAATTTTTCACCAAGCCCCGAATAAACGGCTTCGCCCGCACCGGCGCCAACAGTTTTTTGAACATCTTCAGTTTGTTCTTCTTCAATAATGTCGATGACATCGTCGACAGTAATTATTCCAAGGAGACGGTTTGACGCATCGACAACAGGTAGCATCTCATAGCCATATCGTTCAAACTCTCTTGCAACTTGCTCCCGATCAGTGTCGCTATGAACTGCTGCAATTTTCTGTTCCATAATATTCGAAACAGTTGCATCTGAAAGACCAATGAGAAGCGCGCGCATTCCAACAACACCAACCAACTCATCATCTCTATTAGTTACTGGTAAATCTTTTACATGCTCGGGTAGTTCTCTTTCTCGAAGCACGTCAACAACTTCTGTAATTGTCATTTCCTCTAGAAGAGAAACAAAGTCCGTTGTCATCATTCCAGCTGCAGATTCTTCCTCGTAATCACAGAGTTGCCGAAGTTTTCTTGCTTTCGCAACAGGCATGCAAACAAACAGTGGTTCTACATATTCTGCATGAAGCCCACGAATAATTGACACAGCATCATCCGGTGCCATAATCGTTAATAGTGTTGAGACATATTCTTTTCGATTGTCGTCAAAAAGATCTTCGATGATGGTCACTGCAAGTGGAGTTTCCATTTCGGAAAGCGCTTCTGAAGCAGCGTAGTCCTCCATGAGCTCAATCACTTCTGCTGCTTCTACATCATTAAGATCTTCAAGTGTATCTGCAGCATCTGCTGCTTTTTGTTTCGTTACTGCAGTTGCAAGTGCAGAAATATCAATCGTGTGCGACATAAGGTTCGCGACGTGTTGATCCTCCGGCGACACCATTTCGGAAACCTCTACGATTTGATCATCTTCTTTTGGAACAGTTTCTTCATTCATTGCAAGCGATTGTACGAGAGCATGCGTATTGGTGCTTCGTCACATAATCAGTGCTTTGGGCGCCGAATTGCGAGTTTACCAAGCCGAGTTCCTTCGCCCGTTGGCTCATCTTCGTCCGAATCAAATCGTGGTAAGTTCTCACCAACGACCTTAAGTCCAGTGTAATGATCGTGGATTATTTGCACTGCTTCTGCAGGATCGTCAACGACTGAAAACAAATCCATATCATCTGGTCCAATTGTTTTAAACTCTTCAGCAAGCGTAGATTCCATCCATTCCATCAAACTCCCCCAATATTTTCTGCCAACTAATACAACTGGGAATGGTTGAATTTTTAATGTTTGGATGAGCGTGAGTGATTCAAAAAACTCGTCAAGAGTACCGAATCCTCCAGGATAGATTACGAACCCTCGAGCATATTTAACAAACATCACTTTTCGAATAAAAAAGTAACGAAAATCGAGTTCGAGCGTTTGGTATGAATTCGCATCCTGCTCCTGAGGAAGTGCGATGTTCAGACCAACAGAAGTGCCCCCCGCTTCAAAAGCGCCGCGATTCGCGGCTTCCATTATTCCAGGACCGCCCCCTGTAATCACAGCAAAACCCGCTTTTACGAGTTGGGCACCACACTGCATGGCGGATTTATAGTGGGGGTCGTCTTCTGGCAATCTTGCAGAACCAAATACAGAAACAGCGGGTGGGAGCGTACACAAGGACTCAATCGCTTCAACAAACTCCCCTTGAATTCGAAGTACTCGCCAAGATTCCAACGAAAGGCCTGTATTTGGCATGGCAGTAAAATCCTTTGTTTTTGTTGTAAGTGCTTGTTGACACTTGACTTACGCTCGTTAATTTGATTTAAAAGACAAAATATGGTAGAATTGTAGGGCTATGGCACAATCAAAGACAAACACAAAAAAGAATACCGCAAAACGGTCGACAAAGAAACCTGCAACAAAACAATCCAAGAGTAAAAAAAACTCTTTTGGGTCCTTTTCAGCTGCGGTTAACTATTTGTTGAATCAAACAGATTTTGAAAGAATGCGGGTCGTTCAATACGACGAAAGCACATTCAAGCTTGACCGAATGCGATCCCTACTCGAGGCATTGGGTAATCCCCAAGAAAAGGTTGCCATGATTCACGTCGCTGGTACAGTCGGCAAGGGGTCCACAGTAGCAATGCTAACATCCATGTTGCAGGGAAATGGGTATGCTGTTGGTGCCTACACCTCACCCCACATTACTGATATTCGAGAACGAGTTGTTGTTAATGGCGAGATGGTGGACCAAGATACGTTTACAGAATTGTTAAAAGTGGTTGTTGATACTGCGACCAAAATTGAGTTAACGCCAACATTCTTTGAATTGATTACTGCAGTTGCGTTCAAACATTTTGCTGATGAAGCCGTCGACATTGCTGTAATCGAAACCGGTCTTGGTGGTCGACTTGATTCAACGAATGTCATTACACCACTCATGACACTCATTACAAAAATCGATCTAGATCACACAAATATTTTAGGTGGAACTGTTGAAGAAATCGCTCGAGAGAAAGCTGGAATCTTTAAATCATCTATACCTGCATTTAGTGCTCATCAAACTGAAGAAATCACAAACGTTCTCAAGAGTTGTGCTGAATCAACCGGCACAGACGTAAAGGTTATTGCTCAAGATATTGAGTTTAGTGCTCGATTCGGCGGTGGTGCAGATGGAAAACAGCACACACGGATTTGTGTAATCACTGAAGAAACTCAATACATGCATATTCCTGTCCCCCTCGATGGTGAACATCAAGCAACAAATTGTGCATTAGCAATTTCAGCAATTGACCAACTTAAAAAGATTGGTTACAAGTTTGAGAATCTCGATATCTACGACAGCCTTGCAAAGACAAAAACAAGTGGCCGAATGGAAGTCGTTTGGAATCGACCAAAAATTCTTGTAGATGGCGCCCATAATCCAACAGCACTTCAAACCCTCATAAAGTCAGTTGGAGCTCATATCCCATATGACTCAATGGTATGTGTCTTTGGTTGCTGTCAAGACAAAGATGTGACCGGAATGCTTGAACGAATTGCTCTTGGAGCGGACAAAATCATCTTTACAAAAGCGCAGGGAAACCCACGCGCAGCTGAACCAAAATTGCTCCAAAAACAATTTGCAGAAATTAGTGGAAAAATGACTCAGATTGCAGATACGTTGCCAGAAGCTTTAGAAATCGCTGCTCAAGCAGCAAGCCGAGAAGATTTAATCTGTGTCACAGGTAGTTTTTACCTTGTGGGAGAAACCAAATTGCATCTCGACCAAGTTGCAACTAAAAAGTAAGCAATACTGCGGTATCCTGCAACACTAATGACTAGCCAGTCCGAAACAACCTTGGTCCATCGGTATTGCGCCGAAGTTGCGAACGAACTTGAAACGAGATGGCAATCTGCTTGGAAAAGCGATGGAATCAATACTGTTGGCAATCCTGGCGATAAGAACTTTGATGTAACAAAACCGAAGTTCTATTGTCTTGATATGTTCCCCTACCCAAGCGGCGCTGGTCTACATGTTGGTCATCCTGTGGGGTATATCGGCAGTGATATCATTTCGCGTTTCAAACGAATGTGTGGACATAATGTACTTCATCCAATGGGGTGGGATGCGTTTGGTTTACCAGCAGAACAATATGCAATTGAAACAGGTGTCCATCCAGCAGAAACAACAACAAAAGCAATCGATACTTTCCGGGGGCAGTTGCAAAGAATTGGTTTTTGTTACGACTGGTCGCGTGAATTCGCAACCATTGATCCAAAATATTACAAATGGACGCAGTGGATTTGGCTTCAAGCATACAACTCGTGGTTCGACCCAAAATCAAAAACTGCAAAACCAATTCAAACTCTCCTCGATTCTCTTAATAGTGGCGAGATAAATTGTGAATCCAAACCGTGGAGTTCTATGTGCGATGCTGAAAAAACTGAGTACATCGATGACTATCGTTTAGCTTACCTCGGCATGCAGGTTGTTAATTGGTGTCCAAAACTTGGAACTGTCCTTGCGAATGAAGAGGTCATTGATGGCAAAAGTGAGCGTGGCGGTCACCCGGTCTTTAGAAGACCCTTAAAACAATGGATGTTTCGGATTACGGCATTCGCTGATCGCCTCTTAGAAGATTTAGATACTTTAGATTGGCCACAATCCACTTTGCGAATGCAACAAGAATGGATTGGACGAAGTGAGGGTGCTGACATTGATTTTGCATTGCACAATCGAGATGATTCCATTCGAGTCTACACAACTAGACCAGACACTTTGTTTGGCGTAACTTTTATGGTGCTCGCACCCGAACACCCGCTCGTAGATGGACTCATTGCAGGTCCTCCTGAAGAATGCAATGGAGTTGCTCTTGAATCTTATGTCACCGAGGCGAGGAACCGAGCAGATGTTGAACGAATGGCTGACTCGAAGGAAAAGTCTGGTGTTTTTTCCGGCTTATATGTAACCAACCCAGCGACGGGAAAGACCATTCCTGTTTGGATTGCTGATTACGTTTTGATGGGATATGGTCACGGCGCAATCATGGCTGTTCCAGCACACGACCAACGCGATCATGATTTTGCGAAGGCACACAACATTGACATTGTTGAAGTTGTGAAACCAAGTACTACAACAGAAGATTGTTTTTCAGGTGATGGCACTTCTGTTAATTCTTCAAGCGAACTAATTTCTATTGACGGTCTTCAAACTGCGGAAGCAACTCAAAAAATAATCACCTGGCTCGAAGCAAACACTCTTGGTAATGCAAAAATAAATTATAGATTAAGAGATTGGCTTTTTTCAAGGCAACGCTATTGGGGTGAACCGTTCCCTATTGTATTTGATGAGGAGGGAAATCATTATCCTATTGGTCAAGACGCCCTTCCGGTCGAACTCCCTGATCTTAAAGATTACACTCCGGCAGAGTCTGATAATCCGCAACCACTTTTAGCGAAAGCAACAAATTGGTTACACACAACTGCTGGTGAAGCTGGTGTTGACCCAACCCTACTTTCCCCAGACACACCCGTTATTAGAGAGGCAAACACAATGCCGGGATGGGCCGGGTCGTGTTGGTACGAAATCAGATTCTGTAGTCCCAATGACAACGACAGGTTTGTAGATAAAGATGCTGAAAAATACTGGATGGACGATGGAATCGATTTGTACATAGGTGGTGCTGAACATGCGGTACTTCACCTGTTGTATGCGCGGTTCTGGCACAAACTTTTGTTTGATTTGGGAGAAGTCACTTGCAATGAACCATTTCAGAAGTTGTTTCATCAAGGGATGCTTACGAGTTTTGCGTATCAACGAAAAAACAAATCTCTTGTGGCGTCAAATTTAGTCGAAGAGCGAGATGGCAAGTTTTACGAAACCGAAAGCGGTGAAGAGGTTGAACAAGTCATTGCAAAAATGAGTAAATCACTACGCAATGTTGTCAATCCTGATGATGTTATCGCTGAATATGGTGCCGACACTCTTCGTTTGTACGAAATGTACATGGGGCCACTTGAGGCATCTGCACCTTGGAATACCAGAGATATTGTTGGTGTGTATCGATTTCTGCAACGAGTATGGCGACTCGTCGTCGATGAAACAACGGGCGAAGTTCGGGAGACACTCAACGAAAATACAAATAAAACTGTAGAGCGTTCACTTCACGCAACAATTGCAAAAGTTACGCAAGACATTCCAAAACTTTCATACAACACGGCCATCGCTTCCATGATTGAGTTTGTAAACACGGCTACTTCAGAGGCAGCGATAACTAAAAATCAGCTTGAGAAGTTCGTTCATGTTCTGTCACCGTTTGCACCACATATTTCTCAAGAATTGTTCTCGAAAATTGGCGGAGCAGGCTACGTTTCAGAAAAACCTTGGCCAGAGTTTGATCCAAAACAACTCGTTGCAAATGTTGTCGAAATGCCAGTTCAAATCATGGGGAAGGTGCGTGGAAGAATTACCGTGCCCACAGACGCAGATACAAAACAAGTAGAACAATGCGCACTTGAAAATGAAAATATTAGCCAAATCCTTGAAACCCTCACCGTGCGAAAAATAATTGTCGTACCGAACAAAATTATTAACATAGTTGCAAATTAAGAAAACACACCATGACTAACAACTTTAACATTTTAGAATTTGCCGGACTCTCCAACGATAAGCCCTGGGAGCTAGAAAGAACCACGCCAACCGATTTGCGTGTTGTGATAACAGGCACCGAGATAGCATCCATGGAAGACATAGGTAAGTCCATCGCCTCATTCGTCGGCGAATCCATAGAAGCAGAAGAGGTTGAACCACCAGATGGTGATATTGCATGGGCAATGCGAGTAAGGGTTGTTGGACTTACTACCGATTGTATGGTTTGGATTGAACCACTCAATGAAGCAACTCGCGAAGCCTCTAATATTGATTCTGGTTGGGTCCTTGCCCTTCAAACCGTGTTGCACAGTGGAGATCCACTCACGCATTTCTCAAATCTCATGCGACTGCTTGGTGGAATTAGTCTGCCTATCCACAGTGTGTGCGACCTTCCCACTGGAAGGTGGTTCCCGATAGATATTGTCAACTCGGTTTTTGTTCAAGACGAGATTGAGCCGCCAGAAGAAATACTCTGGATTACGAGACTTGTTGAAGCGCCCGAAGGTGATCCCGAAGAAAGTTGGGCGTGGGTTTCAACCCATGGACTCACTCGTTGCGGACGCGCAGAACTTGAAATGTTTGGGGTTCCTGCAGTTCTCTCTTCTGAAGCTGTTCATCTTGTCGATGGGTTGGCTGCGCTTACTCTTGAAACTGCGCTTCCCCCAGCAGGGCAACCAATTTCTCTCGGTTCGAATCTGTCAGTGTCACTCATGGAATGCAAAACTGCAATGCAATTACTTCAAGATGGAATGCCGGGTCTTGAAGATCGAACCACACCATCTGCTGTCATCGTTTCAAACGATACTGTTTCCGTGTACCCACAAGATGCATTAGAAACGCTACACATGGGCGAGACTGCTGTCATGAGAACATTGCGTAGTACAAACCGCAAGTCACTCTTAGCAAAATCGCAATGGGACCTACTAATTAAGGCAGCAAGTTCGATAGGTGAAAGCGAGCATGCAACTTGCCTTGTTCAAGTTCCATGGGCAAATACTGAAAATGAAGAAGCTCCGCGAGAGTACCTCTGGTTCAAAGTTGTTGAAGCAAAAACAGATTCAATCACAGGCGAACTTGCACACAAGCCTGCCCTTGTTACTTCGCTGAAGGAAGGTCATAAGGAAAACGTGACACCGGACGATATTACCGATTGGGTACTCATGACACCTGTTGGCCCAATGGGTCCCGGCGATGCTGAGGCTATAGACGAATTCTTATCGCAGTTTACAAGTTAAGTATATTCAACAACGCCATCGCCACAAACGCGAGAACTACAAAGACAAGCGCAACCTTGGCCGCGATGGGCATTGGTTTTGGAACAAACACTGAATCATCGTCGTCGCCTACTCCTAGTTCATTCCAATCTATATCAATAGAGTGTTGCTTATTATCGAGTAATATTTGTCTTGCCATCTCAAGATCTTCGCGTTTCACTTGTATTGGAACGCCAAGCCGCCCTGCATTTAACCCTACGCCAACTCCCATCGTTGGAGTAGCAAACACGAACGCCTCAATCCCATTATCTTTCAAGACAATCGCCAAAACATTTGCTTCAAATTCGGTCGGCGGACAAAAGAGTGTGACAAGGTCCTTGCTCATGTGAAACTGTCCTCGTCGCCCATCTGTGGTTGAATAACCTCTATGACTCTATCTATTCGAGGCAAAAGCCAGTTCAGCTTTCGCTCAATCATCCTTAAAAAAATTGATCCACGAACTCTTCCAAAACTTCCTGTGTTATGAATTGGTATTACGCTTTCAACAATCAATGCCTCAATCATAAGTAACGGGACAATCGAACGCTCAGACGCCATGATTGGTAACGTTGTAAATTGATCATACGATTGCACCATAGATTGAATTGTATGACCGCGAAACGTGTCTGGCCAAGAGTCAACTGCTTCAGTATCTCCCATTCGCATAGAAAATTGTAATGCACCGTTGGCGATATCAGTAACTCTTGGGCAAAAGCGAAGAGAATCAAAATCGATGACTGCGATTATTTCACCATCTTTGTAGAGTGTGTTTCCGGGATGCCAATCACCGTGAACAATGTTCATTGGAAGAGATGAAAATCCAATTTCGTTGATTTTCATATTAGCAATTTCATACTTTTCTCTTATGAAAGAAATCGTGTCTTGCATTCCAGCAAGTTCTTCTCTGCTTTCATGCTTCGCCAACACTTCGTTGAGTTCAGAAATAATTGTATAAAAACTCTCCCCTTGGTGGCACGACTGTCTTTTTACTGTTGGTTCGCGTGGAAAATCCCGAAGAATATCGTGAAAATGCGCTAGAACTCTTCCCGACTCAGCTGCTGCTGGATTCGATTTGTCAAATCGTTTTCCATTGATGAATCGAAACAACTCATAGATTCTATTGTTATGCTCAACAAATGATGCTCCATCAATTGTGTTGACAAGTCCAGCCACAGGAAATCGGTGTTCTTCTAAACGTTTCTGAACTGCATGCGCGAATTGCACATGTGCTTTTGCGTCATTGCCAATTGCACGACGTTTAAGCAAGTAGTTCCCCTTTGCAGCACCGACAAGCATTTTGGCGGCTCGACGCGATCCCTTTCGATAATCAGACAATTGATCGATTGAGCCAATGTCGTATCTACTCAATACAATCGTAAGATCCTGTCCATCAATTTGCTCTGTTACAGTCGTGTCATCAACGAGTGGTCCAAGGCGAGGAGTTCGGTCAATATTGTCTGAATCGTTGGGCACAATGTTATTTTAGTGTGTTACGACTTCTTGGTGTGACAGTCACGGTTGTCCCCCTACCGCGTGTTAGTTTTGATTGCACTGTAAAACTATTAGGGTCAGACCCGTTGCTATCACTCAGCGTTCTGCACTTGTTCTTTAATGCGATCAACAGCGCCCTTAATTTCAACAATTCTACGACTTGTGTCACCATCGAGGCATTTACTCGCAATTGTATTTGCTTCTCTCAACATTTCTTGCGCTAGAAAATCGAGTGTTCTACCAATTGGTTCTTCATCACTCCCGCCGATTAACTCTCTGAATTGAACAAGGTGCCCTGCGAGACGAGAAATTTCTTCTGCTATATCTGTTTTTTCAGCAAACAAGGCAACTTCACGGAGCAAATCTTCTTCTTCAACGTTCTTCCCAATTTCAGAGAGCAGGTTTTGCACTCTCTGTCGCAGACGCGATTGGTACTCTTCAACAATCTCAGGTGCGCGTTCTTTTATACACGACAGATGTTCCTCAATTTTAACAAGATGAACACACAGGTCTTCTTCAAGAACTTTTCCCTCTCGTTTTCGCATCTCGATGACATCGTTACAGGCACTCTTAACAAGGGATACAAGTTCTGCTTTGTTTCTTCCTGCTGCATCATCATCCTTGTCACTATTCATCACACCGGGGAGCATGAGAAGTCTGCTCACTTCAATTGAAACCGATGGATTCACATCTTGTATTTGACCGATATAGTTGGCTAACACTTCCTTGTTTATCGTTGCAATTCCATGTTCTGACGTGTCGATAAACTTTACGTTCACTGTCACACTCCCTCTTGAAAGGAGCCTTGAAACTAATACATCAATTTCAGTTTCTAGAATTTGCAGTGGATCTGGAAGCCGAACAGTTGCTTTATAAAATTTATTGTTAACTGTACGGATTTCTACTTGGAGTGAAACACCGTCTCTTCGGCTTGACGTACTACCGAAACCAGTCATTGAACGAAGCATGTTTACTTTGTTCCGTCCGCAGGCGCGTTTTCAACTGGTTCAGTTGGAGTAACAGGTGCTTCTGTTGACACAACCGCTGATGTGTCTGGCTGTGTTTCAGGAGCAACAGTCTTGCTCTCTACGAGGTTTAGCGCAACGGCCAAACCTAGAAACAAAACAAAGGCAACAACTGTCATCACAGTAAGGGCATCTCCAACCCTACCACCGAAGACTGTATCTGATCCACCGCCACCAGCGCCTCCAAATGCTGCGGCCAATCCACCGCCTTGCGGCCGTTGTACCAAAATAATCAAAATCATCGCAACAGATACTACGATGAGTGCAATTGTAAGAATAAGAAAGGTGTTGTTCATAACTAGGGGTCCATTTGTTGTTAGGAATTATTTGTCGCCATGATAATGGAAAGAAACGAATCTGCAGACAAAGATGCACCACCAACGAGCGCGCCATCTATATCGTCACAGGAAAACAAATTAGTGGCGTTTTCGGGTTTCACCGAACCGCCATATTGAATGCGGGTTTGTTGGGCTATTGTTGAATCATATATCTCTTCAAGCGCTTCTCGAATTGCTGCATGCACAGTTTGTGCATCTTCGGGCGTTGCTGTTTTACCAGTACCAATTGCCCAAACTGGTTCATAGGCTACAACAAGTCCATCCATTTGAGTTGAGGAAACAGATGCAAGGCCACTTCTTAATTGAGAAAGCACCACAGTGAGAGTGTCCCCTGCTTCTCGCTCTTCTAATGTCTCGCCCACACAAAGTACGACTTGAAATCCTTGCTCAATTCCGACTACTACTTTCTTAGAAATCAATTCGTCAGATTCACCAAAAACATGTCGTCTCTCACTATGACCAACAAGGATACTCGTAACTCCAACATCCTTGAGCATCGAAGCGTTCACTTCACCAGTAAAGGCTCCGCTTTCTTCGCTTGACATGTTTTGGGATCCCAGCGAGACTAAAGATGAATCCACAACACTTTCAACTGCCTGCAAAAATGGAAACGGTGGATAGATTACAACCTCACAAGATACGTCGTTTTCAGCGCCATCCACAACACAACTCGCAAGATTCATTGCTTGCTCGAGGTCTGTGTTCATCTTCCAGTTGCCACCAATAATGGGTGTTCGTTTCGTCATCTGAACCGCGAAGGATACCAGAAATGGAGTCAACCCTCGCAAATGACGTGTATCAGAGTACAATTAGACCCTTGAAACCACCGGAAACCCCGAAACGCCTTTAAAGGGAATCGGAAACAATCCCCCATGCCACCAAGTGCCACAGAAATTCGAAAACAGTTCCTTGCGTTCTTCAAAGAGCGTTGTGGACATACTGAGGTTCCATCGAGCCCTGTCGTTCCACATGACGATCCAACGTTGCTCTTTACAAATGCAGGAATGAATCAGTTCAAGGATGTTTTTCTTGGGCGAGGCACTCGACCATACACCCGAGCGACCGATACTCAAAAATGTATACGGGCTGGTGGAAAGCATAATGATCTTGAAGATGTTGGACGCGACACGTACCACCACACCTTCTTTGAAATGCTCGGAAACTGGTCCTTTGGAGATTACTTCAAGGCAGAAGCAATCGAGTGGGCGTGGGAATTATTTACCGAAGTTTGGGGACTCGATAAATCACGGCTTTATGTCACCGTGTTTTCAGGTGATGAAAATGATGGCCTTGAAGTAGACATTGAAACTGAAAATTTGTGGAAAGAACTTACTGATATCGATCCATCACACATAACGCGGTGGGATCGAAAAGATAATTTTTGGGAAATGGGTAGCACTGGCCCGTGTGGACCATGTAGTGAAATTCATTACGACTGCACGCCCGAAAACAATGGTGGACATCTTGTAAATATGGATGACCCGAACGTTATTGAATTGTGGAATCTTGTGTTCATTCAATTTAATCGCGGTGATGATGGGGTACTTACACCACTCCCAAACCAACACGTCGACACTGGAATGGGCCTCGAAAGAATAGTCCGTGTTTTGCAGGGAAAACCAAGCAATTACGATACTGATCTGTGGACTCCAATTTTTGATTCAATTCAAAAACACACTGGTGCAAAAGCGTACTGTGGAAAACTTGAAGATCCGATCGATATTGCATACCGCGTACTCGCCGATCATATTCGTTGCCTTGTTGTAGCTATTGCCGATGGTGGTAGACCAGGTGCTGCGGGTAGAGAATATGTTCTTCGCCGCATCTTGCGCCGTGGTGTTCGACATGCTCATCAAACTCTTGGTGTTGAAGGAACATTGCTCTGTAAACTTGTTCCATCGGTTGTTGAAACCCTTGGTGATGTTTTTCCAGAGATAACATCGCAACAAGAACAAATTGCACACATCATTCAAGATGAAGAAGAAAGTTTCCTAAAAACACTCGATCGTGGCATCGAACTTTTTGAAAAAGCAGTGTCTGATGGTGATGGAAAAACAATTGATGCAAAGAGTGCCTTTACACTTCATGACACATTCGGATTTCCAATTGACCTAACCGAAGTCATGGCAGAAGAAAGAATGATGGCAGTTGATCGAGAGGGGTATGAATTACTTATGGACGAGGCAAGAGAAACATCAAGGGCAACCTCAGAAGTTGACAAAAAGATGCATCTTCCGCCAGAAGTTCTTGGGAAGTTAGAAACCCTCCATATCGCGCCGACTGATGACACAAAAAAATATGGCAAAGGCGTTTCAATTTCAACTGTTAAAGCAATTTGGAATGGCAAGGAACTTGTTGGCAAGGCAGATGATTCTATGGTTTTTGGAATAATCCTTGATAAAACACCTTTTTATGCTGAAGCTGGGGGTCAGGTTGGTGATGTAGGTACCATTGTGTTACAACAATCGACCAATCAACACAGGTGCCAATTCCATGTTGAAGAAACCCATCGATATGGGGATTATGTGTTACATATTGGTCGATGTGTTGAAGGATCGCTTCGGTGTGGTGATGAGATTACCGCATCAGTAAACGAAAAAAGTCGCCGTGCGATTGTTTCTAACCACACAAGTACGCACCTTCTCAACCACGCACTTCGTGATGTCCTTCGAGATGAAGTCCATCAACGTGGTTCACTTGTTGACGGTGATAAATTACGTTTTGATTTTACACAATCCCATGCAATGAGTGATGAACAGTTGCAAAACGTAGAACAACTTGTCAACACTGCAATTGAACAAGACAGAGTTGTCAATGCAGAAGAGGTTGTTTTAGAACTTGCACAATCTATTTATGGCGTTCGCGCAGTTTTCGGTGAACAATATCCTGATCCTGTGCGGGTCGTAAGTATTGGTGCGACAGTTCAAGAGTTACTTGCTGACCCAACAAATGAAAAGTGGTTTGGGTGTTCGGTAGAGTTCTGCGGTGGCACACATCTTGAAAGTTGCAAAAGCGCAAGCAGGTTTGTGGTGTTGCACGAACAAGCACTCGCCTCTGGAACACGAAGGATTACTGCAATTACCGGTGTTCCAGCGCAAGCGGCACATGAAGCAGGCGTTTCTCTCTTAATGCAAATTGAAGATGCAAGTCAACTTGAAGGCAGCGAACTGTGCGCCGCGTATGACAATTTTATTCAGGTGGTTGATGAACTTACTCTATCGCAAACAAGCAAACATAAAGCCAAGGTATTGCTCGCACACTTGCACACAAGAGTAAAAGAGTTACAAAAAGAGGAGGCATCTTCTCGAAAAGATGATGTACTCGAACAAGCAAGGGCTATCGCCGAATTAGAGAACAACATCATCGTTGCTTCAATTGAGGGTGGGGATAAAGATTCCATGATGACCGCACTTGATACCATTCGTTCAAAACGTCCAGATGGTGCCACGATGTTATTCACAGCGAACGATGACGAAGGAAAAGTAATTATCGTTGCGGGTGTCAGCAAGACACTCATCGGTAAAGGGCTGAAAGCGGGCGATTGGGTACGAGAAGCAGCAAAAATTTGTGGCGGCGGCGGTGGTGGAAGACCTGACACGGCGCAGGCAGGCGGGAAAGACCCACAAAAAATTCCTGATGCAATAGAAAGTGCGACTGCATTTGCAAACGAGGCAACACAATGACGAGCGAAGAACAAAAAAAAGATAAACAAGAAGAAGCAGAAGAAAAACAAGAGGGTGTTCCACATCTTGTTACTCCTCTACTTCCAATGGCTCGGCAGGTTGGTGAACATGTTATGTCGGCGCTCGAACATGAAGAAACCGTAGCAGTACTTACTACTATTACTGGCTCAAACCATGGCCAACAAATTGTCTCTATTCCACTGACTGCAGAACATGTACAACGAGTTCATGGATTTATTGAAGAGATACATGAAAGTGATGAACCACAAGACATCCCATGTGTTGGATTTCATTGTTTTTTAGAACAAGAAGAAACTGAAGAAGATTCGTGAATCCACATCACTCGCCATGTCCCAATCATGGCAAGCAGTGCGCACCATGTTACTGAACCAGTTGCCAAAACGGCGTGCCCCGCTTCAGTGCCAATTAAATCCTTAACAGAAAGCGTACCGTACAAAAACATCAACACAAGAATGGAACCTACCACCCAATCTCGTCGTTCCCACACAAAAAGACGAGCCATAAGTACGGCGGGTAGCAAGAGCAAGAAAAAATGAGCCTTGCTGCTCATAGGTGAGAGCAACAACATCCCACATACGATAAGTGCGCCCTCGCTAAATCGCCTCATTATAACGGGAGACTTTGATCGTTTGTAGAGTGCTCCAAAGAGTATTCCAAGAATTGCGAGTCTAGCAATAAAAACTATAACCTTAATGGTAGAAGGTTGCAAAAGAGCGATGTGAACATCTACTGCATCTTTATTTGTAAGTGTTGGATTCGAGAAGAGACGAACGATTGTTCCTGCAATGCTTTGGTTCAATTGGTTCCAGAGAGTCCAATTCGAAACTCTTGTTGTTCCTTCAACTTGGTTCAAAGAATTCGTAACTAGGGAAATCCAATAGCCACTCCACGTGCCGACATCACGCGGGAATACAATGTCGGGAATTTTGAATGCAACAACTGTAACAACAGACATCACGATGGCTGCCTTCCACCTTCGTTGCAACAATAAACAAGGAAGAAAGATAAGTGGAGTTGCTTTACACGCGGCAGCCACGCCCATAACAAAACCGCCAGCACCCTCTCTCCGTGTTGCCCAAAGTCGAATAGCGAGGAATACGAGTCCCGCAATGACAAGATCGTGACTGTAGTTCTCGATTGGAGATGTCACATACCTACCAACAACAAGAGCTACGATAAACCAAAAAATGATTGTGCTTTTTGCCGTTTGCTTTCCAACAATCATAGATTGGATCGTCGAAAAGATAAAAACAAGAATCCCAGCCATTACTCCAAGCATCGCAACACGTTGGAAGAATTCACTCAACTCAAAAAGGGGGATATAGAGCGCAACAAGTAGTGGTGGATACGCCATAGCTGCGACGCCTTGCGGCGAACCACCATCAAGCATCGTCGATGCTGCTTCAGCATATAAATCCAGCATGAACTGGGTATTTTTCCACCCATAAATGAGAAAGAGTACGACCCAAGTTGCAATGACAACGCCTAACCAATATGTCCAACGTTTTTGTTTGGGCATGTAGGATGGAATGATACCCCACAGCGCGAGTAACCAACGTTACGATGCAGCCATGAAACAATTATTTGATATTTCACTCGCACAATGGTCGCTTCATCGCGCACTTTTCGCCGGATATATTCAAGCAATTGACTTCCCGCAAATTTCCAAAGATCAATTCGATATTCATGCCGTTGAATATGTCAATTCGTTTTTTCCAGATAGACAGCCTACGAAAGAATTTGTGGGTGAGTTGAAAACACGGTGCGACGATTTGAATGTGCAAAGTTTACTTATTATGTGTGATGGTGAAGGCCATTTAGGAGACCCAGACAACGCTGCACGCACAAAAGCAATTGAAAATCACTACAAGTGGATTGATGCTGCTGTTGAGCTTGGTTGCCACTCCATTCGTGTCAACGCACAATCTTCGGGAACACCAGATGAACAACGAATACTAGCTGCTGATGGATTGCGCCGGCTCACTGAATTTGGTGATACAAAAAAAATAAATGTCATTGTTGAAAACCACGGAGGTCTAAGTTCTAATGGATCATGGCTTGCTTCTGTTATGAAAGAAGTTAATCACACACGGTGCGGCACCCTTCCAGACTTTGGGAACTTCATTCTGGATTGGGGAACACGAGAAGAGTATGACAGATATAAAGGTGTGACAGAACTCATGCCTTATGCAAAAGCAGTGAGTGCGAAGTCGCACGATTTTGACGCAAAAGGAAATGAAATGCACACCGACTATGAAAAAATGTTGGGAATAGTTCTAAATTCTGGGTATCGTGGGTGGATTGGTGTCGAGTATGAAGGCGATAAAACGAGTGAGTTTGAAGGTATCATTCGAACCAGAGATTTACTGCGTAAAGTTCGTGCACAGCGAGAGGAATCCGCATGAAAGCAGTTCTTATAACTCAAGAAGGAACTTCGGTTTCAGAAAATGTGAACTTTGTTGATGATTGGAACGATTGCGATATTGCATCACACGAAGTTCTTGTAAAAACCGAAGCCTCTGCGTTAAACCACCTTGACCTTTGGGTTGGTATTGGGATGCCTGGATTACATCTAGATTATCCTCGCGTAAGTGGATCGGATGGATGTGGAATAGTTTCCAAGGTTGGAGAAGAAATAGATTCGTCATGGATTGGAAAACGAGTGTTACTCAATGCTGCCGTTCGACAGCCAGAAAAGATAGTTCCTCAGTCTGCTCCCTCCCCCGCAGACATACGAATGATTGGAGAACACGACTACGGAACAAATGCAGAATATTTTATTGCGCCTGTTTCAAATGTGCTTGATGTCGGAGAAGTGAATCCAATCGAAGCAGCAGCGTTTGGGCTAGCACACTTAACTGCATGGAGAATGCTTGTTACTCGCGCACAATTGCGTGCTGGGCAAAGCGTCTTGATCACTGGAATTGGCGGAGGTGCTGCGCTTGCTTCGTTTAACATTGCCAAACATTTTGGGTGCAAAACAATTGTCACTTCAAGGCACCAGTGGAAACTAGATAAAGCATCTGATCTTGGTGCTACTGAAACCATCCTTGATGTTGGGGAAGACTGGTCACGTGATGTTCGAAAACATACCAACAAGCGAGGCGTCGACATTTGTGTTGATTCGGTGGGAGGCCCACTTCACCTGCCGTGCATTAAATCCCTGGCGCGTGGCGGCACACTTGTCACATGTGGATGTACTGCCGGCGCTGCACCAAAAACAGATCTCGCTCGGATTTTTTGGAATCAGCTCTCTGTTCTTGGGTCAACTATGGGCGATATGAATGAATTCCGAGAAGTACTCGCACTCTTCCGTGCTGGAATAGAGCCGGTCATTGATTCGGTCCACGACGCTCAAAATGCTTGTGAGGCATTTGCCCGCCTTGAATCCGGTGAACAGTTCGGCAAAATCGTCTTACGCTGGTCGTAAACTGACTCAGAGTACATATTCCAGAAAAAATTTTCTGAAATTAATTGGCTCTGAGCCAATTTATGTCGTGTAGTAGCAACGGGTTAGCACCATAATTCGATGGTAATTACCTCAGAGGAATTTTTTTGTTGGGTCAAACCTGAACCTATAAAACAACTGCCCTCATCTCCGATGAGGGCAGTTGCGGCTGGGTACGTATGTTCTGTCTATCTAGAAGACAGGTTTTTTTATTGCCCTCACCAAATCCATCCTTGAACTAGGGGGCAATGTGTGTGCGAGGCGTCAGAACCTCGCATTCAAACGTCGATTATGCAGTACGACGGTTGAAAAGTGAAAGAACAATGACAAGAGCGATTAAGCCGACGAAACCGCCTGCGCTAAACTCATTTACAAGTGCCATTAAACGACCTACGACTCCGCTGAACCAGCCAGCAGTGTCACCGAAAATTACCTGAACCAATACGCCTACGGCGATGAAAATTAGCATGAGGTCAATAAAGCCCCAAGCCCATGATTTGATAGTATCTAGTGCATTTTTCATAAAGAGATCTCCTTAGTTTCCTAACCCAGCCTGTTGTGGCCAATGAGCCATCCCTGACAAATTTGGACCACAACGTGGGTCCTTGGGATTCACCACTTATCGGCAGTTAGGCCGAAATCACCACAGAATCTCATGAAATACTCTGGAACTGCTGCTCTTTATTTATACGTAACCTGTTGCATTGGCAGGAATTACAAATAAAATACTTTTTCTATTTTTATGCTAAATTACTAGCTTTTTCTACAGAAAATCACCTAAAAAACCATTTTATAATCGCTTTTTCGACACCCATTTCAACGGTATTTTCATCCTTTGAGGCATCAATAACACAGTACCGCTCTGGCCATTGTTGAGCCTGCTCTAGAAATCCCTCTCGTACCTTTGCGTGGAATGCCTTCCCCTTCAATTCCATCCGATCTAGGAGAGGGTTTAGCCGCCCTGCAGCGGTTTGGTCGTCGACATCTAGAATGCATGTAAGTGAAGGCCAGCATCCTGCCACTGCAACTTCGGCAACTTGTTGAATCCACTCCACCGGCAAACCGCCGGCGGTACCCTGATATGCAAGCGTAGCACTGACGAATCGGTCTGCCACCACCAATTCCCCACGTTCTAGCGCGGGCTTAATTTCTTGTTCCACAAGATGCGCCCGACTCGCCATATAAAGGAGCATTTCGCAAGGCATCGTCATCCCTTCATTAATTGGATCAAGAAGAATATGTCGAATCTGTTCACCAATTGAAGTACCTCCAGGTTCCCGAACCTCCTTTACGGCAAGCCCCTGCTCACGATATTTCTTGACGAATCGAGATATCTGAGTCGATTTACCAGAGCCATCAGGTCCGTCAAACACAATGAATTGTCCTGCAAGAGGAGAAATAGTATCCATGTGTGGCACTATCGTTGAGAATCGTACTCTTGGCAAGGGGAAATGTTTACCATGAAGCAAATGCTTGTCAAACTTCGACATGATGGTCAGAAAACCGGTCAGTTTTCGATTGATCTCGATGAACGACCGTCAACCGTAGTCGTCGAACCAAGCGGTGAGGAGATATATGTAGAGTGGAACTCAACGGTTGATGACTCGGGACACCTGCGCGGGTGCATTATGTGTGGTGCAGAAGTATTTCGGGAACGAACATTTCCACAAATCACTGGAATTGTTGTCGTTCTTGCTTTTGCTGGTGCTGTAGCTGGCATCCTTGGGCTCGTCACAACGTGGGTTATGCTATTTGCGATGGGTATCATTCTTGCAATCGATATCTTGATTCTAACTCTACGTTTTAACCGGCTCGTTTGCTACAAGTGTGGCACGCGGTATAGCAATCTTAGTATCGCTTCATATCACGAACGGTGGGATGCTGATCGGGGATCACAAATTAAACGTAGTAGTTAACCGATTCCAAGAATGCCAACCCAGCGTAATCCACCACTGTTTTCTGGCATGCGTTACTTACCCTGCCTCAAATGTTGAATAACACGCCACACACCAAGGGTTCCGGCAAACAAATAACCAATAAGTCCTAGAGCCGCTCGTAAGTCCATCGAATCTGACCTGTTCGCAAGCACCATAATTGATGAGCCAACAATCAAAGCCGAAATAATTAATGCCCAACTTACATTCTTAGATGATCTATCAATTGCTTCTGACATGTGTTCGACCGATTCGACATCTATATTCAAGCGAACTTTATTCCGGCGAATTCTGTCGAGCATTCGAGTTGCATCATCTGGCAAGCGCTCAGCAAGCTGTGCCCACAACAATGCAGATGCTTCTGAGCGAGTTTTTATTGCACCAAAACAAAATTGCGATTTTACAAGTTTTGCAATCGTTGGTTTTGCAGAATCCACCAAGTTAAAATTCGGTGACAACTCCTTCCCAACGCCTTCGATAGTGATAAGAGCCTTAATCATCAGTATCAAATCGCCAGGACACTTAACGTTGAATTTTCGTAAGCCTTCAAGGAATGCTGTCAACATGCTTCCCATATCAACATCGCCTAGCGGGCCTTCGGTAAATCGTTCTATAAAGTCCTGTAAATCTTTACGAAGCATTCGTTCGTCTATGTCATCAACAGAAATATCACCGAGTCGCAAAAAGGCTTTTGTAACAGTATCAAGGTTGTCTTCAGATACACCATACAGGAGCATGGCTAAGTCTTGCCGCATCGATTCTTCGACGCGACCAGTCATGCCACAATCGATAAAGCAAAGTTTTTCTTTTTTAAGAATAAAAATATTTCCAGGATGTGGATCTGCGTGGAAGAACCCAACTTCTAACGTTTGTTTAACAACGGCGTGTGCGCCATTTGCAACAATTTTATCTCGCTGTTCTTGTGTGTAATTTTCTTTTTTCCATTTTGTAAGTTCAACGCCGTGTACTTCTTCAATTGCAAGAATTCGTTTTGTAGATAAGCCAGTGAAAACATTCGGGAATGTCGCTGCGTCATCTGCAGTCATCGACTTGAGCATTTTTGTACTATCCGCCTCGTGACGAAGATCTAATTCATTTTCAAGTGCTTCTGCAAATGTATCAATTACTTCCTTGGGGTTAAACCCAAGTTTTGCACCGTGCTTATTGAGGATAGACGCTACGCCCTCGAGAACTTGTAAATCAGAGCGAACTATCTTTTCAATATTTGGGCGAAGTATTTTTAAAACAATGTGTTTTCCGTCCTTCGTAGTTGCCCTGTGGACCTGCGCCATCGAGCCATCCCCTATTGGGGTTTCTTCAATGGAAGCAAACATAGATTTAAAGTCATCGCCATACTCTATTTGAAGTTGCTTCTCGATCTCAGCCCATGGAACAACTGGGCAGCTGTCCTGTAAATTTGCCAATTCAGCTGACCACGATGGTGGAATGAGATCTGGTCTCATGCTGAGTACCTGGCCAAGCTTCATGAAGGTTGGTCCAAGCTCCTCAAGTGCAAGTCGCAAGCGAACTGGGGCTGGTTTATCCTCAATCTCTCCATTTTTGTTAAATTTCTCTAAAAATTCACCTAGTTTTGAATCTCGAATAATTTCGCCAAAGCCGAATTTTGCGGCTACAGAGACGATTTCCTTCATCCTGGGCAGGTTTCGAATAAGTTTTGTTGATGGCATAGAGAGAAATAGTACACGATTCGAAAAAAAATATCGAAATTCGTTGACCATTTGGTTCTTTTGCGCATAGTAAGAGAGATGAAACACAATTCACGAAAAGAATCGTTCGAAGAAGCATTGTCTGGAAAGAGGCACAAATTGGCTGTACGAACATCAAAAACAACTTCGCAGGTCCTTAGGACATTTTTATATTGTTGTCTGCATGGCAATTGGAATGTCGCCATGACAACATTTACCACAGCGATGAACATGATTTGGACACAAATCGTACATCCCAATGCGGGAGCTAATCGGAAACCTTAGAGTAAAACAATACTCAAACAAACACCGACAAGCCCCGCAAACAAAGCGGGGCTTTTTTTAGGAACACATGAAAGCAACAACAAACAATCAACATGATGTACATACGCAATACAACTTCTTGAAGTCCCTACCTTCAATAGAGTTCACTCTTTGTATTGATGTTACTAAAAACACTACTGGATGGTGTGTCGACATTTCCTCACTCTCACCTTGCACTTCACTGACAGATAGTGCTCGCGAAGACTTGTTGGAAGAGTCGGCCATCCTCTGTAGTGAAGCGAAGTCTACGATGTTTGAAGAGTACGACGACGCACTTGAACACATCGCTTCGCTGTTTGCGCAATACGGATCCAGCGTTCTTGGAGAACATGTTTCTCCACCCGACCTCGGTCTCATTGATCGATTACTTGAAAGAACGAATCGCTTGGCAATTCAATCGATAGAAACCGAAGTGTATTCCACATTTATCGATGTTGGAATAGCAACAGGTACTCAAGAAGAACCAGCAGACACAACCGCCATTTACGACATCTTTTCAGCTACTTGGCACAGTGATTGAACCTAACTTTCTCGCTCGGCACGCGTTGTGCCTTGCATAGTCCTCCTCCTTAATTGTTCAGGGCCGGCTAAATGCCGGCCCTGACCTTTTTATATGATGTACACATGTCGCTTGTCGAATACAAATTTAATGGTAATGTCTTTTATATCACCCTTAAGGATGAAGAAAAACGCAACGCCCTTGGCATTGCAATGTTTGATGCCATTGATGATGCCATAAGCAACATAACCAGCGACGTTCGGTGCGTTGTTCTCACTGGCAACGGCCCCTCTTTTTGTGCGGGATTCGACATGAAGGCATGTGTACATGACCTCTCCGTTTTAGATACATACATCTTAAAATTAAGTTCGCTCCTTCGAGTTTTACGAAGATTGCCAATGCCCGTTGTTGTCGCCGCACATGGCGCTGCTATTGCGGGAGGATGTGCGCTGTTAACTGGAGGTGATTTTGTCGTTGGATCTTTCAATGGCAAATACGGATACCCAGTGCATCAACTTGGGATTTCACCAGCAGTCACTATTCCAACACTTTTTCAAAGACTTGGTGAAGGCAGGGCAAGATCTCTTGTATTAAGTGGGGAACTTCTAGAAGGTGCAGATGCTTTTCATATTGGATTGCTCACGCACCTTGAAGTGACGAATGAAGACGTTGCCATTCGAGCAATCAAACTTGCGACTTCGCTTGCAACTAAACCACCACATGCTTTGCGGGCAACAAAACATTGGTTCAATGAACTTGATGGCTCACTTAATGACGAACGGTTTGATTTGCCTGCGGTTGATTCTTCCGAGTCGATTGGTGACGAAACTCAAAGTATGCTACATCAATTGTGGAAAAAGTAATTTACTGACATGCTCCCCAGTTCGAAACAATAGTAAGCACGTCTGCAACGTTCACCACTAAATTTCCATCAACATCACCAACACATCCGGGACAACAAGTGCCACCTGTTGGATCCCAGTCACCAATGACTGTCAAAATATCTGCTACTCCAACCAAGCCATCGCCATCAAGGTCTCCTTCACAAGAATTAGTTTGCTGAGTTGGTTGAAAGTCCATCACAATTGGAAGATGGTCGCTTGTTGATGAGAACAACGTGTCCGATGCATTTAGACCAAGAAGTTTCAGCTCCGCATTTGACATCGTGTCCGTGTTTAGAACAAATGTATTCCCTATTTGCATCACGCTCTCAGTCACCATTAGTCTATCGAGATTGCTTGGTGGCCAACTTCCACTTCCTTGCCATGTAAAGGTATCGCCAGTATTGGGATCTGCGGGTACAACATCAAGCAAATCAGAGTTATCCCAATCACCTTTAACATCAAAACAATAATCTGCTTCTTCAATCACATCGCCAGTAATCAAAGTAAGCTCTGGTTGTGGACCACCAACAAGATTCATGTCGCCCGTAAGAATCATTGGTGTACCAAAGGGTAAATCAATGTTTCTACCTGAGAACCTTGCATCACCCATCCAGGTCGCAATTGCATCTGCGCTCTTTTGTCTTTTTATATCTTCGTCCCCGTAGTCGCAACACTTAAAATGGACACCTAGGATATATGCATCTCGAGTGAACAAATTATCTGGCAAGTCAACGAGTGACATTGTGACACCTCGGGTTGAACTTGCTGGGGTCGTATCAATTTCTTGCATTGACATCGGAAGATGAGATGCAACAAGTGTACGAACTCCTGCAACCATTCCAAGGTGGACGTTCCAGCCATTTGTTGGGAGATGATGGTCAAGCCAATCGGCAAATTGTAATGCTTCGTTATCATTCCCCGTCACTTCTTCAAATACAACAATGTCGGGATTAATTGCTGAGATAACCCTCGAAAACCCATCTTGGGAGAAGTTGTATGGATCTAGGTCACCGTGCAAGTTGTAGGAAACAATTCGCACATCTTGTGGGTCCCATCGATCGAATTGGGTTAATCCGCGTGCCTGTGCAAATGTCACAGATGTACTTGTCACGGCAATTGAAAACGCTACTGAATAAATAATGTGCTTGTCCATAGTGTGAGTGTATCCTTTTTTCCTTGTAAATCAATGCTTATCTGGTAGAGGGCTTTATTCATGTTAAAATACATGCTTTTAATACTACTTTTTGTACAGGGACACTCAAAATGGACAAACAACACGCCGAATCTGCATGCCACGACAGATATTCACCCGCCGCTACAACTGTAGAAGCCGCACTTTGTTGCCCAGTCGACTATGACGCCAAGTGGCTCAAAGCCATTCCACAAGAGGTCATTGACTGCGATTATGGTTGTGGTGATCCAAGTAAACACGTTCGCGAGGGTGAAACCGTGCTTGACCTTGGTTCAGGTGCTGGAAAAATTTGTTTTATCGCAAGTCAAGTTGTTGGAGAAAGAGGCAAAGTCATCGGTGTTGATATGAACGATGCCATGCTCGGAGTTGCGAACAAATTTGCGCCAATTGTTGCTGAAACTATTGGCTTTGCAAATGTGGAGTTCCACAAAGGCAATATTGTACAGATGCAAGACATTGTTGATGACAACTCGATCGATGTTGTTGTTTCAAATTGTGTGTTAAATCTAGTTTCAAATATTGAAAAGCCAGCGTTGTTTAATGAACTGTTCCGGGTCGTCGCCCCAGGTGGGCGCGCTGTTATTTCTGACATCGTTGCAAATATTGATGTTCCAGTAGAAATGCAACAAGACGAAACGCTTTGGAGTGGTTGTATTTCTGGTGCAATGAAAGATGACGCCTTCGTGCAAGCATTTGCAGACGCTGGTTTCGATGAAATCTCCGTTGTAAAACACGAAACCGATCCTTGGCAAACGGTGAATGGAATCGAATTCCGCTCGATGACCGTTGTTGCGTGTAAGGCAGACGAATGTGGCAACACCGACAGCGGACCAACACCAGACGAGGGTGGTGATTGTTGTTGTTCTGGCTCTGATTGTTGCTAACGCTGCACGTGAATTAATTGATCAACCGCTATTTCTGTTCGCACAGTTCTTGTTCCGCCAGGCCACGTCACAATAAGTTCATCAATAATTTTCGCATCACCTAAACCAAACTGTACATCCATTTGGTGTTGCGAAAGATAACTTCCGTCCACGCCAACTTGTTTTGTGCGAATAACATCGCCAACGCGCACCGAAACCGTTGCGCCAATTGCAAACACATTCGGAGGCGGTTGTGACAAATGAACACGCACCCAATTTCCGTGGGTTTCGGATTCGTTTTCTAATAGCAACACGCCTTCGCCAAACTTGAGCACAGCAAGATCCATATCGCCATCGTTGTCAAGGTCGGCATGTGCACCGCCGCGACCAACGAATGGCGAAGCCAACGCTGTACACGCTTCTTTACCTATTTCAAAAAAGCCCTCACCTTCGATTTGCCTAAACAACTGCATCTCTTGTTTTTGCAACTGTGTTTGATTTTTTTCTTCTTCAAGCGTGTGCCCATTCACCACCCATAAGTCAAGCAAACCGTCGTTATCGAAATCAACAAGCCCCGTCGACCAGCCCACCATGTGCAGTGAAATTTGCCCAAGTCCGTGATCTTCCGCGGTATCCATAAATGATACTCTTGCTTTGTCATCAAATTCACCGAGCATATTTTCATAGAGCGCATTTTCTTGCGCAACCCAGTGTGTCACCAACAAATCATCATCGCCGTCGGTATCCACATCACCAACGGCAAGCCCCATCGCGCCTCGATAGTCAGCGGCTAAGGAAATTGCACCAATGTCTGTAAACGTTCCGTCGCCGTCGTTTTGATAGACACCATTTTTGGAAACATCGTTTGCAACGTACAAATCTAAATCGCCATCGCCTTCAAAATCAAACCACACTGCACCAAGCGAGCGCCCTTCTTTATCATCAACTCCCGATTGTGCTGCTACGTCGCTGAATGTTCCGTCGCCGTTGTTTCGATAGAGCACGTTCGGTTGCGCAGGATATGAAGATGGGTTCAACGTAAACGGAACTTCCGCTCCATATTGACGCTGGGACTCTTTGATATCGTCTTCATTAAAAGTGAAGTCAACGTAGTTTGTTACATATAAATCAAGATCTCCATCTTGGTCGTAATCGGCCCACGATGCGCCTGCACCAAACTGTCCATCGTCCACTCCCGAAGTTTGTGACACGTCCACAAAGACGTTGTTGTCATTACGAAGCAACACATTCTTCCCGTACGCCGTAATGTACAAATCAAGGTCTCCATCGTCATCGTAGTCAGCCCAGGTTGGTGCCATGCCGTACAAGGACACATCCGTTTTGGTTTCTTTGCGAACATCTTGAAACGTTCCATCTCCATTGTTCTTAAACAGGCCACAACTTCCGTTTGGTGACCCGTCCAACACATCGCCGCCAAAATTCACAACAAACAAATCGTCTAATCCGTCATTGTCGTAATCGCCCCACGCCAGCCCACTTCCCATGTCTTCTGGAAGCAGCGAATTTCTTATTGCACCAAAATGCGAGAATACAATTCCAGACTTCTTTGTTACATCTTCAAACTTAAATGTCACCATTTCTGAGTCGACCGTTCGTTCAAGAACACTTGTTAATCCTGAATTACTTCCATCTTCATTGCGAGCCATTGGGTCAACGCGAGAATTTTTCCAGACAAACAATGCAGCTATTGCAACGGCGATGACAATCGTCACCAGCCCCCATCGCACCATAAGTTGATGACGTTTGTTAAAACGCTTCTTGCTCATTCACCCACCACGTTGATGATTGCCGTTGCTTCAGAAACCTTGAAAATTGGCGAACGTACGTCTGACTCAGTTCCATACACCTTGTTCAAAAACGCTGGATTCGCCTTGCGATACCAAAGTGTTGCGCGAATAGTAAGTTCTCCAACTGAATCGATATCAAACGCATAATCATCTGATCGACTTCCGGGTCGTGACTCTCGCGCGTTGTCGGCAATTCGGCCGCGAGCCATCGATGGGCATTGCAACGATTCTTCGAACGTGTCGGTCACGCCCGGATACATCGATCGTTTGTAACTTGCGCCAACTAAATCCCACAAATTGTGGCGATCAATGAGTTCACCCTTGCGGTCAAAACCATCCGCTTTAAAGATAACTTGCGAATCGGTTATCTCGTCGGTTTCTTCGTCAACAGAACCTGTTCGATATACAACATTTCCTTCGGTGTCTGTTACAACAAGTTCGACCCAACTTTCAATCATATCAAGTGGCCCCGTTGGATAATCGTGCCCAGTTTTATTGTTTGTAAGAAGCACCCTTAAATCAACCTGTTCCCCAACTTGGACACTTCCGGGGGCTTTAATTTCCATACGGACAACTGGTCCACTAGTCCATTTGTCTGCAATTTCAGGAATTTCTATTTCACCGCGCATCCATTGTTCAATAAGTTCGGTGTGTTCTTCTGCAAACTCAAGGTTTTGCAAGAGTGGAATGTACTGGTTTGCGCCAAGCGTTCGGTGCCCTCGGTGCATTCCATCTTCAAGCGAGCGGTTGTAGTCCGTCATGTCGCCGGCGGCTGGGTCATCTGAATCGACAAGTGGCATGTGACACTCTCGGCACGAAAGCGTTTGCGGATTTTCTTCGCCGTGATACCAACGAGAGTTTTTCCAACTGTCGTATTGGTTTTGTCCCTGGACTTTCCCGATGTCGGTATTCACTTCCTTGTCCAAGTATTGCTTGTGGCAAGCCGCGCAAAACTCTGCTGTTTTATAGAGCGGTCTTGAGTACGAAGAAACATGATGCTTTGGATACGTACGAATCAAAAAGTCGCTTAAGAATTTTGCCGTGTCACCGTCATCAAGTTCGTACACGTATCGCTCTTGTGGCTGCAACGTGTAGTCCGCGTTGCCTTGCACGTCTGTTTGCACAATGTTGTGGCAAACCAAACAGGAGGTTCCCTCGTCAATGCCAACTTCAACGCCAACCGAGTTGTTGCTTGAGTTTTTTGCACCAGCAAACAATGAAATAGGGTCATGGCATCCGCCGCAATACCGCGTATGTTCTGGAGACGTTTCGTCCACCATTAATGTTTGCACGTCTTGAAACATTTTGTCGAGTGAAGAATAGCGGTGCGCACTTGGCAACCACTCCTCGTAAATTTGTGTGTGGCATCCGCTTGTCCCGCATCGGTCAGAGCCCGACAACAATTTTGGGTCTATTGCGCCGTTGTGTTGCATCCAGTTCGCGCCTTCTGCGATGATTGCATCTATTTTTGTATTTGTTTCATCGTCTGTGCCAACAACTTTGGCTGCCGATCGAATATGTGCAAAAAGTCCAATCGGTTCCTTCTTTGCTTCTTTGTATGCTTCATTGAATGCCTCATGTCTTTCTGGGTCTATTAACGCAAGCACCTTTTTCCGAACATCCTCTTGCCATTCTGATGTGTCCGTCCGAGCAAGCGATGGCGCGAACGGTCTGTCCTCACCATACTTCCAATTATATTCGTCAGCAAACGCGGAAACAGTTGGCGGATCTGCGTACATCGCCGCCCAAACCCAAGTTGCACCAAGAAACAGTGCTGTCATGCCAACGGACCATTGGTAGTACCGGCCTCGCGCAGCTGCGAGTGTTTTCTTTGTATCTTGTTTGTTTACTTTTCGAATGACTATCGAAACAAGGTGGAGAATTATAAAGACCGACATAGCAAATCCGGTAACAAGGTGCACGGTGTCCCACGTTGCACCAATTACAGGTCCGACTATGCCCTGCCATGTCAAGACGACACCACTCACGATACATGCGAGTAACAACGCAACTGAAATGTACCCGAGCAATTGGTAGTGGCTTAAATTTCCTTTGCGGCGAACCAGCCAGTGGCGAATGCAGTACCAGATGACTGGACCGACCATTGCCAAGCCAAGAACCGTGTGAAGTAGTACGTTGAATTGGTTGAACGGCGAAAATGGCAACAGCATAATCGCAAGACCGGTGACGGTCTCATACAACAAGAAACCACTTGAAATTCCCGTAAGTGCTGAACGCCACTCGGCGGGTGCGTCAATTTTTGTCGTTTTTTGTTCCTGCATACGTGTAGAATCGGCTTTTTTGGGTTGTTTTACAACACCTATTTGTCTTATTATTGCGGAAATGTAAACCCTGTTTCGCATAAGGTTTTAGAAGGCGAAAAACATGTTTCGATTATTTATTATTTCATTCTTAGTAGCAGCAGGATTTACCTCTCCAAGGGGGGAGGATTGGCTCGTCCACGAAATCTATGGCGACCATTGGGTGATGTGGAATAGCGAAGACAACGGGTCGGAATATTTATATTTGTTCATGCCGGGGTCGGGTCAATTGCCGGAAATTCGGAGCGAATGGGTGTTGGAATCCGCCGCCGAGGTTGGGTTACGTGCAATTGGGCTTGCGTATCAAAACAATGGCTCGGTCAGCGATAAGTGTTGGACATCCAAAGATCCCGATTGCATGGAAAAAGTTCGAATGGAGCGTATTTACGGTGTTGATACATCTGGCGAAGTTGAGTGTTCGTACGAAGAATCGGTGGTTGGGCTTTTGGGGTTGTTATTGGTTGAACTTGATGAATCACATCCTGAAATGGATTGGTTGAAGTGGCTCGATGAAACAGGAAGTCCGAGATGGGAGCAGATTATTGTGGCTGGGCATTCGCAAGGCGCGGGGAATGCTGCGTTCATTGCAAGAGACCATAAAGTTGTACGGGCAATTATGTACGCTGGACCCTACGACCGCGATGCCACTGTCAAAGTTGATTACAAAGATAAAATCTACGGCGAAGTAAATTGGATCAACGATGCATCTATCACTCCTCGAAACCGTTTTTTTGCTTTTTACCACGTAAGGGACAATTATCCGTACACGTTTATTCTGGAAGATAACTACCGAAAATTACTCGGCTTTTTGCCAGATAAAAAACTCGATGTTGGTTCAGTAGAAGTAATTGTTGGAACCCACCGTTACTTGTTCTCGCAAAAAGAACTCAATCCAAAACAAAGCCCGCACACCTATCCCCTTCTCGAACGCTTCAATTCCGTGCACCGATATTTGTGTTCATATGGTTTACATTAACCCTCCTGCATCGATTTGGCTGTATCAGTATCAGCTACATCACTATGACACGACGCTTTGCCTTCGGTGGTCATTGCAACCTTACCTTTGACTTTTGAAGCAAGTTTGTGCACTTCTTCCGGCGTAAGCACGCCTCTTTGTTCAAGAATTTCTTTTTGCTCAATAGTCAAAGCAGCAGAGATTTTTGGTTTGTCCCATGCGTAATCGTCATCTTTTCCCGAAGCAAACTCTTGAATTTCTTTACTGATTCGAACCGAGCACCAATCGTGTCCACACATCGCACAAAAGTCTGTATCTACATCCATGTCTTCGTCGTGCATAGCCCGTGCGAAATCTGGATCAAAACTTAAATCAAAATGCTTTTGCCAATTTAGGGCAGCGCGTGCTTTTGTAAGTTCATCATCATTGTCGCGCGAACCTGGAATCCCTAACGCTATGTCAGCACTGTGTGCTGCAATTTTATACGCAATGCACCCCTGCTTTACGTCATCTTTTTTTGGCAAGCCAAGGTGTTCCTTGGGAGTGACGTAACAAAGCATCGCCGCACCGTGGTACGCCGCCGCAGTTGCTCCAATGCAACTTGTAATATGGTCATAGCCTGGAAAAATATCTGTTACTAATGGACCCAAAACATAAAACGGTGCGCCATGACAAATACTGCGTTGTAATTTCATGTTGTATTCAACTTGGTCAAACGAAACGTGACCAGGACCTTCAACCATCACCTGCACGCCTTTTGCCCACGCTCGCTCTGTCAATTCACCAAGCACTTCCAATTCTCGAATCTGCGCTTCGTCGGTTGCATCGGCCAAGCCACCCGGACGCAGACCATCGCCCAATGAAAACGAAACATCGTACTGCCGCATCAAATCGCAAATATCATCGAAGCAATCGTACATTGGATTTTGTTTGTTGTGATGAATCATCCACTTCGCGAGCAGCGAACCACCGCGAGAAACGATACCAATCAAACGATCTTTAATAAATGGAATGTGCTCATGAAGAACGCCGGCGTGAATCGTAAAGTAGTCAACACCTTGCTTGGCTTGATTTTCAAGTTCATCCATAATCATTGTGGAAGTTAAGTCTTCAATCTTCTTGTCGATAATCATCGAGTAAATTGGGACTGTTCCAATTGGCACACTTGAGCCACGAATTAGGGCTTGCCGACACGCATTTAAATCGCCACCAGTTGACAAGTCCATAACGGTGTCTGCGCCCCACTTCACCGACCAATGTAATTTTTCCAGTTCTTCTTCAATGCCAGAAGAAACGGGCGAAGCGCCCATGTTTGCATTCACCTTCGTAAGTGACGCGCGACCAATCGCCATTGGATCAAGGTCCATCGCAAGGTGCACAATGTTTGCTGGAATAATCATTCGACCAGCCGCAATTTCGTCTCGAACTTGCTCGGCAGTAAGGTGCGGCTCGCGTTGCGACACCCTCGTCATTTCGGGAGTGATTGTGCCGGCGCGAGCATGCTCCAGTTGGGTAGCAGGGTTCACGCTTGGGGTCGGATTAAAATCATGTGCTGTTTTGTTTGAAGGCGCAGGCATTCCAGGTGTGTCGGGCGAACTAAACGTCGTTGCTCCTCCGATATCTGGCTTCAGCGCAAAACTTCCGGGAGCTGTGCCCTGACTATGGGTAGAAGGATTATCTGCTCCATAAAGTGGCATAGAATGCTCCGCAAGACCGACATTTGTATTGGCATCTTTCATCCTCGTATTCTACCTTCGCTACAATCAACATTACCCATGTTTCGAATCTGTTTCACAGTATTATTCTTTCTCGCAGGTTGTCAATCGACCCAGGTCGTCGACCTAAACACCGCGAATCTAAACACCAGAGGTCCTGTTTCTATCGATGTGCAAACCTTTGCGGGAACCGTGACCATTATTGCGGACCCCACCGTCTTGGGTACTGTTGTTTCTGCGAATCAGTATGAAGATGGTCTTGGGGCGGTGCCTGTTGCGAAGTTGTATATGAAGACAACGACGTATGTTGAAAAAGGTCCGCTCGGCGAGACGGTCTATGTCGTTGCGACGTGCGATGATGACCCTCTTCATTTAATAACTGCGAATATTGTGATTCGTTCAAAAAATATTCATGGCGTTCGGGTTGAAAATGGTCGGGGTGATATCACGCTAAAGGGAATTACTGGAGCAGTTAATGTTCAAACTCGTGATGGTGATGTTCGAATTGTGACTCCGCTTGTTATGAACGAGCAAGTTACGGTTGAAAACCGCCGCGGTAATATTGTCTACCGAGTTCGTAGTGAATCCTCTGGGATGATCGACGCAACTGCGATTAACGGTGAAGCGACGCTTGACTTGCGATATGGACACGCTGTGATTTTGCCTGGCTCTACTGGGGATCATCTTTCTGCGCAATTTAACGATGGTGAAAATAAAATCACGATGCGAACTGTTGATGGCAATGTTCGCATTCATGTTAATCCTGACCCAATAGGTAGCGAACCACTTTTTACAACCGATTGGATTTCTTGGTAACGCAACATGTCCTCGCAACGTGATCTTCATGATTTCTTTTTTAAGGAAGCGAAGCGCAATGGTTATCGCAGTCGCGCTGCGTACAAGTTGACGGAGATAGACGACAAGCGGCACGTTTTGAGTAAGACTGATGTCGTACTTGATCTTGGTTGTG
>CAYSYI010000003.1:0-67508 GCA_964435395.1 uncultured Isosphaeraceae bacterium
ATACTTGCCGAGCGAGAGAAAACCAGTGCAAGGCACCTTTGAGGTTTCGTCGGTCACGTTCGAGCATGCCGAGCATACGCAAGAGTGTGAGATCGTTCGGATTTGCTTTGAGTAATTGTTTGTAAATCTTTTCAGCTTGCCCAAACTTGCCAGCGGAATGGAACTTGCCCGCTTTTTGTATTAGTTGCTGTCCTGTGAGTTTCGCCATACATGTGCAGGATACAAGTAGAATGAACTCTTATGGCAAATTTACTTTCCGCTCGGACGATTTCAAAGTCCTATTCAACGAGACACCTCTTTCAAGGAGTGACACTCCATCTTGAAGAGGGAGAACGTCTTGGCATTATTGGTCCAAATGGTGCTGGGAAATCGACTTTGCTGAAAATTTTGGCAGGGCTCGAAACAGCTGACGATGGTGAAATTACGAAGAAGCGTGCGTTGCGGCTTTGGTACGTTCCGCAAGAGTCAGTTTTTCCTGCGGAAGTTACTCCGCTTGAAGCAGTTGTCGAATCGATTGGCGGCGATGCAATAGAGGCGGAAGTTGCTGCTTCTATTGCGCTGTCCAAATTGGGTTTTGATCGATTTGATCAACCATTTGGCGAACTCTCGGGTGGCTGGCAAAAACGTGTCGCAATGGCATGCGGGCTCGTGCATGATCCTGAGGTACTGTTGCTTGATGAACCGACAAATCACCTTGATTTAGAAGCAGTGGAGTGGTTAGAGAATTTTGTATTGCATGCAAACATGTCTATGTTGTTTGTGACGCACGATCGTCGTTTTTTAGAAAACTGCTCGTCACGTATTTTAGAACTTGCGCCAACGTATCCTGACGGCGCGTTTGAAGTGAACGGAAATTACACGGAATTTGTACGTCGGAAAGAAGCATTTCTGATTTCGCAGGAAGCCGAAGAGTCTGCGCTTGCCAACAAAGTACGGCGTGATACCGCGTGGCTTCGGCAGGGTATTCAAGGTAGGCAAACTAGAAACAAAACCCAAGTTCGCGATGCAGCATCTCGGAGGGCGGAACTAAAATCGGTCAACGCAAGAAACTTGTCGCCTTCCAAACGCGCAGCAATTAATTTTGACGCAGTTGGTCGTAAGACAAATAAATTACTTGTGATGCACAGCGTGGCAAAGTCCATGGGTGATAAGCATTTATTCGGCGACTTAGATTTAGAACTAACTCCCGGAAGAAGAATTGGCTTGGTTGGTCCCAATGGCTCTGGGAAGACGACGTTACTACGACTCATCAATGGAGAGTTGAAGCCAGACAGTGGCACGATTAAGCGTGCAGACATGTTGCGGGTCGTGACTGCGAGCCAGCATCGATTAGATCTTGATCCGAATATGACATTGCAAGACACGCTTTGCCCAGTTGGGGAGATGGTCGAGTACATGGGCAAAGAAATTCATGTTTCAGGGTGGGCGGATCGTTTTTTGTTTACTCGAGAGCAACTCGGGACACTCGTCGGTTCCCTTTCAGGGGGCGAACAAGCACGAATACAAATTGCATCGTTGATGTTGCAACCCGCTGATATCTTGTTGCTCGATGAGCCAACCAATGATTTGGATATTCCAACGCTTGAAGTCCTTGAAGATGCACTACTCGATTTTCCGGGAGCGATTCTGCTGATTACCCACGACCGTTTTATGCTCGATCGAATTGCGACGGAGTACCTCGCTTTAGATGGCAAAGGGAACATAAAAGAGTTTGCTGGTTTTCAGATGTGGCAAGAATGGCTCAAGAAACCAGCCCCATATAATGAAAAAAATTCCTCAGAGGAGTTAAAAATTCGCAAAAAGAGCACTGCGGACAAACTGAGTTACAAATTGCAGAGAGAATTCGATGGCATGGAGCAAGCGATTGCGGTAGCCGAAGCAGAAGTCGAAAGGGCCGAGGTGGCAGTGAATGATGAATCAGTGATGGCGGATCATCAGAAACACGCAAAAGCTTGTGCCGAAGTAGCGAGTGCGCATGAAACGGTTCGTGTTTTGTACGCTCGTTGGGCAGAACTCGAAGAGATGCAGTAAATTTTCGCGTTTCTTGTATTTCAACAGCCCGTAGCAGACTCTATACTTTACGTATGAGGTTCTCTCTGAACAAACTCTTGGGTGGCTCCTTGTATTTGTTAGCAAGTGGGCCAGCTCTACAAGCTGATTCTGTTGCGTATGAATTGCAAGAAGTATGGCTACTCCCTGATGTCACGCATCCGTGGATTGATTCTCAGCCAATGGCAGGTGTTTTTGTTTGGACTTTTGATGCAGGTGATTTTGAAAATGGCTCAGGAGCATTCACTTCCCTTGATATACCTTGGTGGTCCGAAGAGAGTGACCCAGAACTGCAAGCGACAATCGAAACGGGGTCACTCGAAATTACGATGGTGGGCAACTATCACGATTACGGTGTCGATATAACGCTCCAATTCGTAACGCCATTAAATATCGATTCGAGCTCGCAAATTGATGTTGTAACGAGTTCATTTGAAATACAGCGGGGTGTCAGTTACCAGGGTCACGTTCTTAGTGGTTCGCTTATTATCGTTGAATCAGATGTTTGCCCGGCTGATTTTGATGGATCGGGAGCAATCAATGTTGCAGATTTATTATTTCTTATTTCCCAGTGGGGAGAGGACGCGGGTGATATTACAGGAGACGCAACTACTGATGTTTCTGATTTGCTTGAACTCATCGCAGCGTGGGGCAGTTGTGCGTAATAAACTATCTTGCGGATTGTTTATTTTGTTACTGTTTCGTAACCCTCTTTTTTCCAAGCGATAATCCCGCCTTCTACATGTTTTTGTGATTGCTTCCCGTTGAAGTATTCTTTAGAGGCAATGCCGGAACGATGTCCAGAATGGCATTGGAACACGACTTCTTTATCGCCTGCAATTTTATCAATTGTTTTAATTGTGAACGTAGAAAGTGGAACGTTCAATGCTCCAACTATTCGTTCTGCATCAAACTCATGTTTTTCGCGAACATCGATGAGTATGATGGACCCTTGAGAAAGTAGCTCCTGTAGATCATTTGGTGAGATTCCAAGAACGGGTGGTATTTTTATTTGTGTTGTTTTCTTCGTAGATTTAGTGGTAAGTTCTTTAGCCACTCCATCCATAGATAGCCGAATTAGCTTTTCGTCCTCGATAAGTAGACCCTGCCCTTGGCCTGGCGTGTCCCAATGAACGTCAATGCCAATCAAATGTTTGTTGCCATCGAGATAGCATACTTCGCCAGTAACTGTGTGCCCAACTATAATTGCTATTGCATTATGGCGAGTAAGAATTGATTGCAGTTCTTCATCTGTTGGTTTTGGTCCATATTTTTTGGCGTGCTTCTCGAAGTATCCACGGTACCAAAGAGGTCCTTTGCTATGCCAAGCTAATGAAGTCGATAGATGGTCTTTGTCTGGCCAAGCCGGTGGTCCAAGGGCAGCACGAATCTGATTATTTATCTCTGTATGCGACAAATTGAGCGTAAGCAACTCTGGGCTGTAGCCAGCATGCACAAACAGGTACGTACCAATTTGAACAACGCTGTTCTGGTCGCGCAGCCATTTGCCAAGCACCGACTTTTTGCTAAACAGTTGGTGATAGGGAATGCCAGTTAGATCAGCAACGGCTTTATATTTATCATGTGTATATCGAATGTCATTTGCCATAATCATGACGTCGTGATTGCCGAGCACAAAATGCACTTGTCCCCCAACACTTGCCGCTTGTTGTTGCAGTTTGCGTATGAACCAGAGTAATTCGGTTACTTGATCACCACGATCAACGGTGTCGCCGTTGAAAAGTAGATGGTTGGTATCCCACTTCCAGTTGTACGATTCGTCAATGACATTGTGGAGTTGTAAAAATTGGAGTAGGTGGTCGAGGTTGCCTTCAAGGTCGCTTACAGCGAGTAATTTTGGTGGCATTGGAACAGTGTCAGCAGGCACGAATTCAAGTGCGGGTGCGATTGAAATTATTGGTACGGATGGAATTGTAGTTTGGATTTCTGCAATGCCATCGGTTGTAGGGAGAATGGAAGTGGTAACTTTGCCGTTCTTTACAGTGATGCTTTTAAGCGATTCGTCTTCAATGTGGAAGAGATAGGGGCCGTCAGAGACGGTTGCTGAGGTGGATTCTTCTGTTAGCGTTGCAAGAGCGATTTGTGCAATGAGTAGAAATTCGAGCATCTGAAGAGGATAACACTATTCGTTTCTAGTGACAGTCACGTCGGCGTGTATTTCTAGTGACAGTCACTGTCGCTCGCAGACTCGCTCTGGGTGACAGTCACGTCGAATTCTTTTGTTGTGCCATGGGCAACAAACCTGCGACTGTTGTCCTGCTACGCCGTCCAAGTCGCAGAACCGAACACGTTCCAGAATTAAAAACAACCCCTAAAAAGGGGCCATTTTTAATAGCGGGGACAGGATTCGAACCTGCGACCTTCAGGTTATGAGCCTGACGAGCTACCAGACTGCTCTACCCCGCAATAGGGGTTGGGTAAGTATACTAGATGTGGCCCGATAGGGTCTTAGTTGACGATAACTAATACGTGAGAATGCTACAGAGAATTGACTTTGGATGGTTTTACTTAGTATGTGGAATCGTGCTTACTGTTGCAGCAATAGTTCTTCCAGCACACCAAGAATTGCACACTCTTCAACTAAAGCGGGACCGTATTCAAGAGAACCTCGCTGACTTGGAGTATCGAGTTCAAATCTATTCGGAGTTTATTCAGGATTTGGAGAAGAACGATCCTGAGTTGCGTCAGCGAATTCTTGAAATGCAGTTCAACCTAGAAACAGCCGGTACTCCAATTGTGATTGACACCTCAGCGTCTCAAACACCTCTAGAGTGGGTTGCCCAACGTTCTCGCAGAGATCGAGTACTACCCTTTCAAGTGGAACGATCTTCAATTCTTTCTGGCCTCTCTAGCGGGCGAAGTCGTTTATTACTCGTAGGTGCTGGAGCGTTTGCGATGTTTATTGGTTTCTTAAAAGGTCCAGCATGGGATCCGCAGAAAGAAGGGACCATGACTTTTTGCAATAAAAAGAAAAACCGCAACTTCTGAAGGAAGTAGTCTAAACCCAAGTATTCTTTCGTCTATGACTTGGGAAATCCAGGAAATAGAAGATCATGCATTGCGACTTCTTTGTGTAGACGGTCTCGGAGGTGCCACACTTTCGAAACTTGTTCACGCTTCGGGGGGGATTAACGAAGCAGGTGAAGCAGTGAATTCCGGAGATGCCGTAGATTTTCTTCCTAGGGGAGCGTGCGATATGTTGCGTGATCGAATGCAAAGGATGGAAGTTGACCCTGCGCGGTGGTCGGCTGAAGCAGTAGAAGCAAAAGTAGTGCTTGTCACGGATGATGACTTTCCGCAACTCCTGTCGCCGCTCCCCGCTTGCCCAAGTGTTCTTTGGTATCGAGGATCTTTAGATGCAATTGCTCTAGCATCAGTTGGAGTTGTCGGATCCCGTCGATGTACAGACTACGGAGTTGAGCAAGCTGAGTATTTTTCCAAGGAGATTGTTGCATCCGACATAGCAATTGTTTCAGGTGGTGCGAGAGGCATTGATGCAGCTGCTCATCGAAGCGCACTCCGAAATGGTGGAGTAACCGCTGTAGTACTCGGTTCTGGATTGAGTATCGTCTACCCTCCAGAACACGCCTCCCTTTTTGATGAAGTTGTATCTGAGGGAGGTGTTATGCTGAGCGAGTTCCCATGTCATCGTTCTCCACGTCCAGCGTATTTTCCGAGGCGAAATAGAATTGTCTCTGGTTTGTCATCTGCGATACTTGTGGTTGAAGCAGCACGTCGAAGTGGTGCCCTCATAACAGCAAGAATTGCTGTTGAAGAACATGGAAGACAATCGTTTGTAATCCCTGGGCGATTAGGAGACTCTGCCTCTGCTGGTTGCATACAAACTCTGCGGGATGGATGGACTGCAATAGCAGCTTCGCCAGAAGATGTTATTGAAGAAGCATTGCAGGCATGGGCACGGTTGTCAGGTGTTAATAGGTTCGCAAAACCCCTGTGATGACACCCTGAACTTGGCAGTCGCGAACAACAATAGGCTCAAAGTCAGGGTTAGCAGGCTGGAGTCTAATTCTTCCATCAGTTTCTTTATAAAAAGTTTTTAGAGTAGTTTCGCCGTCAGGCAAGAGCGCAACAACTCGGTCGCCATTGCGAGCAGTAGAACATTTTTTCACAAGAACGTAATCACCATCAAGGATCCCTTCGTCTCGCATTGAATCTCCTTCAACTTGAAGCGCAAATGTGTCTTCTCGTTGCCCAACTCGTGGCCCAAACATAGTTGAAAGATCGATAGCATCCCTATCTTCACATCGCTCAATTGGCAACCCAGCAGCAATGCGTCCCACCAAGGGAAAGCGCATTGTCGCAGATTCAGGTTTGTTGTACTGTTCAGAAATCGATAAAGAGCGTGCTCTGTTCGGTTCTCTGGTCAATGCTCCCTTTCGGATGAGTGCCTCGACTCGCTCGAACACTGTGACCTTGCTCACGCCTATGTGTTCTGCAAGTTCCTGCATTGTTGGCGAGTATCCATTTTCGTTTTGGCAATTCAGAATGAGTTCGAGTACTTCGAGTTGTTTTGGTGTGAGGTTCATCGTGATGACCCTTTTGTAAAATAATTGTGCGACCAAAGAGGGGGAGTTGATTCACTGCACAGAGTAGAGTCTCTGTTTTGTGATTGAGATATGTGAGTAATGATGCAAGTTTTCGCCTGCGGGGTTTACGTTTTGGGGTTTCTTGGACCTTGGTGTGATTCAATACTTCGGCAGCGGCTGCTGCTGGTGAAAATGAGACACGATCGATTTTAAAAAGCCGGTCAAGAAATGTTCGATAGGTTGCATTTCTGTAAGGAGGTGGCGGTGAGGAGGGGTTCCCACCTTCTACAGCGATAATTCTTCCGCCATCTGCGTAGTAGGTTGTGCCATATGTTTGGCTTGGTCCGAGTTGTAGTAGGGGTACTTCCATAGCGTTTGCTCCTGTCTTCTAAAAGAGTATCGGCAGGTCTGTACGGTATATGTTAGGCAAACATAACCATAATGTCAAACTCCTCTCGAAAAGTGTATTCTACGCCTGTGCGGCTCGATTCTGATGAAATAAAAAATGACCCTTGGTTACTCGATCCATCAATTACCTATTTGAATCATGGTAGTTTCGGTGCGAGAGTGCAGTCAATCTTTGAGTATCAGATTGCACTTAAGCGTGAATTTGAGTTGTCACCCGTAAACTTTTTGGATCGCAATCGTGGAAAAATCAATGATGCCAGGTGCGTAATTGCTACGTTTCTTGGTGCAGACCCTGATGGTTTTGGTTTTGTGGACAATGCCACAACTGGCATCGCAAGCGTAGTGCATTCGATTAACTTCTCAGCAGGGGATGAGATTCTCACGACGAACCATGTATACAACGGTGTTCGTCAAGTACTTTCCAAGAAAGCGGTTGAATCAAACTGTACTTATAGAGAGGTTTCAATTAACACTCCCCTCGCAAATGAGTCTGAAATTCTTCGGATTCTCACCGATTCAATTACCGATACGACAAAACTGCTCGTTATAGACCACGTTTCTTCTTCTTCAGCTATTGTCTTTCCAGTGCATGAAATTGCCAAGATTTGCAGGGATAAAGGTGTTTTATGTCTCGTTGATGGAGCTCATGCCGTTGGAATGCTTGCATTCAATATCCATGATGTAAACTGTGATTGGTACGTTGGCAATTTACATAAATGGGTCTGCGCACCTCTGAGTGTTGGTTTTGTTTGGACATCGAGTCTTCATCGAGCAACTACGCATCCTTTGACCGTCAGTCATTGGTTGAATCAGGGATACAAGGAAGAGTTTGATTGGCAAGGCACGAAGGATATTACAACATGGCTCACAGCTGCACAGGCGGTTCATTGGGGCATGAAAATCGGCTGGAACACTATTCGAGAGCACAATCATGCTCTCGTAGTACAAATGCATGCAGCACTTATTGAAGCATGGAAGGTTGAACCATTAACACCTTTAGATGGTTCGATGCTTGGAAGTATGGCGACTGTTGTATTGCCTGAAGGTTCTCCGAATACCCTTGAGGAATGCCTTGCACTTCGAGATGCTCTTTTTAGAACATATCGTATTGAAGTTCCTCTATTTGAATTTCAAGGGAGAGGAGTTCTTCGTGTTAGTGCTCATCTGTATTCAACTCTCCAAGATATTTTTGAGCTCAAAACAGCCATTTATGACATAATGGTATGAATAGACTAATTTTTTCTGTGTTTTTTTACAAAAAATCGAACCTTTTTCTTGACATCTACCTGTAAATAGTGCAACTTACTAGTGTCCGTTAGCCGGATATAGAACACGCTGATTGTTTGCCTTGACTGGCGAGGGATCTATCATTCTTATTACGAGAGTAATAGTGATGGTTTTGCCGAATTCAAAAGGTGTGTCAAGGGACGGGCAAGCCGTGTGAATTCGGCATGTTAGGATCAACTCCTTGTTGGAGTTGAGAAATGTAAGGGAACACGAACTGACCTGAGAAAGAGGTTGTGCAACAGACAAACGCTTCCACGTCCTGTTGCGAAGTTCAATCTTCAGTTTCCCAAAAGATTTGGGCTCTTGGCCGGCAAGAGCCCTTTTTCTTTGCGCAGATGTAAGATCAGATCCGTCGTGTTGCGAGATCCGCTGCACCAAGGAGCCCCGCATCTGGGCCGAGTTGAGTAATGCAAAGTTTGCACTGCTCGCAGTGCGCTGGGAAGACATCGGCGAGAAATTGTTTGCGAATAACATTGACGTACGGTTCGCCGAGGGCTTCGACGATTCCCCCACCAAGCACGACAGAGTCAAGTGAAAGCAGGGTAATCACATTTGCTATGGATGTTCCAATTCGTTGCGCACCATCGTTCACAACCGTGGTTAAGGTTTCGTTGTTGCCGTATTGTTTAAGGATCGAAGCAGTATCGAGGGTAGAATCATCTAACAATAGTTGAAAACCAGAGCGACTTGCCAAAGCTTCTAAAACTCTCCGTGTAGCTTCTGGGTTTTGTTCACTGATGCCCATCCCAAACTCGCCACCGGTGCCAAGTGGGCCACGCCAGATTTTTTTATCAAGGATAAGGCCTCCGCCAATTCCAGTTCCAATCCACACGGCAAAGAGCGAACTGCTGTCCCTGCCCGCCCCATATTTGAACTCGCCCCATGCGGCAGAAGTCACATCGTTTTCGATGATGACTGGGCAGTTGAGCGTAGAGGCGACAGTTTCAGCGAGAGGTGCATTGTCCCAATCTAGATTTTGTGCTCGTAAGACTACGCCACTCCTTGCGTCAACACTTCCTGCAACGGAGATACCAACGCTCTCGCAGTTCCCACCTGCAAGTTCTAGGACTGCATCGGTTGTTTGTTTTGCGACAGCATTAAAATCTCCGCGAGCAATGATTGGTTGGTGAGCCCGTTCGATGACCTTGCCTTCTTCAATAATGCCAACGAGCAAATTCGTCCCGCCGATATCTACGCCAATCATGAACAACACTCTGGTTTGTGTGCATGAAATTCCGTCGCAGTTTCAAACATCTGTGCAATTTGTAGAAGGGTCTTGTCATTGTGCCACGCTGCTTGTAAATGCAGGCCAATTGGAAGTGGCTTGCCATGCTCTGTCGAAAATCCGCAGGGTACAGATATTCCACAGATGCCAGCAATATTTGTGTTTGCGGTGTAGACATCGTTGAGATACATTGAAATAGGGTCTGTTTTTTCGCCAAGTTTAAATGCAACAGTTGGAGTAGTAGGGCCGAGAATGACATCACATTTTGCAAATGCCTCTTTGTACTCGATGCATATTAATCTTCGGATTTTAAGTGCGTTGTTGTAATACGCATCGTAATAACCACTGCTAAGAACGTACGTGCCGAGCATAATTCTTCTTTTAACTTCTGGACCAAAGCCCTCTGCTCGGCTTTTCGAATAGAGGTCGAATAAATCTTTGCATGGTTCGTTTGTTCGATGCCCATACCGAATGCCATCGTATCTTGCTAGATTGCTTGAAGCTTCTGCCGGCGCGAGTACGTAGTATGTAGAAACACCAACGTCAGTAAGAGGTAGGTCTACTTCAACAATAGTGGCGCCGAGTTCTTTGAACGTTTCAATTGCATTTGAAATAGCATCGTTTATTGCCGTGTCATTTTGTTCGCCTTTATATTGTGAAGGAACTCCTATTCTAAGATTTTCAACTCGCGTGTGAAGGTCTACTAAAAAATCTGGCGGCGGTTCTGGGTTGGATGTGGAGTCAAGCTCGTCAGGACCCGCGATGACGTTCATAATCCGAGCGCTGTCCTCGACAGTTTGAGAGAACGTTCCTATCTGATCTAAGCTCGAGGCAAAAGCGACAAGTCCGTAACGGCTCACGCTTCCATAGGTTGGCTTGAAGCCAACGATTCCGCAAAGTGCGGCTGGTTGTCGAATCGACCCGCCAGTGTCTGAGCCAAGTGCTGCATCGCACATTCTTGCTGCTACAGCAACGGCGCTTCCTCCAGATGATCCGCCTGGAACTCGATCTGAATCCCAAGGGTTTTGTACTGACCCCCAGGCGCAGTGTTCCGTCGATGAACCCATTGCAAACTCATCGCAATTCGTTTTGCCAACAAGTTGTGCACCCGCTTCCTCAAGACGATCGATCACAGTTGCATTGAAAGGACTTTTGTATCCCTCTAGCATTTTTGAACCACACGTGGTTGTTCCGATTTTAGTAACGATATTGTCTTTCACGGCGATGGTCATATCTTGTAATGAGCCAGTGGAAGCTTCTTGGGTCTCCCAAACTTCATGGAAGGCATTGAACGTGTCAATTACTTTGATATTGTTCTGCATTACTCTGAACCACCAAGTACTTTTGGGACATCGAAATACATATCTTTTGTCGCGGGGCCGTTTGCGAGTACTTGTTCTTGTGTTAACGCTTCGCTTGCTATGTCTTCTCGCGTTGCATTGATGAGCTCTGTGGGATGATCAAGTGGTGCAACTCCCTTGGTATCAACAGAGTTCAGGAGGTCAATATGGTTAAAGATTGCAGTGAGGTCTTCTTTTGCTTTCGTGATTTCGCTCTGAGTAACTGCAATTCGGGAGAGATGAGCGACATGGCGTACGGCTTCATCAGATAACAGTGAATCTTGTTCTCTCTGGTTCATATTGGAAGCGTATCAGAATCCCATCAAGTATCATATGGTTCTATGCCCACAAGTCGATTCATTTCTATTTTGACAAGAGTTGTAACAGCCCTTGTGTGTCTCGTGATCGCGTTCGGCATATTCACGATGTTTGTGAGCACAAAGCCAATGCTCGAAATAGTCACAGGCGCTCGATCACTCCCTGCAGTCGTGGTGATGGAGGCAAGCCAAGTGCCAATTGCTAGAAGGACAATTGGGTATGGAACTGCTGATGCTCAGCAACATGCAGATGTGCCAACACAGGTTTCTTCTACAGTAACGCTTGTCCCTCCCACTACGAGAGTTGGATTTGTTGTACGCAAGGGCGATTTGCTTGTGGAACTCGATGATGTAGATTTCAGTCAACAGGTAATTCGAGCGCAACTCGCTTTAGCAACAGCAAAATCGGAGCAACAGCTTCTTGTTGTTGAAAGGCACGCGGCTGAAGAGAGGGCGGAACTTGCCGCAAAAGATCAAACACTCTCCCAAGCGGAGTTGCAACGAATCACAGATGCATTTAATCGAGGCGCAGCAAAGCAACGCGAAGTCGATTTGGCAATGCAAAAAACAAATGCCTCGATTGCAGCTTCTGTAAATGCAACTGAGTCTGCAAATAGATTCCCTGCAAAAGAAGAAAAAGCATTCTCAAATATTTCTACAAAAGAAGCGGAGTTGGCTCTCGCTTTAGAAAATTTAAAAAGGTGCAAAATAGTAAGCCCTATTGATGGTGTGTTACAAGAACTAGATGTTCGAGTGGGCGAACATGTGAACAAGGGCAAAAGAATTGGCCGCGTTGTGAATAGCGGAAGTATGGAGATACCCTTGCGATTGCCCTCCTACGCACGATCGCATGTTCATGTGTACGATCCGGTTTCACTTCGTTCTGCAGGTTTTGGAAAACGGCACTGGGAAGCGCGTGTTTCAAGAATTGCGCCTGAAGACGATTCCGAAACACGTACGATGGTTGTGTTTGTTGATCTTAATCAAGATCCTAATAGTGTGACGCGTATTCCTCCGGGCTTATTTCTTAGAGGTGAAATCGTGAATGCGAACAATGCTATTCCAAGATGGGTAGTGCCTCGCAGATCACTTCGTGATGATCGGATTCTTGTAGTTCGCGATTCAATATTGAGAAGTGTGCCAGTTGTTCTTGATTATTCTATCACTGCAAAAATTGAAGAGTTGGGATTGCCGGATTTTGACTGGGCGGTTCTCGACACTCCTCTGCTTGCAGGAGATTTGGTTGTAGTAGATCCTGGTGGGAGTTTGCGAGACGGCATGGGTGTACGGTCAATTCTTGCTACAGAGGTCAGAGCAGAATGAACTTGCCACGCTTTGGCGTTCAGAATCCAGTGCCAATCAATCTCCTTATGGCAGGTTTAATACTTGCTGGAATTTTTTCCGCTTTTACATTGCGGCGACAATTTTTTCCAGATATGGAGTTCGACAAAGTTGTCGTGACAATGGCGTACCCAGGCGCTTCGCCTGAGGATGTTGAATCTGCGATTGGTACAAGGATAGAAAATGCACTCATAGATATCGATGAAGTCGATGATATAAGAACGACTTGTGTTGAAGGTTCAGTTTCTCTTGTTGTCTCATTTAAAGAAGGGACAACAAGTCTAGATGATGCAATTGACGAGGTGAGGCGGTCAGTTGAATCTTTGCAGGATTTACCTTCAGATGTTGAACGTCCAGTTGTAACTAGACTTGAACCAGCAATGCCAGTCATTATGGTTCAGCTTTGGGGGGATGTAGATAAACAAGTCATGAAAAAGGCAATTCGTGACATTCGTGATGATCTCCGGTCATTTTCAGAGATGGGTGCAATTAATGTTGGTGGTGACATCGCAAACGAACTCACTGTTGAGGTTGACCAAGATAGCTTGGTCGAACATGGGTTGAGCATTACGTCTGTTGCAGACAGTATTTCATTATGGCTGAGTCAGATTCCTGGCGGAACGTTGCGAAGTTCTGGTGGAGACATCGTAATAAGAACGGATACTCCTGAAGAATCCTCAATTGAACTTGAAGAAATTGTAATTCGCTCCTCGCGAGATGGCGAGACGCTGCGACTTGGTGACATTGCAACAGTACACACTACGTTAGTAGATATTCCAATAACGATTCGTTTTAACTCTCAGCCTGCAATGAATATGTTCATCACAAAGTCAGGTAATCAGGATATTGTGAAGATTGCGGAGATTGTTCGAGCTTATGTTGCCGGAAGAATGGGAGAGTCTTTTGAGCCAACGTGGCTTGATAGTCTTCTTCGTGGAAATTCAAGTCGTCAACAAGCATGGCAACTCGGCGTTGATGCTGAGCCTTTGCCAAGTGGGACATCACTTTCAACTTTTACTGATCTTGCAAGATTCGTTGAAGGTCGAATGAACTTACTTACAAAAAATGCAATGTATGGAGGCATTCTTGTCTTTGTTCTCCTTTTGCTAGCATTGAATTGGCGAGTTGCCTTTTGGGTGGGAATAGGATTACTTACAGCTCTTGGAGGAACACTGTTCATCATGTCGGTGTTTGGAGTTACCCTCAACATGCTTACAATGTTTGCCCTAATATTGGTATTAGGTTTGCTCGTTGATGATGCAATTGTAGTTGCTGAAAATATTAAGGCGCAACATGAACAAGGCGTCCCTGCGATGGAGGCGGCGGTGCGTGGCACGGGGCAAGTGCTCTGGCCAGTTATTGCAACAGTGCTGACATCAATAGTTGCATTTTTGCCACTCACTTTTATAAAGGGAAACATGGGAGATTTGCTCGGAGCACTTCCGATTGTAGTTGCGTGCGCTCTCGCTATGAGTTTGTTTGAAGCCCTTTTAATATTGCCTGGGCACTTAGGGCACAGTTTAGAAAAAACAGATGGAGAACCAAAAACAAAAGTGGCTCGCTTTGTCCAATCGTTTGAAATTGCGAGAGATGCTTTTATCTTTCAAAAAATTATTCCGAGTTATCTTTGGTTGTTGTCATTTGCCATTCGATATCGATATATCGCATTATCTTTTGCTCTATCAACACTCATAGTTTCAGTTGGTCTTGTCGCAGGCGGACGTGTTGGGTATGAGTTTATGACAATTCCTGATGCCGAAACAATCGCAGTTAACGTTCGTATGCCAGAGGGGACCCCGTACTCTCAGTCGCTCGCAATGCTCGAGCATCTTGAGAAAGCTGCCCGAGAGCAAAAACAAGTGCATCATATTAGTACGGCGATTGGAGTTCAGATGCAGACCGAAGGCACGTCTGGAGGTTTGGGTTCGAATCTTGGGCAACTCTTTATTGAGTTGACACCTGCCGAAAAACGTGTGTTGAACGCAAGTGAAGTTATTGACAACATTCGCGTTTCTTTAGGTAATCGTGCACTGATGGCTGATAGTATTGGATACGAATTGATGTCAGGTGCACCGAGCGGAGCAGATATAACTATTAAACTGAATGGTGAAAACGAGAGTGATTTACTTGCAGCATCAGAGCATATTTATGAAGATCTACGAAAGTTTGCATCAGTGCACGATATTGTTGATAATGCTTCTGCAGGTCAGCGAGAACTTCATTTGGAATTACGAGAAGGCGCTTCTGCTACAGGCTTGACGTTGGCAGAACTTGCGCGCCAAGTTCGAGGTGCAGTGTATGGAATTGATGCGCATGTTTTTGCTAAGGGTGATGAAGAAGTTGATATACGTGTCAAGATGGGGGCGGATATTCGAAAAAATATCGGAGAACTTGAACAACTCTGGATTATTACTCCCAGTGGAAAAGCAATACCACTTGTAGAAATTGCGAATATCACAGAAAAACGTGGATATACAACTATTCACAGATTAAACCGTAAGCGCACGGTGACAGTGACAGCGGAAACAATCGACGGTGTGAGCCCTGAATCTATTGCAGCAGAGCTTCCTTTTGCAGAATGGCGATCAGCGTTTCCAGGTGTTGATTTTTCTAAAGGTGGAAGGCAGGAGCAACAGGCAGAAGCGTTCAACTCTCTTCCTCTTGGATTCGGAGCTGCAAGCTTGATGATTTATGTCATTTTGGCGTGGCTCTTTGGAAGTTATTTTCAACCTTTAATTGTAATGCTTGGCATTCCGTTTGCAATGATTGGGGTTATCTGGGGGCATTATTTTGCTGGTGTATCTCTTTCCTTTTTAAGCATGATCGGCTTCGTCGCCCTTAGTGGTGTTGTTGTGAATGACTCATTGATTTTTGTTGAGTTCTATAATTCTCGAAGAGCTAAGGGAGATGATTTACGAGTGGCGTTACTTGGAGCAGGTGCAGCACGCCTTCGACCAATCTTCCTAACGACGATCACGACTGTATTAGGACTTACTCCTTTAATGCTTGAGCAGTCGATGCAAGCGAAATTTCTCATACCAATGGCACTCGCGATAGCGTTTGGCTTGATGAGTGCTACGGTGCTAATTTTGCTTCTTCTTCCTGCCTTGCTCGTAATTGGTGATGACATTAGAGCTTTTGGAAAGTACCTTTGGGGCGGCTGCGAAGACGAGCAGACTGATTTATAATCATCAACAAAAGCATGGTCTTCCTTGCTTTATCACTCTCATACTGTTGGAAAAAACAGTTGCAGTCATTTGGAAACAATTAGTTGCTCAACTTAAGTTGTTGTATAGCAGTAAGTTGAAAAGGCGATTTCACTTATAAAACGAAATACTGATTGGCGTGGGTAGGAGCAAAATGCAGGGTGGTATAATGGTGTAGCCCTCAGAACTTCTCCTGCGAACTTACCTGAGCGCCACAGAGGCATGAAACTACTACAAGGCATCCCAGTTAGTCCCGGCGTCGTCATCGGGCGAGCAATGGTTTTAGAGAAATCGTTGCACCGAGTCCCATTTTTAATTCTTGGTGAAGATGAGAAGCCTCTAGAGCTCGGGAAGTTCAATGCTGCAATCGAAGGTGCAACTGCGCTCGTAAGGCAAGATCGCAACCAAGTTGCGGCAACCCTTGGCGAGGAACCCGCAAAAATTTTTGAGTTTCACCTCGGTCTACTCAACGATGCAACGCTTATTGAACCAATACGAAGTAGAATCACAGACGAAGGGGTAAATGCAGCGTTTGCTGTTGTTGAGGCATTTGGTGATTTGGCCGACAAGTTCCGTTCTATGGATAATGTCGTTTTTCGCGACAAAGCAAATGATGTCTTTGATTTAGAACGTAGGTTGCTTACGCAATTAACTGGAGGGTCTAAAGATCGACTCGCTTCAGTGCATGACCCTGTGATTGTAATCTGTCACCAAGTTACTCCCGCTGATGTTGCAGAATTTAATCATGAAAAGGTTCTCGGCATCGCAACTGATATTGGCGGACGTACTGACCATAGTTCTATTGTTGCAGCAGCTATAGGCGTCCCAGTTGTCGTTGGGTGTAAGTCAGTGGCAGAAGAAGTGAGCGATGGAGATTTGCTCATCATTGATGGAAAGACTGGCACAGTAATTATTGATCCAGATGACGAAACTATTTCAAGAATGCGTCGCAATATCGAGCTTCTTGAATCATTTAAACAAAAAACTGAACAAATAACAAAACAGCAATCAGTGACTGCTGATGGCATGAGCATTCATCTGTACGGCAACATCGAATTCTCTTATGAGATTGAACAAGTTATCGCTAAGGGTGGCGAGGGTGTTGGGCTGTACAGGACAGAGTTTCAGTACCTCACAAGCTCAACACTTCCAACTGAGGATGAATTGTTTGATGAATATGCATCTGCAATCACTCGACTTGAAGGTCGGCCATTAACAATTCGAACGCTTGATCTTGGAGCGGATAAATATACTCAAGCACAGGCGATGGAACCAGAACGAAACCCTTTTTTAGGATTACGTTCAATTCGATACTGTCTTCAAAATCAAGTGTTATTTCGAACGCAATTGCGAGCAATCATTCGCGCATCTGCGCTGGGTCCATTGCGAGTAATGTTTCCTTTAATTACTTCAGTGAATGAATTGCGGCAAGCGAAACTTATTTATCGTGAAGTTCTTGAGGAATGTGAGGAAGGTGGGCTAGATTTCGCGCAAAATATACCCGTTGGAATGATGGTCGAAGTGCCAAGTGCAGCGCTCATGGCTGCCACATTTACACGCGAAGTCGATTTTTTTTCTATCGGAACCAACGATTTGATTCAATACACTGTAGCTGTTGACCGAGGGAATGAGCGGGTCGCAAGCCTGTATACAGCTGCGAACCCTGCAGTAATTAAGCTCATAAAGTCCGTTATTAGGGCTGCAAGGCGTGGAAAGGTCGAAACGAGTTTATGTGGCGAGATTGCTGGCGATCCGGTATATACTATGTTACACATCGGCCTTGGGCTTCGGAACCTCTCTTTGGTTCCATCACAGATTCCTGCGATAAAGCAGGTAATCCGTAAGGTTACAGTCGAAGAGTGTGAGCGATTGGCTCGGAAAATAGGCTCGCTCGATTCGGATCGTCGAATTTTGTCGACGCTTCGGACTGAATTGCAGAAAAAAGTGCCTGAGGCAATTGGCGGATGGTCCGCTGAGCAGACGACTCAGGCATAATGAATCAACGACGAGCAGGGATCGCAACTACATTTAAGTTTGCGGCCTGCAACTCACCGAACACAAAAGAGTAACAGTGTTGCTCGCCATGTACTAAAAAGTGGAATCTGCCCGCTGTACGATGAGGCGCCTTGCGTCGCATATAAAACTTGGTGATGTGTTCTGGCAAAACCGCAAATGCGGAAAAGGTCTATTGTGACAAAAGACAAAGCAAGTGGGGACAGCAAAACAGGGGAAAAAACAGTCAAGGAGATCATGGTAATTAATGATGATCCAGGTGTTGAAACAAGAATTGCTATTCTTGAAAATGGCCGCCTTGAGGAACTTTATACTGAACGAATAAATGCAGCTACTGGCGTGGGGAACATTTATAAAGGGCGCGTGACAAATGTTGAGCCTGCAATTCAGGCGGCATTCGTCGAGTACGGTGGCTCTCAAAGTGGTTTCTTGCACGTTACTGATTTGCATCCAAAACATTTTCCAGGGAATGAAACAAGTGAACGCGTAGGGAAAAAAATTGCGAAACACAATCGTCCCCCAATTCAAAAGTGTTTAAAGCGGGGTGATGAAATATTAGTGCAAGTATTGAAGGAGGGTATCGGGACTAAAGGCCCTACTCTTACAAGTTATTTATCAATACCTGGTCGCCTTGCTGTGATGATGCCGTACATGGATAAAGTTGGCGTTTCAAGAAAAATTGAAGATGAAGATGAGCGGCGGGAAATGAGGAAAATCCTTGACTCTTTAAAATTGCCGGAGGGATTTGGATTTATCCTTCGAACTGCTGGCTTAGGGAAAAAGAAGGCTGATATTAAGCGAGATATTGCGTACCTTTTGCGACTGTGGAAGATGATTGAAAAGAGACTCGACACAGTCAGTGCGCCCTGTCAGTTGTATAACGAGTCTGACTTGCTTGTTCGAACTATTCGTGATGTTCTTCGCCCAAGAATTGGTGCAATTGTTGCTGATTCAGAATCATCACATGAGCGAATCTCTTCCTTCATAAAAATTGCAGCGCCTCGGTCGTCTCGAAAAATCGTTCATTATCGAGGGGTGTCTCCGATTTTTCATGCGTTTGATCTAGAGCGACAAATTGAAGAAGTGCATAGTCGTGAAGTGCACCTCCCGAGTGGCGGAAGACTTGTCATCGATCAAACCGAGGCACTAGTTGCAATTGATGTAAACTCAGGCAAAAGTAGAGGTGCGAGGAATAGTGAAACAAATGCACTGAATACAAATCTCGAAGCAGCAGAAGAAATTTGTAGGCAACTTCGACTCAGAGATTTAGGTGGGATTGTCATCAATGATTTAATTGACATGGCGAGATCAGCAAATCGTAAAAAAGTTGAGCAAAAGTTCCAAGAACATTTAGAACGTGACCGTGCTCGTTCTACAGTCTTACCAATAAGCCGTTTTGGATTGCTCGAGATGACACGCCAAAGAATACGGCCGAGTGTCCTTGACAGTCACTATGTCGAATGTACTCACTGCGAAGGTCTAGGGCGTGTGAAGACGACGGAAGAAGTCGCAGCAGATGCCACTCGTCATTGTGGCTGGCTCCTGCATCATTCCTCCATTCGTCGCGTCGAATTGACATGCTCACCTATTGTTGGCACATACTTGCTTTCAAATAAACGTGCAGAATTAAACCGTTACGAAACCAATTTAAATAAACGGATCGTTGTTCGAATTTCCGAAGGAATTGCTGCTGATCGGCTTTCGTATTACGCATATGACGCAAGAGGATCAGATATAGATCTGTCGACTTTGCCACCTGCTCCTGTGCCCACGCTTGACGAACTTGTTCGTTCTGAGAAAGAGTTCCATGAAGCAGGCGGCGCTGACATTTCAAAGAAATCAGGCAGGCGTCGTTCAAGAAGGCGTGGGAAAAAGAACGTGCCGTGTGCAGATGCGGGTACGCTAGCAGACGATAGTAATCTTGCCGAAGAAATCTCGATGCTTGAAAAAACGAAAGAGAAACCTAAGCAGAAGCGGACTGCAAAGGCCGTAAAGAAAAAAAGTAAGGCGAGCGAATCTCCAGCAGATTCTGCAACTCGAGTGTATCAATTTGCGAGAACCGTTGGTAAGTCAAGTAAGGAAGTTATTGAACTCTGCAAAGCAGAGGGTGCGAATGTAAAAGGACACATGTCTAAAATGACTCTTGAGTTGATTACGAAGCTTAAAGAAGAAATTGGTACAAGCGATGAATCTAAAAAGCCGAAGCGTCGAAGACGTCGTAGAGGTGGAAGAAAAAAACAGGGCGCATCTAAAGAGGTTGCAAAAAAAGTAGTGAAGAGTGAAGAAGCGAAACCGTCAAGTAAGAAAAAGACAAGACGAAAAGTCTCTAAACGCAGGTCGAAAAAAGCGCAAAAGAAAGCAGTAGAACCGAAGGTAGAGAGTGCTGACGAGACGAAAGAAACTCCGACTCCTAAGGTAAGGCGGACACTCTACGGCGGTAGCAGAAGAAGTGTGTCCGCAGACGAAGTGAAACAAAGTATGGCTGATCGCACATGAGTAAGCGCCTCTTTATCCTTGGTTCAACAGGTTCAATTGGGCGAAGTGCTGTTGAAGTTATTTTAAATCTTCGATCTTTAGATGGCGAAGGCAGTTGGCCAGTTGTTGGGTTGTCCGCTCGAATAAATGCAACTCTTTTGCAGGAGCAAGCGATTCTTCTTCAGGTTGAAGCTGCTTCTGTAACATCTGGGTCAGATATTGATGTGCCCAATTTGTATTCTTGCTCTGAAGAAATGCTTCGTTGCCATGCTCAGCCAGGCGATATCGTCCTTGTCGCAATTGTAGGTTTTGCAGGAATTTCTCCTGTGCTTACAGCGATTGAGTGTGGGTGTGACATTGCTCTTGCAAACAAAGAGGCGCTTGTTGCAGGCGGAAAGATAGTCATGGATGCGGTTTCAAAGGCGGGTGTTCGTTTAGTGCCTGTTGACAGTGAGCACTCAGCAATTTGTCAAGCACTTACGACGCACTCAAATAATGAAATTGCTAAAGTTACATTGACCGCAAGCGGCGGATCATTGCGTTCGTTCTCTCTTGAAGAGATGAAACATGCGACCGTGCAGGATGTGCTCAACCATCCTACTTGGAACATGGGTGCAAAAGTTACTGTCGATTCTGCTTCTTTAATGAACAAGGCACTTGAACTCGTTGAAGCGCACTGGCTTTTTGATGTTGGGGTCGATCGCCTTGATGCGGTCATTCACCCCCAATCAATTGTGCACGGCATGGTTGAATTTGTTGACGGATCTGTACTTGCTCAACTTTCGCCTCCAGACATGAAATTACCAATTCAATACGCGCTGACTTGCCCAGACAGGGTAGAAGGATGTAGTCAAAAAATTGACTGGGTAAAACAATCGACTCTGCAGTTTGAAAAAATAGATTCCCATCGATATCCTGCGATTGAACTCGCTTTGAAGGTAATTCAGCGAGGCGGTACCGCTGGTGCGGTCTTTAACGCTGCGAATGAGGTTGTAGTTGAATCTTTTCTTGAACAATCGCTTCCATTCGGGTCGATGGTTGCTATCGTTAAGGAAGTGCTAGAAAACATTTCTATATCAGACCACGTATCTCTTGATAGTGTGGTTCAGGCAGACAAGGAAGCTCGAGAATTTGCGAAAGTTCAAGTTGCTTCTCATAAGGTAAACTTCTAAAGGATTGCGATGACGGTTGATTCTCTATTTAATATTTTGCTTATTATTCTTGGGTTCGGCTTGCTTATCGGCATCCATGAACTTGGTCATTTTCTAGCTGCGAAATGGTCGGGCATCCGAACAAATGCATTTGCAGTTGGAATGGGTCCGCAAGTCATTTCATTCCGCAAAGGTATAGGGCTATGCTTTAAATCGACACGTGCTAAGGTCATTGCGAAGTATGGTAAAGATGCAAATGACATGACGGATGCTGAACTCGGTGAACATGGTATTTCTGAGACGGAGTATTCATTGAGGCTTTTGCCTATTGGTGGCTTTGTCAGCATGCTTGGTCAAGAGGACGGAAAACCCGAGGAAGTTTCGAATGACCCGAGGAGCTATAACAAGTGCCCAATTGGAAAACGCATGGTTGTTGTCTCTGCCGGTGTGATGATGAACTTGCTCCTTGCGGGTCTTTTCTTTTTAATTTGTTTTCAAATTGGTGTGAACTTTGAGGCGCCTATTATTGGTGAAATTATTCCAAATTCTCCTGCAAGTAAGGCAATGGCACTAGGTGACAAGGAAATCCCTCTCGAGTCGGGCGACACTATTGTTTCAATTGATGGTTCATCTGTAGCAACCTTCCAGAATATTCAAATTGCAGGTGCGATGTCAAAGCCAGGCGTTCCGCTTCTTCTTGAAGTCGAAAAGCAAGGGCATAAGGCGACGTACGAATATTCTATTTTGCCTGAACAAGGCGCGCTTACGGGAATGTTAGAGATTGGTTTGATGCCTGCAATGTCCTTAACTCTTCGTCATGGCAATGATGCAGAGGAGGCACTTGCCATTTTGCAAACCCAGTATCCAGAGTTAGACGAGTTAAAGCCGGGGATGACAATGATAGAGGCTTGCACGCCTCTCTATTATTCAAGGTATAAGGAAGAGGCGTTTAAGCCAGTCAAGAATTTGAGTGAGCTTAGAGCGCTTTACAGTGGATTGGTTACTCAATCCATTTTGACAAAGTGGAGCGATGGTAAGACATCCCTCGTTATAGAAATTCCTACACAGCCAGAGCTGAATATCCTTCGTCCAGTTGGGATTCCAGAAGATGCACCACAAAACTATGAGCTTGGTTTTATGGGCTTGGTTCCTCTGCCAAGGATCAACTATATTTTAGATGCGAGCCCGAATGTTGGCACGTTTGAACAGGGCGATGTCATCGTCAGGGTCGATACTCTCGAATTTCCTAGGATGGGGCAGTTGCGAAACTTTTTAACTCTTCAACCAGATGGCGAATTGAACGTAACGGTTCTGCGAGATAACGAGGAAGTTTCGCTACTTGCTACATTGAAGGATGGCAAACTAGGTGTTCTTCTTGCAAATGCTCTTGATGTACCAATTACAGCACAGCCCCTTGAAGAAGTGTTGAAAGAAGTTGACGGTGCACTTGTTCCAGTAGCAACTCCCATTGCTGGGTATCAAATTCTTGGTGGGTCTAGATTCGTAGCTGTCTACGATGCGGGGCTTGGCACGTTTGATCAAGACCAGCAGGATTCAATTGCAACGTGGCGCTGGTTCCTTTTTAATGTAGATGTTGCTTCTTACAAAATTACTGCAAAAGGTCCTGTGATGTTGGTTTTTGAGAATCCAACAAAAAATGCCGAGTTAGTTCAAGTCAAATTGGATGGGCCTGTGTATCCAATACAGGGTCAGACCACGCCACTTGCTCAGCAATTATTTGAGCCGCTCTATGTGACTCGAAGCAGTAGAGGTAATCCAATCAAGGCGCTACAGATGGGATTCGACGAAACTGTGAATATGGTCGTGATGACGTATCTTACAATTGATCGTCTTTTCAGGAGAACGATTGGCGTCGACCAACTACGTGGGCCCGTTGGGATTATTCATATTGGTTCAAAAATTGCTGATAGGGGGATGAGTTACCTGCTCTTTTTCTTGGCAATTATCAGCGTGAATTTAGCTGTGCTGAATTTCTTGCCACTGCCAATTGTCGATGGTGGCCTTTTTCTCTACCTCATCTACGAAAAACTCTTTAAGAAGCCACCCTCAATTGCCTTTCAAAACGCTGCAGCAATGCTTGGCCTGGGGCTTATCGCAACCCTTTTTATCGTCACGTTTTACAACGATATCGCTCGTCTTGTGGGCTAAGTCACATCTCTCCACTTTACGTCCTCTGCGTTGTGCCTAGAGGAATCCTCAGAGGTGGTAGGGTATTTATTCCGGTTATGAGGGCTGTGTCCTTGCCAAGACCGTGTTTAGGGTCATGTGGGGAGGGTTCCATGACGAATATCCTGTGTATGGGCACACAAGGAACACAAGACACATGAATTCAAGTTATGTAACACATCGCTCAAATAGGAGAAGAATTTTTATTGTTGAAAGTGATGCGACTATTGCCGAGCGACTCGTTGTTTCACTTGTTTCGCAGTCCTCTCAGCATATCGAATGTGCTGTTGTTAAGTCAAAGCGTGAATTCTTTGAAACAGATTCAGCGGTATGGGATCTTGTTGTTGTCGCATCGAACTTGCACGATGGATTTGGGTTTGACGTGCTTGCTTACGTGCAAGGTCTTCGACCAGATGTACCGGTTATTCTTACAGGACAGCCTGAAGAGGCGAATACTGCAGTCGAGGCTGTCAAGGCAGGGGCTGCCGATTACTTGGTGCTTACTGGACATGAGATGATCACGTTTCCAGTCACTGTTCAGAAGTGCCTTGCGCTTCAATTGATTAGAACAGAAAATGACGATCTTCATGCTGACCTAAGCCAATCTCTCTCCGAGCTTGCTGTGGCAAATCGCGAACTTCAGCAGATGATTCAACGTTTAGAAATTGCGGCAAGAACGGACGATCTTACAAAACTTAGCAATAGGCGTTGGCTTAATCTTATGCTTGAAAGTCGTTGGGAAGAAGCGACTCGGAATGGTCTGCCACTTGCGTTTATGATGATCGACTTAGATGGTTTTAAAGCATTCAATGATCAGCTCGGGCACCAGAAGGGCGATGAGATATTGCGACTAGCTGCACGAGTACTTGAAGCAAATTGTCGTTCGATTGATATTTCAGCGAGATTTGGCGGAGACGAGTTTTGCGTTCTCATGCCACATGCAGACCCTGAATCAGCAGTTCAAATTGCACATCGAATTGCTGCCGCATTCGATGAGGCTGTTGCTGCAGTTTCAGGTCCCGGCATGCATGTGTCGATGTCGATTGGTGTGTCGCATTGGCAAATTACAAATCCAGTGAATGCGGATGAACTTGTTCGACATGCAGATGAAGCAATGTATGTTGCAAAAAATGAGCGTGATCGACGAGTTGTTCTTTCTGAAAAAAAGCATCTCTCTGCAGCATAAATCAGAGCCGTCTTTTCATCGCACGGTCCATGTCTCTTTGGGCGGTTTTTTTTGCGAGGTCTTGTCGTTTGTCAGATTTTCGTTTGCCTGAAGCTAGGCCAACAAGTACTTTTGCTTTATTGTTAGAAAAATAAATTTTAAGTGGCACAAGCGTATGGCCTTGCGACGCCGTAAAAGAAGCGAGTTTAAGAATCTCGCGTTTGTGTGCGAGCAGAACGCGAGTACGAATTGGATCATGCTGCTGTGCTGGCCCAGCATCTGAATATTCTGCAATATGAACACCGTGCATGGAGAGAGCGACAGGGCGTTGAGAAGCTCGAATCCAACCCTCAGCTAAGCTCGCTTGCCCTTTACGCAGGGACTTTACCTCCGTTCCACGAAGGACAATGCCAACTTCAATCGTATCTTCAATGTGATATTCGTGGCGAACGCGACGATTCTCAATGGTTGGTGCTTTGGTTGATTTCTTCTTATTCATACTAAATAGTGGATTCTACGGCATCATTTCTCGTGAAGTGAGTGAATATGACCTATTTTGCTTTGCAGGTGTGCGAATTCGCTGTACAGTAGTAAGCGGAGAAACAAAAATGGAACTAGCGACAATTGTACTGTTAAGTGGAATGGCACTCGTAGGACCGCGAGGTCAAGGGTCTTGGGACTTCACGGCATCATCAAGTGGAGAAAATTACATATGGACAAGTCCTACTCCAATTGGACCAACAGCTGATATTTATGAAATGTTGTATACCGTAAACGGCGCCCGTGTAATGGTGAGTTACATTGGGATTCCATTTGGTCCTTATGATGTACTAGATATGGTCCCACCCGATGCCATCGAAACGTGGAGGGCTTCACAAGGTCCAGCACCTCTTGATTTTGGATGGACTCCAGTGGTCACCCCAGAAGATCAAAGCCCGCCTACGCTATCGTACGACTGGATAGTTGAGATGGACGCAAAGGGGTATGTTACGTACAGGATGGAAAATTTATTCTTAGGGCAAGCTGATTATGATTTGGGCTGGCCCTGGGGAACTGTGACTGTAAATATCGAAACTGGATACATCGACGGTACGCTTTCAATTCAATCTGTTATCAACCCGTGCTACGCTGATATAACCGGAGACTCTGTGGTAGATGTGAGCGATTTGCTTGAAGTAATCGGCGCTTGGGGATATTGCCTAAGTTGTCCACCAGATGTAAACCGAGATTCTTTGGTCGATGTTACCGATTTGCTTGAAATAGTAGCTGCATGGGGCCCCTGTCCATAACGAAGAAATGACAATGGGTGTCACATAAAAAACCACGGCGAATGCCGTGGTTTATTTATGCGCTAGAGAGGACTCGAACCTCCACGGGATTTTACTCCCACCAGCACCTCAAGCTGACGCGTCTGCCAATTCCGCCACTAGCGCTTTTGTGGGGGAGAGGATTCTAGCAGGGCATTGAATCGCTCGCTACCATAGAATTACAAAGATGCCAGATCACTCCTTGTTAATCCATGAGATATTTAAGTCTATTCAAGGGGAATCGACTTGGGCAGGATTGCCGTGTGTTTTCGTCCGGCTCACCGGATGTCCTCTTCGCTGTACCTACTGTGATACTTCCTATGCATTTTCAGCAGGTAAGCGGCACCAGCTTCAGGATGTACTCGCTCAGGTCCATGAAATGGGTACGAGATTGGTTGAAATAACGGGTGGAGAACCACTGTTGCAGCCAAACATACATCAGTTGGCACATGGACTTCTGGAAGAGGGGTACATGGTCTTGCTTGAAACAAGTGGCGAACGAGATATTAGTGTATGCGACTCTAGAATTTGCAGAATTGTTGATATTAAAACGCCAAACAGTGGCGCTGGTGGTTCTTTTTTGGAGTCAAACTATGCTGCGCTCGAACCGAACGACGAAGTTAAATTTGTCATACTGAATCGTGAAGATTTCGATTGGTCCCTTGAGATGGCGCGAGAGCATTCGCTACTCACTCGTGTAAAGGCAGTTCATTTTTCACCAGTTATGGCTCAAGACAAGAATGATGTAATTGATGGTTGCGCTGCACTCGATCCCATGCAACTTTCTCAATGGATACTCGAATCCGAAGAGTCTGTACGCATGCATCTACAGATGCATAAATATATTTGGCATCCCCAAACGCGAGGCGTGTAAACTACTCGTCATGCGATTGGAAAAAACATTTCGTTTTGAAGCAGCGCACTGGCTTCCTTATGTTCCAGAAGGCCATAAGTGCGGACGTATGCATGGCCACTCGTTTCGAGTTACCGTTGTTGTTGAGGGTGAGGTTAAAGAAGATTCTGGATGGGTAATGGACTATGGAATAATCAAGGACGCGTTTGCTCCACTCGAACAACAGCTTGATCACCATTTACTTAATGAAATTGAAGGGCTTGAGAATCCTACGAGCGAAGTACTGTCCAAGTGGATTTGGAATCGGTTGCAACCAAAGTTGCCGCAACTTTATGAAGTGGCAGTTGAGGAAACATGTACTTGTCGCTGTGTGTACAGTGGGTGAAGCTTTAGTAAGTCGTTTATGCTTACTTGCTACGCATCGTCACGATCAATAACAACGAGGTTGACTCGTTCGCCACGCCCGTGTAATGGATAATCTTTCCGAAGAGGGTGTGCTGGAAAATCCTTCCAGAGTAATATTCGGCGTAAGTCAGGATGGTTATCGAATCTGATCCCAAACATGTCGAAGATCTCTCGCTCTCGCCATTCTGCACCGGGCCAAATGTCAGTCGATGTTTCAAGGTGCAATGCGGGGTCGTCTTCAATGCCGGTAGTATCTATGCTCGGATCAAGAAAAGTCTTTACTTGAATACGCTGTGAATTCTCTGTGCATACTAGAATCCAAACAACGGCAAACCGGCCTACAGTTTGGGTTGGGTAGTTGAGGTAGTCAACAGCAGTCACATCGCAAAGCAGATCGAAATTGCAGTCCGGGTCATCTCGTAAGAAACGTAATAGGCTATGGACATCATTTGGAAGAGTGACAATTGTCGTGCAGGTTCGAAATTCAGTAAGTTGCAAGTACATGTCTGGGAGACATTTTTTTACCCGCGAAAGAGCTGGATGGCAAAGTGATGGCTTCATAGAGTTACATTGTATGGGATTCAGTTGGTGCTCGTGCCTTGTAGATCACGAATGGTTATTGTATCAATAGAGGGGTCCATATTCCAAACGATACTCGATGCTCGCACAGGATACGGTGAGCCATCAGTGACTATCGCGACACTTCTGTTTGTTAGCGCGCTAAGAGTGGCAAATCCAGTAATAAGATTGTAGTTAAACTTGTCGCAATCAACTCGTTTTGATTCAGTTGCAACGTAAACATTGCCGTTGGCGATTAGTTTTTGCAAATCGAGTCCGCGAAGTGTGAGCGTGTTGCCGCTCGTTTTAGAATCCGCGGATGCATTTGGGTCGATAGCAATTGCTTCAATTTTGTCTGAAGTCAACATGCCAATTGTGCCGTCCACGCCTTTGTGAATCATCTCTACATTTCCTGTCATTTCTAGAAGATATGCATCTCCTTCGAGTTGTGTTGAAACCAACTTGTTGTCCCAAGTAAAACGCGTCGTCCCCCTTCCTGCAAGCGCAGAGTGATGCAATGCAGTGTCCGCTTCTCGTGGATCTCTGAGCACAAGTTCCCCATCTCCAACAGCAAGGGTCTCCTGTGATATCAAATTAAACTCTAAATGATTTCCGCCAATGTAATAGACCACTGGAGGCAAGTCAGGGTAGAGCTCGTCCCACAAGCGATGTTCTATTTGAGCGTTCACTTTTGCAATGACTTTCTCAAGATCTCTTTTTTCTTTTTCTGTATTGGTTTTAATTTTTACAAATTCTAAGCGTAAATCATCTCCAGTCATTTTGCTGCGTTCGTTCTTAGTTCGTTCAGATTGAATATCTACTTCGCCTTTTAACTCAATAGCGCCAGCATTAGAGTTAAACTTTTGATCCAAATTCATTTCTCGAGTCCAGGTTGACTTCATTGAAACAGGCTCACCTTCATTTGTCTCTGAGGAAGTGTGGAAATCTGGCCGTGTGATCCTATGGTCTTGTGAGACATGTATAGGAGTGTCTAAAAATAATGCTTGCCCTGGACCTGTCCATTGACCCTTGCCGGACGCCCGGTTAAGGATTAGTGAAGCTGAATCGCCGCGGTTCATGAACATTCGTTCATATGCGATGACAACGTTGCCCTGGAGTGTTGCGATATCTTGTGAAATATTGCCGTCGAGAGTTTCGCAGAACGCTCTTCCGCCATCGCGGAGTAATATTTGAACGTCTCCAGTCGCCTTCATTTTGTCCGCTTGTGTCCCGCCGAACATGGAATCCTGATCTTGATTTTCTATTTCAGATGTCTTATTTGTTTTTTGTTTCTCTTTAAACGAAACTCGCATTTGATCTGCCCACATTGTTTGGGCATCGCTGATGGCTTTCACGCTTCCGTTGGCAATTGCGAGGGAGGGAGATGTTGATCCGTCTGGAGAATTTGAAAAATTTACGGTCAGTGTGTCGCAGTGAACAGAACTGCCTTGGTCGGAAAGGGTGACATCGCCATGGCAGATTACTTCTTCTAATGCTCCTTCGTTTCCAACGTCTGATGAGTTAAATGTGAAGTCAACGCCATTGCCCCATTCCAAAGAAGTTCCAGATGGCTGTGGGCCTGTGGATTCCATTGTTCCCTCGCCTGTTACGCCGCCAAGCCCATCTTGTCTCGAAATCCATAAATGATTAGCAGATGTGAGCATGTCATTCATAAGGAGTGTCGCTGGTTCTCCAAAAAGATCGCTCCTGTCTTGCTGTAATTCATATCGAAGTACTGATGCGTATGCTTCCATGTTTTGTGTTGTGTCAATCAATTGAGCAGGAGAATCTTCAAAGGCGAAGAGCTCTATGCGTGTATCAGTTGAAGTCGAGGGGATTAGCGTCGGGTCTTCAATTGGCACCATGGTAAGCCCGCCACTACATGTTACTCTTGCGCGTTGGTCATTCAGTGGAGTTTCAATTGCTGCCAATGAGACGGCAACAAGTGTTATTGGAATTGTTTGTGCAAAATAGTGTGGTTGCATTGGTGCGAACCTTTCTTGGTGCTGTGTGCTTTCTGTTGCCGACTTGCTCTCGTTTGAAAAAGCAATCGTTAGCGTATTGCCACGTGCAATTCGTCCATTCTCATAAGTGCCTTGAAGGATTTGTACATCGTCAGAGAGTGTGACTATGTAGTACTCGGGCTCGCTTCCTACTGCTGCTGCATTCACTCTTTTTGTTACTGAAGTGGCGGGGTGGACTGGTGGAAGATTTGGTGTTGTTGATACTACATTTTGTGTTTGTGAAGATGTAGTAGTTCCAGTGGTTCGCACAGTTGCTTTAGGTAGAAAGTCAATATACTCAAGTTCTTCTAAATGTAAATATTCAATTCGCTCTTCTTTGTCGTTGAATCGCAAAGACAAATGTCGCCCAGCCAATGTTTGGGATTGCGAGTCTACCTTGACCTCATTTGGGCAGGTAATCTCACCGAGAAAATTGTCAAAGGTTGCATTGTCAGTACGAAGAACCATGAGTGGCTCTGGGTACACCGAGTTATTTAACGTGTTAATTTCGAACATTGTGACTTTTACATTCCCGATAATCTCTCCCGATTCGAGAACGCGATTGGGAGCATTTGCAATAGCGGAGTCGCTAGTGATTCGAACGAGTTTATTGTCCCCAAGGTAAAGTTCTACTTCTAGATTCTCCATTTCAATCCAACCAGCACTTCGATTTGCTGGATCAGGATCAAGAGATTTGCAACGATATTGCTGTGCTAGATTGCCCATTGAATCTGTTTGTTGCACCCATCCGCCCTGTGGTAGTTCAATGCCAATAGAAGAAGGCGCGGCTGATGTGGCGCTCGAACGTTGTGCAGGTTCGCTGAGGAGATCAATGATGTCCTCATTATGAGCCTGCTGTTTCTTGGGGGGCGGGTGCTCACTTAAAACAAGGAGTAACCCGAGAAGAAGTATGCAGCAAAGAGAGCTAATCCCAACGACAATCCAAGCTAGTCGTTTGCCTGAATTTTTGTTTGGTTGAGGAGTTTGTTTTTTGCTGCTATTCATACAATGAATCCGTTCATTGAGTTGCGTGTTCAGTCTTTAAAGATGAGAGGCATTGATCCCAAGTGTTACTTGCTTTCATTAGGTGCTCAATTGCTTCTCGCACTGCGCCGTTCCCGCCACTTTTTGAAGTTGTCCAATTTGCACTTTGTTTTACTTCTTGAACAGCGTTTTGCACAGCTATGGAATAACCAACATGCTGCATTGCAGGAATGTCTCCAAGATCATCTCCTACAAAGCATGATTCACTCGGTGTGCAGTCGAGCTTTTGCAAGATTTTCTCTAGGTCAGCAACTTTGTCCTTGCTGCCTTGTTTGACATGCTTAATTTTTAACTCACTCGCGCGAGTTGCAACACATTGCGCATTTCTTCCAGAGATAAGGACGGTGTGAAATCCAGCCTTTTGCCAAAGTGAAATACCGAGTCCGTCGTGGACATGGAAAAATTTAGTTTCACTATCGAGAATGCCAGTGAAGGCAATTGTTCCGTTTGTTAACACGCCGTCAACATCGAGCACCAAAACTTTGATGTTTGATGGAGCACTCATGTTGTAAGTTGAAGAACGTCGACCGCTCCGCCACACTGAAGATTCATAGCAATTGCTGCGTTGACGGCATCTGTCGCGACAGATGCGATATCATCAGTTCGATTGTACATTGTGTAAAGAACTCCAATGGCATACTCGCCACCTGAGCCGATGGCATAATACTGGTTAAGAGGTGTTACGCCTAAATCAGAAGCTACTGTAAAGATGCCTCCGGCATTTGCAATGAGAAAAGTAGAGTCAAGGTCGCCAAAGGGAGTGTTTGTTGTTGCGGCTTGATCATTCACAAATGTGTAATGATCATGGAGCGCTCGCCAAAAGTCTAGGAAGAATGTAAAAATATTTCGCGAACTTGAGAGGTCGGGCGTTGGCCTTGTTGCTAAAAAGTCATTTAATATGTCGTCGTACACTGCCCAGCCCGCGCCGCCAATGAGGGAATCTCCAATGCGACCAACCTTGGCGGTCCTTGCATTGTCTTGAGGCATATGTTCCGAATCCCCGAATGTTGTGAGCGTATCTGCAGCCATGACGACTTGGTTGCCTTTTCGAATTGCGACAATGACTGACATGGTTACTCCGATACTACTTTCATTGCGATTAAATCTTGGACGTCAATAAGTCCAATTGGCTTATTGTTTTCGTCAACGACTGGTATTTCGTCAACCCTGTGCTCTGTGACAAGTTGCTGCGCATCTCTGACAAGAGCCGTTGACGGTAACCTCTGAGGATTAGATGATGCGACAGTACCAATGATTTGTTCCATAGGTTTTTGCTCATCTATCACGAGGCGGCGAAGGTCTCCGTCTGTAAAAATACCAGTGAGCGTTTGTTTATCATTGATAAGCAAAATTGCTCCTGCTCTGCGTTGCCCTTCAGTTGGACGAGCAAGTTGCAGTGCTTCTCCTACTGTAGTACTTTCGTGAACAGCAGTAAGGTTGTCTCCAACTTTGAAGCGAATGATCTCTGTAATTGTTCTAAGCCCAATGCCAAGCATCCCGCCTGGGTGGTGTTTGTGAAAATCGTCTGCAGTAAAATTTCGCCGACGAGACAGAGCGAGTCCAAGAGCATCTCCGATGGCGAGGGTTGCTGTTGTTGATGCTGTTGGAGCAAGGTTCAAGGGGCACGCTTCTGAGAGTGAGCCGATTGCAAGATGTGCGTCGCACAATTTTGCGAGTGGGGTATCGTCTTCTTTAGAAATGCCAATGCATGGAATGTCATCTGTTCGAAGAATTGCAGCAAGGTTTACGACTTCCTCTGTAGTGCCTGAATAGCTCATTAAAATAACAACATCGTCACGGCGGATTGAACCAAGGTCGCCATGTACTGCTTCGGCAGGGTGGACTACATGCGACGGTTGCCCTATGCTTGAAAAAGTTGCTGAGAGTTTCGCTCCAATTAGACCGGACTTTCCCATGCCACTGAAAACAGCATGCCCCTTGCAATGCTCGAGTAAATCAACGGCATTGGTCCATTTGTCTGCCTGTTCAGGCGAGGATTGAAGTCGTTGGAAAACAGTTTCAATTGCTCTCATCTCGGACTTGAGGGCTTGCAAGATGAAATCATGTTCCGAAGATAATCGAGTATTTGTTTGTGATTGAGAAGCCTTCATAACCTATGATGCGTATTGTAGCCACGAGGTTACAATTTCGCCTTATGCATTTGCCCCAAGAACAGTTCAGAATCTCGCTAGAGGCCTTTGATGGCCCTCTAGACCTGCTTCTTTATCTCGTTCGGCGGGCAGAGGTGGATATTCATGATATTCCAATTGCTGAGATTACCGATGATTATCTCGAAATTCTGAGACATTCGGCATCTGTCGATGTAGAAATGGCTGGTGAATTTTTAGTCATGGCTGCGACTTTGATTGAGATAAAATCTCGTTCACTCGTTCCGCCCGAACAAATAGAAGAAGATAATCAGCAAGATGAGGCAGAAGATGCGCCATCAGATCCAAAAGGGGACTTGATTCGTCAGTTACTCTCGTATCAACGTTTCAGAACGGCATCCGAACAACTTGAGGCAAAACGCCTCGCCTTTGGCTTGCGGTTTGAAGCAGGAGTTGGCATCTTAGAAGTGAAGGATGAGGAAGAAGAGCCATCCCTTGAGCTTGATGATGTGCATATTCTTGATCTTTCAGATGCGTATGAACATATTGCGAGTTCAATTGATTTCACGAGAATCGGAGAACATCATGTCGCATTTGATGACATTCCGATTGAGCTGTGTCAAGAAGATTTGCTCGACCGTCTAACACGCAATGCAGAAAAACAAATAACATTGCAGTCGACATTTGAGGGTCTTACACAGCCTGAGCGCGTGGGGATGTTTTTAGCTACACTTGAACTTGTTCGGTTGCGAAGAGTGACTGTCCACCAAGATGATATGCTTGGTTCAATTCTAGTGTCGTTGCTTGAGGGCGATCTTACGGACGGCGAATTGAATGTTGAAGAACATTAACTTCTTGGGGCGTTAAATCTCTCCACTGGCCAGGCCGAAGGCCCTTAAGTGCAACTTCACCAATGTGAGTTCTGCGCAATCGTTTGACTGGATGTCCAACAACTGCGAGCATTCTTCTTATTTGCCTATTTCGCCCCTCTTTGAGCGTGAGCTTTAGAAGTGTTCTGTCGCGATCGTGCCGAACAATTTCAATCGTTTCTATACTTGCTCGTTTGCCACTGCGTTTTACATCATGCTTCGTATGCGCATCGGCGAGGTAGATCCCTTTTTGAAGTTTTGAAAGAGTTTCGTCTGTAACTTTGCCTTTGACTGTAACTTCGTATGTTTTGCTCATGCCGTGTTTTGGATGCGTTAATTCATTAGCAAGGATATTGTCATTTGTAAGAAGGAGTAGCCCTTGACTGTCCATATCTAAGCGGCCTATTGGAAAAATGCGAGATCCAGAGTTGTGCGAAACAATGTCGCCAACGCATGGACGGCCCTCAGGGTCGGCCATTGTGCAAACAATCCCTCGGGGTTTGTAATACATGAGGTATACGGCATCGGAATGAAGATTGAGTTTTTGGTCAACAACCGTAATTTTGTCAATTTTCGGATCAACCCACGCAGGGAGAAAATCGACTCTAATGCCGTTAACCTTCACCTTGCCCTCTGTAATGAGTTCTTCACACTTGCGTCTAGAGGCAATGCCTCCTGCAGCCATCACGCGTTGCAGGCGCTCTCCGTGGCTTGAATCACGAAAGAGAGCGGTTGGGTCATGATGTGGGGTTTTGTCATTTGTGTTCCAGCCCATTTTGACTAGTCTACTCGATATGCGCATTAAAACGATCCTTACAAGGGTGCGATCTGTACTTGCTGATCCGCTTCAAGAACTGACTCGATGGGAAAAAATTGTTCGATATGTCTGGCAAGTTGTCCGACAAGGGGCTCGGCAGCTCTCACAAGATCGGGCAAGCATGATGGCAGCATCCTTAACGTACAGGACTCTTTTTGGATTACTTCCTGTAACGGTAGTCGGGGCTGGAGTTGCCAAAGCAATTATGGGTGCAGATCGTTTTCAGAATTTTCTTCATGACTCAATTGATGCACTTGGCTTGAACCAAGTCCAACTAGATGTTGCAGAGAGTGGCTCGCTTGTAACGCTTGGGAGTTGGCTTTCTGAAATTGTCTCAAGTGGTATGAACGTGAGCATTGCGGCTTTAACGTGGGTAGGGTTGCTTGTTCTTGTGTATTCCGCGATTACATTATTGGTTGATATCGAAACATGTTTTAACGTGATTTGTCGTAGCAAAGGGGGGCGAAGTTGGCTGAGAAGATTACCGTTGTATTGGTTTGTTCTTACATTTGGTCCAGTTCTTCTCGCAATAGCATTCTGGGCGGACAATCAAGTTGATGCTTTTGTGCTTACGCATATTTCCTGGGAATGGCTGCAATGGACAATCGCGAGTGCATTTGATTTTGTTCTCGCTTGGCTTGCGGTTCTCTTTTTATATCGCATGGTTCCAACCGCGTCTGTGGATCTTCGCCCTGCATTGATTGGTGCCTTGATCGCGACACTTTTGCTTCTTGTTGGGAAGGAAACGCTCGGACTCTACGTAAATAATGCTCTGTCTCTCCAGCATATGTATGGCTCGCTTGGTTTAGTCCCAGTCTTCATGTTCTGGCTTTATTTGATGTGGTTGATCATTTTGTTAGGATTGCAAGTTTCTGCAATTCTGCAACAAGTCGCCTCTCATGAGCTAGAATTGAGATTCGATATGTAAAAAATCACAAAAAGAGTGAAAGAAGGTATGTTTTTACGGGTTTTCTTGGAGTACGCAAAAGTGGAACCCAATTATGACCGAGAAAGCACACATGAACACACCAAACCAAACAAACGGAACAGATGGAAGGCGAAGCCTTTTTGTAGATATCACTTTTTCGAAGGGCGTCCTAACAGCCTGCATCGCTGGTCCACGGGTTGGGGAGCGAGAAGCTCCAGTTGTTGCAAATGCGATTAATACGCAGTTGAAGCAGTACGGCAAAAAAGTCAATTCGCTCGTGCTCGATTTTAGCGATGTTCAATTTGTTTCAAGCTTAGGCCTTGGAATGTGTATTGATGTTCGGAATACCGCAGAGCAAGTCAATGGATCGACGACAATCGTAGGTCTTACGGAAAACCTGAAAGAACTCTTTGAGATGATGCGTCTAGACCGATTATTCATGATTGAATCGAAGCAAGTGCATTTTGGTTCGGCCGCATAACAGAAGCGGGTCCCACAATGAACAGATACTTTCCACGAGACCTGTCGCAATCGCCCCCATACGATGCGACAGGTTGTATTATGTACACAGAGCATGGGACTCGAAGAAGCCATTCCAGTAGACGGATATTTGACAACACAAGTCAGCAGAGTCATCAATTGGGCAAGACGTTCAAGTGTATGGCCAATGCCGTTTGCAACAGCATGTTGTGGAATCGAACTTATGGCGACAGCTTCGAGTCGATACGACTTGGCTCGCTTTGGAGCAGAAGTATTTCGTTTCAGCCCACGGCAGGCAGATCTCATGATCGTTGCGGGTCGTATTACGACAAAAATGATGCCAGTGCTGCAACGAATTTATCTACAAATGACCGAGCCAAAATGGGTGATTTCCATGGGAGCATGCGCTTCAACCGGAGGCGTATTCGACACTTACGCAGTCGTGCAGGGTGTCGATCAATTTATCCCTGTCGATATATATGTGCCTGGTTGTCCTCCACGCCCAGAGATGCTTATCGAGGGCGTAATGGCGATTCAGAGAATAATAGACGAAGACAACATTCCATACGACGCCGATGGAAAGAGAAAGCCACTCGGTTTAGATCTTTCACTGTCCACACCAAGCAAAGTAGATATCACACTCAACGCATCCAAGATATGACGCACTGTACATCGAGTCAACCCCACGTAGGATGAACGCAATGCAAAACGTACTATCAATAGATGAAAGAGTTCTCGTCCTGAATAGGGGGTACGCAGCTGTTCGCGTCATCTCAGCACGCCGAGCATTTACCTTGCTTTGCAGGAAAGCTGCCGAAATTATTTCTATCGAAGATGGACATTATCTTAATTACGGCTTGCATGATTGGATGGATGTCGCTTCCCTTCAGAAAGAGTTCGAACCTGAAAAGCATAGTTGGATTCAATTGCCAACGTTTGAAGTGGCAGTCCCCAAAATTGTCCGGTTGTTGATGTACGACGCATTTGTAAAGCCAGAGGTGCGCCTTACCCGTCGAAATTTATACGCTCGTGATACCAATAACTGTCAGTACTGTGGAAAGCGATTTTCTGCAGGTGATTTGACTCTCGATCATATCATTCCGCGTGTACAGGGTGGGGGAAATTCCTGGACGAATCTTGTTTGTGCGTGTCTCCGTTGCAATACACGGAAGGGTGGGCGCACTCCTCGCCAGGCAAATATGCACCTCATCCGAGCGCCGTTTAAACCAACAAAGTGTGAATCTCAGCGTGTGCGAGTTGGTCAAGCGCAGTATGAATCTTGGAAATCATTTCTCAATAATGCATACTGGACTGTTGAACTCCTCGACAGTTAGCCCATGTTTCCTTTTTTATTTCGATTGGGCTTTGACCTTTTTTTAGTGACGAAAACGACGTTTTTTGGTGTGCAGCAGTGTAACGCTTCTTGATTGGCAAAGATCGATGGTCTCCTGATCTCGAACGCTTCCTCCGGGCTGCACAATGCACTGTATGCCAGCATTTATAAGTAGTTCGGGGCCATCAGAAAATGGAAAGAAAGCGTCAGAGCCTGCGACTGGAGATGTTGCTGATGTGAGTTTGTCACCCGCGCGTGCAATGGCAACATTTGCAGCTGACACTCGGTCGACTTGTCCCATGCCGCCACCAATGAGTGAACAGTGGTCGACAATAGAAATAGCGTTTGATTTTAAATGCCCGCAGGCAATCCAAGCAAGTGAGGCATCTTTGAGTTGAGAGTCGCTAGGTGCTGGGCCGGCGACATGGTCCCATTCGCTAATGTTTGCTACTACAGGGTGTAACTCTTGAACAAGGATGCCGCCTTCGACAGAGCGAAATTGTTGCCAACCTTGCTCCCTTTTTGCATCTCCGATTGCAAGAAGGCGGATGTTTTTCCAGCGCGACGAGAGTACTTCGATTCCTTCTTGGGTAAAACTAGTTGCGACGATGACTTCTAAAAATTTGTCGCCGTAGGCGATTGTCTTTGCGAGTTTTCCATCTACGTCACCGCTTAATGAAACGATGCCACCAAATGCAGCAAGGGGGTCGCATTTCCAAGCATTTGTAAATGCTGTTTCAAGAGTGTCGCTAACTGCAGCGCCGCAAGGATTTGCGTGCTTAATAATTGCAGCGGCGGGAAGGTGCATCGTGGCGGCAATGTCTTGGACAAGTTCGAGTGCAGCGGCGGCATCCATGAGGTTGTTGTAACTCAATGGCTTGCCAGCAACAACGGCTGCAGTAACAACACTTGGTCCATGAAAGTCCGTGTCCATGTAGACTGCGGCGGCTTGGTCTGGATTTTCTCCATATCGAAGGTTTTGTTCAAGTGTCCCAGTAATTTTAAGTTGCGGAGGGAATCCTGTAGCTTCACCTTCCATCCATTGTTGGATGGTGGCATCGTATGATGCTGTTCGTGCAAATGCGTCTTTGGCAAGAGTTGTTCGAAGCTCATGGGTTGTCTCGCCATGATGTGTTTCTAAGTCTGCAAGAACAATACTGTACTGTTTCGGATTTGTAATTACAGTGACAAACTTATGGTTCTTTGCGGCGGACCGAATCATTGCCGGGCCGCCGATATCAATTTGTTCAATTATATCTGCGTCGCTTGCATGAACATCCTTGACTGTTTCTTCAAATGGGTAGAGGTCGATGCAGATTAAATCGATTGGTTCTATGGAATGTTCTTCCATTGCAGCAACATGCGACGGTTCATCCCGAACTCCAAGAAGCGCGCCGTGAACTGCGGGATGTAACGTTTTTACTCTACCATCCAACATCTCTGGATAGCCGGTAAGCGATGAGACATCGTGGACTTCAAGGCCAGCTTCCTTTAGCGCTTTTGCTGTCCCGCCAGTAGAGATAAGCTGGATATTGTATTGAGATAGGGATTCTGCAAAGGCGACGACACCCGTTTTGTTACTGACTGAAATCAGGGCTCGTCGGATTGGAATGTTTCCACGCATATTTAATGCCTTGGTACAAGACGAAAGAGTAATTCATCATTTGTAAGAATTTGGAGTGAGCCATTTTTGGGGGAATCTGCGAGAACTATTTTTGCAGTCGGAATCGAGAGTGATGAAACAATGCCCCCTTTACGAGGATCGACGATTTGTAAGAGCCTCTTGTTTTGATCCCAGCAAACCAGTTTTCCATCCTTTGTTGTTGTGATTGGAGTTCCACGAACATCACTTGCAAGCCAACTCTGTTCACCAGAGAGGGACCCTGGGAACGCAACATAGGAGGCGAGACCCTTTTGTGGAATACGTTGATAGATTTGGTCGTTGAGGAAGAAAGGAGAATCTGTGAGTGGAGCTGATGTGAGAATATTCCACCGACGTTTGCCCGTATGTAAATCTACTGCACGAATGTATTGATCTGTGCCTGCAATAAAGATAGATGTTCGTTCAAAATCTTCATCATATAAGGTACTGGTGTTGGTTCCGTATGCAACTTTTGCAGTGACTGGGCTCGTTAGTTGAAGATTCCATAATCCGCTTGCTGATTTTACATCTACCGCAGAAACGTTCCCCTCTTTTGATGAGGCAATGACAGCCGATCTTTTGTTTTCATTGGTATTGTTTCGGATTCCATGCACAAGGGCTGGGGGAGAACCGACTGAAGAACCTATGTTGTATCTTTGAACATCAAACCCGATTGCGGGGTTGAACCAAACAAGGTCGCCACCGTTTGAGCCATAGATAAGGAAGGTTCCATCAGTGATTACAGAGGGCGTATTTGCTGTCCACTTCAGGGGGAGCATACGTTTATCACCAGAAAAAGCGGCGTTTGTATTTCCACTCGAAGAAGGGTAGTTGCCAGTTGCTTTTTCAACAACGTACACTGCTCCATCTGAAAGAACAAGAACACGGTTTTGGGAAGAAAATTCGGTAATGCCGTGTAGTTTGAATACTTTGTTGCCAACAGGAGTTGACCAAAGCCACTGCCCAGTGCGTCGGTCATATCTGATGAGATAGTCATCCGAGTCAACAACGTAGAGGGAGTCGCCAATAATTGTCGGCAGGTGCAATCCCTTTGAGTTGGATTGATTCATCCAGTCGATGCGATACCCAGTTTTTTGAAGTTCTTCAAGGGAGATGCCTGCAACTGGCGTCATGCTAGTCGTCTCAGCAAGAGTTGCTGCAGGCAAAAAACAACCTGAAAGAAAGAAGATAATGGTAAAAATGCGAATAAACGAGATATTGGGCATATATTGACTCCTAAGAATGTAAAGTTTACTAAGTTACGCTCAATGATGAGAGAATCTTGAAGAAGAAGTTGAGAAGTCTGTAGTAGAGGAATAAGGTGATTGCGATGTTTACGGGTTTAGTTCAGAGTATCGGCAGTGTAGTTTCACAGCAGAAAAGCGATGTTGGGCTACGTTTGACACTTTCGTGCCACAGGTGGTCCCAACTTCCAGAAATAGGCGCCTCAATATGTGTTTCAGGCTGTTGTTTGACGGTTATATCTGCTGAAGAAGAAGATAATACGATGCTTCTTGCGTTTGATGTAGTCCAAGAGACTCTTAAGTGCACTTTGCTGGGAAGCCTTCAAATAGGCGACAAAGTCAATCTTGAGCAGTCGCTGCGATCAGACTCTCGAATGGGTGGGCATTTTGTTCAAGGTCATGTTGACGGCGTAGAGCGTGTACTCGCATGTGAGTCAGAAGAGGAAGGCGCAAGTTGTCTTCGCCTGAGTATGGCTGTAATTGATTGCGATACTGTGGTTCCAAAAGGGTCGATTACTATCGATGGTGTTTCTTTAACAATCGCCAAAGTTGGAACGGGTTGGTTCGAAGTGGCCCTCATTCCAACGACAAAGCAAGAGACAACACTTGGAAAGCTCTCTCAGGGTGATAGTGTCGCTATTGAGACAGATATATTAGCTCGGACAGTGGTGCAGACTGTTCGTCGAATGCAGTCCGTTTAAGCAGCTAGGCGAATTGATGATTCTGCTGAAGTAGCTTGCATACAAATCATTGTTAAGTCATCTTCTGCAAATGTGGGCTTAGTTTGGTCAAGATGTGAAGTGATATTCTTAAGTATGTTTGTATGGCTTTGATTGCAGAACTCATCGAGTGATTGAAGGTGTGCTGGGAGATTATTTGAGCTTATGTTCTTGCTTGTAAGCGCATTCTCAAAACCATCAGAGTACATGAGAACAGTGTCGCCAGTTGAAATAGTAAAGGTCTGTTGTGGGAATTCGTCGTTCTCAAACACGCCAAGAAGAGGTCCCTCAGAGTGCAAGAGTGTCGGCTCTTGAGAGGTACGATGAAGCAGGGTAGGTGGATGACCCGCGCCTGCATATGTAAAGGTGCGAGTTTTGCAATTAAGGATGCCGTACGCTGCTGTTGCGAATCGCGTATTTTCTCCACTGCGTTCAAACAAGGCGCTATTAAGTGTTTGTAAAAGGTCGCTGGGCTGTGTGAACCGTCCTGTGTTTGGGTTAAATCTATTCGCTGAAAGAGTGCGTGTAACCATCATGGCAAGCATTGCTGCTGCAATGCCATGTCCGATTGCATCTGCTATAAATATTGCAACATGGTCATCATCAAGTTGCGTGATGTCATACATGTCGCCACTGACAATGCTTGCAGGACGCCAAAGCGAGGAGAAAGAAATTCCGTGCACGTCGTGTAAATCTGTCGACATGAATTCTTGTTGAACGGTTGCGGCAGTTTTTAAATCGTCTTGGAGTAGATTCAAATCACCTTGCAGTTTCGAGTGCATCGATTGCACAAGACCAACTTTGCTTCGTAACTTTGCGACTTGTCCGTTTCTATGGACAATTCCAAACAACACTCCAGAAATCAAAGAGGGGCTTGCATCATGCGCCAATGTAAAGGTGCCAATTTCTGTAATCAAGTCAAATAGATCACCGTAATCATCACAGCAGAGGACGGTTGGAGTTTGAGAAGATTGAAGTTCAAGAAGTGTTGGCAAAAGCGCTAGAAGTTGAGAGTGTCCATCTGCAAGAAGAATCGCAGCATCTGCGTTCTTGCGTTTGGAATCGAATGTAGGTGGCATGCCATTTGGCCATGAACACATGACGGCATCAGAAAGAGTGTCGTTTACGCCGCGTTTGGAATCGGAGTCGTGGATAAAAATTGTGGGTCTATATGTCATAAACAAGTATCTGTGCTGTGATAAACCACATCATCAGATTCTTCTTTCATCGGAATCGTTGCTAACTTGATGAAGGGTGATTGTTCGAAAAACGCTGAATACTTGGGAGCAGTTGACCTGCATCACTGGTTACAAAGTAGCGGTAAAAATGCCCTTATTGATGCATCTAGATAGGATTGTAGGTGGCCAATCATCAAGTCTCTTCTCAGATGAGGGTAAGGCTTATCGGGCCATTGATTTTAAAAGAGGCAAATCAAGAGAGATTCGGTCATTGACACGTAATTTAAGCCTCTGGATTGAACCTGGTGCTAGTTCAATAGCAAATCGTGATGGACCTCCCGACCAATACTTTCCCAAGCGACTTTCGTAATTCCAATCGGTTTCATTCTTTTCTTGTGGAAGCTCAGCGATCATTTTGTGGAGGGCAGTGATGGTTCCTCTTGAATCAAGAAAGATGAGGTCGATATCCATTAAGCAATTTTTCATCCAAAAGGATCGCTTGATGGAATCAGGAAAGACGAAAAGTAAGCCGCCATCTTTTGGGAGTGACGTCTGTTCCATTAGCCCTTTTGCTCTTGTCGTATCATCGAGAGCAAGGTCGAGAGTAAACGTCTCGCCTCCTATGTGAACTACAGCGGTTGTGACGGGCGTTGTAGTTGTGCAACCTTGTGCAAACAGTACTAAAAAAATAAAAAGGATTATTCGAGGAGCCATGCTTGTTCTTCTTTTGTAAACACAACATTTGCGGGATCTAATTTGTCGAGGTTAAATGTTTGTAAAAGTTCCTTAAGTGTCATTGGTATTCGGTCATGCTCAGGTGAAATCCATGTAGCAATGAGACCTATGATACGTTGGGGCGAAACGCCTTGCTTGCGGAACGTGGAAATTTTAGAGTCACCATGTCGTTTTGCTAGTCGCTTCCCATCTTCGCCAAGAATGAGCGGTAGGTGCATCCACGTTGGACTCTCCCACCCCATTGCGCTGTAGAGTTGTTCTTGCCACGCGGCAGATTGTAAAAGGTCATTTCCTCTTACCACATGTGTGACTTGCTGAAAATGATCATCGGCAACAACAGCGAGTTGATACGTCGGCAAGTTTTCTTTTGTCCAAACAACAAAATCATGACTAGTTTCACAGCGCTGCTCGCCGAGCAAATAATCACGTATGACTCTCGTAGGGCCTGTAGATACAAATCTCCAGTTAGTGGGCCCTGTAGGTTGTGCGGAATTGTGGCGGTGGATTTGACGTGGTCGATACAAAGGGTTTTCGACTGGTTGGTGTTCATGTGGTGCAGACAGCACATGTTCTAACTCCGTTCTGCTCAAGGTGCAGTGGTATACGTGATCTTTATTTGCAAGTGTTTTAAGCATTTGTTGATGGGCCAGAATGCGATCTGTTTGCATGAGTATTTCGCCATCCCAATCGATACCAATCCATTTTAGGATGTCGATTGATTCTGAAATAGCAGAATCTTTTTTTCGAGGCCCGTCAATATCTTCCATTCGAAAAACAATTTCCCAATTTCGTTGTCTTGCAATAAGCCAGTTCAGCACAAATGTGCACATGTTGCCTAGATGAAGAGCGCCTGTTGGCGATGGGGCAAGTCTTGTACGCAGTTGACTCACGTCTGTAGTTTTTCACGGATGAGTTCTGCGCGACGTCGATTAATATCATCGCTGCCGACCTCTTCTCCATACTTCCAGCGTAAATGACCTGGGTGGATTTCAATAAGTAACTGATTGATCGTACTTATGTCAATAGTGTCAATTCGGTCAAGGCAGATTCCGAGTCTTATATTTCCTAGGTTGTTCATCGCTTCTTCTGAAGTAAGTATTCGAGCATTTTGGAGCAACCCAAGTGATCGGAACGTTTGGTCATCAAGTTTCTGGGATTGTTTAGTTGCAATTGTCATGCGGGCTTTTCGTTCCCACTCAATGACGGGCGGCAAAAAATCTTCAGCTAGGATGTTGCAGAGTTGCTCTTCAGTGTTTCCAAGTGTTACTTGGTTACTCACTTGAAAAAGGTCAGCCATCGTTCCAGATCCCTCGCCACGATACCCTCGGATCGCAAGAGACATTCCCTCACAAGCGTGGTGCACTCGCTGCAAATCTTTGACAAGTCTTAGGCCTGGGAGATGAAGCATAACGCTAAATCTTGCGCCAGTGCCAATATTTGTTGGACATGCTGTCAAGAACCCAAGTTGTTCGTCAAATGCATACGCGATAATTTCTTCGATGAGAAGATCTAGTTGGTGTACATCTTCTCGAACCTCATTAAGTTGCAAGCCAGGTCGAATACTTTGGATGCGAATGTGATCTTCTTCGTTAACCATTACGCTTCTAGAGAGTTCTGGTCCAACGGCAATGGCTCGTGGATGACTTGCAGTTGCAAGGTCAGATGAAATAAGGTGTCGTTCAACAAACATTTCTGTTGTTACAGAATCAAGATTGTCCATGTCTAACCACTCAAGTTGTCCCTTGTTCTCTTTTTCGCAGATACGACTGACGAGTGAGGATACCTCTATACAGTCTGAGGTTGTTGAACGGTTTACAAACGGGAAGCCTTCTAGATTTCGAGCGAGTCGACCTCGGCTACTCAGGACAACATCGCCAAATGGGGTGTGGTCACTGTTAAAAGGGCAGTTGTAATCTGGATCAATTTTCATGTTGTTCCCCCGATTCGTGTAATTCTCGAAGTTGGTCACGAAGTACAGCAGCTTGTTCATATTCTTCCTTGTTTACTGCGGACTCTAATTTTTTTAAAAGCCTTCTGACTTGAAGATGTCGGTTCAAATCGACAGTTGCTTGTGCAGGAGCTCGCCCGATATGCTGGCTGTTATTGTCTTGTACTTTTGAAATGATTGAGCTAAGTTCGTCACGGAAAGAGTCGTAACACGTTGGGCAGCCAAGAAGGCGACTCTCCTTATATTGCGAAATGGTCATCCCGCAGTCAGGGCATGTTTTTTGAGAACCGCCAGTGAGAACGCCTTTAGCAGAATGAAGCATGACAGACAAGTCGATAGGCCCAAGGCTTACTCCTGCTTCCATAGCGTGCTCTGCACATAAATGTGTTGTGTTGTGTACGCCATTAACAATTCGGACGTCATGGTATATTGCTTGTTGGCCACAATGGTCGCAGGTTGTCATTACATTCCCTTTGTCGACGTTTCATGTTGCATGACATCACGAATCGCGCCACAAACAGAAATGATTTCTTGCATTTTTGAAAGTGGTTGCATGGTGCTCGCATCAGATGCAGCTTTTGAAGGGTCTGGGTGGCATTCAAGGAATAAAGCGTCAACACCTGCTGCAGTCGCTGCTCTTGCAAGCAGGAATGCGCGATCTGGTCTGCCAGCAGTTGTGTTTTTGCCCGCTCCAGGAAGTTGGGTTGAGTGTGTGACATCAAAGCAGACCGGTGGTCCAATGTTCATCATGTCGCCAAGACCTATGAAGTCATTAACGAGTCTGTTGTATCCAAAAAATGTACCACGTTCCGTCAAGATAATATTGTTACAAGATGCCTCTTGTAACTTTGTAACGACATGTTCCATTTCAACCGGAGAAAGGAATTGTCCTTTCTTGACGTTGACAACGGAGTTTGTTTTTGCTGCAGCGACAAGTAAATCGGTCTGCCTGCAGAGGAATGCAGGAATTTGCAAAATGTCAACAATTTCACTTGCGGGTTGTGCCTGCGAGGCTTCATGAATGTCAGTTGTAACAGGGATGTCAAGTTGTTCTTTCACTGTTGCTAAAATTTGTAGCCCTTCTTGCATGCCCGGTCCTCGTTTTGAATGAACGCTGGTTCGGTTTGCTTTATCAAAACTTCCTTTGAAAACAAAGGTCATCCCTGCATCACGGCAATACCCAGCGAGAGTTTCAGCGATGAGGAGGGCTTGATCCCTAGTTTCAAGTACACATGGACCCGCAATTAGAAGAAGGGGAGATTGCGTGCCAATAGTAGTTCCTGTTATTTGTGCGGTCCTTTTCATGTTGTACAGGGTACCACGAGAAACAAAAGGTCCGATAGTTTTAGAAAAAAAGTGAGCAAAACATTTACTTTGGGTGATTGTCTTTAGCGAGACAATAATCACGCCGAAGAACAGTCAGGGGTGATAACTAAGGAATCTAAGAATGACACACATGCCAAGAGAACCAGAAGCTTTTTGTGAACAAGTCGTACATATCCTTCGCAGGCACTTCCCAAGTTGTGAAGTTCGATTAGCAGGCCCTATGGACCTCTATCTTGATGGCAGGCATCTAGGCTTGAATAATCTATACAGAATGGTGCTTGCCGATTCGGTTCGAGGAGTAGAAATCGTAGAAGATTTTCTCGAGCAATTGCTCGAAGGTGACGATTTTTCGCAACTTCCAATGCCCTTATCAGTGGCTATTGATCGGATAATGCCACGGATTCAGCCCTCTTCTATTTTTGAACAATTGGATGTCGAGCAAGTTGCGTACCAACCTTTTGTGAACGATACCGTTATTCTTTACGTCATAGATATGCCAAAGATGACTGTGAGCATTACTCTCGAACAAATGATTCGTTGGGGTATCGATACAGATGAACTTGATCGAATTGCACGGCGTAATCTCGCAAAATACCAGCCAGATTTGAAGTTGCAGATTATCGAGGGGAAAGAGGGCGGCCGAGCAGCAATCTTTAATGTGCAAGATGGTTACGATGCTGCTCGCCTTCTCTTAGATTCATTGTGGAGAAAACTAGCGCCTGAGTTTAAAGGAAATTTTTATGTTGCAGCTCCTGCGAGAGATATGTTCATGGCGATTTCATGTGGTCCAGACACATTTGTAGAAAAGCTACAAAATCGTATCAATCTAGATTACAGGCGATTGCCGTATCCAATTTCAAGCAACTTGTTTCTAGTAACCCAAGATGGTGTTGCGGGGACTCGGGCTGCGTAACGACACGCTTCATATTTACTGGGTGTATACTCAGCAGTATGTTGCTCATCATTGACAACTACGATTCCTTTACCTTTAATCTTGTTCAGCGAATAGGCGAACTGGATCTTCGTGATGGAATCTCCAGAGAGATGCGTGTGGTCCGTAACGACCAGATATCTGTTCAAGAGGCAATTGCATTGCAACCCGCAAAACTCTTAGTTTCTCCCGGGCCCTGTCGTCCTGAACAGAGTGGTGTGAGCCAAGATCTAATTAAACATTTTAAAGGGAGCATTCCAATCTTAGGTGTTTGTTTAGGTCATCAAGCGATCGGAGCATTACATGGAATGGAGATTGTGCAGTATTCAGCCCCGGTGCACGGAAAAACTTCTGAAGTCTTTCATGATAATTCTGGAATTTTTCAAGGGCTTCCGAACCCATTTGCAGCGACTCGATACCATTCTCTCGTTGTTGAACCAGACACTATCTCCTCTGACTTTACGATGAATGCGTGGACTGAAGCTGGTGTTTGCATGGGTATTCGCTGGAAGGGTGATGGTGCGTCCCTGCAAGGTGTGCAGTTTCATCCCGAAAGTTTTTTGACCGAAGATGGCCCGCAGCTGCTTTCTAATTTTTTAACGGAAAAATAATCGTTCGCAAACGTGTTGGTCAGTGGTGTTGCAAAGCCCAGCTAGCGAGCGTTGTCTGAGCTTGCTGTTATGTCCCTCAGCAATGTAAGGAAGTGAGGGCGATGCGCTTTGACGGTATTGGTTGGGCCTAATAGTTTGAAGTAAATGCTGATGCCCTCTTCACGCACTTCAGCGATGAGAAGAGAGTGGTCCTTTAAATGCCACGCGGCACCCGCTCCCATATATTCGCCATCGAATTCGGCGATGACAGCATCGTGGTTGTTTGCAGTGATTACTTCTATGTTTGGTTTAACTGGGGAGCCATCATTGCTTCTAAAGAGTCGCTTCCAGCGAGCGACATTCTCAACAAAGATGCCACCTTGATCATCTGGGAATTGCGTGACTGAAAAAACGGCATGTTCGCTTTCATCGATACTTGGGACAATATAGTTACAGGTTACAAGTTGAGATTTTGGCGGAACCCAAAACCAAGCCGAAGGTCTATTTGAATAGTAGTCACCAAATGTAATTTTACTATCATCTTCTGGAGGAGTATTTGTGAACTTGTCAATTCGATCTGCAATATTTTCTATTTCTTCTTCGGTGAGGAGCGACGTCCCACTTGGTTTTGGTGGTACATTCTCCTCAGAGTTTGTAACAGGAGTTGGTTGTTTCGGTGTCTTTGGCGACGACGGGTCGCAGCCAATAAGCGAGAACGAAAGAATGATTAAAAGGACAAATTTCAGCATGTGGAAAGTATTTCTCTGTAGAGGATACGCTCTTTTTTTATTCGGTCCACAAAAGGGGGCAACATGAGTCGAACGCTCCACCTTTTGAACGGAAATATCATTGTGGACCCCATTGTGGGCGATTATTGCAGTTCTCTGACAATTGAGGACGGTTTTGTTACCGAGCTAGGTGTAGAGGCTCCATTAGGCGCTAAAACTATTGATTTGCAAGGTAATTGTGTTGTGCCTGGACTCGTTGATTCACATTTGCATCTCGTGCTCGGTGCAACTGGAAGGGGAGATATTTCGTGTTCATCGTGTACTTCCAAGAGTGCTTTTCAATCTTTATTTGAAGAAGCGGCACGGGATAGAGATAATGAGAGTTGGCTTGTGGGTTATGGTTGGTCCGATCAGGCTCTTGGCGGATTGCCCGACCGTTCGTGGTTTTCTAATGAAGTGCTAGTGCCTGCTATCTGCTACAGAGTGGACTTTCACTGTGCAGTTGTGAATGAAGGTTTTCTTTCGCAACTAGACACATCGCTCATTAAAAAAATGCAGGGCGGGGATCGTGTTGATGAAGGGATAATCTGTGAAGATGCACTGTTTCATGGAGTTATGCCTAACTTGCCTGAGCTTGACACAAAGGTAAAAATTGACCGAACGTTGCTTGCAGTCGAGGAACTTTATGAAAAAGGAATAACACTTGTAGGAACAATGGAAGAGAAAAAAGAAATTGACCAAGTTTTGGTTTCTCTTCAGCAGAGCAAGGCAATTCGAATGCGGGTGATGTGTCACGATGAACCGACTCCTCAATTGATTGAAGCGTGTAATTCGCTTGTGCAAGATTCGTATCTACAAATCATTGGTTTTAAAACGTTTCTTGATGGGACTCTTGGTTCACGTACTGCAAAGATGTATGCACCCTGGAGTGATTCAAAAGGTTCTGGAGTATGGACCGGGCATGCCGCAAAGGGATTGCTCGAAGAGTGGGTGCATGCCGTTTCTTCTGCAGGGTATGCTCCTGTGTTACATGCAATTGGAGATGAAGCAGTTGGCGCAGCACTCGATGTTTTGGAAGATGTTGATCCCTTACTAGCTCCTAGGATCGAACATGCTCAGTGTATCGCAGAGAGGGATCTCCCAGCCCTTACAGGGAAGTTCTTTGGCGTTCAGCCCGCTCATCAGCCTGCAGATTATCAAATTGGGCTCAAGGCCTTAGGGTGTGAACGCATGTCGGGACTTCATAATTGGAGAAGCATGCTCGATGCAGGTGGCGTGCTTTCTTTTGGTTCAGATTGGCCCATTGCCCCTCCAGATCCTCTTCTTGCAATGAAAATCGCAATTCTACAGGGCCTAACACCGAAAGAAGCGTTGGTTGCAAGTACATTGTCTGCAGCGAAATCGCTTCAAACAGAACAGTCGGGGCATCTGCGTATTGGTGCCTTTGCTGACATCGCTGTATTAGATCAAGATCCACTCAAATGTGACTGGAAAGAATCAATCCCATCTGTGACAATGACGATTGTTGCAGGAAGAGTAGTGTACGAAAAGGAATAAAACATGCACGAACGTCTTACACATCTTGATGAACATGGAAAAGCTTCCATGGTCGATGTCTCAGGGAAGGAGCCCATGCTTCGCACGGCGATTGCTCAAGGATTTTTTATTGCTAAAGAGAGCACGATCGATGCATTGATTGGCGGAGATTTGCCAAAAGGCGAGGGGCTAGCAGTCGCAAGGATTGCGGGAATTCAAGCTGCAAAGGTCTCTGGCACGTTAATTCCATTGTGCCACCCGCTGCCAATTGAACATGCAGAAGTTCAGTTCGAACGTGTCGGAACTGACCGCTTGAAAATAACTTCAAAAGTCGTTGTTACAGGAAGGACTGGGATAGAGATGGAAGCGTTGACTGCAACGAGTGTTGCTGCGTTAACACTGTGGGACATGACCAAGGCGATTGACTCTTCACTTTCTATTAGCGAAATAACTTTGCTTGAAAAGCGAAAAGAAGCCTTGTGCTAGTTTATATCTTGCACTCGCCGAATAAATTCGCAGATTTTTTCTGGGTCCTTAACACCAGGCGAGCTTTCCACTCCGCTGCTCACATCAACGGCTGCTGGTTTTGCTTTGGAAATTACTTCTTGGACAGTTTCAGGAGTGAGTCCTCCAGCGATGATGATTGGGGTCCGAAGTGTCGGGATCATTGTCGCTAACTCGGTTACGTCAAAAGAAATTCCTAGCCCGCCGGATGAGCCATCAACAAGTATTGCGGCAAGGTTATCGCAGCCGTCCCAGCGGAGGATAGCTTCTCTGTCCCATTGAACTGCTTTGATGACTTGGCAGGGAGCTTGTTCAACAATCTGTTCATCTTCATCTCCACAGAGTTGAAGCCAGCCGTTCCAAGTAGAGAATGAATCAAGCGATTGGGCATTTTGCAGAACGGCAACGCCGATGACATCCTCAGGGAGTTGAAGCATGAGTTGGTCAGCTTCATGACGCTCGATGTATCTTGGTGATCCTTCAACAAAAACAAAACCAATAGCACTCGCGCCAGCGCCGACGGCGAAGTCAATTGTGTCTTCGTCAGTTAATCCACAGATTTTGACGCTTGTTGCATTTGAATGTAAGAAGTCGGTATTCATGCTGTTAGTTCTTGTTGTATAGAAGTGGCAAGTTGTTTGTGTTGCTCAGAAAAATCTGGCGCATACTTTTTGAGTAAATCTAGTGCACGTTTTCTATCGTTAAGTACTCTTGCGTATTTTGCAGCAAGAAGCAGTGCTACCTCTCCTCTATCTTTTGCTTCTTTATACTGTTGAAGGTATCGTTCAAAGACTGCGACGCCCTCTTTAACATTGCCATTTTCCAATAACGAGGAGCCAAGGGTGTGCAACGTGTGGGGGTCAATTTTTAGAGAGGGGTTTGTTTTAAGAGCTTCGAAAAAATTTGTAGCCGCTTCGTCGGTACTTCCTGTGTTTGCTTGTTCTGCAATGGTTGTTCGCAGTATGAACTCTGGATCTTCAGTGTCTTCTTTTGAGTTTTTAAAAACAGGAGTTGCATCAATTGTTTTTTGGAGTGAACGCCGTCTCAAAAATTGCCGAATCATGAGCGTTAGGTCAAATTCACTTGATCGAATAAAGCCGAACTTTAACGCTGCAAATGTTATTGCAAATCCAGAAATGTATCCAGCAAGATGCACATCCCAGGCTGTCGTACTTCTACTTTTATTGAGGATATCAGCAAGAATGCCAAAGAGGTCAAGCGCGACAAAGAATCCAACGAGAAGCAAGCTTGGAATTGTGTACACGCCGATGATGAAGAAAATCAGGAGTACATGTATTTTTGTTTTTGGTGCTAGAACTAGAAAAGCCGCAACGACTGCGCAGACTGAGCCGCTCGCTCCGATGACTGGTCCGATCGAAAGAAGATGTACGAGGCCTCCAATTGCGCCGCAACCAAGATAGAACGCGCCGAAGCCAATGTGTCCCATGCGATCTTCTACGGCCTTGCCAAAAGGGAGAAGAAAAATCATATTCACGATGATGTGCATCCAGCCGCCGTGTAGAAATTGATACGTGATGAGTGAGAAATAATGAAAGTTTGTTCTTGAGAGTTGTCCTTCAAGCTCAAATCCGGCTAAAGATCGGATGAAATCGCTTTCTGCTTGGAGACCCCCTGAGCGTTGAATTGTCCATTGTAGTGCGAAAACAAGCACATTTAGCCCAATAATCCAATATGTGACAATGGGCTGCCGTTTATGTTCCATCGTTGTGCCAATTGGTATGAGCATTTTGGCATTGTAGGCTTGGAATTCATCCGTAATTTGCTAAAATGAAGTTTTACATGTGGGATTGGAACGTCTTCTTGTCCTCCAACTTTGATCCTTAAGAATCAGGAGGCTCAATATGAGCGCTACTATGCAAGAAATGCATACGGATATCGGTCTGGTAAACACAATCGTGGCTCGTTCTTCTTTGTCATTTATTGATGGCGAGAAAGGCATACTTGAATATGTTGGCTTCGATATTGACGATTTAGCTCGGCAGAGTACGTTTGAGGAAACTGCATTTCTACTTTGGAATCAAAGAATGCCAAGTCACGCAGAGTTGGCTGATTTTACCGCACAGATTCGAAGTAATTATGATCTCTCTGAGGGAATGTGGGACAACATCGTCTCGCTTCCACGAGATGCGAGTCCGATGCATGCGCTTCGGACCTTAACGTCGGCTCTTTCATTGCACGATCCTGCTGCGGATGATCCAAGTGAAGAAGCAAACGCACGAAAATCTATGGCAATGCTCGCAAAGATGCCTGCGTTTATAGCGGGGTTTGATCGGCATCGAAAGGGTCTTGATCTCGTTCGACCAGATGAAACGTGTTCTATTGCTGAAAACTTTTTGTACATGCTCACTGGTGAAAAGCCAACTGAACGAATGGCGAGAGCAATGGATATTTGTTTAATCCTCCATGCTGATCACGGATTTAATGCCTCGACATTTGCATCTCTTGTAACAATTTCCACGTTAAGCGATATGTATTCAGCAGTCACTACAGCAATTGGAACTCTTAAAGGTCCCTTGCATGGCGGTGCGAATCAGGGTGTGATGCATATGCTTCAGGAGATTGGAGATGTAAGCAATGTTGAGTCTTATGTCATGGCAAAGCTTGCTGCAAAGGGACGGATCATGGGCTTTGGGCATAGAGTGTATAAATCCTACGATCCACGAGCAACGTATCTCAAAACATTTGCAGAGGGTATTGCTCAGGATACCGGCAACTTGGATTTGTTTACGGTAAGCAAAGAAATTGAAGCAGTTATGGATAGGGAAGTCGGCGCGAAGGGTATTTATCCGAACGTTGACTTCTATTCAGCAACAACGTATTTTTCCTTAGGGATCGATCTTGACTTGTTTACACCACTCTTCGCAATGAGTCGTGTTTCGGGATGGACTGCGCACTGTCTTGAGTATTTGCAAGAAAATAGATTGATTCGTCCTCGTTGTGATTACATAGGTCCACACGAACAGAGTTATATTTCGTTGTCGCAACGGGCCTGACGAGGAGTCTGCGACGGGTCTGACCCAAACTGAGGAACGTAGTAGTTATTCTCAAGAAGATTCGCGACGGGTCTGACCCTTGCAGATTGGGGGTCAGTCCCGCACTACCCAACTTGAGATCTAGAAATCAAGTTGGGTAAGCCAGTGCACAAAAACTTCTACGCTAACTTCTGGGGACAGACTCTTTACACGACCCTAGGATGCGAAAAACCTCTGCCAGCTGTTTTGAACGCAAAACAGTGGTGCCAGGCCCTCTGCACGACCCTTCACTACTGCTTGTACAAGATGAGTCGATCGTGGGAAAGAAGCAAGGCATCGTTCAAATGGTCGTTAGTGAAATCTCCAATGATAATTTGGCTTGGCTGCCACTCTCGGGGTTCTCCGCCTGAAAAAATTCTTGATTCGTAGATTTTGAATCCAGTTGCGTACAACATTTTTTCGTCTTGGCTGAATGTGAAAATTTCGAGCATCTGCTCTCCAGCATCAAGCGAAACCATATCGCTATACCCATCTGCGTTTACATCTCCTACAGCTAGTTCGTGTTGAACTCTCCGCTCGTTGTCGCTTCGCCATGATTGCAATTCCTTGAGCGTGATGCGATCTCCTGAAATTTGAATTATTGCAAACCCCGAGTCGCTGATTGCAATGATGTCTCGTTCCCCATCGCCCGTGAAATCTTCAGAATAGATGGGGCCGAATTTGTATCCGTGTACAAAAAGGCTGTCGGTTTCAACCCATTCGTACTTGTCATTTCGCTCGATGCTGACAATTCGTTCATTCTCTCTGTCTGCAACAAAAAATTTGTCACCGCTCATTGCAATCGAAATAAGATCAGATGAGCCATCTTCTAAATTAACTTGAGTGACAACTTGCCACCCGGGGCTCACGCCATCTTTTGGGCTTGGTTCATATCGTACAGCTCGAACATAATTGTCATCTGCGATTAGAAGTTCGGGTTTGTCATCATTGTCTACATCAAAAATGGAAATGTTTATCTCTGAGGCTTCGCGAACTAGCCCAAATTGTCCCATCTCATCATCATCTAGAACAATAAAGCCATCATCCGTTGCGTGAACTAGCTTCATCGGTTTATCTCGGGTGAGAATAAGAAGGTCTGTGTTACCATCTTGGTCTGCATCAAAGCCTATTATTTGGTCTGGGCCTCTACTTAAAGAGCCAAGGTCAATTGTTTCGCTTTTTCCGTTTGCGTCTATAAGGTCTATCACATAAGAACGCTTTTCCTTTGAAATGACGGCGACTTTTGTTTCATTATTAATCTGAACTGTTGAAAGTGAAATTGGCGTGTTGCCTGATGAAAATGGAATTGGTTCTGGAAATTGGAGTTGAAGTTCACTTAATTGAGAGCGGCCAACAACGCCTTCGTCTTCGCTTAGAACATAAAGTTCCTGTACACCATTCTTGTCAAGATCGCCAGCGGCAATTGATTGAACATCTGAAAGTGTTGGCGATGAAATGCCGGCTGAAAGTCCTTCATTCTTATTTTGTTCATACACAACAATGGTGTTGTCGGATGGGTTGGTTGCAACAAGATCCATGAGCCCGTCGTTATTAACATCGACGAAGATTTGTCTCCTTTTTCCTTTTCCGAGAAAGGGGTAGACTTCAATGGCTGCTTCTCGATCTCCATTTGTCTTTATCTTCTCCCTAGAAACTTCATACAGAACTATTTTTCTAGATGCACGCTCAATAATTGCCATAAGCGCATCCTTCCGATTAGGAAGAGTGACTGAGGAAAATTCTCGCAGGGGAGGCATCTCAAATCGAAGTTGTGGCCCCATTACTCTTTTTTCATCTTGCAAACTAGAAAGCCAAAGGCGTACAGGCTCGCTGCTATCTGGAACAAGGCCAGAGATGTCGGGTAGCCCGTTCCCATCATAATCATCAAGTTCAAAAGCAACTACACGATCTTCAGTTGCGAAAATAAATGGTTTTCCTATTGAGTCATTATCAAGAGGAAGTGCCTGGATGTTACCTTCGAAAATTGTGAGAAGTTCGGGTGCGTCGTCGCCGATGCAGTTGGCAATATGAAAAGCGCTTCTGTTTGAAGCCAAGTTTTTTAGTCTGTGCGATCGAGTCTTGCTGAACGTGCCGTCGGCCTCTTGTTCTAAAAAAACTATGTAGTTTGGATTACTTGCATAGATTACATCCGTTCTTCCGTCTTCATTAAAATCATGTAAAGCAAGTGCTGACACTTTGTGCGACACCATGATTCGTTCTTTTGAGTAGCGCCAGTGTTCAGGTATTTCATTTGCGCGTGTGACTGGAACAATGTCTTCAGGTGATGCATCTACTTTTTGAAGTAGCACATCGATTCGACTCTTGTGATTATTGATTACAAGGATGTCCATTAATCCATCGTTGTTTACATCGCCGGTGTACATTGGGCCTGCATGGTCGCCAATCTTAATAATTTCTAAATCGCTAAAACCGAAGTAGTCACCAAGTGGAGGAGTGTCCGAAGCATTCGCGGCACAAGTAAGAGTACAAAGTGCGATTAAAGTATAAAAGTAGCAGGATTTAGTATTCATAATTTGTTCCTAGTTTTTTTCTATTCATATGCTATCACGCTCAAGCGTAGGTATAGTGTATTAGGAGTTTTTACATGATAAAAAATACTACTATTTTCGTTCTCGCTTTTATTGTACTTGTTTGTGTGACGTCCAATTCGTCAGCGGATGTTGTTCGTTTACAAAGTGGAGGTGAAATTCACGGTGACATCATTAAGCGAACGGACAATAAATTGTGGGTTGATATTGGCCCAGAAGTAATAGAAGTTGAGATGACGGAAGTGCTCCTTGTAGATGTTGTTGAAAAATTGAACGACACTTCTGAGGTGAATGCATCAAGCCTCTTTCGTACAACGAGTCAACTTCCTGAGTTAAGTCCTAAAGAGCAAGCCAAGCGAGTTGGTGCATCTGTTATTAAAGTTTCAACCCCGGGCGGTTTAGGTTCAGGCGTACTTCTAAATGAAGAAGGGTATGCAATTACAAATGCACATGTGATTCAAGGTGAAACGGATCTTCGCGCAACAGTTTGGATACCACAAGAAGATGGCACGCTGAAGCGAACGACAATTGAAGACGTGGTCATTATTGCAGTCAATAATCATCTTGATTTAGCGTTGCTGCAACTATCTCATCCCGATGATGAGCCATTTGATTTCTCCATGCTTGAACAAGCAGAAACTATTGAAGTCGGACAAATGGTTTTTGCAATTGGCAACCCCCTTGGGCTCGAACGATCGATGAGTCAAGGTGTCATTTCAACTAAGCAGAGAAGTTTTGATGGATTAACATACATCCAAACCGATGCGGCGATAAATCCTGGAAATTCAGGTGGTCCTCTCTTTAACAGCCAAGGGGAAGTTGTTGGAATTACCAATATGGGAATTACCGCCGCAGAGTCTCTTAATTTTGCAATCCCAACTCGGTATGTAAAGGATTTTATTCGTAACCGAGAGGCATTTGCATACGATGAAAAGAACCCAAACGCCGGTCACCTTTATCATAAACCACCAAAACGCTCTAAAAACGGCGTTTCATCTCAATTAAAAGACAGCAATACAGATTCCCAATAAGATATACAAGATTAAACCACAGTTTTTTAGTTAATTAAAAAAAGGAATACATTATGTTCTTTATCACACCCATACTTGCAACATCATTTGCATTAGCAGACGTTCAAATTCAACATGTTGTTCCAGATTCTACGATTGCAGTCATTTCTACTCCAAATGTTGGCGCTGTCATTTCAAGTTTGAAGGAAACGGGCATTTGTGAATCTATGTGTGACCTCGCTTCAACTATCGGTGCTGAGTACGGTAATGGTTCATGCTCGATTGGCTCAACACAATGCACAGAATTTTTTGAACAACTCGGTATCGACAAAGAGACATGGACACCACCAAAGGGGAGTGCAGGCTTTGCGCTGTACCCAGTCGTTGACTATGAAGTAGGATCGGTTGGAATTGGTGCATTTGGCATGCTTAAACTCGAAGAATCCATCTATGGTGATGTTTTTTCGACTAAGTTTGACGAATTTGCTAATGAGGCAGAACTAGAAATAGAAACGGTAAGCCTCTCTGGGCGTGATGTTTGGTTGATTCAGCTCGGACTTGCTACAAAAGCCTCTGTATCTTCCCTTAATATTGATCCAAATGCTTTTAGTAAAATCTACATTGTATACAGCGATGGCTACTTGCTATTTGGCTCAGAACCGGATGCCATCGCTTCCGCATTTTCCGCAATTGATGAACAGCCTGAAGAAGGTATGCTCTCAAGCAATGTTGATTACTTGACAATGCTTGATACGTGTGGATCTGATGGTGATCTCTTTGCTGCAGTCATGCTTACAAACCTTGCGGATACGATTGTGCAAATGGATTCCTCCGGAATGACAATGATGTTTTTGCCAATGTTAAAAACTATTATTGGTGATATTGATGGACTTGCTGAAACTGTCCACATCTCTCCTTCTTCGGATGTCTTTGTTGAAGCAACATACACAGCACTCATGACTGATGGCCGTTCTGGTTTGATGGGTTTGATTGGAGCAGATGCCACGAGCCAACCAATTCCTTCTTTTGTTGCTCCTGATGCGCTGAGTTATACGCAAGGGCAAATTGATTTTACAAAAATTGCCCCTTTGATGAAGGAAGCAATATTGTCTAACCCTATGATTGGAATGCAGATGGGAGGGCAAATGGAGCAACAAATGGAAGCTGGTTTGAATCTCTTCTTAAATCCTATTGGATCAACGTTCCATTCATTTTCAACAGGTCAATTGCCCTACGATGCAGAGAGTGTTGGTTACCTCTTTGCTATTGAATGTAAAGATGAAGATGCATTTGGGAACGCACTGAGCATGACGCTGCCAATGATGGGTGCCACTCCATCGGATTTCTTAGGAAATCAATTGTTCACAATCGACCTCGCAGGTGCTATGCCCATGCCAATGCCGTATCCACTTGAGTTGTCACTTGCGGTGGGTGGGGGTTACGCATTTATTGGCTCAACAAATACAGTCCAGCACGCTTTGCGTACTATCGCAAATCCAAAGGCAAGGAGCGTGTCATTTGATGTTAGCAGCGATTTTTCTTCACTCTCAAATGATGATGTTTCGTCATGGGGGTTTGCAGACTTGAAGAAAAGCATAGAGTTGCAAACAGCAATGTCGAATGAAATGTCCGAAGGATTGTTTGATGAAATGGAAGAATTTGACCCTGAAATGGCTGCAGAAATGAGAGCTGAGTTTGTGAAGAATTTTGAACTTCAGAGCAAAATAACAAATGCCATAGCCTCTTTACTCGGCCCGACGGGTTGGAATATGAACGCTGATGACAAAGGGCTTACAGCACATGTCATTATGCTCAAGCCAGAGTCGAACTGACTTTTTACGCCCAGCCAAGTTGGTAGAACATCGCAGTAAAGATAAGGTCGGCGATAACGATTGTTACCACTGTTTGCACGACAGTGTCTGTTGTTGCTTTTCCAACCCCCGCTGCTCCGCCACTCACTTTGAACCCGTTGTAGCAGGCAATTGAAGCAAGGATAACGCCGAATACTCCCGCCTTAAACAAGCCGGTTGTAAAATCCGAGAGCGTGACCTGCGAGAGTGTATTTGCTTTGTACAACTCATAGGGAACTCCGAGAAGTTCTATTGAAACTACGCCCGCTGCAACAATAGCAATGATGTCGCCGATGATTGTGAGGAGAATGAGGCTGAGTGTTGTTGCGAGTACGCGAGGAAGTGCAAGAAAGCGAATTGGGTTTAATGCTTGTGCTTCAAGCGCTTCAATTTCTTCGCCAACAACCATCGTGCCAAGTTCAGCTGCAATGGCTGCGCCAGCAAAACCAGTAAGTACAATCGCTGAGATGAGCGGTCCAAGTTCACGAAGGATGGCAACGCCAACAATGTTTGCAATTTTGTCTGTTTGTCCAAACGTTGCAAGGGGGGGGTCCATTTGAATTGCAAGGATGAGCCCGATGCAGCCGCAGACGAGGCAGACGATGCCAATTGATCTCACGCCAATGCGTACAATTTGGCCAACTGTTGCTGCTCGGCCAAATCGAACATCCTTGTTAAATATTGAGCGTTTGAGCCAGATGAGCACATCGAAAAGGAGTCCGAAGACGCCGCCTAAAAATTCAAAAATGCCAACCCATACGCTTCCCCATGCTTCGATAGTCCGAAACAACGGATTTGAATTCGTTGGCTTTTCTGTGTTATTTGCCAAGTGGATCTTCTCGAGTATCCAAGATTGTAAAAATCTGATCGAGCCGAGCGAGTTCAATAATTGACCGCACGCCATCTTGTAAAGCACACAAGACAAATTCTACTTCTGACCTCTTTGAAAGTTGTAAGCCCTCAATGAGAGTGGCTATACCAGAAGAGTCCATGTAAGGAACATGCGTTAAATCTATGATGATTGTCGAAGGTTTTGCTTCAATGATAGGACGGATGGCGCTTCTTAAATCAGAGGATTTGCTTAAATCAATGTCACCGAGAGGCACGATGATTGTCGCGTTATCTGTAGACTCAATATCAATTTGTAGGGATGAATTATCCATGAGGCACTTTTGATTGTACTGGAGGGTTTGGTTGATTTGTTGCTGCTTTAGACATAGAAAGTGTCATCCCGCCCTCATCTCTTTTTGACCACGTTGCGTTGTTCATGACGGATTGGATGAGGTGAACGCCTAATCCTCCCGGTTTAATGTCTTCCAAATTGCGTGATTGAATGAGCTTAGTATCCACCTGTACGGCATCGTCTTCAATCTCTATTGTGATTTGAGGACAGGGTGATACGGCAGTTTTGTACATGAAACGGACTCGACCTGTAGTAGATCCCATATAGCCATGCCTATAAATGTTACTCAATGCTTCATCAACTGCCATAGAAATTTGCCCTGCATCTCGATCACAAAAGCCACACTGAGTTGCAGCTGCAGTAATGAGTTTTCTGATTGTATGAAACCAAGTGGGTGAAGTAGGAAAATCAATCGTGCATTCTGATGTCGAAAGTTGCGTACTCATGAGTTCTATTCATGGTACTCTGCCATGTTCTTATGAGGAACGTTAATTCGCCATCTTCTGCACATAAACCCACCGAAACTGTCCTAATCCTTGATTTTGGAAGCCAATACGCCCAGCTTATTGCTCGCAGGGTCAGGGAAGCTGGCGCTTTTAGTCTTTTGATGGCTCCGGACACACAAATAGAAGACCTTGCAAAACATCACTTGAAAGGGATTATTCTTTCTGGTGGACCTTCGAGTGTTAATGAACCAAATTCGCCACGGTGCGATGAGCGAATATTCGAATTGGGAGTTCCGATTCTTGGTATTTGCTACGGTATGCAAGTTGGATGCCTTATGCTTGGCTGCAAAATTGAAGGTGCTCATGCTCGTGAATTTGGCAGAGCATCGTTGCAGGTGCATGAGCAGGCGGGGTTACTCCAAGGTATTCCTTCGGACACATCTGTATGGATGAGTCACGGGGATCAAGTAGACAAGCTTAGTGAGGCTTTTGAAGTTCTTGCCACTACTAAGACGTGCCCGATGGCGGCTGTCTGCCATTCTGAAAAACAATTTTACGGTGTACAATTTCATCCTGAAGTAACTCATACGCCACATGGTGTCGATTTGCTCCGCAACTTCCTGTATGAAATTTGTGGAATGCAGGATACATGGCGAATGTCTGATTATAAGGAAGAGCAATGCGCACTTATTCGCGAGGAAGTTGGCGATCGCCGTGTGCTTTGTGGCTTAAGTGGAGGAGTTGATTCGTCAGTTGTTGCTGCGCTATTGCATGAAGCTATCGGCAAACAATTGATCTGTGTTTTTGTAGATAATGGATTACTTCGAAAAAATGAACGGGCCTACGTCGAAACAACATTCAGAGATCACTTCGACATAGATTTACGAGTGGTCGATGCTTCAAAAGAGTTTCTAGAGGATCTTGAAGCAGTGACCGATCCTCAAGAGAAACGAAAGAAAATTGGGCATCGCTTTATTGATGTGTTTAAAGAGACTGCTGATACTATTCAAGGAGAATCAAACCAGCCTATTCATTTTTTAGCGCAGGGCACGCTGTATCCTGATGTCATTGAATCAGGGCACGGATATAGCGGAGCAGCTGCCAATATTAAGCTTCACCACAATGTTGGAGGCTTGCCTGAAGAGCTCGGCTTTGAACTTATTGAACCACTGCGAGATTTGTTTAAAGACGAAGTGCGAAAACTCGGCGAAGTGCTCGGTTTGCCCGATGGCATAATTTGGAGACATCCGTTCCCAGGTCCTGGATTAGCAGTTCGTTGTTTAGGAGACATCACAGAAGAAAAATTGCGTGTGCTTCAAGATTGCGATGAAATATTGTTGGAAGAGATTGTTGCTGCGAATCTTTATAGAAATACAGATCAAGTCTTTGCAGTCCTTCTGCCAGTGCAAACTGTCGGCGTGATGGGTGATGGTCGTACGTATGAATCAGTTGTTGCTGTGCGTGCAGTTGAAACACAAGATTTTATGACAGCGGATTGGGCGAAGATTCCATATGAGGTCCTTGGGTCAATAAGTAATCGAATCATCAATGAAGTTCGCGGAGTGAATCGCGTTGTATACGACATCAGTTCAAAACCGCCTGCAACAATTGAGTGGGAATAAGCGAAGAGTCGTGTAACGGGTCTGTCCCCAGAAGTTTGCGTACACGTTTTTGTGCATTGGCTTACCCGCATTGATTTGCAGTAGACAAGTTTTGTTGTGCGGGACTGACCCCAAACAGCTAGGGTCAGACCCGTCGCCTTCTCTGCTAGCCTTAGCCCGTCGCTAAATTCGCAAAAATCATTCTGCCGGCTGATGTTTGGAGTGCATTAGTCACCTCAATCATGACAAATTCGCCGATGCTCTCGCCGCCATCTTCGATGACAACCATTGTTCCATCTGGAAGATATCCAACGCCTTGTTTCGGCGATTCACCCTTTCGAACAACTTCAATTTTCATTACTGCACCGGGGACTGCTTGCATTCGAACTGCAACAGACAAGTCATTAAGATTTAGAACCGTGACGCCTTCAATTTGTCCAACTTGTTGAAGGTTGGAATCGGTTGTTAAAACTCGATACCCACATGACTGCGCTAATTCAAGTAGCGCTCGGTCGACACTCTCAGTTCTTGCTTCGGCGGATTCTATCGTGATTTCAATTTGCGTAGAATTACGAAGAATGGCAAGGACACTTAACCCTCGGCGTCCTCGTTCACGTTTCGTTTTGTCTTGAGAATCCGACAAAGCGTGCATCTCGTCAATAACAAACTGTGGGATAATCAATGGGGCGTCGATAAAACTTGAAGTTGCAAGTTGCTCAATTCTTCCATCGATTAAAATGGATGTGTCGATAAGTAGCGGCCTTATGCCTCTTACTTTTCGTGTGAATTCAATGTATGGAAGAACGAGGCGAAGGTTGTCCTTTGTAGTGAATACAATACTGATAGAAAAGTAGCACAGCGTAATTCCGCAGACTAATTTTAACAGTGTCAAATACTGGAATGCGATGTCACCTCGTGTGAGTCCCCAAGAATCTCCAATCAAATCAATGAGAAGGCTGACAGCAAGTGCAGCAAAGAGTCCTGCAACAAGACCGAGGTACACTCCAAGAACTGCAGAAAGTCTCTTGTTTGGTGTGAGGATGTCAATAACTAACACAATGACAGCAAATGCGATTGTTGAAATTAAAGGTCCTAAATGATCAACGACGACCTCGTCAATTGGTTGGTTTGTAGAATTGAGCCCTGCGATGAAGGGTAAAATCGCTGCAGCAAACATGAAAGTAATAAAAAGGAGTCGAATCGTCAAGATGACTAAGCGCTTTGTGGCACGCTCCCTTGCTTGCTCAAGTTCGAAAGCACTTTCTGATTGTGTCGTATTTCCTGAGTCCATATGTGAAGTGTACCTTCCAAAGACCATCGATTACAGGTTACATTTGGTATCATGGACATATTCTGAAGCAGGAAGGGCGGTCGGCCTCATAGTCGGACGTCCCGCGAACCTGGTCAGGGCTTGACGGCAGCAGCCATAAGTGGTGTCGCTCGAGCTTTGGGTCCCCGGCCGCCCTTCCTGATTTTGTTAAACCCTTAGGAGGGCTATATTGAGTTACACCGTATTAGCAAGGCGTTATAGATCGTCTACATTTGAAGATATCGTTGGTCAAGAGCCGATTGCTCGAACGCTTCGTAATGCCATTGATTCGGATCGTACGGCGCACGCGTATCTCTTTACGGGCACTCGCGGTGTTGGCAAAACGTCCATGGCGAGGATTTTTGCAAGAGAACTAAATAGTTCTGATTCGTTGAAGCAAAAAGACGAAATTAGTAATGCAATTCTTCGTGGAGAAGATTTGGATGTCATAGAAATTGATGGCGCATCGAATCGTGGTGTTCAAGAAGCAAGAGATTTGATTGCTGCTTCCGGCTTGGCGCCAACGAGATGTAAATACCGAATTTACATTATTGATGAAGTGCACATGCTTACGACTCCAGCATTTAACGCGCTTCTTAAAACAATGGAAGAACCACCATCTCACGTTAAGTTTATTCTGTGTACTACAGAGCCACATAAAGTTCCTGCGACAATCCAAAGCCGTTGCCAACGATTTGATTTTAGGTCAATTCCTTCAGTAAAAATTGCGAACCATCTTGCTTTTATTTTAGGAGAAGAGGGGATTGAAGCAGAAGCCGAGGTCGTTGCTGAAGTGGCACGATTAGGAAATGGTTCAATGCGAGATGCGTTGTCGATTCTTGATCGCCTCCTTGCTGGGGGGAGTACGAGCATTAAAAGTGATGAAATGGAAGAACTTCTTGGGCTGCCATCACAAATAGTGTCTATGCAATTGTGTACGGCCATTTCATCTGCAGACATGCAAGGGGCATTTGAATCAGCAAATTCATTGCTTTCTAGTGGAATTTCATTAGATCGCGTACTTGGAGTAGTTGCATTAACATTTCGAAATGCACTTCTTTCCAAAGTGTGTGGTGCCGATACGCAACTTCTGGAGATTTCTGAAGAGACAAGAGAATACGTTTCTGCAATTGGGAACAACTTTGATGGGGCAACGCTAACGCACATCATTGCTCTCTGCGATGCTACAAGTAAGCAAGTTCGAAGAAGCGGGTCTGGTAGGGCGCTATTTGATGCAACTATCGCAAGACTTTGTTTGGCTGGTGAGTTGGCGGAAGCGGGAAATGTACTTGTATCGAATGCCTCTACTCTTGAAACTAAAAAAAAAAGTAATTCGTCTAAACAAAAAGCAGCGCAAGAACAGGCAGTGAAGGAAATAGATGAAGTCGTCGTGAGCTCTTCTTCTTCCTCTTCGACTGCAACTCTTACTTGGGAGTTTATTCAATCTGTTATCGCTAAAACTCCAGGCTTAAAAAGAGTTACACACCACCTTGAGCTGGTTTCCCTCGAAGGGCAAAGGCTTTCGATGACGATTGCAGAATCGGGTCGAGACTCTCTAAATTATATTTTGGGTCAGCGCCAGAGAATTGAACAAGTGTTGTCAAAAAACCTTGGCCAAAAAATTCAAGTCATCCTTGAAGCATCGCCATCAAAGGTCGCAGATGTAAAGCCGTCAGCAGCATTTGAAGAAGTTGAAGATGATGAGTTGGTGCAAGCCGCAAGAGGCTTGTTCGAGGGAACAATCGTTCAGGTGAAGAATGCACCAAAGGATGACGCATAATGTCACTCCGTGATTCAAAAGGAACGCCAGAGCCCGTCCGAAGGCTTCTCGATGGTTTGACGAGATTGCCTGGTGTTGGGAAACGCAGCGCAGAGCGGATTGCATTTTTTTTGATTAAAGATGATGCTGAGCATGCACTTGAACTAAGTCAGTCCATTGCAGATGTTAAACAACGTGTAGTTTGTTGTGATGTGTGCAATAACATTGCAGATAGTGCTCCATGTGCTATCTGCCAAGATACTCAGCGTGATGCTTCCATAGCTCTTGTTGTTGAGCAGCCACGAGATTTGATTCGACTAGAAGCTACAGGAATGTTTGCAGGAGTGTATCACGTACTATCAGGAAGAATTGATCCGCTTGCTGGTGTTGAACCTTCAGACTTGACTGTTGCAGCGTTGCTCGAGAGGGTGGACTGTCCTGAAAAAAATGCGAGAGGCGTTCAAATTACTGAAGTAATTCTAGGTCTAAATCCTAATCTTGAAGGTGACAGTACTTCCTTATATCTTGCAAAGGAACTAGGTTTGCGGGGTGTAAAAGTAACCCGTCTTGCACGTGGCTTGCCCAGTGGGTCGCAAATAGAATATGCAAACACGCAAGTTCTTGCTGATGCAATTGCTGGAAGACGAGGCATGGCATAATAGCTACGGTCAAATGAAGTTTAATCTAGGACAACAATTGAAAACCGGGCAGCAATTAAACCTTGCGCCTCGAATAATTCAGACTATGGAAATTATGCAGCTTCCATTGCCTGCACTAGAAGAAAAAATTGCTCAAGAGTTAGAATCGAATATTGCACTAGAACTTGCTGATTCTGAACCCGATGAGTTAAATGAAGAGCGCTCTGAGGAAGCTGCAGAGAATGAATTTTCTCGGCTTGAAGATTTTGAAGAACAAAGTGGGGCAGAATTTTCGGACTTGCCACCGCGTAAAGTCCAGTCTCTTGATCGCGATCCAAAGCTTGATGCCATGTCAAATATCAGAGCTCGACAAGAGAGTTTGTCTGAAGTTCTTTTGCATCAGTGGAGTTTTGCTGAAGTTGACAAGAGAAGTTCTGAAGTCGGAGTAGTCCTCATTGGGCTCATAGATGTCGATGGCTTTTTAACTGTATCTCAAGATGAGATGGTTACTGCCATTGATGCAGAACTTGGGGAGGCGATTTCCTTGGATGACCTCTCTCACGTCATTGCCTTGATGCAAAAATGGCTAGATCCTCCAGGTATTGCGGCTCGGTCACTACAGGAATCGTTACTTATTCAAGTGAATGCGTTTATAGTAGATGATCCTGAATGTTGGAGAGATGTCTCGATCGTGATTGAGGCTCATTTAGATGATTTAGTTGCGAACCGTCTTCCCAAAGTTGCTTCTACTTCAGGCATTGGGATTGAGCGAGTTAAGATTGCAATTGAAAAGATGCACGAACTCACCTTAAGTCCAGGTAGACTGCTCGCAACAGACCGAGTCCTTCCTGTAATCCCAGATGCGTTTATTCAATTTGATGACCTTCGTGATTGCTACGTCGTTGGTGTTCGGAATGGAAGTGTGCCACCACTGAAGGTTTCAACACAGTATGAATCCATCTTTTCCGACACTACAGTTGATGAGCGTGCGAAACATTTTATACAACGTAATATAAATGCTGCAAGATGGATTATTGAGGCGATTGACCAAAGAAAAAAAACCCTTGCAAACATAGTTCAGATTGTCGCAGATCGCCAGCAAGACTTTTTGGACCAAGGAGATGCATATCTCAGACCTTTGCCCATGGTTGAAGTTGCAGATATGCTTGGCATTCACGTAGCAACTGTTAGCCGCGCTGTTGCAGATAAATGGGTACAAACTCCGCGTGGTATTTTTCCATTACGCCGCTTTTTCTCAGGTGGAACAGCGAGTAATTCAGATGGTGAGATGAGCTGGGAAGCAGTTAAAACTCGTTTGCAAGAGATAGTTGAAAACGAAAACAAAGAAAATCCGCTTAGTGACGAAGCACTTGCGAGGGAACTGCGAGAGCAAGGCATTGAAATTGCGAGGCGCACCGTCGTAAAGTATCGGCAACAGTTGGGGCTACCAGCGGCTCGTCTGCGTAAAAAATATTAGCAGCCGGTCTGACCCCAATCTGCTAGGGTCGTGTAACGGGTCTGTCCCCAGAAGTTTGCGTAGAAGTTTTTGCGCACTGGCTTACCCGCATTGATTTGCAGTACAGAAGTTGTGTAGTGCGGGACTGACCCCAATC
>CAYSYI010000004.1:0-67503 GCA_964435395.1 uncultured Isosphaeraceae bacterium
CATGGCTGTTGTACGTTAGATGTAACACGACCTAAGAAGGGTCTGACCCTAGCAGAGAAAACGACGACCCTAGCAGTTTGGGGTCTGCGACGGGTCTGACCCTAGCAGTTTGGGGTCAGTCCCGCACTACACAACGTAAGTACTAATAATCAATGCGGGTAAGCCAGTGCACAATAACGCGCATGCTTTTGACTGGGGACAGACCCGTTACACGACCCTAGCAGTTTGGGGTCTGCGACGGGTCTGACCCTAGCAGTTTGGGGTCAGTCCCGCACTACACAACGTAAGTACTAATAATCAATGCGGGTAAGCCAGTGCACAATAACGCGCATGCTTTTGACTGGGGACAGACCCGTTACACGACCCTAGCAGTTTGGGGTCAGCGACGGGTCTGACCCTAGCAGAGAGAACGACACTAGCGGATTTGGGGACAGACCCGTTGTTAACAATTGTCTGAAGGAAATGTCCACGCTTCACCCGGAACATACTCAAGCAAATCGTAAAGTTCTTGACGAGTTTGCATTTTATCTTCAAAGCCCTCAGCTGAACCATCTTCGCGAAGTTGTTGGAGATACTTTGTGATTGCACCCATTGCAACGCGTTGAAACGTTACTGGATAAATGACCAAGTTGTAACCAATAGAACCAAACTGTTCCGCTGTTAGGTGTGGGGTCTTTCCAAACTCTGTCATATTTGCTAGCAACAGTCCAGGGCATTGTTTTGCAAACTCAGAAAACTCTTCTTTGTTCCGAAGTCCCTCTGGGAAAATCATGTCTGCGCCCGCTTCACGATATGCATTTCCGCGATCTATTGCCGCTTCTATTCCATCAATACAACGAGCGTCTGTTCGTGCAATCAAAATAAAACTATCGTTCAATCTGTTAGTCGATGCAGCTTTTATCTTCTTTACCATTGAAGATTTTGATACCAATATTTTACCGTCGAGATGCCCACACCGTTTTGGGAACTCTTGGTCTTCAATGTGCATGCCCGCGGCACCGCTCCGCTCATACTCCACAACAGTTCGAGCTAAACATTCTGACTCCCCATAACCAGTATCTGCATCAACGATTACTGGGAGTTTACTTGAGGTGGAAACCTCTTTAATCGTGCGACACATTTCAGTAAGTGTTATTAAGCCAACGTCTGGATAACCCGATGCGTTCGCGGTTGCTCCACCGCTTATGTAGCAAGACTTAAAACCAGCCTTTGCAATTGCTGCGCCAACAAGGCCGTTCCACGCGCCTGGACACATGACGACACCTTGTTTCATTTCTTCTCGTAGAGTTTCTGATTGGTTATTCATGTGTAGATTTTATCTCATTAGACGTTTTTTGGTTTGGGCTGTCTTGAGTTGTTAAAAACATCTTCACAGAAGCTATGAGGAGCACAGTGCCAAGGACTGTACGAAGACCTTGATGTCCAAGTTTTTTACTTCCAAACGATGCGCCAACAAGCCCACCAATAACCACCGCTACGGCAAGTGGTGCAATAAAACTAAAATCAACAGGAAGTTCTCCATGGTCAAGCGCAATCCCACCAATGCCAGAAATTGAGTTCACTAGAATAAATGGCGCGCTAATAGCCGCCGTTTGCTTCGCTGTTGTCCACCCAAGTAACAGAATAAGTGGGCTTAAAAAGATTCCACCACCAATCCCAATGATGCCGCTAAAGAAACCAATAATTATTCCGGCCACTAAAACAAAAAACAAGACTGGTTTCTTTGTTTCTTCGTTACCTTTAATTGGAACGAATAACCGAATTGCTGCGTACAACAAAACAACCCCGACAATTGGTTTATATATTTGACTTGGTATCTCTATATACCCACCAAAGAAAGCGGCTGGAATGCTTGCGAAAACGAGTGGAAAAAACAGGTTTTTTTTAAGCGTTCCCGTTGCTACAAATTTCCACGTTGCGATAGAGGACACAGCAACATTCAACAACAGCGCTGTTGGTCGCATCTGTTCGGGTGCAATTGCCGCGATTGCCAGAACGGCGAGATATCCAGAGCCACCGCCATGTCCAACGGTTGAGTAGAGTATTGCCATAACCAGCACTGCAATGGTTATTAAAAAAATTGTTTGGGGCTCCACGCCCCTATTTTACGGGAATAGATATGCGCCGTTTTGGTCAACAAAATAAATCGTTGGTTTTTCCCCTTCACCCTCTTGGATAAAAAGGATGCCTGAAATATTTTCTTTTTCCAGCTTGCCAGCAGGGATGGGTGTGGCCACGGGATTAATTGGTAACCAACTGCGCACACTTGCCTCCTTGTCTTCATTCACAAAAAGTTCCCACCCAGCAACACTAATTTCTGCAATTTTGTTCGAAGCTTCTTTGCGAATATTGCTGTTGTGTGAAGTTGTGAGTTCATTTACAACAAGGACGGCGCCTGTTGGGACCTCTGTAAGATTTATTCTGCTTTCTGGGATTGGTGCGGGACTTTCCTTTTTAGTAAAAACCCGCACACAAACAGCCAATATTATCAACATGAAAATTACTTCAGACAACTTGTTTTTCTTTTGCTTTTTTTCAAATGGTCCGCCACCTGTAGACGGTGTTGATTTTGCGGGCAACCTCCGGACTGTCGTTTTTGTGGTTTCACCATTCATAGATGGAAGGTCTGCTGGGCGCACGCCTGAAACATGTTTCGCACTAAGTATGGTTTCAATGTCGAGTAACATTTCTTCGACAGAACTGTACCGCTTGTCGTAATCTGCCATTGCTCGGCGAATTACCCAGCGGATACAGTCTGGACTTTCCTTACTGAAGTCACTTAACCCACCGTGTGCAGGAAACGTGTTCTCAAGCATGAAGTACAACACAGCTCCAGCACCAAACACGTCGAACTTCGACCCGTCGACCTGGTGTACCTTTACACCCCGCATTGCTTGTCGAACCAACTCTGGATCACGAAAATACTCTGTTCCGTGTGTTGTAAGTGTCATTGCTGATGCAAGTGGTGTCACCAAACCCAAGTCAACAAGGTGGGCAGAGCCGTCATGAATAATGATGTTGTCTGGTTTTACATCCTTGTGCCACAGCCCAGCACTGTGATACTCGCACAGGGTTTGAAGGAGGGAGTGTTGGTATGACAAAATTGTTTGTAGTTGTGCTTCAGATAAGGTCTTTGTCGCGTGGTGCAGTTTGTTCGTCACAACGCCAAGGTGGTGTCCTGCGTGGTACGGTGTCGCATACCAAAAATGCTCGTTGTCAAGGTGGTGTTCAATGACGAGCCCTAGTTTTTTCGCTGCCTCCATTGCGCGAGACTCTCGAACAATTTGGGGAAGCTGTGATCCTGTTGAAATAGTAAAACATTTAATAGCTACGTAGGATTGAGTACTGAGTTGTTTCGCAACAAAAAGTTTTGCCCCACTTCCGCCCATTGGCAAGGTCCCTGTTATTTCGTATCCTTCAAATTGATTTTTTGGGGTGCTTGTTGGAATCACTTGTGTTAATAAGGCTGGGGCTGGTGAATCAATACCAATTAGGCGAAGTGGGTTATCTATCAAAATCGAAACAATTCGGTTCCACACCTCTGTTGAACGGCGCTTCACTATTGCTATCTCTAAATGAACGATGTCCCAGCGTGCTAAAACCACACAAAGAGTTGCCCGAAGTAGTTTTATGACACAAACAAAGAGAGCGACTGCTAACAAAATTGAATCGCACATCTCTTGGAATACAAACCGAATGATTCTTCCAACAAAAGTGAAAACATGACCTATAAGTGGAATCAGCACAAATACAAATAGAAGAACTGCTCCAACAAGCCCAACAACTGTTCCAAAACATGTAAAAAGTGCTGTTCCCATTACTACACTGTTCTGCCTTCTTGCTCAATAAATAATTGGTGGTGGTGAAACGTCTCTCCTACCGCTTCGTCAAACTCGGCGTCTCCACCAACCATGCCTGCCATTGCTGCCTCATTTTCTTCGGTTGTTGTAAAACTGTATTGCATAATTGTTTTTAGGATTGTTTTTCTTAAGTGTTCTCTAACTTTTGCAACATGCCTACTGACCGTTGGTTCACTAATTCCAATTTGTGCAGAAATTTCTTTTCCTACCTTGCTGTCAAGCACACGCATGCGCCAAACTTGGAAATGAAGAAATTCGACCTCTGATTCTGTTCTTCGGATTGCAGCGCAAATTTTTGCACCAAACATTCGCTGTTCGAACACTTCGTCGACCTGTAAAACAGATGATGAGGAATCTATGCGTTCATCGAGTGACAATGGTTTTACACCGCTTCCTCTTTTTTTTGCGTTTCTTCTGTCCATCTCGTCGCCAAGAATGTGTTTTGCAAGTGTAAGAAGCCATGTGCTAAATCGTGCGCCGCGGTTGGGGTCATATCTCTCAATGCACCTTGAGAGCTCTGTGAGGGTTTCCTGGGTGAGATCCTGCGCCGTTTCTAGACCCACGCGTCCACGGCCCCATTTTTTGAGTTGGGACTGAATTACATGCCCAAAATCTTGCCACAACTCAAACCATGCCGACTCGTCGCGTTCGCGGAGTCGGCGCACAAACGTTGTTGTGAGGGCGTTCATGTGCACACTTTCTTATTGGGTAAAAACATTTGTAGATTTTAGGGGGATTGTGAAATAGCAACGCTGTTATCTCCAACAACTCATAGACGCGGAGTGTTTCTGTGCAAAAATATCGAAAAAGGAGGTTGCCATGGGCACCACATCACGATTTATTGTTCGTTGGGGAATTATTGGAGGTCTTGCAGTTGGGGGCATTACCCTCCTTGTAGGCCCACAGCGAGTTATGGCCTGTATCGATCAGCTTCGCCAAGAGGCCAATTCGGTTGTTGAGGGCTTGGTAGACGACCCTGTCGCGCTGCGGAGACAACTAGATGATCTGGCAAGTCAGTACCCAAAAAGAATAGCTGAGGTTCGAGGTGAAATTGCTCGGCTAGATCAACAATTAGAACAGTTTTTCAGAGACGAAAAAATTGCCATTCGAGTCGTTGAACTCACCACTGTTGATTTAGACGTACTTCGAAATCTTGTTGAAGAGGCTGAAGTAACAACTTTACCAAACAGCACTCCGTCTATTCGGTTTGAGGGTGTTCGGCTTGACCTTGATGGCGCATATTCCGAAGGAAGGCGAATCCGAACGGTTAGGTCAAATTATGAAGACAGGCTTGCAAGCGATCGTCGCCAAACAGAACTCATGAAAGAACAAAGAGGTAGACTCGTGTCAATTCTTGAAAAAATTGAACACGAACACGAAACATATCGAGCACAGTTGTGGCAGCTTGATCGAGAAATTGATGCGATCGAACGAAATGATCACATTATTGCAATGGTTGAACAGCAACAACAAACGCTGTCGAGTTTTGATCGGCTAGGAGGCTCTGGTAATCTCGACCAGGTTCGCTCAAGACTCACGGAAATTCGAACAGTTCAAGAGAGTACCATTCTTGCCCTCACTGACACAGGAACCGGATCTGACTACGAAACGCGTGCTCGGTTCGATACCTCTGATCAACTGTTTGAAAACCCGTTCACACAAAATGTTGAACATGCTATTGAAGAGGTTGAAGGTCCTTACGCACTTCTCGATACCGAATAAACACACACAAAACCTTGCGTGTTGCAAGGCGTTTAGCACGAGTGGCGGCCAAAGTGGTCGCCACTTTTTTGTGCTGCGACAGACCTGTGATTGTTGTTTTGGGTCAAACTTGTCATGTATAGATTGGAATTGGACAATCAAGCACATCACCTATGGCACGGAGAGTTTCCGCCTCAACAGCTGTAACCTTGTCGTCATGAGTAACACATACTTCACACGCCTTAATAAACTTTTGTTTATCTGCAAAACACAAGAGGCGAAGTTCTTTCAATGATGTATTTACACGACCCAACGTGCAGGACTGCACGCTGGGCATTTGGGTTTGTACACCAAGAAAACTAGCTGAAGTCAGGAACGCTTTCTTCGATTCCGACTTACTTGTCGTTCCACAATACGCAAGCGTGCCAAGAACAATAGAAACGGAAGATTCATAAGAAGAAAGTTTTTTTCTACTTGTTTTTATCTTGCGAGAACCAAATGTGTCCGACAAGTGTTTTTGCAAAACAGAAACCAAAACCCACTCAAACCGGTCAATTTCCCCGTCACATTTTACAACCGACACAATGTTCTTCATAAACAATTTCGTTTGTTGTGGGCTTAGTAGTCGAAGCGAAGGTGCCGCTAAATCTATTATTGGCAAGCGTGCCGCGGAATCCAGAACTTCAACCTTCTTAGCGAACCTTCTGTACTCAACAAGTTCTTCAATGGATAAGATTTGGGCAACTCTTTGGTTTGAGGTTTTGTTGTTGTTAGCAACAAGCGCAAACATGACAAGGCGAGCACCCCACCCACTCAACAAAGCATCACAAAGAACAGGTGGAATAGCCTCAATAATCTTTTTGGCTTCAATTGTGGGGACACCACCAATGGCAAAATCATTGCTAATAGACCGTCGAACGCTTTTTGCAGAAAAATGCGACACCCCCGACACCCCCGAAGATTGTTCGCTTGTCTGTTCTGCCCCTTCTTGGGAGTCGCCGATTGACCGGACGTCTACTCCCTCAACCCTTGCTATTCGCTGCATAATTGGCGGGTGACTTGCAAACATAGCTTTCATGGCTTGTGAAAAAAACATGTGATTGCACTGCCCAACCTCAGAAGACATGTGCCCGAGTGGTTTCATTCCGCCAATTTTTCGAAGTGCGCCACCAATACCATTTGGATTTCGGGTGTACTGAACAGCAGAAGCGTCTGCTAAAAACTCTCGCTGCCTTGAAACAGCCGCCTGGATAAGTCTTCCAAAAAATGTACCAATGACACCACACAGTGCTAAAAATAATCCAAACACAATAATGGCAAGCCCTATGCCAGCCCCACCTGCGCCATCTTTTGATCTTGATCTCGAAGAACTTCGAAGAACCGCAGGTCCAACATATCTAACAAGCACCCACCCAGTAATTCCAAGAGCCATAATTCCAAACACAACGCCAATGAGCCGGATATTGATTCGCATGTCACCGTGAGAAATATGACTAAACTCATGTGCGATAACACCCTGGAGTTCATCTCGATTGAGTTTTTCAATACAACCACGAGTAACTCCAATAACAGCGTCGTCAGCAGTCCACCCAGCAGCAAACGCGTTAATCTCATCATCTTCAATAAGGTATACGGGAGGAACGGGCATTCCACTGGCAATTGCCATCTCCTCAACAATGTTTTGCACTTTTCGTTCTGCTTTGTCGGAACCATCTCGTTGCAGCGCCGCTCCGCCGAGCATTTCAGCAACAGTCTCCCCGCCACCGCTAAGTTGTGATAGTTTTACAAGCGTCGCTATTCCAACAACAAGAAGACAGAAAACAACAACAGCGCCAATGGCTTCTGGACTCCACTCCGTTGCAAACCCAACAGGGATACCAATAATTGCGATGATGCACAACACAGCAAGAACAAACAAAAACACAATAATTTTTGTGCGACGGCGCGCGCGGTCTTGATGTTCATAGAAATCCATTAAGAGAACACAACAAAAGTGTTAGAAACTTACTTTTGGGGCATCACGAGCAACCTCGTCATCGAGTTCCCAACTTTGTGCAAACTTGAAACCAAATATACCAGCAACAATGTTTGAAGGAAACATTTCTCGCTTGTTGTTATATCTCATGACAGTATCGTTGTAAGCCTGTCTTGAAAATGCAACCTTGTTTTCTGTGCTCGTCAACTCCTCTTGAACTTGCATCATGTTCTCGTTTGCTTTCAGGTCTGGATACTGCTCCATAACAACCATTAGCCGCCCAAGTGCTCCGGTAAGAGCGCCGTCAGCACCAGCAACTCCTTGAATTGCACCCGCAGAGGTAGGGTCTTTGGAAGCAGCAGAGGCTGCAGAAACAGCTTGGTTTCTGGCGCTTATTACCGCCTCAAGCGTTTCCTTTTCATGTTTCATGTACCCCTTAGCTGTTTCAACAAGATTCGGGATTAAGTCGTAGCGACGCTTTAATTGCACGTCAATTTGAGCGTATGCATTTTTAACCCTGTTTCTAAGCCCAACAAGCCCATTAAAAATTCCAATAACAAAAACAGCTACAACAAGTACAAACCCAATGACGACAATGAGCGTAGTTCCAACAAAAGAGAGCATTGTGTATTTCATAAAGAAACCTCCATACAGACAATGTACCACCGATACACTACTAGAAATAGATGTTACCCAAATTAATCCAACACCAATCATGTACACGGCGAGAATTTGTTCTGGCGTCCGGCTTGGCTGTTGTGGGATCTTTGGTTTCTTGTGGACAAGGTGTGGAACAGAAAAAAACGGTGATTTCTGTAAACCAAGCTAACATCCGTGTTCGAATAGGAAAAAACGTCAAAAGTGTTCGTGTTGGAAAAAATATATTTACAAGCAAATCGTTACATGACTCGGCAAAAACAATAGAACTACAACCCAACACAATAATTATAAGTAATAACCAATCAAAAACAATTTCAGGGAATATTGTGCTGTATCCAAAATCAAACAACACGTTCGATGTTATTGCGCATGTTCCAATAGAAAAATATTTACCTGGAGTAATCGCTGGGGAGTTGTTTGCACACTGGCACCCGGCAGCATTCGCGGCGCAAGCGGTTGCGGCACGAAGTTATGCTACGCACTGTGGTCTTGAACGTAAGAATACATCTCACTTTGATGTGTCAGACGGACCTTCGTCACAAATGTTTTTGGGTGATGTCACTCTTAAGGTTGCACATCGCGCGGTTGAAGAAACAAGTGGAGTTGTGCTGAGTTGGAACAACCGGATAATTCCATCATACTACAGTTCGTGCTGCGGTGGCAAGGCCGCGAACGCGCTGGATGCTATTAGTTCATCTGAGCAACACAATATCCCTCCGCTTCGCGGACACTCTGGTGATGATGTTTGCACCTCTCTTGAAAGACGGACTTGGACAGCGACGCGATCAGCGAGGGTGTTAAGAAAAAGACTAAACGCCTGCGCAAAATCAATGGGCATCCCAATACTCGCTGACATTCGAACTATTCGGTCAATTGAGTCTATTGAAACGAACCAACACGGTCGCCCAACCAAATTAGTTGTGTATGGCCGAAGAAACGAAATGTGTGAGGTTCGCGCCAGAGATTTTGTTCGTGCAGCAAACGCAACTGTTTTATCACTACCAAACACAAAAGAGCAGATTTGGTCCTCGTTTCTAAAAGGAGAAAAAATTGGTTCAACCCTAACTATCCATGGATTTGGCATGGGGCATGGTGTTGGACTTTGTCAATATGGCGCACAAGAACTTGCCGGCAAGGGTGAATCGTGGCAAAAAATCCTTGCGTGGTATTACCCACAGGTAACCATAGGTGGGTGATGGGTCCGCGACGGTTCTGCGACGGGTCTGACCCAAACTGAAGAACGTAGTAGTTATTCTCAAGACGATCCTCATTTTTACGTTAGTGCGAACACGACCTAAGAAGGGTCTGACCCTAGCGGAATTGGGGTCAGTCCCGCACCACACAACGTAAGTACTAATAATCAATGCGGGTAAGCCAGTGCACAAAAACGCGCACGCTTTTGTCAAGGGACAGACCCGTTACACGACGCCAGAAGTTGGTGCTCAGTCGATATTACGAAGTTCTAAACCGTGTTCCTTAAGTTTCTCGTTAATTTCAACGAGGCTTGTTGTTCCAAAGTTTTTAATTCCCATCAACTCGGCCTCTGTTCTAATTGCTAGTTCGCCGAGTGATTGAATGTTTAATGCTTGAAGTGCTTTTCGCGCACGAACTGTTAGGTTTAATGCGGAAACCGGTTGCTTCAATATTTGTTCTGGAGCATGGTTAAGGAGCTCTTCATATCTATCTTGGTGAACCCTACTTATATGGCCACCCTCGGCACCTTGGCCAAGGCGAAGGTTTCGAGCTGTCAACATGTGTTTGATTTCTACAAGTGACGTTTCGCCAAAGTTTTTATAACTCAACAGTTCGTTTTCAGAAACCTTTAACAAGTCGCCCAATGTTCGTATTTCCATCTTTTTGAGACAGTTGCGGGCACGTACTGATAATTCAAAATCTGTAACCGGAGTGTTCATCATCGCGGCGTTTTTGGCGGCATCTCGAGCGAGCTCTTCGTCGTAATACATATCTGTTGAAGATTGCACATCAACAATGTATAGTTTTGCGCGCTTGTGATTTGGGTCAGTATCTAAAATTTGTCGCAGGCATTTTTCTGCTGCGTTTAAATTCCCGCGATCTTCATAAATAACAGAAAGGTTTAGTAGTGAACTAATGTGTGGGCGCTCGGCTGTTGTGAGCTCTTCGTAAAGAGCAATTGCTTCAGACTCTTCGCCAACCAAATCTAAAAGGTAAGCAAGCCGGAACTTGTGTTCTGGGTTGGTTCCGTTTGCTACAGCTTGTCGCAATTCTTCAATTGCACCAACCCGAAATCCATTTTTCTCGTGCTCAACAGCGGCTTCATAATGTTTGTCTGCTTGGGCGGGATTACCACTGCCGATTACTGTTTCTAGTCCGTCTTGTAGATTCACTTTTTGATTCTCCGTCTCTTTTAAAAAATACGTGACCTTAAATTGTACTAAACATCGGGTTGTTTTGCAAAACCTTACTGGTTCGCGTCTGGCGGATCGACAAAATCGGCTATTGCGGCGTCTGCTTCTGATGAGGGTGGGCCTATTGTGAGTGGTGCTGCCCTTGCTACCTCAAGCTTCTCGTCATCTTTCAGAAGTTTTATGCTTCGCCATCCACCACGTTCAAAGCGAATCGCCATAGTTATTCCTATTAGAATCACATAAACAGCCGCTGCAATCCATGGTCCAATTGGGCCTATCTCGGGCAAGTAGGTCACAGCAACCCAGCCACCACCAACAATGAACACCCAACTATAGATTGCTGTAACCATACCGGGCCAAACAGTGTCTCCCGCACCGCGAAGTGCGCCTGTGTAGACGATTCCAAGAGCGTCAACTGTTTGAAAAAGTGCGACTAAAATCAACATGCTTGCGCCAAGTTTTATTATTTCTTGACGTTCTTGCAGCGTGTAACTGGAATCGTTTACAAACCACTCCATCAACTCTTTTCTAAACACAACAAAAACAATTGCGCAAATCGTCATATATACCAACGCTATGCCAACACCAACACGCGCTCTTGAGGCTGCGGTGTTTGGTTTTTTTGCACCAATGTATTTTCCAACAACAGAATTAATTGCAACATTAATTCCAACTGCTGGCATAAAACTAAGTTGAAGATAACCAAGAGCAATGTATCCTGCAGCCATTGCGGTTGTTCCATACTTACCAACAAACACTGTCATAAAGAGTGCCCAACAAATAATTTCGTTGCCCCATTGAATTGCTCCTGGCCAACCAATTTTGAAAATTGCTTGCATGGTTTTAAAGCATGGTTTCCACGGTGCGCGGGTTGAGTATTTTTTATTAAACGACGGTCCAACAAAAATTACGAAGGGGATACTCATTTCCATGAACATTCCAATGATGGTTGCGATTGCTGCTCCTTGCAATCCAAGAGCTTGTGTTCCCGGAATTCCGGGAACAAAACCAGGTATTCCCTCTTCTCCAAATATTAAAATATAGTTTGCAATGACATTTACAATATTTGCGATAATTGTCGAAACTGTAACCACCTTTGGCATGTGCATACCAAAGAAGTATTGGGAAAAACCCCTGCCTATAAGCAAAAACAAGCTTCCGACAAGTGTGTAGGTGGCGTACTGTGTCTCAAGCGCTACAAGTCTTATCTCTTCTGGAGACGAGTGTATAAACTTGAATATATATGGAACAATAAAAATAAAGGGAACGATGATAAGGCACCAAGAGATTGCCGCCATCCAACCAGCCGCCCATGGATACTTTGGTCCATTTTGAGGGTTGCCCGCACCTAGATGTTGGCTCACAAATGTGTTTACAACCGTGACGACCCCCATAACTGTGGCGATGATTGCAAACGCCCAGGTTCCCGCGTTTCCCTGTGCTGCTAATTCGGTTGGTCCAACTTGACTTACCATCAACTTATCGACAAATTGCATCACGGTAAAACTCGTCATCGTGATAATTGTGGGCCACGCAAGTGACCACACTTCTTTAATTGCAAAGCGAAGAGATGTCGTGTCTACATTGTTTTGAAGACTTGGTTTGTCATTAGACATTTGTACGAGTTGTTTCCTAACCTCACCCTATGTGATAATTAGAAGGTTACCAGTTTCCAATGACTTGAAGGAGGTCTGTCACATTGATCGTGCCATCAGGAACAATATCCTCGCTACAAATACCAGCACAAGAACCCCAGTTTGAAATAATACTTAAAAGGTCAGAGACATCCACAATGCCGTCGCAATTTACATCGCCCTGAACCGCCACATCTAAGAGCGCTAAAAGTTGCACGTCATCAATATTCCAGCCTGAATATTGCCATGCACCGTCGGTTGCCCCCATTGTCCACCTGATTTCTATGTTTTGGACAGGGCCAGTAATCTGAGAAATGTCGTGTGTGACAGAAACCCAAGCCGAATCTTCAATGCCAGACGGGTTCGTCCAGACTGTTGACCAAGCACCGCCATCTGACCTAACGGCTATCGATGCGTGGTCGTATATTGGTTGCTCTACATTTAAGAAGCGACTAAATTGGAGTTGAATGTTTTGAACATTCGAAACATTAATTGGTGGTGTTGTGATGTGTGTTTCATTAATGTTGTTTTCGTAATCACCCTGGAGATTGTACCCAAGAACATACTGACCAGTCGCGCCGTTTGTGGGGTCTGGGTTTCCGTATTGTCCACCACCCCCAGTAGGTGTACCCCATGACCAAAGACCAGAGGATATCCAGTTTGGATTTGTGTCCATGTTCCAACCATGTAGTTCTGTCGCAACACCAATTTGTAAAACTTCTTCGCCTAAGGGGTATCTGTGTACATCGCCGTTTTCTGTTTCAACACTTACCCAATATTCGCTTTTAACTCCACAAGGTGATAGTGGGAGTTGGGCTGCATACTCTGTTCCAGAAACATGTTGAATTTCTCGAGTTGCGAAAGGTCCAGAACCCCCATATCGAACATGGAGAGAGGCTGAATTTTGGTTTATCGCTTCACCAAAAACTGATTCGATATCGAGTGAAAGTAATTGCATTTCTCCAGCAACACCAAATGTGGGGACACCGTTTGGAAACGAAAATGAAACTGGGGTGTGTAGAAATCGAAGCATTGCCAGTACGCCCGCAAGATTTTCTTCACATGTTGGCAATATTTCTTCTGGAGGAAGGTCGAAGCCCGGCGAACCGGTCGGCCTTAGTTCTACTGTGTATGAGAGTGCGCCTCTGTCTGTAACCCAGTCTGGAAACACACCGTCTGCAAGATACAACAAATCTCCACCGGTTCCTGCAACATATGTTTCTCCGTGTGTGTTCGCAATTGCATCACTCATTGATGCAGAGAGTGCTTTTACGATATTCACCCGTGGTGGTGTGTTGTTCGAGCTCGCCCACGGCTCAAGGATAAGTTGTGAATAACTGTGAAAATCAATATGTGCGACAAGGTTTGGGAGGGTTGTTATTAAATCACGCATCGCCTGGGTTTCCGGTTCAGAAAAAACGCTTGGCCCAACATATACATCGCTGCACGTGCTTGTGCTTGTACTGTCACCACCGTTCCACTCGTAGCCCCAGTTCCTATTCAAATCAACCCCATCACAAGAACCCGAATTTAGTCGGCGGTTCTTTCTCCAAAAACGATCGCCACCTGCTTCATATGTGTACTCGTATCCATCGGGGTTTACGATAGGGACAATAATTATTTCTGACATCTCTAGGAACGATGTAATTTCTGGGTCAACACCCCACCCCTCAACAAGTGCATCAACGATAAACATTGGAACCATCACGGCAACCCACTCGCGAGCGTGTTGACATCCATTCCAAAGAACTTGTTTTCTACCCGTTGTGTCTCCTGGTGCAGTAATTCGGATACCCTGAATATTTCTTCCCTCGTGGGTTGTCCCAACTGTGAACACAGAGGTTATATCTGGGTATGCCTGTTCTGTTTGAGTAAGTCGCGTATTAATTTGGCTCCACGTTTTAAAGTCGCTGTACCAACCGCCAAGACCCCTCTCTCTTGCTTGGGCTCGGGCCTTATCAACAGTGGAAAGGTATTGCTGAATGTCTGGTTCTATAATCTCAAACTCTACTCGCATTTTGTTTGCGAGTGCCATGTGAGATGCATCAAACAGCATCGGGGTGAGGCCCTTGTGATCAAAACAATCTAGTGAGCGAGCACCCATTTCGCGAAGCGCAGTAATTTGCCCCTGGTTTTCAATGTTGGCGTGAACGATTGAAAGTCCTTCATACTGACCAGATGAAAAAAGTACGTTGAGCGTGATGGCAATGGTTTGAAATAATGGCATAGTGCTTTCTATTATGGGTATTCTTGATCAAAAGGCGAGTCTTTTTTTTGTATTTTCATGATTGACAGGCGCTGGGTGGGATGGGATGCTGTTCAAATGAAATTACATGTTGCAATACTTGTATTTGTTTCGCTAATGAGTGGGTGTTCTTCTGTACCAAAAGGTCCTGTTTCTCTTGCCGAAATTGATGTTTTGGTTCGAGAAGATGTCACCATTATTAAACCGGTGTCTAACGACCGTGTTGATTGGGCTGAACTCTTGTTGCAAATTGACGGTGTAGATGTTGTTCTCCTTGGTGAATTACATGATCACGCTGTTGGGCATGCTGTGCAACTTGCACTTGTTGAGGATGTTCTGGATTCATATCCAAACAGTGTGCTTGCGATGGAAATGCTCGAACGCGATGAGCAAATACTTATTGATGATTACATGGAAGATTTTATAGACGCGTCTACTTTTGAAAAATTAACAAACTCTACAAATTGGGGAGCACAGGGTGGGTGGAGTGCGTGGTATCAACACATTGTTGATGCAGTAAAAAACAGGGGTGGCTCTGTGGTTGGTGCTAATGCGCCAAGAAGATATGTTCGGCTTGCAAGAATTGATGGGTATGAACGAATAGACGAGTTAGGTAGTAAGCGTCGCAACTATATTGATTATCCAGAAGAACTTTCTGGTGGTCGGTATCGACAGCGATTTTGGGAACTCGCTGAAATGATGCACAAAGACGTAGATGGCGAAGACGAACCTGTTGAAATTGACATAACAGAAATAGACCCCGACGATCCAATACTTCCTGTCTTTCGTAGCCAACAGGTGTGGGATGCGACAATGGCAGAATCTATCGTTCGTGCAAATCCAAGTAAAGAACAAAAAGTTATTCTTCTTGTGGGACAGTTTCATATTGAATACGATGGTGGAATTGTCCAAGAATTACGCAAGCGAATGCCTGGTGTGAAAATCCTTGTGGTTTCAGTTCAGCGAAAAATTCCAGATGAGAAGTGGCAAGAAAATCCACCCATTGCTGATTTTCTTGTCGTGGAACACCCTTGATGCGGAGGTCCTAGCCGCTTGGTCAAATTGCAGAACACCGAAAGAGGCGGTCTTGAATCGCGTCCCATCTTGGGTTTTTTGGTGGCTGTTCAATATAAATAACTGACACGTTGTTTTGGTCTGCTTCTCTCAGGGCACTATATAGTTTTGCCCCATATTCTTTGGGTGATGTTGGCATCTGTGTATTTTTTTTACTTAGTTTTGGGTGACCATCAATGACAAGTGTTACACAAGCTGTGTCATTTATTTTTTTTATATCCTCGGTAGATAAAAGTTTTGTTGGGGTGTGGGGAGAATAGTGTTGCGACGTTGTTCCTGGAGAGTCCGACTGTGTTGTTTGGTGGCAAAAGGAAACTGGTCCAATAATTTTTTCTATTGCTTCTTTTGAAATTGTGCCGGGCCGAAGTATTGTTGGTTTTTTAACAAGTGATAAAACTGTTGACTCAATCCCCTCCTCGCTTTTCCCACCATCAATAATTTGGATTGATTCACCAAATTCGTCTTCTACGTGCTGCGCTGTTGTTGGAGATATGTAACCAGACCTGTTTGCCGATGGGGCCGAGATTGGTTTATTAAAATGTTGTAAAAGTTGTCTAGCAACCGGGTGTTTTGGGCAGCGAATAGCGATGGTTTCTCTTCCACCACACGCCGACCTTGGAACTGATTCTTTTTTTTGTAACACAAGTGTAAGTGGGCCGGGCCAAAATTTTTCTGCCAGTTTGTCGCAACAGTTATCCCAGTTGTTGGTGAGTTGGAAAACCCAAGAGGTATCTGCAACGTGCGCAATCATGGGGTTTTGTATTGGTCGACCTTTTGTTTTATACACAAGGTCAATTGCTTTTTTGTTGAATGTGTCACAACCAAGACCATAAACCGTTTCGGTTGCAAACGCTACAACCCCGCCAGTTTGTAGGGTCTTTACTGCAACGGCAAACGATTCTTGTGTGGGTGACAAAATTGTCATTCTATGTCTACTTGGTGCATATCAAGCGTGGTACCCATGGCGAGGTAGAGTTCTGCTATTGAAGTGTTGTAATTAATTATAGAAGTAAACTCTGCAATTCTTGCCGATGCCAATCCCGATTGGGTTTGTAGCTTTAGGTTTAAGAATGTAGGGCTTAAACCCGCCATGGTTTCCTCTTCGACATTCAACGCCCTGAGGTTTTCTGTTTGTGCTATTCGGAACGCCCTGTTTGCACGCATGAGTTCCGCGTTTGTCACAATATCCCTGAGTGCGGTTTTTACTTCTATTGTTGCTTGTTGTATTCCCTGTTTGTATGTAGTAACTGCGCTCATTTTTTGAAGTCGGGCGGATGTGTGTTTTGCTTCAGCGGCCCTGTTTCCAAGTGGAACCTGAAACGTTAAACCCACAAGGTAGTTTATGTAGTCTGTATCAAACACTTCTTTATATCCGTCGCCCGCCGTTTCTCCAAGACCATAAAAAGACATTTGAGCCTGCATGTCGAGTTGTGGGAGCCTTGCATTGTCGGCAACTTGGACATTTATGGATTCTGCGTTAATTGCAAGTGCAAGTTTTCGTAAATCTGGCCTAAATTCAAGCGATGTAACAATTGCTTGGCGAAACGAGATGTTGATTGGATTTGCTTCGATTTGTCCGGTTGGTTGCACAACGTCTTCGTCTTCAAGGGGATACGCTTCTGTGTTTATCAAGTGTTTTACGGTATCAGATGCTTTTAAAACCATGGACTGTTGAGAAATAACTTCGGCGTTTCTTTGTTGAACTGTTGCAACGGCTTGAGCATAATCGGCCTCGCCAGTGTCATATGTTCTACGAATATCTAGAACCTCAACAACCCTTTCCCCTTGTTCAAGAAGCCAGGACTTTACCTGAAGAACCTTCCATTGCAATGCAAGGTTTAAGTATGCTTTCTCTGTTGAGTTTACAACGGAGTTTAGTGTATTTCGTAAATCTTCTTTTGACTGACCGTGGGTTATCTCTGATAGGTGCACCTTCGCCAGCGTAACTGTTTCTCCAAAGTTTCTAAGAAGTGGTTGCGAAAGGTCTATTGTTCCTATGGTTTGCCATGCAGGGTCTGGTGAAACTGTAGTGCCTGTTGTGCTGTTATTTGTTTTTGTAACATTTGTCGAGAAGGTGATTGTTCCACCACCAAACAATTGTTTTGCTAGAGACACGTTGCCGTCAAGTGTATCGGATGTTGATTCTGCGGAATTAACTGGAACACCACCAACCACAATTTGTTGTTGTGGTTTGCTCGACCGTGAAGAAGATGCGCCAGCCCCAAAAAGAAAGTCAAAGGCTGCCTCTTCTGCAACTGTTGACTGTTCCGTTATTGTTGGTTGCAACGAAGCGATTTGAATATCAAGATTATTCTTAATTGCAAAGAGAATCGCCCTGTCCATTGAGAGTGTGGTTGTGGTTGCGTCTTTGTGGTGAAGATTTACTCCAATGTTTGATTCCCACCCGTCTTCAATGTTCGCCGGAGTTAGTTCGGTTATCTCCTCCATTCTGTTTTGAAGTGTTTGTTCAACTGTTGTGGGTTCTGTGTGTGGGAGTGAAATCATGGTGTCGAGGCTCTCGCTCGAATTATCGCTTTCAACAATTGAAGTTGCCTCGCCAACTGGATCATTGGTAGTTTTGTGCCCCCTGAGTGGCGACGAACATCCATAAGACAACACAACGAGAGTCGGCATGAGAATTTGGGTAATTTTTTGGCACATGTCTTAAGAATACCATTATCTGAGAGGTTGCTAGAAAGGGGGAAGAAGGATACCCTCACCATATATTATTACGTGTCCTGCAAAACAAGGAAGTCGTGGAGGTCAATAATGCCAACAACACAAACTACATTTCAATCGTTCTTTACAGTACTGCTCGTGCCTTCGGCCATTGCTCTCGCACAATCTGGGGGTGACATTGGTGGTGACGCATCCTGGGTTGGAATTATTACGGCTAATGAAACAGATATTCATTGCGGTCCAAATGAAAGTTATTATGCAATTGCCACTGCAAAAAAAGGTGATTTTGTTCGAATAAACGGAAAGCGTCAAGACTGGATAAAAATTGATACATCGGGAAATGTTTTTAAAGACACTGTTGGATATATTAAATACCCAGCAACCCAAACAACTCTTTTTGAGGTTCTTGGTGATAATGGATATGTAAAAGGTGATATTGAGGTTCTTGCAAAAAATTCTGATTCTGATGATCTTTATCGATCATGGCGCCCAATTCTTCATCTCCAAGATGGTAACCAAGTCCAGGTCATTCAGACTACAACGTCAAATCCCGGAACGTTGCACCGTGAGGCATATGTAATACATACTGTCAAAATGCCGTCAACTGCAACTGGGTGGGTTCGCGCATCAAACATTGAGCGTGCAACCCAAAAACAAGTTTCGGCATTTAAAGGGAATGTTGAGTTTGAGCTTCCGGCAGATTTGGTTGATGTAACCGCGGTTGTTAGTGAAACTACAGGGACTGTAGAAGGTGTGCCAACTGTTGAATCAAAACCTGTTCGTTTGACGCCACTCACGCTGGTTGAACTTGAAGCCGCTTGGAAAAAAATTACTTCTGAACCAGTTATGGGTGCAGAGGTAACACCTCTTAGAGATATGTATGCCGAACTTCTTTTAGAAAACAGTGGGGACATTGTTGTTGAACAAATAGCCGGCGGTAGACTAAAACAACTTGACGTGTGGGCTGGTCTACAAAACCAGCGAGTGCGGATTGAGAAGCTTCGATCTGATTTGGCTAAAAAAGCAGAAGATGTGACAGAATATCAATCAGTTGTTTCGTTGTTTGGAGACTATGCCATTGCTGGAAGATTGGCTCTTTCGAACACGTTTGATGGTCGGCTCCGTCCCTTTATGTACCGTATTCAAGATATAAAATCCGGCAGAACACTGGGCTATTTGCCTGTAAATGAGGATTGGGATCTTAACGGACTTCTAGGAGAAACCATTGGGGTGGTTGGTGAAAATAAATGGAACCCAAACTGGAGGGTTCGTGTGGTAGATGCGAAAAAATTTGATGTCTTGTCTCCCACTACCGCAACCGTAACACCTGATATACAATAGTACGCTTCTAGTTGTGGTGATTACCATCAGACTCCCAAACGATTGCCACAATTGGAGTCCCTTCTCTCTCTCCTAAAATTATAGGCGTGAGGGTCTTGGGGCATTAGCTCAATTGGGAGAGCGCTGCCTTTGCAAGGCAGAGGTTATCGGTTCGAGCCCGATATGCTCCATTCAAAAAAACCACAAACCATGTTTGTGGTTTTTTTATTGCGCGTTATGCGACGAGCCTGACCCATTGCTAAAGTGCCCGGTACACTTCGTAGCGGACAAGTTTTCCTTCGTGAATTGCCACAGGGTTGCTACCCATATGTGGAACATGTTTTGGTCGTTTAATAACCACCCTCTCACTTGCTGCTAAAAGTGCCGCGTCAAAGAGATCTGCCGTCTCTTGTTCGTTTTCATAGCCAACAATTGAATGGAGTGCTTGTATGTGCCCTGGAGGCAAGGCACTTTTTTTCTTTTTTGGTGGAAACATAGGATCGATGTAAATTACTTCAACACTTCTTATAAGCTGAAAACTGTTTGTTGAGTTTGATTCCACAAGTTCCAACCTGTCCGCAAGTGCTGTTTGAAACCCTACATCTTGTTGTGCCCGAAACAAACCGTCTCGCAACATGGTGGACAAGATTGGTGACCGCTCAATCGCAACAACAGAATACCCCATTAGTGCTAAAAGTGCTGCGTCTTTACCAAAACCTGCCGTTGCGTCAATAATGGTTGTGTACTCGCCTATCGCTTTTGCAAGTGGTTGTTTTTTTGACAGGTTTCCCGAACCTACCCGCCTGTCTATTGTAGAAAAATCTACCCGAAACCCTTTTTGGTGAGCATGGCTTGATTTTCTGAGTTCGACCCCCGCATCTCCAAAATAAACCGTATACCTAGATTTTGGCTCGGTTTCACCAAGTCGCCCAATCAAAAGCTGGGCTTCTTTCACAAGACGGTCGTCCTGTGTCTCCACAACTACCGCAACACCTTCGGCGTGCTGTACACTGCCCTGTCCTGTTTCTGAGAAAGACATCCTTTGAAGTATTTTACAACTGAATTCGACCTTATTCTTGCCGTTCAAACATTATTGTGCTGTCCACCCGCTAGGAGTATTACACGATGAGCCGACTTGTTTCTATTTTAATTTTTTCCACCGTTTTTACCTTTTGTTCGCAGGTTTTTTGTCAAGTACAGCCCGATGTTTTTGTGCTTGACAATGGAATGAAGTTTATTCTCCTTCCACGGTCAGAGGAGCCGAACAATGTGGCCGCGGGGTGGGTCGCGATGGTTGGGTCTGTCAATGAAAGGCCTGGGATAACCGGCCTGAGCCACTTCTTTGAACACCTTATGTTTAAAGGAACCACAACCATTGGAACAAGCGATAGTGTTCGAGACGCTTCTTTTACAAACAAAGAGCGTAATATTCGAAATACCATGCTTGAAATTATTTGGTCAGATCAATACGACCGTTTTTTGTCTGGTGAAATTGATGATCCTTGGGATGCGGTGTATGACACTGGGGAACTATCAACTTTAAGAGAATCCCTACAAAAAACCATGGAGGAACATCGAGGAGTAATTATTAAAGATGAAATTTCTTCTTTATACCAAGGAGAGGGTGCGGTTGGTCTTAATGCGTTTACAAGTGAAGATGTCACTTTTTATATCAACCAACTTCCGGCAAACAAGCTTGAACTTTGGTGTTGGATTGAATCAGACCGCCTTGAAAACAGTGTTTTTCGTGAGTTCTTTTCCGAGCGAGACGTTGTGCATGAAGAGCGTCGAATGAGAACCGAGTCTACTCCAACTGGTGAATTTCAAGAGCAATTTAATTCTATGTTTTGGCAAGCTTCTCCTTATTCGTGGCCAGTCATTGGTTGGCCAAGTGATTTGAATAGTTACACGCTCGAAGAGGCAAAACGATATTTTGATGTGTATTATCAACCAAGTAATTTAATTGGTGTGGTTGTTGGAGATTTTGATGTTGAGTCAACAAAAAAAATGATTCAGAAATATTTTGGGGGATTAAAAGCGGGATCGTCCCCGCCGCCACCTGTTCCGACAATTGAGCCATCTCAGAAAGCGCCGCAACGCATGGTTGCAGAAGTTGACGCACAATCTCAGATAGAAGTTCGATACCACGCAGTACCCTTTGGTCATAGAGACTCGTACGCACTTGACATCATGTCGGCAGTGCTGAATGGTAAAACTGGACGACTTTACAAAACCATGGTTGAGGGTGAAGAAATTGCAACAAGCGCTAGTTTTTCGCTTGATGGTAAAAAGTACGCCGGGCTTCTTTCGTTCTCTGCAACTGTAAAGGGTGATGCCACACCAGAAGACCTTGAAGCGGCGTGGCTTGAACAGGTTCAGTCTTTACAAAACGAACCCGTTTCGGCCAAGGAACTAGAAAAGGTAAAAAACAATGTTATTGCGGATCAATATCGGCAACTCCAGAGTAATTTTTACTTAATGATTCAATTGGGTTATATGGAGGCGATTGGTGGGTGGGAATATATAAACGACTCTGGTGATAAGTTACTTTCTGTAACCCCAGAAGAAATAATTCAAGTTGCCAACGCGTACTTAAACACGAACAACAGTTCTGTTGCAATTTACAATAGGTCTAAAGACGCCGAGCCTGTCAACGAAGAGCTGCTGCAATTTAGTCCACAAGAACAAACGATGATAAAACGGGCTCTTGGTGACTTGGTCGATATGTCTGCAGATGAGCTGTTGGTTGCAAAGAAAAACATGGAACAGCAATTACCAAATGTGCCTGCTGATTTTAAGCCTGTGTTTGACTTTTTGCTACAAAAACTTGAAGAGCGCTGTGCGGAGCTTGTTGGCGAGGTGCCCGACCATGTGGGTTCTGGAGAGGGTGTTGATGGTGGGGATACAAGAAATGTTGATGAAAAGGACCCTGAGGTTTACGATGTTCCAAAAGCAGTGGTGATGGAACTTAGTCCGCAAGAACTCGCCCAAGCAAATGAGTTTTTGGCTAATTTTGAAGGAAAGCAGCTTGGGGACCTTGTTCAAATATACGCTGCCTTACAAGGCGCAATGACCGCTGTTCCTGACAATGAGCGAATTATTCTTGAATATGTTCTCCAAAAACTTTCTGTAATTATTGCGGAGCTTGAACAATGAAAAACTTTATAACATCATATCGAGATTCTATTATGTTAACAATGAAAAAAATTATGCCATGCATGTTTGTGGGTTTTATCAACACGCCGAAACAGTTGTGTGTGTTGTGTTTCTTCTGCCTTCTTGGTTTAGGGTGCGCCGAGTCTGATAAACAAAATGATGTGGTGTTACCTAAACACCCAAGAGAAATTGTATTTCCTGAATATGTGTTTGATGTTCCTTTGTCGGACGATTTTGTGGAGCGTTTAGACAATGGGGTCTTGGTCTTTGTTGTTGAAGACAAGGAACTTCCATTAATTCAGGTGACCGCCACGTTTAAGGGCGGTAAATATTTAGATCCAACAAATCAAACCGGTTTAACGGGCATGATGGCAACACTTCTTCGAAGTGGCGGAACAACAAGCGTCTCCGCAGAGGAGTTTGATGAACAGGTTGCTTTTCTTGCTGCAAACATGGGGGTTAGTGGCGGTGGGTCAACAGTTACTGCAACGCTTAATTGTTTGGCATCAAATTTTAAAGATAGTTTTGGTCTATTTCTTGACATGTTACAACACCCACTGTTTCAAGAATCTAGGCTTAGAATCGAAAAGGATGATGCTATTGAATCGATGAAGCAGCGAAACGATTTTCCTTCGAACATTTTATCGAGGGAGTTTGCTGCAAAAATGTATGGTAACTCTTATTTGGGAAAACCCCCTGTTGAGGAGTCTATTTTGTCAATTGATCGGTATATCCTTCTAAACCAATACAATAAAATAATATCCTCCTCAAATTTAATTTTATCGGTGAGTGGGGATTTTGTAAAAGAAGAAATGCTTCAGTACTTAAACGAGACTGTTGGCTTGTGGGTTGATGGCTCGGCAGTTTCTAGTCCACCCGCGGTTGATTCTGTTTTTAAACCTGGAATTTATTTTGTTGACCAAGACATTCCACAAGGTGCTGTCAAAATAGGTCTCCGTTCTGTTCAACAAGATGACCCTGATGTTGAGGCAATCTCTGTGATGAATTTTATTTTGGGCGGCGGTGGTTTTAGTAGCAGAATAACCCAAAGTGTTCGAAGTAATGAGGGTCTTGCGTACGGTGCTGGTTCTCGGTTTTCTGCTGCACCCTGGGGAAAGGGTGTTTGGGTTGCTGGGTTTGAATCTAAGAGTTCAACCGTTGCCCTTGCTGCAAAGTTGGTTTTTGATGAAATAGAAAGGATTAAGACCGAGCCTGTTTCTAATGAGGATCTCACACTTGCTAAAAATTCGCTTATTGAACAGTTTCCAAGTCGTTTTCAATCAAAAAGCGGAACTCTTGGTGTTTTTGTTCGGGACGAGATAACCGGTAGGGATTCTGAATATTGGAATACATATCGCGATAAGATTGAGGCGGTGACCGCCGAAGATGTTATGCGTGTTGCCAATAGAATTTTGATTCAAAAGAACATGTTTATAGTTGTGGTTGGAGATTGGGATGTTATTAAAAATGGAGATGATGGGGGCAGGGCAACCATGCAAGATATTTCATCTCTTGTTGGCGGGGAAATTGTTGAGCTTCCGCTACGAAATCCTCTTACATTAGAGGTTTCAAGCGAGTGACAAGTTCGGTACACTTCACACCTTTGGAAACAAATAACACGATGGCTAGACCCGTAAAACCAGGATGGATAACCGCGAAGACCGCAGACATAAACGATCTTTATGAGCGGTCTGTTCAATGTCCAGAGTCTGAGGTTAATTTGATACTTCAGGCTTGGAAAGAACTTCGAAACAGAGAGCCTGAAACCATTCGGGAGGATTTTTGTGGAACATCTGCAGTGGCAAGAGAGTGGGTGCAAAGAAATGATACATGCACCGTACTTGGGGTCGACCTAGATGAAGACGTGCTGGCTTGGGCGAACAAGAAAGCTGAGGCAAACTTAACTGAACAGCAACTGTCTAGGGTGCAACTTGTCAAACACGATGTCATGTCTGTTATGTCTGACCCTGTCGACTGTGTGTTGGCTATGAACTTTAGTTATTACGGTTTTAAAGATCGTGAAGTGTTAAAAAAATATTTTTCTTCGGTTCACAGGGGGCTTGTTAAGGACGGGTTGTTTTTGTTGGACGCATATGGGGGAAGTGACTCTTTTTTAGAGATGGATGAAGAACGTGACCTTGATGGGTTTACATATGTGTGGGATCAACACCTCGTGAACCCAATTACGGGTGACATTGTTAACTACATTCATTTTGAATTTCCCGATGGATCAAAAATTAAAAAAGCCTTTACTTACGAGTGGAGGTTCTGGACGCTTCCTGAAATTAAAGATGTTTTATTAGAGTCTGGGTTCTCAAAAGTGGTTGTCTATTGGGAGGGCACAGATGAAGATGGGGATGGGGATGGGGTGTGGTCGATTGACTCTCGTGGAGAGGCGTGCGCGGGGTGGGTTGCATATATAGCCGCAATAAAATGAAAACACTTATGGACATGTCGACTGGTGTTGGCGCTTGGTTAGCAGATGAATTAACCGAGGTGTCTTGTGTTGTCTCTGAACACTTAAAAAACAAACATCAGGCGGTTAATGACATTTGTGATGAACTTGCTGCATATTCCGGAAAGTTGTTGCGGCCATCACTTTTGTTGTTGTCGTGGAAAACTGTCTCTGAAGAAAAAATCACGCCAAAACACGTGTATATTGCCGCTGCTGTGGTGGAGCTTATTCACCTTGCAACATTGGTACATGATGATGTGCTGGACGATGCTGATCTTAGGCGTGGGAAAAAAACGATGAACTGTTTGCATGGAAATGAGTCCGCGGTCATGATTGGGGATTATTTGCTGTCCAGTGCTTTTCACCTTTGCTCGACAATTGAAAACCCAGAACTAAACCTTCTTCTTGGCGAAGTTACAAACACTATTTGTGCTGGGGAAATTGTTCAATTATTTCACCGAAACAACGTAGATTTGGATATTGATTCCTATTATCAAATAATTCATGATAAAACCGCCTCCCTCATTGCGGCTTCTTGTGAAATGGGGGCGATTCTTGGGGGGGCGTCGAGCGGTGGGGCCGCAGCGCTAAAGAGTTTTGGTGTATCTATTGGAACAGCCTTTCAGATTAAAGATGACCTTCTTGATTTGCTTAGTGAAAGAAAAAGTATTGGTAAGCCTGCTGGGGTAGACCTTGAGAAAGGCAAACTTACTCTCCCCGTAATTTTTATGCTTCAAAACTCTCCAGAACTTAAGCCCAGGGTGTTAGATGCAATTATAAACAGCGACCGATTGGCATTACGAGAAATGCTCGAGTCTTCTAACTCTATTCCACCAACTTTTGATGTTGTAAACACTCTTGTAGACTCGGGCACAGGCGCGCTTGCGTCGCTGTTCGATAACGATGCGTCTGCACAAATTTGCTCCCTTGCAGAACAATTAAAGCGAACTGTTTAATTATTTGGTAATCATTTTTTTGGTATCATATTTGGCGCTGCAGCGGCAAACGTGTTGTTCGCCTATTAAAAATGCTGCTTTTTTGTCCCGTTCGTCTAGTGGTCTAGGACACCAGGGTTTCTGGTTACAGGGGTTCGAATCCTCTATGGGATGTTCTATGTGTTGTGTTTATTATCTGAAACACAACGTGGAGTTTTATTATTATGTTGCCACGAAGACCCCCGCGTTCTGGACAAGTTGGGTTTTTATATCTTCCACCCTATAGGGTTCAAGGAATAAGTATTGCTGGAGAACAGACCGCGGTTCATATTCCGGAATTAGATGTTGCTTTTGATGTGGGACTCTGTCCAAGACCAATATTATCCGCGCCGTTTATTGCTCTCACACACGGTCATATGGATCATGTTGCGGGACTTCCTTATTATTTTAGCCAGCGGATGTTTCAAAAAATGGGTGTGGGAACATGTGTTTGTCATCATGAAATTGCAGGCGCTGTACAGTCAATGATGGGTGGTTGGGTAGATCTTGAACAACAGTTTACGCCACACAACATCATTCCCCTGCAGCCGGATGGTGAACACATGATAAAACCAAATATTATTCTAAAGGGAATTGAGGCGAGCCATACAGTCCCCGCTCTTTCTTATGTTGTTATGGAACACAGAAAGAAGTTGTTAGAAAAGTTTAATGGGCTTCCTCAAGATGAGTTACGAAAACTTAAAATCAATGGGACCGAAATTACACAAACCCTAAAAATACCACTTGTTGCATGCACTGGTGATACTGAAATGGGGAGCCATCTGTTAAGACCAGAGTTTGTGAATGCCCCGATTGTAATAACTGAGTGTACTTTTTTTGAGGCTGATCACAAATCAAGGGCTTCTGTTGGAAAACATATTCATATCGACACTCTTGTTGATTTATTGACGGTTTGGAAAGCAGAACACGTTGTTATCACACATACAAGCAGAAGAACCAGTCTTGATGTAATAAAAAATGCTATTAATGAGCGCGTGGGCTGTGATGACGCACACCGTATACATTTACTTATGGACCACCGCACAAACCGTGAGCGTTATGAAAAACAACAGGTGGAGGCCGATGAATTTGTTGAAAATGGTTGACGTGCTGGAAAATAAAGCGTAGATTCAACACTCGTTAAATTGCACGGATGCAACACTTGATTTTATCCCCCTTAAGTAGTGGTGACATGGTGACAGTTTTATGAACAAAGACACAATAGACAAGCAACAATTAAAGGCAGACCTTTTGGACCGGCTGCGTGTTGATTACCCAACCATGTGCAGGCGGTGGTTTGAAGATATTGTTGTTGTTGGGTTGGTTAACGGGACTCTCTTGGTTCGAATTCAAGAGCCTGTTCAATTAAAATATTTGCAGCGGTGCTGCACTCAACAGTTTGCTGAAGCGGCACAGTCTGTAACCGGTCGTTTGTTGGGGGTTCGTTTTGTGGGCGATGAAGACGAGTTAACAAAGAGCCGATCGGCGGTTGTTTCTGGCGATAGCCACCGTGGTGGTTCTGTTTTATCTTCATCGAGTCTAGAAGAAGACATGTTGATTAGCCCAGACTACAACTTTGAAAGTTTTGTGGTTGGTCCGGGCAACCGCCTTGCACACGCGGCCGCAACTGCTGTTTCAAGCAAGCCGGGACAGGTATACAACCCACTGTTCATTCATGGTGGTGTTGGGCTTGGGAAAACACACTTGTTGCAGTCTATTTGCCAAACCGCGATGCGTCTTCACTCCTCTATGAAAATTTATTATGTCTCGTGTAATGGTTTTATGACACAGTTTCTCGAAGCTGTACAAGAAGGAAACATGTCTTCTTTTCGGCACAAGTTTAGAGCGTTTGACATGCTTGTTATTGATGATATTCACGACCTTTCAAAACGAGATCAAACTCAAGAAGAGTTTTTTCATACTTTCAACACGCTAAGTCAATCTGGAAAACAGATTGTGTTAAGTTCTGATGCGCCTCCGAGCGAAATACCCCACCTTGAAGAGCGCTTAATCAGTCGCTTTAGTTGTGGGCTTGTTGCCTGTGTTGATCCTCCTGGATTTGAAACGCGTGTGGCGATCATTAAAAAGAAGGCGGCCCTAAGAAACATTGTTATTCCAGACGACGTGTCAACGTATGTTGCCTCACACCTTGATTCAAACATTCGTCTTTTGGAGGGCGCAATTACAACATTACACAGCGTTGCCGCGCTGGACGGTGTAGACATTACGCTTGAACTTGCAAAACAAACAGTTGGTAGTAATAAAAAATCCGATGTACAAAAAAATGTTTCTATTCAAGACATTCTTGATTCGGTCACCACTTTCTACGATCTAAAACTCTCTGACCTTCTTTCAAAACGCAGACACAAATCGGTTACTGTGCCAAGGCAGGTGGGTATGTGGCTATCAAGAAAACACTCTCGTTTTAGCCTTGAAGAAATAGGCGGCTATTTTGGGGGGCGCGATCACACGACGGTTATGCACGCAATAAAATCCATCAACAAAAAAATAGATGGCGACACTCATTTTCAACGCGAAATTGAGCGACTAGAGGGCCAATTATCGGACATTTTTGGGTTCTAATGCGCGAAAGGCGATGTGGACAACTCGTGGATGGGGTAGCACTCAACGCTGGTAAGCCTGGCACGTTTTGGCTTGGCCGCATGGTAGTGGCAGCGAGTTTTGGTTAGCTGTGATTGTCTCAAACAGGTGAGCTGACAGGTTGTGCGCGTTTTTGGTTCTCATAAGTGCATTAATAGAGGCGCTTTATGGGCTCCGTGTTTTCTTATCCACATACGAACAGCCACTATTACTACGAAGACGAGAATATTATCTCTCTTTTGGTCTACCCATCACTTGTGGATGGTGCGTGTGTGTTACTCACCTCCACCCACTGTTCCAGGGTTTCCCTAGCACTGCCAGAATCTATTGCTTCAGAGGCTATTTCAACCCCCTCCTTTAGCCCGCTGGCCCGTTCAGCAAGAACAAGTGCGGTTCCTGCACTTAAGAGGGTCATGTCTCTAGGAGCCCCCTCTTGCCCCTCTAGTATGATTTTATTCATACACTGCGCTGCTTCTGAAAGAGTACCCATTGTGACCGTTTCAATATTCCATCGCTTCAGGCCGACATCTTCTGGTGCAACTACATCTTCAACAAGAGTGCTACCCCGAATATACAACAATCGCGTTGGCGCCGAGATTGAAATTTCATCAAGCCCATCAAGCGAGTGAACAACGACAGAGTTTGTGGTGCCAAGGGCGCGTAGCGCCTCTGCCATTGGCTCAACGTATACATCATCCCACACGCCAAGCAGCTGCCTCCCGGCAGAGCATGGGTTTGTGAGCGGTCCAATTAAATTAAAAATTGTTGGAAACCCAAGTTTTTTTCGAACAGGCATGACATGTGCGACAGCCTTGTGGTGTTTTGGAGCAAAACAAAAACAAATACCAACATCTTCAAGACACTGTGTTTGCTGCTCTATGGTTGTTTCGATGTTTATTCCAAGTTGTTCCAAAACCTCCGCAGATCCTCGACCGGTACGAGACCGATTTCCATGTTTGGCAACCCGAACACCACAGGAAGCAGCAACAATACTTGCAGCGGTCGAAACATTAAACGTTTTTGGGGCGCCGCCGGTTCCACACGTGTCCACCAACGAAGAGGCGTCTGGAAAATCTATGCGGCTTGCGTATTCCTTCATAATTACCGCAGCCCCAAAAAGTTCTTCTCCTGTGGGAACCCTTGTCGCAAGAATTCCCAAAAAAGCACCCAGCAAACCATGTGGAGCATTGCCGCTCATGATGACTCTAAATGCGGAAGAAATTTCTGATGCGGAGAGGGTTTTTCCCTCTTGTAGTGCGCGCGTTGCAGTCAATAGGTGTTCGCAGTTTATCATTACAACAGAATGATACTCGGTGATTGACCAAAGAAACACAGGCAGGGTACCATTGCGACCATGAGCGACCGCTCCTATCTCCACCAGCTCGATCCATTTGCGATCCAGATAACCGAAACATTCGGCCTGCGCTGGTATGGGCTGGCATATATCGCGGGATTTATTATTGCCTGGGCCATTATTCGGTGGATGGGTAAGAAAAAAATATCTTCAATACAACCAGACCGAGCCGGCGATTTTATCTTCGCAGCTGTGCTTGGTGTTTTAATTGGGGGAAGGGTTGGATACTGTTTGTTTTACGACCAATCTCTACTTTACACCTTCACGAACTCTTTCCCCTGGTGGAAGCTTCTAGCTATTCAAGACGGCGGAATGGCAAGTCATGGCGGAATGATTGGCGTGTTGGTCGCGTTTGTTATTTGGGGAAAAAAAAACAATGTTTCCATTTTGCACCTTTTTGATATTGGTGCACTTTGTGCCACGCCAGGCCTTTTCTTTGGGCGAATAGCAAACTTTATAAACGGCGAGCTGTGGGGAAGGTCGCTTCCAGAAGCGCTTCAAAAAAACGCGCCGGCATGGTCTGTAAAATATCCAACAGAAATTACAGATGTTTGGCTTCAAAACCCACAAGAATATAGTGAAAAACTTATTCAGCTTGAACCACTGCAGTCAATTGTTGCGGGCGGAACTACACTTCATCAAACCATAGTTAGTGAAATGTACGCAGGAAACCTGCGGGTTATTGAGGTTGTGCAACCAACACTGACGGCGTGGTATCCGTCTCAGCTTTTACAGGCGGCCGCGGAGGGACCACTTCTGTTCTTACTCTTGTTTATTGTTTGGTGGAAACCAAGAAACCCCGGCGTCATTGCGAGCTGTTTTTTACTCTTTTATGGAATAACAAGAATAGCCACAGAAGCATATCGACAGCCGGACGAAGGGGTTTCTCTTATCGTCGGGTTGTCCCGAGGACAACTATTAAGCGCGGGCATGATTGTCTTTGGAGTAGCGCTATTTATATACACTTCAAGTAGAAAAACAAAAAAAATAGGCGGGTTTCAGGTAGCCATGAAACACTCGCCGCCACCTACATAAACAGGGCGTCTCCAACACAAAGGTGTTCCCACCGCACACAAAGAGATTCAAGAAGCACCTTCACAGAAATGTTTGTTGTGAGTTGTTTTTCAATATCAACTAGAACGCCCGCCGCAAGAATAGACTCCGGCAACATTTCCCTGTTCTGGGTGGAGTGTTCTATGGCAGAACCAAACAACAACAACAAAAGATTTACTGCCCTCCTGTTGGCAGCATCTTTACTTGTGTTGGGGTTGAGCTTAATCCAGCGAGAAACGTTTGATTCAACAAACTGGACAAGTTGTGTAGCAGCAAGCGTGCAGGACATAGACTTGTTTAAAGTTAAAAATCCACACAGAGAAGTTGCAAGTTCAGGAAGCCCAGAATCAATCGCCTCACAAACAAGACCGGGAGACCCACCCGAAAATTCTACCGCCCAAGAAATGTCTTCCTGTGAAGCATCGAAAGATTTTTGTTCCACCCACTCTTGCATAGAATGAGCATCAAGCGGAGAAAAAGAGAGTAGTTGGCACCGGCTTTGGATGGTAGGAAGAAGAAGGTCTTCTCTACAAGTAACAAGAACGATAGTTGTTCGAGGCGGCGGCTCTTCTAATGTTTTTAAGAGGGCATTTTGCCCTGCCTCGTCAAGCAACTCAGCCTCATCAATAATAAAAACTTTTTCCTTACCAACTACCGGTGTTTTAAAAGCAGCCGCATCGTGGTGTTTTCCATCAGACGTTTTACCTCCGATTATTCGCTCTCTTAGCAAATCAATTGGAATGTTTGTTTGTTTTCGGCGTATGAGAGTCGGGTTTTGTGCCCAAGCGACATCTTCCTTCCGAACAATGTGTATATCTCGAAATGCTTCACCCGACCCAGAATCTATCCCCAAAATTAACTCCGCAAAATGTATTGCAGCCCCACATTTTCCAACCCCACGCGGGCCAGAAAAAACCCACGCATGGTGCCTTTTTTGATTTGAAAGGGAATCAAGTAGGATTTTCATCGCTCTTTGCTGTCCAATAACACGGCTCATTCACAAAGTGTACCCCAACACCATTCTCAATAGAGAAATTTCTTGCAGAAGAAAAAACGCACGAATCGCTTGGTTCTTTAAAAAAAGAAGAACAATGGCACAACAGTGCACCCACCACTAAAAATAAAGCCCCCACCGATCATCTGGTCTCCGCTTGCCTGGATAGGGCTTTCGGCATCTTTGGGGTCATATCTTGGCGCAACACAAAACAGCACCATCGCAGGACCGCTGATTTCCTTGGTAATTGCAACCTCTATATTGTGTGTCGGACTTTGTTTTCACCGAAAATTTTTTTTGATCACCTGTGTTTCTGTTTCTACTTTTTTTATTTTTTCAGCAAGCGCGTCTTATATAAAACCACCCCCTCCATGGGCGCTTCAATTTAGAAACGATATTTGCTCACTCGAGTGTCGGGCTGTAAACAACTCAACAATTTCCCCAAGAACAAAGGGTTCAATGGCAGTGTTTGATTACCGCGAACCCATAACAAAATTTTTAGCTCAGGCAACACCAAAAAACCACCCGAGCGCAACCCCAATGCGAGTTAATGTTCGGGTTCAGGGCGAACATGAATTTTATAGTGGCGACACAGTTTCCTGTATAGGTTGGCTTCACGAATCATTTATACACAAAAACCTCTACACGCTCTATGTGTCAAACAAACAGAACGAAATTAAAAGAACCAGGGAGTCCATGTCCAAAAAAGTGCAAGCGATGATTCATAATCCGCTACTTTGTAACCTCTCTTTGGAACAAAAAAATGTAACGAAAGCCTTGTTTTTTGGAAGCAGGGGACAGGGGTGGGACGCTTTGTCAAACACGTTTCGTCGAGCAGGGATGTCCCATATTCTTGCAATTAGCGGTCTTCACATTGGGCTTTACCTCCTTCTTGCCACCCTTGTGTTTTCAAAAAAAGGAGCACATCCCCTTCGGCACACGATTGTTGTACTCGTGGTGGTTCTGCTTGTGTTGTGTGTTATAGAGTTGAAGGCCCCAATAATTAGAGCTACCCTTGTTGCGCTCATTGTTTCTGGCACCAAGTTGCTTGGATTACGATGTAACACTTCTGGACTTCTTGGAATTGCCGCACTAATGTATTTATTGTGTTTTCCAGAAGGTGCAACAACTACTTCATTTCAACTTACATTTATAGTCGTTACAGCGCTTTGTGTTCTTCTTCCACAGGTCCAATGGAGAATACTTGGTCCACAGAACCCAAACGGAACAATAAAAAAAGCAACAGTTCGCCTGCTGGCATCTTTATGGATTACGGGTGCGCTCGCATGGAGCATTGCTTCGCCAATCACAGCCCGAGTTTTTGGGGGTGTTGCACCGGGCGGGCTGTTGTCAAATGTACCTGCAATTTTTTTACTTGCAACAACAATCGTTTTTGGAATTTTTAAAACAAGCGTGAACATGTTGTGTATACCTGTTGGCGAGACAGCTACAGTTGTTTTTTCATACTCACTTAACGCCCTGGTTTCTCTCGCATCTCTAGTGGGAAAGGCGCCACTGGCATACATTTACCCCGTTTCATTATATTGGTACCAATCATGCTGCATTATTGTGTGGATAACACTGTGGTCACTTCTTGACCGCAAACGATGGATTGTTTGGACCCTCCTGCCGCTACTAGCGTGCTCGCTTTTATTATATAAAACAAATCAGGGAGAAACAATAATTACAACCATACATGTTGGCCACGGAACATGTCACGTTATCCAACACAGAGACACAACAATAATGATTGATTCTGGTTCAAGAAACAATTTAGACATAGGAAACCGAACAGTTGTCCCAAAACTTAGAGAGCTTCGCGTGAGCCAAATAGAGACACTGATTATTACACACGCCGACCTAGATCATCTAGCTGGACTCGTTGATGTGTTACAAAGTTATACTGTCCACAAAATAATTGTTGCACCACAGACAAAAGCTAACACCACAGAGCCACTAGAATTGGTTTTTTCAGAAGCAAAAAAACAAAAAACAAAAATAGTCCTTGGGTCGCATGGTTGGTCAGAAGTGTTTGAAAATATAAAACTCTCTATTCTTTCGCCAAGCAAAAAGGAAAAATATATTTCGTCAAACGCGTCGTCTATCGTGCTTCTTTTACAGACAGTGGGCAGATCCATATTGTTCACGGGAGATATTGACGAAAAAAGAATTGAGGCACTGTCACAGAAACAACTTCCACCCATTGATGTTCTAGAACTTCCACACCACGGACAGTGGAGTGGGGAGTCTCAAGAATTTGTGAACACATTATCGCCACACGTAATCATTCAATCAACAAATAGGGCCAGACACGCCAAGGACAAGTGGAAAATACCAGACAACACGGTTCGGTTTGTTACCGCCGTTGACGGGGATATTACGACAACAATTTCACCAGATGGCAAGCTACATGTTTTTGCCTCAAGCCCCCCTGCTACTATAAGCCAATGTTTATTCACCAACTAATATTGTTTATTGCAGCAGCCTCCTCCCCAAAAGTGCATTTTGTACCGGTACACACCACGCTCATGTTTAACGAGCCAATTCAGGTTCTTTTTGACGGCACATGTGACGACATGTTGTATGTTGTTGAGAAAGAGGGTGTTGTTCGTAGGGTGTCGACAAATGAAAACGAAACCACAAAACAAAAATTTCTTGACATACGGGACCGGGTGGGAGTTACCAATGACGAAGAAGGATTGTTGTCTCTAGCCTTTCATCCAAACTACTCAAAAAATGGAGAGCTGTATGTGTGGTATAGCGCCCAACAACCAAAAAGAAGTGTGCTGTCTAGATTTGTGAAGAGCGACGACAAAGAAGTGGTCGACACTGCGTCAGAAAAAATTATTTTAGAAGTTCAAGAGCCATGGGGAAACCACAATGGAGGAACTGTCCTGTTTGGTAAAGATGGTTTTTTATATGTTGGGATTGGAGATGGTGGTGCCGCAAACGACCCACACGAGAACGGACAAAACAAAAATACACTCCTGGGGAGCATTGTTCGGATTGATGTTGACACTAAACAAAAAGATGTTGCATATGAAATACCCAAAGACAACCCCCTTGTTGGGAAAGACGGGGTTAGAGAAGAGTTGTGGGCGTGGGGACTCCGAAACCCATGGCGCATGAGTTTTGACAGAAAAACAGGGGAACTGTGGGTTGGAGATGTTGGACAAAACGCGTGGGAAGAGATTGACATTGTAAAAAAAGGAGAAAATTACGGCTGGAACTCTAGAGAGGGAAAACACTGGTTTTCAAAAAAAGACAAAAACTCAACCAGGTTCACAGACCCGGTCTTTGAGTACGGTCGCAGGAATGGTGGATCAATCACGGGCGGCTACGTGTACAGAGGTTTAGAAATATCCGCGCTTGAGGGTTTATACATTTTTGCTGATTACCTAAGTAAAAGAGTGTGGATTCTTATTCAAGACAAAGATGACGAAACTGTATATGTTTCAAAGCGAATAGCAAAAAAAACACCCATAGCAATAGCGTCGTTTGGTGAAACACCAAGTGGAGAGATTATTGTCTGTGGCTTCCCCAACCCATACAGTTCAAAAGGGAAAATTTATCGGCTAACTTCTTCTGAACCCTCTTCAGATACAACATCAACAATTAAATGAAATAGTTCGACCGGTGTTATCTCATCACTGTCCCACCACGGCAACAACCGACCATCAATTGTGATAACCGGAATACTTCTTCTCCAGATTTTATTCTTAGTTAAAATATCAGACTGGATTTTATTATTAACATCGTTTCCATGTGCCACACTTTTTAAAACACTCAGGTCAACATCAACAAGTGTAGATGCGTGACTTTCCGCCCTTTGGACGTTCACGGGCGACGGTTGGCTTAAAATCCAATTGTGCATTTTCCACCCCGAATCATTTCCAGAAAGAATGTGCACGGCCTCAACAAGTTTGGACAAATAACAAGAGCCGGGGTGTTTTTTAGATGCGTTAACAACGCTTTTGTTACACAAAACCTCCATCGGAAACTGCCTAAAGGAATACCTAATTTTCGACGGGTCTTCTTGTAACAGTTTCTGAACCTCTTTTTCCAAATCTCTTGTGAACTGAGACTGATAGTCTCCCCATAAAACAAAATCTACCGGTCCTGTTCCTGTCCACGCCTGATTCCCATTATCTCCTGTCAACTGCGCTCTTCCCCTTCTCCAATCTTCGACAAGTTTTTTTGTTGCTGATGGCGGTTCAACTATTTTTCCACCATCTCGAATATGTGCAGCAGCCCTGTCCACTAACGAGGCGATAGACTCTTGACGTCCGCCGTAATACCACAAATATTCAACACCATTAATAAAAATCATTGGCGTGAACTTTATACCAAGGGATTTTGCATCGTCTATATCTTCCTGAACACGAGCCAATGTTTCATCGCTCATCATGAGAGATAAAAACTGTTGTGGGTCATATCCCATCGCAGCAAGATCAGACGGAAATGTTTGGTCGGTAAAGCTTCCACCCTGCTCAAAGAGCCATGTGTGCATTTGTTCCCACTTGTCATCACCACCAAGTATGGCCGCCGCCTCCGCAGCACGAGCAGCCCAGCACGCATTTGGGTGCATCGTTCTTCCATTCATATACACATTACAAGCCGCACACATTGGAAAATGTTTTACAGAAAGTGAAACATCGTTTCGCTGCGCAACAACAGCGGCAAGTTCTCGCTCTCTCTGTTTACAATCTGGACACTGGTAATCTGTAAAAATAACAATTTGCACCGGGGCGTTTTCCGGACCGATTCGATGTGTTGCCTCAAGCAATTTAAGGGTCGACTCGCTACTTTCACCACGAATAACATCTTCCACATTTTCTCCACCCGCAACTTCATCCAAGCCTTTTTGGTAAGAAGAAACGGAAAAACGCGTTACTCCCAACACGACCGAAACCACAACAAACACAAAAACCATACAACAAATAGGTTTTCGGTTAGGGGTATAGCCTACACATCTTTTAAGGTTTATTTCAGCTAAAAACCAAAACAAAATATTACAAACGTGGGCAAGTGCACACCATTTACAAAAGTGTCCAATGCTGAGCATAACAACAAAGAAACCAACAGAGCCAATCACACCTATACGCACTGTCCACAAGTACGCTCTATCTTTACACAATCCGCGGATCCACCCACAAAAAAGCATAACAAACCACGCAACTCCAACAAACGAGACGGGCCAACCAAGAACCGGAATAGATCCCCACGGGCCGTTTGTAACAGCATCACAACCGCTCCCCACACCACACCCTGGAAGCGATGTAATGATGCCAAGTTTTGTACCGGCAAGTGTTAAAGAAGCCACGATTGAAGCAAGTAATAACAGTGCGCAAATATAAAACAGAGATTGTTTTGGCGCTAGTTGTGGGTTTGTTTTATTCATAAAAAATTACATCTGGTTTGGCGACTCTATACCAAGAACTTCAAGCCCATCAACGATGACGCGCCTGGTAAGTTCTGCAAGCTTCAACCGCGAGTTGCGAACAATTCTATCATCAACCTTCAACACGGGGCACGACTGATAGAACGAGTTAAACGTATCGGTTAACTCAAATAACCAAGTACACAATCGGTGTGGCTCAAGGTGCTTCACAGTATCCTGAAGAACGTTGTTGTATTGCAATAATTGCAAAGCGAGAGCGCGTTCTTCTGCTTCACCCAAAACGATATTAGAATCACCAGGCGCCCCCCCGCCCTTTTTAATAAGGGAGGCAATTCTTGCACAAGCATATTGAATATATGGTCCAGTGTTTCCCTCAAAAGCAACCATTCGGTCCATATCAAACACATAATCTCGTATTAAATCACTCGACAAATCAGCATACTTAATAGCCCCAATTCCAATTTGTCGACCAATTGTTTCCAATTCTTCCTTCGACATGTCGTGAGTTGGAGATTTAGGGTCTTCAGACCTTCGAAAAACCTCAGCGGTACCACGGTCAATAGCTTCGGTCAACAAAGAGTCGAGAGTTACACTCGACCCACTCCTTGTTTTAAGTGGTTTTTTGTCCTTCCCCAAAACCGAACCAAATGGAATGTGTACAAACTCGACATCTTTTCCATCCCTAGTTTTGTTCCAACCGACGATAGTCGCGGCTTCAAAAAGATCCTTAAAATGATCGCGTTGCCTTGCGTCTACGACATAAATTACTCGGTCGGCACCAAGTTCCTGCGTGCGAAACTCAACAGCAGCAAGGTCTGTGGTTGCATATAAAAAACCACCGTCAGATTTTCGAATAAGCATTGGACGTTTTCTGTTTTCATACCGAACAACAATTGCCCCATCATCTTCTTCAGCAAGCTCTCGATCAAGAAAAACCTGAACAACATTCGCCAATCGGTCACGATAAAAAGATTCCCCACGACTGTTTTTTGGACCGATTTTCACATGAAGCAAATCGAGCGAAACAAAAACTGACCGCATTGTGCAATCGATAAGTTTTTTCCAACTTTCAAGGGTTTCACTATCTCCCTGTTGCAATGCATTCAAAACAACCTTTGCAGACTTCTGCGCATCAAGAGCCCCCGCATTTTGTTCTTCAAGTTCAATAATCCGGTGAGGTCCAGAGTGCATTTTTATAGCCGAACTTATTCCACGAACATCATCTTTAGCAACAAGCTTCGCTTCTTTATACGCAGCGTTTAAATCATCTATTTTAAGTGTGTCAAGATCAACTTTTTCTGAAAGAAGTCTCTCTAAAACCATAGCAATTGGCAAACCCCAATCACCCAAATGGTTTTCCCTGTACACCGTTCTTCCAAACCGCTCAAAAAGTCTAGCCAAGGTATCCCCAATGATGGTTGACCGAAGATGCCCAACATGCAACTGTTTTGCAACATTAACCCCACACAGATCAACAGCAATTGGGTGTGTGTCAGAATCCGGCTCGACCCCGAGGTCAAGCGTGTCCATTGCAGTAAGCATTGAAACAATGGAATCGTTTGTGACCCGAATGTTAATAAAACCAGGTCCCGCCACTTCTGCAGATTCAACAATGTCGCCAAAATCTGTTGAATCAAGAACTTTTTGTGCTAACTCTTTAGGATTCTGACCACTTTGTTTTCCAAGTGCCATTGCTCCGTTTGCTTGAAAATCTCCATGCTCTGGATTTTGCGACTTGCGAACAACCGGATTAATATCGCCCCACGGCTGTTCTAACACCACCCCAAATCCCCTTTGGAGGGATTCCCTAATAGACTGTTGAATACTTGTAGACATATGTGTGCGTACAATACAACCAAAAACGAGCGTTTGACTCCTGATATCATGTAGCTAATATGACTTCACCAACCACAGAACCAACCACCCAACTTGAGAAAAAAGATCGCTGTGGCGACTTGCCACACAGACCCCGTGTTTTACTGGGAAAAATGGGTCTTGATGGTCACGACCGAGGCGTGAAACTCATCGCCCGCGCCCTGCGTGACAGCGGTATTCATGTTATTTATTCAGGGCTTTGGCAAACTCCACGAAGCCTTGCTATCTCTGCCAGAGATGAAGATGTTGACATGATTGCCTGTTCCATGATGAGCAACTCTCATCTTGTCCTTGTTCCCCGCCTTATGGATGAACTAAAAAATATGGGTCGCCCTCAACTCACTGTTGACGTTGGAGGAATTATTCCCCAAGAAGACATTCAGCCAATGCTTGACGCTGGGGTACGAGGTGTTTACCACACTGGAACAAGCATGCTTGATATTGTTGAAGCGGTTCGAACTGCTGCACATGCATACAAACCGCTTGACGACTCGTCTTCAAACACAGCAACCCTTGCTCGAAACATAAGTCTTATCGAAGAGGGAGAGATGGTCGACGCGCCTCGCAAACGTCCGAAGTCCGTAATTGGTTTTACAGGTTCTCCTGGCGCAGGGAAGTCAACACTCACCGCAGCAATGGCAGCAGAGATAGCTCGCGGTGGAGGAAAACTTGCAATTATTGCCTACGACCCTATGAGTCCAATCAGCAACGGCGCATTGCTTGGCGACCGACTCCGGGTCGACTTCAACATGGTTGACGAAAGTGTTTTTTATAGAAGTTTGGCAAGGGTTGGCGAAGATTACACATCGTTACCAGACATTCTCGACCTTATTGGTGGCGCGGGGTTTGAACACGTGTTTGTTGAAACGGTTGGCGCAGGTCAAAACGATGTTGCCATCCGGGATGTTGTCGACAAAACAGTTGTGGTTCTTGTGCCCGGCATGGGCGACTCTGTTCAGATGGACAAGGCAGGAATTCTAGAAATTGCAGACACGTTTGTTGTAAACAAAGCAGATTATGATGGCGACAGTGCCCTTGTTCGAGAGTTATTAGATATTGCTTCAGGCAGAGAAATCCTCGAAACAATAGCAACACAGGGCAAAGGAGTTGTCGAACTACTCGACCACCTAATCTAACGCCCCACATGTTAAAAATATGTCCCAAAAACTAATCTTTGTACACGGGTCGATCCGCGAGTTCAATATTCCAAATAGATTGAATGGAATCACAATCGAGCCCCGCAATATTGTTACAACGATCAATAATAATAGATGGATCATTCATTGCGATTTGTCCATGCATTGCAAACTTTGCATGAAGAATATCTTCAAGATTACAAGACTCATTTCTTGCGTGACCACTTGGATACATAATGAGTCCACTATCAAACACACCACCATCTTTCATAGTGATATGAACAGATGTGGGAATTCCATCTGGATATTTTTCATCGTACTCTTGCCCACCGTGTTCAAAAACAATTGTTTTCATGATGGATAAAGTTTCCTCATTTGTAATCGCATCAAGATCAAAATCGTACGGGGTGAGCATGAGACGCTTCCAAACACCATCGTTCGATTGGCCCAAAAACTCAACACCATCAGATACCACAACGTCGTGTAACTTTCGTAACATTGTGGAGACGATATACACCATCGAATGGTCTGCAGACTGGCGAGTTTTTGGGTTTCGCTTTGCTGGGTCGCCAATTATTCCAAACGCGGGTTCATACGCAGTTATTTTTATACACTCGACCTGTGAGGGGTTTGACGCGATTTCTGGGTGCTTCTCAACCAAGTTTAATAACCCTTGAAGTGCTCCAGCAGACTGGTGTTCATACAAACCAATTTTAAAATGCATCCCCATTACCGCAAAATCAGATCCACTATGCGAAAGAATTAAATCAAACGGTGAATCGCCACCGGTTTTTTCAAACTGTCGAAAAACAGATTCTGGATTTCTAAAAATATCCCTTGGACCCATGAAGCCATTCATTGATCGTTTCATTGAAACAACAGCCACCTCGGTACTGATTGCCGCAGACGAGCCTTTAGAGTCCGACAGTTGTTTCCCAGCACGTATTGCTCGCCAGGGAATAAAATGAGCAACAACCATTCCAATAGCAGATTCGATTTGCTCTGGGGATGCACCACACATCGCACCATACACAGCAGCAGACGCAATTGCACCGTGAACGACATGATCAATCTTGTACGTTTTTAAACTAAACACTTCAGCAAGCCGTCCACGAATTTCGTCTAGCAGAACCATGCCACGAAGAGCCGCGTTCCCATCAAGGCCCATCACCTGTGCTGCTGCAATTGGCACAGCATAAAAATCGTTGTGCCCAAACTCTCCTGCCGTGTGACCAAGACTTGGGTTGAACCCAAAGTTTGTTCCGTTTGAGTCCCACTCTCGTACAGCCGAGCAATTAGCAAGAATTGCCTTCTCGGGAGAAACGGGAACATTTGACCCAAACACCGTGGCCCCACCGTCAGTCGGAAAAACGAGAGCCTCGTTTCGGAGAACAGTAGGCGCATTTGTTTTTACAGCAACCGCAGACAATCCACACAACACGGCGTCTGTAAAAAAAAGTGTTGTTCGATCAAAAACACACTGAGATGGATTGCCTAGAGCCCTAGAACTGAAATCAACAGCAAATTGTCCAATTCCCAAGGCTTGATTTGTGTTTTTCGAAAGGTGTACCGATGTTTGTGTTGTTGTTGTCATGAGAAATATGTTAATACCGCATCAACTTGGTCAGAGGACCCAAGCAAGACACTTGTTCTTTGGTGAAGCCCGGTGGGTTCAATATCTAAAATCCGTGTTCCTTTTGCAACAGCCTTACCACCAGCCTGTTCAATAATCATTGCCATAGGATTTGCCTCGTACATAAGGCGAAGTTTTCCATCCGGTTTTTCTGTCGTTGGGGGATAGAGAAACACCCCCCCTTTTAATAATATGCGATGTATATCAGCAACCATTGAACCAATGTATCGGCTTGAATATTCGTTCTGATGTGCCCACCCTAAAAAATCTTGAACCCCACCCTCAAACTTTTTGGTATATGCCTCATTAATAGAATATGTTTTGTTTCCATTTGGAATTTGAAGCCCCTTTGAAACAAGCACAAACGATCCAATAGACTGGTCTAACACGAACATGTCAACACCATTGCCTGTTGTTAGAACAAGCACGGTTGACGATCCATACAATACATACCCAGCCGCAACCTGTTTGTTTCCGGGTCGCAACATTGCCTCTTCTCTTGAACCATCATCAGATAACCTAAGCACACTAAAAATAGTGCCAACACCAACAGAGGAATCAATATTAGATGAGCCGTCAAGCGGGTCAAAAAGAACCGCGTATCGACCACCCTCCGCCCTCCTTCTGAGCAAAAAAGGCATTTCGTTTTCTTCACTTGCAAGCACCCCAATATTCTCTCGATCACCAAGGCACCGAAGAATTATTTCATTTGCAATAACATCAAGCTTGTGCTGCATCTCACCCTGCACGTTGGTATCTCCAACCGTCCCAATAACATCTTGAATACGAGCACACCGCACTTTGTTTCCGATAGCCTTTGTTGCAAGTGAAATTGCAGAGAGTATCCAGCTAAACTCTCCAGTTGCTCCTGGATACTTTTGTTCTTCTGCAAGAATATTGCTTTGTAAGCTTGTCAGGTTGTCTTGTGTCCAACGCTTTTCCATAAAGGGAATCCCTTGCCATGAAATTTCGATTAGGATGGTATGTTTACCACCACACGAATGAAGAGCATTCTACCCTTTCTTTGGATGAAGAGAAAACAACATGAAAACAACCCAAGAACAACCAGTACTTATTGCCGCCCAAAGAACCCCCGTTGGCAGGTTTTTAGGTGGCCTATCCCGTGTCCCTGCCCCACAACTTGGTGCATGGGCTATCGAAGCGGCGCTACAAGATTCTGGTGTTCAACCAGAACAGGTTGATGAATGCATCATGGGGTGTGTTCTTCAGGCTGGACTTGGACAAAACCCTGCCCGACAGGCTGGACTAATGGCTGGGTTACCAGAATCCCTCTCAGCCGTAACAGTGAATAAGGTTTGTGGCAGTGGTTTGCAAGCAGTTATGCAAGGGGCACAATCCATTCGCGCAGGCGATAATAAGGTTGTAGTTGCTGGTGGAATGGAAAACATGTCAAACTCACCCCACCTCGCACATGTACGAAGTGGTATTAAGTTTGGCCCCGGGGAGTTGATAGACCATATGCAACACGACGGTTTGACATGTCCCTTTGAAAATTGGGGAATGGGAAGTGCTGCAGAGTGGACAGCAACAGAGTTTGATATTTCCAGAGAGGCTCAAGATGAATATTCCGCAACTTCCCACCAGAGAGCAGCGGTGGCAATCGAATCTGGGTGGTTTGAAAAAGAAACAATATCACTAGAGGCAAAACAAATAAAACAACGCGGTGACGTTTTGGTAGACGAAGGTGTTCGGGGCGATTCTTCGACTGAATCTCTGGGAAAACTTCGTCCAGCGTTTGCTAAAGACGGTTCAGTTACCGCAGGAAACGCATCCCAAATCTCGGATGGTGGAGCGGCGGTGGTAGTGGTTTCACAACAAGTAGCTGAAGAAATTGGCGCCACCCCACTTGTTCGAATAGTAGATAGCAACACGTTCGGTGTTGAACCCAAAAAAATATTTACAGCGCCAGGACTGGGGATTGAGCAACTTCTTCAACGAAATAACCTGACTGTCGACGACATTGATGTGTTTGAAATTAACGAAGCGTTTGCAGTTCAAGTGTTACAAAACGTTTCACACCTTGGAATTGAGATATCAAAAGTAAACATCGGCGGTGGCGGGGTGGCACTTGGCCATCCAATTGGTGCATCTGGAACCCGCGTTTTAGTTTCTTTGGTACATCACATGGAACGCACAAACGCATCAAAAGGAATAGTTAGCCTGTGCTTGGGTGGTGGGAACGCCGTGTCAATGCTTGTAGAGCGATAGGGTCCACCAAACACTATTTATTTTGAAGAAGCGTTTGGTCGGATTGTCTTTGCGTTATTACTCGACGGTCTTAAGATGCGCACACTTTTTCGTGTTGACATTGTTGGTCGATTAGTTTGCTGCCGCTTTGGCGTAATTGGTCGTTTCATGACGACACCTCCATTGTTATTGGCCAATATCTTCTGACCAAAGATCTGGCTTCTCTTGTAGAAACCGTTGCATTAATTGTATACAACGTTCGTCTTGAAGCACTGTGACCTGTACACCATTCGAACACATTAACTCCTCTGCGCCAAGGAAATTTTTATTTTCTCCAACAATTACGCGTTTTAACCCAAATAAGAGGGTTGTACCAGTACACATAATGCATGGGCTTAACGTTGAAACAAGTGTAAGCTCTTTCCAATCTCGCCTTCTGCCAGCGTTTCTAAAACAAACAACCTCAGCATGTGCGGTCGGATCACCACCCTGTACGCGCTCGTTGTGACCGCGGGCAACTATAGCGCCACCACTGTTAACAAGTACTGCGCCAATTGGAATACCGCCTTCTCCCAACGATTTTTCTGCCTGCGAAAGCGCACCACTAATCCACTCGGGACTAATTGTCATGGGAGGTTGTTTCTACTTCAACAACTTCTGTTTCCCTAACATATGTCGGTAAGGGTGGGCTTTCTATTGGAATTAACCAAATACGATCACCCACAACCTCCCACGGATTAAGAACAGAAGATTTTAAATGAATAGTTGCCATTCCATAAGTTCCACTTGCTGAAGGAAAAACAACATCTGCATCAGCAGAAAACCCCCTGACCCGAAGTTCAACGATGTGATACGAAAGTTCATCTGGAGAAGACATTGGAACAGACTCACCCACAAGATTTTCAACAAGAGAATATGTTTTTTGATCTACGCCGTCGGGCAGGTTGAAAACAATAGAATCCATTCCGCCATAATGTTCGTGTGAATACAAAATTACTTTCGACATAATTGTTGGAACAGGCTCGTTTGCAGCGCTTGGCATCGCAAGGAGCGTCTTTGTTTCAACAGGCGGGAATGTTGCAACCGAAGAACAACCAGAAACACAACAAAGAAAAACAAACAATAGGTATCGCATGCGAAAAGTGTAGCATGAAAACAGAACGAATCGATTAATTGTTCGGATTCCACCGAATTGGAAGGGAGTGATCAATACCCAAGAGGTCAACAATCTTGCCAACCATAAAATCAACAATATCTTCAAGTGACTCTGGTTTCATATAAAAACCAGGTGATAATGGAGCAATAATCGCCCCCGCCTCGGCAAGCGTGCACATGTTTCGGAGATCAACAAGACTCAGTGGGGACTCACGATGTGCAATTATTAACACCCTTTTTTCTTTTAGCGAGACCGAAGCTGCTCGCTGCACAAGGGTGTTGGTGATTCCAGAGGCAATTGCCCCAACAGTATTGCTTGAACATGGAATCACAACCATACCATCATGTAAAAAGGTACCAGAAGCAATGGTGGCTCCCAAATCACCATTGTTGTGAATCGTAAGCGCGTGTTCATGGTCTGGTATCTCAAGGCTTTTGGCGGAAACTTTTGCGACACCCAACTCTTCCAGAAGGAGTCTTTTACCAAGCGAAGAAACAGAGAGGTGAATGTTAACATCAGCTTCTGCGAGAATACGAAGAAGTTTTACAAGGTATGGTGCGCCAGAAGCACCGGTCACACCTACAACAATTGTTTTTTTCATTATTCCTCGTCTTCTCTGGGTAATCGACCAACAACCCTGCTCGGTGATGGCTCTCTAAGCAAAACCACACTTCCAACATCGATTCCTGATTTCACAGCAGCGTAAGAATTGCTGAACGATCCCAACTCAACAACTTGTTGGGCAAAACCGCTGCCTCGCTGCACCCAAACCCAAACAGTTGCCCCTTCTCGATGAATGGCGTGAATTGGAACAAACAAAACCTCACTGACCGTTTCAACATATATTTCCGCAGAACACCGCATCGAGGGTTTTAAAGGGGCATCTCCACTGTTGTTAAGTTTTATTTCTACTGTGTAGTCTCTTCGGTTTGGGTCTCGCCAACCACCACCCTCTGCAAGTACCCCAACAGACAACACCTCTCCACTAAACAAATCGTCTGGTAAAGCGTCACACACAATGGTTGCGCGTTGACCCGCCGACACAAGCCCACTAAGCGCCTCATTTACCTTTACACGAGCTATCATGTTTGACGTGTCTGGGATTGTCATAAGAAGTTGATTTCGATATAACGTTTGCCCAACATCAAGGGGCTCAGACTCTTCTCGGCGTTTTCCCACACTTGTTGCATACACAACCATTCCATTTGCGGGAGAAAACACAATACATTTTTCTAGTTGTTCTCTCTGTTTTTTAAGGTTTTCTTGGTGTGACAGGAGCTTGTTCTCCTTTGCGTCAACATTTGCCTTTGAACTTTGAATTTCTGAAGAAAGCCAATCAACAGCGCGATCATGTTCGTCTTTTGCTTGTTGAAGATCAGATTCTTTTTTTTGCTTTTCTTGTTGATAAGTATAGTTTTCATACACATCAACATTAAGCCTTGCTGTTTTTAGAGAAGCCTCTGCGTTTAACAGTGCAATTTCATCTAAATCTAACTCGTCCTTACTCAAAAACTTTTCCTCATATAGTTTGACAGAGGACTCATATTTTTTCAAAAGTCTTTGGTAGTTTTTGTTTGCGGTTTGAACAGCAATGTTGTAATTTTGGCGCTTCGAAACAACCTCACCCTCTTTCCACGCCTGAAGAGCGAGAGTGGCAAGATCAATAGCAAGTTGTTTGACCGCAAGTTCAGAGTCCCGCCGCTTTTTTGATATTGAGAGAGAAGACTGAGCGTTTTGTAAAACATTTGATGCGTCTGTAACACTCAGCTCAGAGTTTCGAATGTTGTCACGAATTTTTTCGTCGTTTAATCGAAGCAGAACATCACCAATTTTCACACGTGTTCCTTCATCAACAAGTTCAATAATGGTTGCGCCAGATTCTAAGTGGTTATGAACACTAATTTGTTTTTCTGCTGCGAGTTCACCTGAAGTTGGAACAGTGATATCAAACGACCCCCGAACAACCTCGTGCAACTCACCAGAAAAAATCCGGCCACTATCATCGCCAGCGCGAATTCCAAAAAGTCCCCAAAGACCAAGGCCGACGCAAACAAGCACGGCAATTGCTATTCCAGATGTTGATAGGCCTCTTCGCATAATTATGGAGATTGTAAACCCATTGTTTCACTTTGTTTATGTGTTTCGAGGATCAATGTTCCACTTTGCGCAACCCTAAGTTGCCCCGCCTGTAACAAATAATCCACAATTGCCAACTCTAAGTCCCTTCTGGCACTATCTCGAGCATCTTTGGCGCTCTGTAAATCAGAAATGGCACGAGTTTGATCTAACACAGAAACCCTGTCAGGGTCTGCGTTAATTGAATCAAGACCAAGCTGTGCAATCTCTACGTTTCGTATTTGTAGGTCCAACGTAAATTGAAAAACCTCAATATTTCGAAGTGCAGAGCGAACCTCAACCGCAATAGTGTCCCGCGCTTCACGGTATGTACGTTTAGCACGCTCCAAAGTAATTTGTTGTTGCCTCACTGTAATCCGCTGCGACTCTTTGTCGATTGGAAGATCAATTGTAAGACCAGCGAGATAATCGACCTCTTCACCAGTAAATTTTGCGGGTTTGTTCGCCTGACTATCTGTAGACGCACTTGCTGTAAATGTAACCGATGGTAATAAATCATTCTGAGCATTTACAACGCCTCGCTCTGCATCTCCTAGTTGATTAAACTCGTTTTGCAAATCCAAACGAAACTGTAAAGCTTGAACAACGGCCTCGCGAACATCAACCTCTGGAGGAACTATTCCTAACGATGATGTAACAACATCTATTTGAGACTCAATTGGCCAACCAATACGAATTTTAAACCGATCAACTGAAAGCCGGTACCGTTCCCACGACTGACTGAGTCGGGCGACCGCCGCAAGTGCTTGGTTTTCTGCGTCTGCAGAATCATATAATCTCGTTCTCCCAGATTCATACAGAGCAGACTGCCTTTCTGCAAGTTGTCGCAAAGAATCGACACCCATTTGTGCGTTATTAAGAGATTGTTTTTGAACAGCAAGTGATAGATAATCGCTGACAATATTTCGATAAAACTCTCGGCGAAACCTCTCAAAACTCCTCGCCGCATACACCAAGTTTCGTTTTGCTTGAATCAACGATTCTCTCGCAACAGCACCAGCACCCTGTAACAAGGGAATCTCTATTGAAAGACCAAGAACAGAACTTGAACTCGTCGCTGTTGCGGAACGGTGTAAATTATTTGCAAAAGAACTTAGTGCAGTAGCAGACACGGATCCGCCACCGTGGAGATTTTGAGTAATTTGAAAATCATTTACAACATCAAGAGAAGTGTCATACAGGCCATCGGTCGAACTGGCGGTGACATCACCAGAAATACTGTTAGAAAAACGGGGGTCCCACAAATGAAGTTCACTGAGTAGCGAGAGGGTTGTTGAAAGGTAATCATACTGTGCAAACTCAACCTCTTTTGCGTGTGCGTTTGCCCACAAAAGCGCAGCATCAAGGTGTAATGGTTCACTTTCAGATTCTAACGCCCGCTCTGCATTATCAAGAGTTTTTGCGATTGCCTGTACATCAATATCTCCCGCTTCAACAAAATCAAGTTCTTCAGTTGATGGATTGATTGTTTTTAAATCAGTTTCTTCAATCGAACCAGGAAAACCACCGTCAGTTTTTAGAACAATGTCTGGTCCCGTGGCACCAAAAGATTGACTCCGTTGCGCCATTATTTCCCCAACACGCTGGTCAATTTGCTGAAATCCACTACTACAACCCATGTGTAGGAAAAATAAGAGTGTGCATAAACATTTCATGGGGGAGTGGATTCTAACACCTTGATATGATGACAAGTAACACCATGCCTTTACAAAGCAAAGAACATCCAAACCTGTGGGTATTTGAACACCCAGTTATTCAAGATAAACTGACCCATATTCGAAGCCACAACACCGAACACGCTACATTTCGTCGGCTACTGAACGAAATTGCTGGGTTGATGTTTTTTCAACTCTCAAGAGAGTACCAAACCAAAGAAACCGAGGTTGAAACCCCTGTCGAACGAACACGTGGGTGTTTGTTAGCAGAGCCAATAACCCTTGTCCCAATATTGCGAGCAGGAGTTGGGATGACCGATGGTATTTTGGCAATGATTCCTGAGGCAAGGGTTGGTCACATTGGGGTCTATAGAGACGAAAAAACAAAACAACCAGTTCCCTATTACTGCAAACTGCCTGCGGTTGTTGCGGATGGTCCCGTGTTACTTATTGACCCAATGCTTGCTACTGGCGGTTCCGCTTCGTATGCGGCGAAGTTATTGAAGGAACAATATGGTTGCAACAAAATTCAAATGGCTTGCCTTGTTGCATCACCAGAAGGTGTTAAAAAAATGGAAGAAGATCACCCAGACATATCTATCTACACCGCTGCTCTTGACAGATGTTTAAACGACAAGGGTTATATTTGCCCCGGCCTTGGTGATGCTGGCGATCGGATTTTTGGAACAATATAATGTCAGAAAAAAAAAGCACAACAGCATCTCGTCCAGGTGGATATACAACACCGGTTGGTATTGCAAGGTCCCAACACCAAGAGGTCGACCACTCAACCATTCAACTCCCCGGTGACTTGGTAGAACCCCACCAACCAAAAATCAACCAACCTATCACCCCCACATATTCACAACAAAACCCAGACACCCGCCTGTATGTTGGAGATTGTCGTGACATAGTTCCAAACCTTCCAGACAGGCGTGAGGTTGACCTTGTGTTTGCTGATCCACCATTCAACTGGGAGGTCCCTTATGATGGATGGGAAGACAACATGCCACGAAATGTATTTGAGCGGTTTACATTTGATTGGCTCGATGCATGTACAGATATTTTGTCGCCATCGGGTGCCATTTGGGTGAGTATTCCAGACGACACAGCAGCAGAAGTTGTTTTACACCTAAAACGCAAAGGGTTGACAATGATTAACTGGTGCGTTTGGCATTTCAGGTTTGGTCAATGTCGCGACAGCTCGTTTATTATGAGTAAGGTTCACGCCTTATATTTTGTAAAAGATCCCTCGAACAGGGTGTGGAATCCAGAAGCGGTGTTGGAGAAGAGTGATCGAGCAACCATATATAACGACAATCGAACACACGAAAAAGAAAAAAACAAAGGCATGCGCGTCCCGATGGATGTTTGGTATGGAAAATATTGGGGAAGAATTCAGGGAAACAATAAAGAACGAAGACAAGGACACCACAACCAAAACCCTGAGGTATACCTTGAAAGAATTATTCTCGCGTGCTCAAATGAAGGCGACCTTGTGTTGGACCCATTCGCAGGAAGCGGAACAACAAGCACGGTTGCTCAGGCACACAATCGCCGCTCCATCGGTGTTGAGCACTCAACAATAAACGCAGAAAGTGCGTGGAAGAGAATTTCTGAAATTGGAATGATCCGAAAAAACTGTTCTATAGGGCAAAGTTCCGCAATTTTTGACAAGCGATAACCAATGGAACCCCAACCACAAGAAAACTCTTCCCCAGACACTATTTGTGCGGTGTTACAAAGCGCCACACAATGTTTACTTGGTTTTTCTGGAAGAATTGGTTGCACCCACCACGTTTCATCAAAAGGGAAAATCTTGGTTAGTGGAGATTTGCACAATAACTCGGATCATCTTCTAAAAATTATTGAACTTGCAAATCTAGATGTGCCAACAAACCACGTTGTGCTACAAGAGTTGATTCACTCGGGCGGTGAACAACATGGTGTAGACCTTAGCTATCAAATGTTGGTTCGGGTTGCCGAGCTTGTTATTGCATACCCCTCACAGGTCCACCCAATTCTTGCAAACCACGAACTCTCCCAAGCTACCGGCCGAGCAATTACAAAGGGTGGAAGTGAACTTGTTGAAAAATTTTCCCAAGGCGTAAAACATGTTTTTGGAGACAGGTCAGAAGATGTGTTTTTAGCGTTGAACACATTTATTTTTGCGATGCCCCTCGCGGTTCAATCAAACTCGGGACTCATGTGTGTTCATAGTTTGCCAAACGAACTGGCGATGGATGAGTTTGATATTGATATCCTTGAGAGGGACTTAAAGACGCCAGATTGTTATGGTGGTTGCGGTTCAGCTTTTTTGTTGGTTTGGGGGCGACGATATTCTGAAGCACAAATAAACGAGCTTGCTGATTATTGGGATGTTTCATTGTTTTGCTTGGGGCACGCGTGGGTTCCAGAAGGTGTGGAGGCCCTGTTGCCAAACGTTGTTCGACTAAACAGTGACCACGACAAAGGGGTTGCACTTCCAATTGACCTTGGCGACATTAAGAGTGCGCAGGAAACAATACAAACCGCAATGCAACTCGAACCATCCCCAGTTGAAAAGACAGAAACCTAAAATGTCCCCACCCCCAACAACCCTTTCATTAGAACTATCGCAACGAGGCGGGAGCGTTGCAATGATGAACCCCGAAGGAATTATTGAGGCAGCAACAATTTTGGGCGAAGGAAGATATGCCGACGATGTGTTTCCATCAATTGTTTCGGTTGCGGAATCACTTCACATTCCTCCCAACAAAATAGAAGTGGTGGTTGTGAGTATTGGTCCGGGAGGTTTTACTGGCTTGCGAACCTCGGTATCGATTTCAAAAATGATAGCGATTTCTACAGAAGCAAAACTTGTAGCAGTGGAATCAGCAATTGTCACCGCGAGCAAAGGCAACGTTGGCGAAGGTCCATTTTTTGTGGTTTCAAGTGTGAAAAACGAAGAGTTTTGGCTTTCACGAGTTCAAAAAAAGAGTGGGGTTTGGGTCTGCGATTCGGCCATCACAACAACCAGCGAACTTCTACATAAAATAGATACCGTTCATGGAGTATTTGTAGACGATTTTTTGCCCGGTGATACAAAATGTCTTCTTGAGAAGCACAACACTCCGCTTTACCAAAGTAAACCAGACGCAACAACCCTATTGCATATTGGGGTAGAGCGTTTTAAAGCTGGCGTGACTGTTGATCCACAACATATTCTCCCCCTCTACCCGAGAGAGCCAGAAGCCGTTCGGGTGTGGCAGACACGACAGGGACAATCGTAATAGACCGATAATTGTCGCCACGGTGGACAAAACACTAACTGTCCAAGCCAACAAATGTGTTTTTTACCCATCTTCCACCAACCCGTGTGAAGTTGCGCAGTTTTGGGGACGAAGGTGGTTGTGGCAACTTGGGGAAGCCAGAGCGTTTTTGTAAACATAGACCACATATAGGGTTTGAATAATGATGAAAAAAACAAACGGTACACCACCATCTGATAAGCAAGTATTCACGACCGGTGAAGCAGCAAAAATTTGCAACGTATCACAACAAACAATTATTCGTTGTTTTGATAGTGGTCGCCTTCATGGTTTTAAAGTTCCCGGCTCGCGCTTTCGAAGAATACCTCGGGCAGAACTTCTTCGGTTTATGCAACAGAACAATATGGACCAAAGCCGTCTGGGTTCAAGCACAAGACAGGTTCTTGTTATTGGGTTAAGTGCAGCAGAAACCGACTCTGTGATTAGAAATCACGCAGTCGGGCACAACATAAAAATTCACCACGCTTCAAATGCTTGGGAAGCAGGTTATATGGCACATAAATGTAAACCCGAACTTGTGTTTATAGGTTCTAGTGTTGTGGGTGTGCAAGAACACGCGGTTCAACGAACTCTGGTTAACAAGGACGGGTCTGGACCTATGATCGTGGTTGTAAAAAACAATGTACACCACAGCCTAAACATGCCATCGAAATATGACGAATCTAACGAAGTAATAAAACAAGCAGTGTTGCAACTTCTCTCAGCGTGAGAGATGTAACGGTTAAGCGGGGATAGAAAGGTAATTATGGATCAGTTTGACAGAGCTTTTAAAAAAATACAGCACTCAAAGTGTGAAAATGAACCAACAAACATCCTTGTGCTTGGTACCACAACAAGCACGGTAGAATCTTTGCGAGCCTCACTTGAAGTCCATGGACACACTGTTTCTCAAGCTGGATCCGTTGCAACATTTGAAAAACTTTCTTGTAACCAAGAGTTTACAATTGTTTTTGTATCTACTGACTCTGATTCAGTTTCAGTTGATTCACTCTTTGAATCAATATCACTACTGAGCCCAAACGCAATAGTGGTTGGATATTCAATAGAACCCAACCCAGAAACAGTCATCAAATATATTCGAAGCGGTTGTGCTGATTTCTTTAATGTTCCAGCCGACTTGGATTGTATTGGAGACCGTCTTGATTTGCTCATAAAAAAACAACTGCAAGATGTAGAATTGAGGGAGCGTGCAAACTATGCAATGCGCCTGTGCGATAAAATGAACGAAGCTCGACATCTTGCCGAAGAAGAAAACGATGCACTAAACAACCAACTTGCAAATGTTCACTGTGAAACACAAAAAAAGATGCAACAATGTGCGATTGGTGCAGAGTTCCAAACCCTTGTCAACCAAGAACTAGAAGTCGAGTCAATGCTTCGAACAGCACTTGGGTACATGTTAACTCGTGTTGGAGCGATGAATGCTACGGTCTATTTACGAGAAGGTGCAGCTGATTGGGGAATTGGCGCGTACATCAACTACGATCGACAACCAGAACAATTCCAAACCCTTGTTGACACGATCGGTTCCGCGGTTTGCCCAACTGTTTCATCAGAGGAAACCGTTAACCGGTTTGTAAACGGGGAAATATTTGCAAACACTGTTGGGCTTGATCCAATTGAGTTTTCGGGGAACGAAGTTATTTCATTCGGCTGTTTTTCAGGAGATCAGTGCATGGCTGTTGTGGTTTTGTTTCGAGACGAATCAAAACCATTTACCAGCGTAGCTATGGATACAATTGAAACTCTTCGGTCAATTTTTGCCCAACAACTCGACACCATTATCAAGATACACCGCCGATCAGAAACACATTGGCCAAGCGAATCAATCGATGATGATGAGTGGACAAACGATAAAGCTGCATAATTTTAGTGATGACACCGTTACGGGTCCAGTCCGCTAGGGTCAGACCCGCCGCAGACCAGGCGTGGGTCCGTCAAGACTACGCCGAAGAAACCGAAACAAGGCGAACATTATCCTGACCAATAACATCTCCAATTTGTTGCACTAGTTTTGGTTCAATCACAACCCTGCGTTGACTTTGAAGGGTTGTAACATGGTTCCCAGAATTGACATGAACAACAACCTCTGCTGGCGTTGCTCCAGCGGCAACCTTTGCAGACCCAGCCTGTTTTAACAAGCCAGAAACAAGTTCCATTTGCCCCTTCGTTGACCCGTTCGACACACCCACACAAAAAGTCAACTCAATACGCCTAGCAAAGAAGAGTGATGCGTTTTGCAATGTACTGACACGATCAACAATGACCTGTAATTCACCACGGGACATATCTGTTTTACCAAGAATGAGAACAATTGCATCTTGTTGTAACAGATGCGCAAACTTTTGATAGGGTTCAGAAAAAGCAACACACTCAATTTTTCCAACCCGATCTTGCAGAGTAAGAATCGCCATTTTTTGCCCAGCACTACGTCCATTGCGAATAACAACAATTCGCACGTTTGTAAGCAATCCACCAACAACAACCTCTCGCCCGTCCCGACCCTCTCTTAGTGTTGTAACACTGTCAGAACACCACGATTCAAGGCAGTCCCCCTGCTCATCAAGCGGGTGTCCAGAAACATGTATCCCCAAAACCTCTTTTTCATAATTCAACGTTTCTGGAGTTGTCCAGGGCGTAACATTCGGAAGTTCAATGACAGGACCTTGTGCTGTCGAGACAGCGTCAGGGCCACCCGCTCCAAACAGCCCACCTTGTCCACTCTCTTTATCTTTTACAGCAGAAGCACCAATTGCAATCGCCTTATCTAAAACAGCAAGCAGCGCCGCCCTACTTTCAACACCATGAAGAGAGTCAAAAGCACCCCCTTTAATAAGTGAATCTATAGTTGCTCGGTTCACGGTTCTACTGCTCAACCTAGAACAAAAATCAAAGATTGAAGCAAAAGGTTCACCACTGTCCCGCTCCTCAACGATCGCAGCAACCGCGGAGTTACTAGCACCCTTTACTGCACTGAGACCAAACCGAATATGACCACCCGTGTTTGTATGTTCTTCTCCATCCTCAAACACAACCGAGAATAACGAATCCGACTGGTTAATATCTGGAGAACCAACCTCAAATCCAACATGATTTTCTTTCGCGGTATGGTCTGGAAAGAGGGTGCGTTTACAATCACCAATGTATGGTGCCCACTCCTCTGTTTTTTTGGCACCGCTTTCAAAAGTGAGAACGGAAGTCATGTACTGCACAGGAAAATATGTTTTGAGATATGCAGTTTGGAACGCAATGATTGAGTATCCCGTTGAGTGGCTTTTGTTAAACCCATACCCAGCAAACTTCAAAATGAGATCAAACAAGTTGTTCGCAAAATCTTTGTCCAACCCTTTTTCAACCGCACCATCAATAAACTTTGGTCTATTTGCGTTAATAACCTTATGTTTCTTTTTGCCAATCGCCTTAATGAGCGTGTAGGCATCCCGAAGTGGAATGTCACCAAGGGCATGTACAATTTGCATCACTTGTTCTTGGTACACCATTATCCCATACGTCTCGGCCGTAAACTGATCAACTATTTCATGCACCTTAGGCACCTGTTCTTGCCCGCTTTTCCGCATACAAAAAGACTCAATAAGATCCATAGGGCCAGGCCTAAACAATGCGTTTGCAGCAATCAAATCCTCTAGTTTTGTTGGCTTCATTTTTTTGAGTAGGCGGCGCATGCCACCAGACTCAAACTGAAACACACCAGAGGTGTCACCCCTTCTAAAAAGAGCAAGCACTTTTTCGTCTTCAAAATCAATCCGTTCAAGATCAAGCGGGTGGGGTGCACTGCCCCTCTTCTTCCCAAGCGCTGCCCAGACGGCGTCATCAGGCAAACTTTCAACAACAAGCTTTTTACACAACTCGATAGTTGACAGCGTTCTTAATCCCAAAAAGTCCATCTTAAGAAGCCCAACCCGCTCACATGTTGGGCCATCCCATTGCGTCACGATTTCAGAAGCCCCAGTTGCCCGGCAAAGAGGAACAATGTTATCAAGAGGTTCTGTTGCAACAACAACCCCCGCAGCGTGGACACCAACATGTCTCGCGTGGTTTTCTAACTGTTTTGCAGTGTCGATGATTTTTTTAATTTCTTCAGAACCATCGTACGCTTCTTTTAACTCTTCGCTCTTTTTAAGCGAATCTTCAATTGTGATGTTTAATTCCGCCGGGACAAAATTTGCTAACCGCTGGCCTTCGTTTGGTGTTAATCCATGAACTCGGGCAACGTCTTTTATAGCAGCGCGTGCTTTTAGACGACCAAACGTGATAATCTGAGCAACATGTCCATACTTCTTACGCACAAAATCAATAACATCCCCACGCCCGTTTTGGCAGATGTCAATATCAATATCTGGATATTCTGAACGGTTTGGATCCGTGAATCGTTCGAACAGAAGACCATATTTTACTGGACACGCGTTTGATAACCCAAGCACATACCCAACCATGGTCCCAACACCAGAGCCCCTTGCGTTTGCTGGAATGTTATGTTGCCGTGCCCAATCCACAAAATCCCACACAATAAGAAAGTAGGCACTGATGTTTTTGTCGGAAAGAATACGGAGCTCTCGAGCAAGCCGAGCGCGAATTTCATCCGTAACCCCACCGGAGCCATATCTCCAAACAAGCCCAGCCTCACACAAACACGAGAGCGCACTATCACAATCACTCTTTAGTTTTTCTTCAGAGATATCCGTGTGAACCCGAGAGTCATACGGGTGGAGAGTAAATCGTTGACACTGTTCTTTAAACCACTCAGTAATATTACCACTCTTATATGGATCAATAGAGGTTGGACCCGTAACCCGAACCACTGGGGCGTGGCTTTTTGAAAGATCAAATGAAACATCACACCTTTCAGCTATGCGCGCACTGTTTTCAATTGCTTCTGGCAAATCCTCAAACAACTCCCCCATTTGCTCCGGAGACTTCACATACAACTCTCTGGAATAAGTTAATCGTTCGTCATCATGCTTTTGTTTTTGCATTGAAATACAACACAACGTGTCGTGTGCATCCCAATCTTCTTCTCCTAAATAATGCGCATCGTTGTCACACACTATTGGCAAGTCTAGTTCTTTCGCAAGTTTCACCAAGTGAGGGTTAATTGCCAATTGTTCTCGAACATCGTGTCTTTGCAGCTCGATGTAAAACCTTGGTTCTCCGTTCTTGTTAGGAGAAAATGTTTGGGCGTGCCATTTCGCCTCCTCGACGGCATTTTTCCAGTGTTCATCATCGCCACTTTCAACAAACCTGCAAAGGTGATACGCAATCGAACTTCCAAGATGCCCATTGATAGCAATGACTCCATCGGACCACTGTTCTAATGTTTCACGATCCATTCTTGGCTTGTAATAAAAACCATTTAAAAAAGAGTCTGTGCTTAGCTTTACAATGTTCTCCCACCCGCTATTATTTTCTGCCAGAAGAACAAGGTGAAAACCACCATCTCGAATCCCAGTAGGCTTGCGTTCTTTGCGCTCACCAATCGCAACGTACGCCTCGATTCCAAGTATAGGTTTGATTTTTGCCTGTTTTGCTTTTGAATAAAACTCAAAAGCACCGAACAGGTTTCCATGATCAGTAACAGCGACTGCGGGCATACCCATTTCTTTAACACGGTCCAAGAGCGCATCAATTTTGTTTCCACCATCAAGGAGCGAATACTCACTGTGAAGGTGGAGGTGTATAAATCCATTTTGTGCCATTTTATTGCTCAATTGTGCATCCTAGCGATTCTCTTATGATACCAATCCAGATTCCGTTTATGATTAAAGAATATGGAGATGCGACAATTTCAATTTGAATCGATGCGAGCAGTGTCAATGCCAACAAAAATAGCCATGATTGTGTTTGGGTTGATTCTATTCTTACCCATCTTCGCATTGCTGGTCCTCGCCGGCACGGTTGCAGCGGTTGTCTTTGGTGTTCTTCTTATCTTTGGCACCGTGAGTAGGAAAATTCGCTCGTTTACCCTTGGCAAGGATAAACAGGGGCGGAAAAACGTTCGGGTAAAACGCTAGCAGTCAGAGGTGGCGCCCGAGGTTTCCAAATCAACCCTATTTTGATATTCAACATGAAGTTGTTTGGTTACAGTTCCAACAACACCATCACCAACAGCCTGATCTTGGGCGTTGTTACCATCTTCAGTCATAATCATTGCCCGCACCCCAGCGACAGGCAACACCCCCCAACTTGAGTTTGTAAGAAAAACCTCATCTGCAGCTAGAACATCGTCTAATGTCATTGTTGTTTTTTGGGTTCCAATACCGAGTTCGTCAGCAAAGCCAATAATTGCCTCACGTGTAATTCCAGGAAGTGTTGCCGAAGGCTCTTCGTTCTCATCTTCTTCGCCTCGGGCCACCGGCGTGCACAGCGATCCATTTCGAACAATGAAAATATTACTCACGCTTCCGCCGGCAACATGAGCACTCGGTGTGAGCCAGAGTGCCTCTCCGCACTGTTGCATTGCAGAGAGTTGTAGATTTAATAGTTTCGACCAATAATTTAATGTTTTATGCCCAGCACACAATTCGTAAGGATTCACACGACCACTTGCAAGCGAGACCATGACACCGTTTTTATAGAATCCCTCAGGATATTCTGTGGGTGGCTGAGTTTGGATAACAATGGTCGGATCTCCCGACTCACTGTTTCCAGTCCGTTGCAACATATTGAGATTACCACCTGTAATTGTGAGCCTCAACCTAGCCTCACTCTGTTTGTTTTCGTCAAGGATTAACTGTAATGCCTCGACAAGTGGTTCAATCTGTAGTTTTTCCGTGAGTCGCAACATGGCAGCTGATTCTGCAAGACGATGCATGTGCTGCTCAGGTCGAAAGACACGTCCGTTCCGTGCCAACATTGTTTCAAAGAGACCAACGCCATGTTGAAAACCAGCATCAAATACACCGACTGTTGCATCTTTTTCCTCAACAAAAACCCCATTCATCCAAACTTTCACGGAGAAGCCGCCTTGCTTGAAAAACCAGTAAAAACCCCAGCAATTAAAAGGGAGTCAGTTTCTGAAGAACAAATAATCCGCAATCCAGCAACAGGTTGATCATTTACTCGAAGTAGTGCGACATGGGTTGCGGTGCCATCGCCATATGACTCATCGTCACCATCTGTGACAACCACAACAATATCTTGATGTTGTTGTGCAGACTCAGTGAGTAGACGCTCTAGAGAAGATGTAAGAAGTGGCTCCAGAACCGGATCGACAACAAAACCGTTAAGAGAAGTTGGATCAGAAACAAAAAGGGGAACAAGTTTTGTTACTTCGTTTTGTACATGATGAACAACCCCAGCGTCCTTTTTTGCGGACCACCAAGAAATAGCGGCAGCAAACACAAGAATAATTAATAGTGATAGATATCGTCTCATTGTATTTTTTTGTTTTCAACCTGAACGATGGATTCCCGAACGTCCTGAGCTCGCTGTAACAAGAGTTGGGGATCGTCGTTCCGATTTTCAAACTCAAAGTGCCACGCTGTGTTTGCTTCAAAACTTAATGGAACCATCTCGGCAACAAGATCAAGACCCGGGGCATCCCAGAGAGGGCGTTTTGGCCACCTTGTTTCCATAATTGGCTCCTGTCCATCCTTTTCGACACGGATGTCATATTCCCCGTAATACAAATAATCTATCTCAACAGGCGTTCGGCCGACTTCTCGTTCGTTTACCCACACAAGCGCGCCTTGCGGCTGGCTTGTTATTGAAATTGTGCGTTTTACACACCCAAACATGACGGTACAAAGGAGTGTTATGTAGAAAAGGTGGCGCATGTAGGCGTGAGTATACAACGTCGAGGCTTTGTTGATTCCATTAATCAAACTCATCCCCCTTAAAGGTGGAAGCAAGATAGTGTTTTTTAACAAGTTCGTCATTAATAATTGTTTTTGGATCGCCATCCCTAAGATTTTTGCCACTGTCGATAATGTATGCACGGTCACAAATGTGAAGCGTTTGTTGTACAGCATGGTCGGTCACAAGAATAGCAATCCCAGAATCTGCTAGTTTTCGAACCTCGCGCTGCACATCCTCAACAGTGTGTGGATCAACTGCCGCAAACGGTTCGTCCAACAAAATCAGTTTGGGACGCGTGATGAGCGACCTTGCTATTTCCAAACGTCGACGCTCACCACCACTACACGTTCGGGCCAACTGTGTTCGCTTGTGTTCTAGGTGGAACTGTTGAAGCAGGTGATCGCACCGTTGCTTTTGCATTGGCTTAGGAATGGGCAGTGTTTCAAGAATGGTGAGTAGATTGTCTTCACAAGTCATTCCTCGAAACACACTAGGCTCTTGAGCGAGATACCCCATTCCCCTTCTTGCGTGTTGATACATTGGAAGATATGTCACGTCTTCACCATCAAACAAAACACGTCCATTTTCTGGAGTAATCATGCCAATCATCATTCTGAAAGTCGTTGTTTTACCAGCACCGTTGGGTCCAAGCAACCCAACAATTTCACCAGCGTTTACCTCGATATCAACTTGATCGACCACCCTTCGACCACTGTAACTTTTAACTAAATTTGTTGCAGTTAATAGCGCCACAAGTATTATTCTTTAGATGTTGAAAGACCCTCAGGCAAATCTTCGCTTGTTATTGTCTCCTTTTTCACACGCTTGGCGAGTGGGGTCCACTCTTCTGGATAAAACCTATGCGCAAGAGACCCGATAATGAGGTGCATGTCTTTATACAGGTAATCATCAAGGAGGATTGGTTTGGTGTCTTCAACAATAACTTTTGCAGTCCAAGTAGACCGAGCCTTACCGGTTTTGGAAATCCACCTCTCCATGTCAATGTCTGTAATTTTTTGGGCTGACCAAGTTCCCTCTGGTGTTGTGAGTGCCCCAGCATCATCAAGCAAATATGTGGCCGCCCGTTTTTTCATTTTTGAGTATGCCCAAAGGTAATAAAAACCAAACGGCAGGCATAACATAAAAAGCCACTGCATCGGTCTATCAAATTTACTTGGGGCACCAATGTCCCCATATTTTTCCAACTCGTCTTGGTACAAGGTATCAAACACTGGAATGGGTGTTCCATCAATAGTGGTGGTGCCCAAAAGAGCACCTTTAAAACCAGTCACCGCAGTTGCCCATTCCCCATCCGTTTCGCTCGAACCCTCAACACTTACACTGAGCAGCACAATTGCTTCAGTCCGTTCCTCTGATCCCAACTCTGTATCCATCGCCGGCTGAACAACATCTCGAAGAAGGGTTCCCCTAGCTGCACCTATTTCTGCTTGTGGAATTGCAACAGCATAATCCCAAATTCCCCATATCCCAAGGACAATGCAGACGATTGCCATAACAATGGTTTTTAGCCAGTAACGAGTTGCAAGAGTTGTTTGTATAGCCACAGGTGTATCCTAACGAAGTGTCATCCTACCCGCTCTCACGAGCGAGTGTGTTACAAAGGCCAGTGGCACAATGATATATACGCATATATGTTGGAATAGCTGAAAAATGCGCCAAAAGATAATCTAGTTGCCTTTGAACGGGAGAATCATGGTTGATTTGCTCAAGCACATGGTCCCCAAGTTCTTCAATTGCGTGGTCAAACCAACCACACGTAGGGCTTTTTGGGTTTTTGGGTTCCTCGACCTGAACCCGCACAGTTACACCACTTCCAAGAGCCACAATTGGACAAAGTCCAAGCGAGGTCACAGGTTCTCGACACACCACAACACTTGAAACACCCTCCGACTTCAGCCTGTTATCGAGCAGGGCAGCATCTCGAGCGACAAGTGGGGGCTGAACGAGGTATCTACCACCCTCGTGCACCACTTCAGACTCCTCGTTGTTTTGAATAATTTGAACCCTCTTTCCATTACGTGCCGCGCCCGCTCTTTCAATTCTTGCGTGCGACAAATTCCCAATTTCAACAGAAAGGTCCTGCCAATTGCTTGTTGAACGAGCGCGATCAATTGCAACGACGGCATTTGATTCGGCTTTAAACCAGGGGGATATTTTTTTTCGTGGCATGGGTGGGGGTGAGGCACAAGGGTGCAACAAAACTAGATTGCGTATGTCTCCCGAACCTCATCGGCCAGAGCACTGTTTCCAAACCAAAACTTTACGGGTCCACCTGGTTGAATGTGAAGCAAAATTGGCGCTCCCACTGGAATAACAAAAACACCCTGCTCCCGTGTCTCACCATCTTTCATAAGCGCAGTTATCAAACCAACAAAAGTGTGCTCGTCACCGGTTTCGAACAAAAGAGGGTCCCTTGTGTTAAGTTTTATTGTGGCAGAAGCATCAAACTCTTGCCACGCCTCGTCTTCCGCCATGCTAAATGCAACAACATCGAAAACAGAGCGCCATTTCCCGATAGGAACCATGATTGTTCTTCCCTCGTGAATTCGATGGATAGTGCACACGACCGAATCAACCATTGTTTCAGGTGTCATTTCAAAACATCTGGTTTCTTCATCCCCACCACAGGGTTGACAATCATCGTTGTCGAGGCAATGTTTTGCGGCCACCTTGAGAGAATCCATTTCAAAGAGTACACAGTCATCCCCTTCGCCCTTGGAGGTTATCCCAAGTTCGGTAAGGAGACCACTAATTTCTTGCTCTGTGAGAAAATCCAAAATTCAATTCCATTTATTTTACGCGAGAACTATAGGTATTCAATACGATAGTGGCTACTATTGCAAGCGATGTCTATTTCAACCATCCTTTTTGTTTGTACAGGAAACACTTGTAGGAGCCCAATGGCAGAAGGACTTGCTAACAAATGGCTCAAAGAACACCAACAAAAGGGTTGGTTGGCGGTTTCTGCCGGAATATTTGCCTCCCAAGGCGCGCCAATTAGCCCCAACACAACTGAGGCGTTGTCTCAACGCAACATTATTCTTGATGGAAAAAGCAAGCCACTTACACAAAAAATGGCGGAAGGCGCTGTCACAGTTCTTTGTATGTCAGTAAGCCATCTTGAGGTTGCGGAGCAACTCACGAACAATGCTGAACTGTTGGATCCCAGGGGCGACATCATCGACCCAATTGGCCAAGACCAAGAAGTGTACGATGCACTTGCAGATCATTTAGAAATTTTAATTGCGAATAAACTCAAGTTACTCACACACAAGGGAGCATAGATGCCACTTCAGGCTGGAACAATTGCAATTGGGTCAGATCACCGGGCACGCACTATCGTTGACAATATTGCGTCACATCTCGAGCCGTTGGGCTGGACGGTGCACAGGTTTTATGGTGGAGATTCAGATTCTGTTGACTATCCCTGCATTGCAAACGAAGTGACAAGTGAAATTACATCGGGGCAAGCGAGTTGTGGTGTCCTTGTTTGTGGTTCAGGAATAGGCATGTCGATGGCAGCAAATAAAACAGATGGAATTCGCGCCGCCCTTGTGCATGAACCTATTGCTGCAGAAATGAGTCGGAGGCACAACGACGCCAACGTGCTTTGTATGGCTGCAAACGGACCAATAGAGAGCGACTACAACAAAATCATCGACACGTGGCTCTCGACGGATTTCGAAGGTGGCCGACACCAACGCCGTGTTTCTATGATGCGATAACACTTATTGGGACTTATTGGGGACAGTCCCCAGGGGACTGTCCCCAATAAGTCATCGATATATGTCGATTGAGTGCCGTTACGGATGATTTAATGGTGTTTTTTGGGGGACAGCCCCCTGGGGACTGTCCCCCAAAGAGTTACCATAAACAACATGTCTGCTGTACACCGAATTTTAGATGTTAATTTCAACCGAGCAGCTGAGGGTATGCGCGTACTTGAAGATATTGCGCGTTTTGTTCTTGAAGATAAACAACTTTGTAGTGCAATCAAGCATTGCCGACACGAGTTGCGAACACAATCCACCGCATCGCTCTCTCGTGATACAACTGGAGATGTCGGAACAACAGTAACGACCAAACAAGAAAACCACAGAAGCTCATTCTACGATGTCGTCATGGCGGCCGGTAACAGAGTTGCTGAAGCGCTTCGTGTTCTCGAAGAACTGTTAAAGCTTGAATCTCAACAAAACACTATTGAGGCAATTCGATACAAAATGTACGAGTTTTCAACCCATGTGCTTCAAGGTCTTGGCGCAATAACAAAAAAACAATGGAAACTGTGTTTTGTGATGACAAAACGGGAGTGTGTTCTCGATTGGCATGACACACTTATTCAATCTATCGACGCCGGATGTGATTGTGTTCAAGTTCGAGAAAAAGAGTTAACAACCCGCACTTTAATCAAACACGTTTTGGATGTTAAGGAAATAGCTGATAAACACAATGTTTCAGTGATTGTGAATGACCGAGTTGACGTTGCTTTAGCAGCAGGCGCCACAGGAGTACACCTCGGGAAAAACGACATGTGTATTCAAGACGCACGAAAACTTTGCGGGAATCAATATATTATTGGTGCAACTGTGCACAACGAAGACGAGATTCCTTCTATAGCGGATTACATTGGAGTAGGATCAATGTTTACATCCAGAACAAAACCAAATATACAAAGAGCACCCGTTAGCCTGTTAAAAAAAACACTCTCGTTCAACCATCTTGCAATTGGCGGCATAACCCCAAAAAACGCGCATCAATTGTATGACGCTGGGTGTCAAGGAATAGCTGTAAGTTCTGTTGTTGCGCATTCGCCAACACCAGGAAGAATTGTAGAACAACTTTTGCAACCAGAGACACTACTCATATGATGCTTGCAACGGCAGAACACCATGGCGTTGTTTCAACAACATTGACGACGTTTATTTCTTTGCTCGCCTTTGCAACAGTCATTGGTGTTTTTGCAAAATTTGTCAAGATTCCATACACAATAGCCCTTGTTCTTGCAGGCTTACTTGTCGCTGTTTTGGGTGCAGCGCCCGGTAGCGTGGTCATTACACAAGAACTTATTCTCGTGTTGCTTCTTCCTCCACTGTTGTTTCAAGCGGGCCTCCATCTTGACCTAGAATTACTACAAAAAAAAGCAGTTCCGGTTCTTATTCTTGCAATTCCAGGCGTTCTTGTTTCGGTGGTGTTTGTAGCGTTTGCTGTACGCCCGTTCCTTGGTGACCACGCATGGCTTTCCGCCCTATTGTTCGGTGCAATGCTTGCACCAACGGACCCAATTTCCGTTGTGGCAACACTAAAGACAGCAAAAGCGCCCAGCCGCCTAAAAACACTTATCGAAGGTGAGAGTTTGTTTAATGACGGAACAGGTGTAGTGCTCTTTTTAATTTTACTTGCCGCCGTTTTTCCAACAGGTGACCATGAGGCCCACCTATCGATAATTGATGGTGTTATGCAGTTTGTGAAAGTCGCTGGAATGGGAGTTGTTCTGGGTCTAGGATTTGGTCTTATTGCCTTTTGGATTTTGCGTCGGCTAAACGATCATGTTCTTGAAAACGCAATCACGATTGTGCTTGCATGGGGTTCTTTTATTGTTGCAGAACAAAGTGGCGCATCTGGTGTGATTGCAGTCGTGGTCGCAGGACTTATTATTGGGAACTACGGCACAAAACTTGCAATGAGCGAACAGACAGTGCAAACAATCAACACGTTCTGGGAATCAATCGACTTTTTGATAAACTCTATTGTGTTTTTGCTCATAGGCTTCGAGTTGCAAGATATTGGTGGTCTTAAAACATTGCTCCAGAGTCAAGTGTTACTTGCTGTTGGCGCAACATTCCTTGCAATCATGATAGCTCGTGCACTAATGGTATACCCAACCGCTTTTACCATAGGAAAACACTGGCCAAAAGGCTGGAAACACGTTGTCTTTTGGTCGGGGCTCAAGGGATCAATTCCACTAGCGCTTGTGCTTGGTCTTCCCAGTAGCGAGTTAAAACAAACACTCGTACCAATTGCGTTTGGCGTTGTGCTTGTAAGTCTGTTGTTGCAGGGACTAACGGTTGGCCCTCTCGTCCGAAAAACAGGTGTGGCAAATGTCGGTTCGTGATTTTTCGTTTACGTTTCTAGGAACAGGAACTTCTGCCGGTGTTCCTGTTATTACATGCGATTGCGAGGTGTGCACGAGTGATGATCCAAGAGACAAGCGGCTTCGCTGCAGTGTTTGTGTTCGTTTCACAGACAACGAAGACAAGGAGCGTGTGGTCCTCATTGACACATCCCCAGACTTTCGACAACAGGCGCTCAAAGAAAGACTTACCCGTTGTGACGCTATTTTGTTTACGCACAACCATGTTGACCACACGTTTGGGCTTGACGACACCAGAATGTTTAATATTTCGATGCAACAGCCAATTGACATTTTTGCCGAACGCCACACCCTCGACCATCTTGGGCGTGTGTTTCAACATGTTTTTGAATCACATAATAATGTGAACGACTCGTTTGTTGCCAACCTTGTTCCAAATGAACTATTCCCAGAAAACCAAATAAATCTCTATGGTGTGGGGTTCACCCCAATCCGCCTTCTTCATGGCCGCTTGCCAATACTTGGCTTTCGAATTGACACCGGAGACATCTCCATTTCATATTGCACAGATGTTTCGTCGATTCCACCAGAAACGTGGCCAAAACTAGAAAACTTAGATGTGTTGGTGCTCGATATGCTTCGCTTTCGTCATCATCCAACGCACTTGAACTTAGACCAAGCGCTTGAAATCGCTGAGCAAGTTGGTGCAAAACAAACCTATTTTACGCACATGACACACTGCGTATCACACGCAAAGACAGACGCAGAGCTGCCAGAGAATACCCACCTCGCTTACGACGGTCTTTGTCTCTAGTTGTTATTTCACACTATCTAAAAATCGGTCCGTAGCATCAACAAATATTTGTTTTGAATCAATTGGTATGTCTAAAACCTTGGCGCCTTTTGAGAAATCAAGTTTTTTCATATCAATCACCTGCAGTGT
>CAYSYI010000005.1:0-63766 GCA_964435395.1 uncultured Isosphaeraceae bacterium
TGCTAGGGTCAGACCCTTCTTAGGTCGTGTTCGCACTAACGTAAAAATGAGAATCTTCTTGAGAATAACTACTACGTTCTTCAGTTTGGGTCAGATCCGTCGCAGATGTGTTTCAAGTGACAAACGTGCATTCTCGTTACACTACATACATGACTTCAACAAAGGTATCGGAGATGACAGGGCAGGGTTTTGTGCACGGCGTGTACTCGTTGGTAAACCCTCAAATAGGGACTACGAGAAACGGTGAACCGTTTTTGAAATGTTTGCTCCGTGATGCGACGGGGGAAGCGATTGGTCGAATGTGGCGTTTTAATCCAGCGACAATGTCGAGTATAACATCGACTGGTTTTGTTGGCATTGAAGGTGAACAAGAGATGTACCAAGAGAAGTTGCAAATTAAAATTGGAGAAATTTGGTCCCACGAGCCAACCCCAGAAGAACTGACAGACTTGCTTCCAAGCACTCGCAAGAATATAGATGAAATGTTTGCTGAAGTAACGGCACTTATTCATTCACTTGAACATCCTGCCGCAAAAGCACTTGGTGCAGCTTATCTCGATGATGCAGAACTCATGGGAAATTTTCGTGTAGCGCCTGCAGCAATGCAAATTCACCACGCGTGGATTGGCGGTTTGCTTGAACACACCTTGCAACTTATGAAACTTGCAGATGGAATGCTTCCAAATTATCCACGATTGAATAGAGACATTATTTTGATAGCTTTGTTTATTCATGATCTTGGTAAAGTAGAAGAACTTCGTTGGGATCGCGGTTTTGAATATACGCGCGAGGGAAACTTAATTGGGCACATCGCTCGCGGTGCAATGTGGCTTGAAACAAAAGCAAAAGTTGCTGCCGAGAATCTTGGCGAACCCTTGCCAGATGGCTTTATCACAGTAATGCAACATATCGTGTTAAGTCATCACGGGCTCCTAGAGCACGGCGCTGCAAAACTGCCATCGACGCCGGAAGCAATTTTTGTTTCTCAACTCGACAACTTGGATGCTCATACTCAAACAGCACTCGATTGTGCTCGCCCCTGGGTCAAAACGACCGTTGGCGACGAAGCATTTACAGAACGGCTGTGGTCATTAAACACAAAACTCTATCGGAGAGACCCTCTGAGCCCTTCATAATCTGCTATTGGGGGCCTCTATTTGACCCCTGACGGTTTTTGAAGTTAATAATGCAATTTTTTGCTTTGATAATTGCATTCTGTGCTGTATTCTTGATGACCTTGAGGCACTGACTATTTATTAGGAGAATTTTATGCTCGTTTCTGCAATCGCAACTGTTATCTGTCTAGCTATCCCAGCACCCGAACACCAACGGTTGCCAATTGATGTCGTTCCAGTCTTGACTGTTGATTCAATTGATTATGCATCTCTCCTTGCTGATGATATTGAGCGTGAAACACTCGGCCTCCCTCTCCGATTTGCTCAAACAAATCAAACGATGATTACACCCTCCTCGCACGGCGTCTGGGAACGGTTGCCTCAAAATAAAATGCGATGGACATTTAGAGTTTCATGTGACAATGCGCGATCCATAAACCTAGGATTTGAAAAATATGAAATGCCCCTAAGTGGCTCGATGGTCATTATGAACTCGACTGCAGATTTTCAAATTCGTCCTTTCACTGCAGAGGACAACAAAGATCATGGTGAACTTTGGACCCCAATAATTCCATACCCAGAAGCGGTCATTGAAATTACTATTGACCGTGCAGAACAAAAGCAAGTCTGTCGAAACATCGCGTTAACATCTGTGAACGCAGGGTATCGTGGATTTAGGAATGAAGCGGACAGGGGTGTTTCAGAATCATGCAACATCGATGTTTTGTGTTCTCAAGGAGATGCCTGGTGGTCAGAAATTCCCTCGGTTGGTATGTATACCTTGAATGGTTGGTCGACATGCTCAGGTGCGATGATTAACAACACGGCACAAGATGAAACACCATATTTCTTAACAGCGAACCACTGCGGCGTTACGAGTAGCACTGATGCAACAATCGTGGTGTATTGGAATTTTCAAAACAGTTATTGCCGCACGCCAGGCAGTAGTGACAGCGGTGGTGTTGGAAACGGTTCGTATAGTCAATTTACTTCTGGGTCAACAATGCGTGCAACGCGAACCTACACGGACTTTACATTGACTGAACTTTCATCAGTTCCAAATACATCTTGGGGTATTACATACTCTGGTTGGTCGCGAAGTACGAACACTGGTGGCGTTGGTGCGGGTATTCATCACCCGGAAACTCAGGAGAAGAGAATTTCATTTCCAGATTATTCAGTTGCGAGTGGTGAATATTGGAATGTGAATTGGGCTGATGGTAGAACTGCTCAAGGTTCTTCTGGTTCACCACTGTACGATTCAAACCATAGGATTGTTGGGCAACTTTGTTGCGGTTCTTCTTATTGCCCAAACGACTTGAACGATTACTACGGAAGATCAATTAGTCTTTCGTGGAGTGGTTCGTCATCAAGTAGTTTGAGTTCATGGCTTGATCCAACTAATTCAAACGCAGCTTCTTTAGACACGTATGACCCCGCAGCATCAGCATTGGGCGTGTGTTGTCTTGAAGCATCTCAGACATGTGTAGAGATACACCCAGATAGTTGTTCATCGCAGGGTGGTATCTATTGGGGTAACAACACAGTATGTGCATCTATCGAATGCTTCCCGACTGACGGGGCTTGCTGCATAGAAGCAACGCAGTCATGTGTTGTTGTTCCCGAGGCAACCTGTGCTATTGGTGGCGGTGTGTACCAAGGTGACAATACGGCTTGTGAAACAGCTGGTTGTTTTCAACCACCGTGCCCCGCAGACACAAATGGTGATGGCCTTGTCAACGTGAACGATGTGCTTGCACTCATTGGTGCTTGGGGGTCAAGTGACGCTTCAGCAGATGTAAATGGCGATGGAGTCGTTAATGTTTCTGACTTACTATTACTCATCGAGGCGTGGGGCCCTTGTTAAACGTCGCTTACATCAATGGAGTTGAACAATCAAAATTACTTGGAACGAGCAGAAGAAGTGAATCTCCTGTTGAGAGTGTTTTGTCTGATGGTGGGTTAAAGTGATGGTCGCCATTTGTTGAGCGAATAGACATAACCACACCACTGCGTAGTTTGTGTAGAAATAGATCGTTTAAAGGTTTGCCATCAACCTCTGGGTGATTGTCTAATGGAACTTCAATCATACTGTGTTCTCCACTGCTCGCGATTTGCGCAAAGAATTCGTGAAGGTGTGGTGATGTGAGTAGAGACGCGAGTAAATTAGCAGTAGATTCACCGGGAATTACAACATCATTTGCACCCGCCCGTTCAAGCCACTGTCTTGAGGATTCATACTCTCCCCTCGTTACGATTCGTAAATTCTGATTGAGTTCTCTCGCAATCATGCAAACGTATACGTTTGAAGCATCATTTGGAAGAGCAGTAATTAATCCAAGAGCGTTTTCAATCTGCGCATGTTGAAGAGGCATGTCTCCATCGGTTGCATCTGATTCAATAACCAAAAACCCATTGTCACTGGCAAGTTCGGCTGTCTTTTGATTTTGTTCGATGACAACGACTTCTAGGTTTGCTTTTACTAACTCTTCGGCAGTTCTTCTTCCCACGTGTCCATACCCACAAATAACAATATGATTTTTCATCGTGCTGAGTGTTTGTTTCATTTTTCGTTGCTCCCAATGTCTGTGCGTATCTTTTCCATGTAGCAAGCCTTGCATGATGCTGAATCCATACAGCACAGCACCAAGCCCAATTGTGATGACGATCATGCCCCAAATTTTTTGACCAGTTGTCAATTCGTCGAGATTTCCAACGGTCGATACAAGGTTGAGTGTATCCCATAGCCCTTCAATAATCTGTTGAGGGAGATGTCCTTCGTATCTTCCAGTCAGAATAAAGCCAATTGTTGATACTATCGTGACGCCTAAAAGAGTACCAGCAGCAACGAATAGCTGCTTTTGAAGCCGGTGATGTTGGCTTTTTATGACTCGCTCGGGTTGAATGGTATACCGTGGCATCTGACGTAGATTTTAGATGAAAAGGGAAAAAAAGGCAGAAAAGGAGCAAAAAGTAACCTTTTTATTACTATTAATTGGAACCGAGTCAAGTCGTCCCATCGAATAGCGTATTAAGAGATAGCGCAACTCTGATTCCTCGCTTGTGTGTGGTTTCAGGTTTGCTTTTTAGGCGAACTTAAAGGAGACAAGGAGTGATGACAATGTTGCCAATTCTACTTACTGCAGTATGTACCACGGGACCAGCCCTTCAGCCACCTGCCCAAAGCCGGTTGCCAAAGGAAATGGTTCCAGTCGTAACAGTTGATAACTTACACTACGCATCTTTAATTAGACAAGATGAAAAACGAGAAATTGCAGGCCAAGCGCCTGCTTTTGCTGTTCCTACGCAGGCTTCGATTACACCAGCAACAGATGGTATATGGGAACGAGTAGATATCGAAACGCAACGATGGACGTTGCGGGTTTCATGTGAAAATGCATTGACAATGAACCTTGGCTTTGGTCGATACAACATGCCAGCGAGTGGCTCTATGACAATCACAGATGCCACTGGTGATGTCAGAATTCGTTCATTCACTGCGGATGATAACAAACCACATGGTCAGTTGTGGACTCCAGTAGTTCCGGGAACAGAAGCAATTATTGAGATAGTTGTTAACAATGAAGACAAAGGTCACGTTGTGAAAGGAATCGAACTTACTTCTATCAATGCTGGCTATCGATGGATACGGGATGCATCGGGTCGAGGTGGTTCTGAATCTTGTAACATTGATGTTGTTTGTTCTGAAGGCAATGCGTGGTGGGATGAAATTCCATCTGTTGGTGTTTATACACTGAATGGTTATTTAACTTGTACAGGTGTTATGTTGAATAACACAGCTCAGGATCAAACACCATATTTCCTTACAGCGAATCACTGTGGAGTAACAAGTAGTAGTGATTCATCAATCGTCGTGTATTGGAATCATCAGAACTCGTACTGCCGAACACCAGGAAGCGGTGACAGTGGAGGTACGGGAGATGGAAATTGGAATCAATTTACAAGTGGTTCAACGATGAGAGCCACAAAGTCTTACAGCGACTTTACATTAACTGAATTGTCATCAAATCCAAACGCAGCATGGGGAATTACATATTCTGGTTGGTCTCGTGCAGGTACCGCATCGCTCGGTGCAGGTATTCATCACCCCGAAGCTGCTGAAAAAAGAATCTCATTCCCAGACACCGTTCAAGCGGCAAGTGAATATTGGGATGTGAACTGGGGTGCTGGTCGAACAGCTCCGGGTTCTTCTGGTTCGCCACTTTATGATGGTAATCACCGAGTTGTTGGGCAACTTTGTTGTGGTTCATCCTATTGTCCAAATGATTTGAATGATTACTACGGTCGATCGCTCAATCAATCATGGTCTGGAAGTGCTTCGAGCAGTTTAGGTTCTTGGCTTGACCCTGTTAGCTCAGGCGCGCAAACATTAGATACGCTTGTTCCTGGCGGTGGTGGTGATCCTTCTGGAGCATGTTGCTCCGGAACAACGTGTACATATGTAACAGCAAGTGCGTGTGCAATTAGTGGCGGCGTCTACCAAGGCGATTACGTTTCATGCACAAGTTACCCATGTGGCGGTGCACCTACAGGTGCTTGCTGTGTTGGAACAACATGTTCGGTTGATACACAATCTGGTTGTGGAACTGCTGGTGGAACCTACCAAGGCGATGGCACAACTTGTAGTGCAGGATCATGTGACAATGGTGGATGCCAAGTTGGTTATTCTCCAGACTGTGTTGGAACATGCTTTGAAGACACAGTCTATACAGACTGGGTTGGCGATGGCTACTGTGACGATGGAGCGTATATCCCAGCAGATTACGGATACGGCGGACCAGCAGGCGTTGCAATCTTCTTGAATTGTGACCAATTTACTTGCGATAATAATGACTGCACCGGTTGCGGTGGTGGTGATCCAACTGGAGCTTGCTGTGTTGGCTCAACATGTTCAACAGTAACAGCAGCGGCATGTGCTACTGCTGGTGGTACATACAACGGTGATGGTTCATCTTGTGCAGGCAACCCATGTGGTGGTGGTGGTGGATGCCCAGCGGGCGAAATTGCAGATTGCAATGGCAACTGCTGCCCTGATACTTGGGTTGCAGATGGCTACTGTGACGACGGCACCTATTCTTGGAATGGCGTTGCGATCTTCCTTAACTGCGACCAATTCCAATGTGACGGTGGTGACTGCACTGGTTGCGGTGGTGGTGATCCAACTGGCGCTTGCTGTGTTGGCTCAACATGTTCAACAGTAACAGCAGCGGCATGTGCTACTGCTGGTGGTACATACAACGGTGATGGTTCATCTTGTGCAGGCAACCCATGTGGTGGTGGTGGTGGATGTGATGCTGGATGGACTGCTGACTGTCAAGGCACATGCTTCCCTGACTACGTGTTCGATGCGTGGATTGGCGATACATATTGCGACGATGGTGCTTATATCCCAGCAGACTACGGTTGCACAGAATGCCCCGCTGGCATTGCTATGTGGCTGAACTGTACGGAGTTCCAATGCGATGGCGGTGATTGCACCGGCTGTGATGGCGGTGGCGACCCAATGGGTGCATGCTGCTTCGGAGCAGATTGCTTTGAACTTATCGAAACAGAATGTATAGCGAATAGTGGTGAATGGCAGGGTCCTGATACGACTTGTGCGACATCTTCTTGTGCAGCTCCATGTCCTTCAGATACTGACGGAAGTGGAACAGTCGATGTGAGCGATATCCTCTACATTGTTGGTGCGTGGGGTAGCAGTGATGCTGCTGCCGACGTCAATGGTGACGGCATAGTGAATGTTTCTGATGTTCTTGAAGTCGTTAGCGCTTGGGGACCATGCCAGTAAGTTTTTACTATTCAGTTTGACTCAAAAGGGCCCTGCATTTGCAGGGCCCTTTTTTAGGGTCTGGTACGGACCTGGTACACATATGTACCAGGTCCGTACCAGACCCCCTACAATACGTGGATGAAGAAGAGAATCCTCATCGGCATTCCGGTCTACAACGAAGCGAAGTACATAAACTCAGTTCTTAGCGAAGTTTGCAAGTACGCAGATGATATTTTAATTGTCGATGACGGTTCAAATGACCTTACGCCAGCACTTCTTGCTGGGCACAAGGTTGAAGTCATTCGACACTCTGAAAATCGTGGATATGGCAGATCTCTCCAAGACATGTTTCGATGGGCAACCGTAGATTCATTTGACTGGCTTATCACGATGGATTGTGATGAACAGCATGAGCCGGCCTCAATTCCTAAGTTTATTGAGCGGATAACTCTTGACAATGCAGACATCATTTCGGGTAGTCGTTATTTGGAGGTGCATCCAGAAAACGATATGCCTCCAAAAGAACGCCAAACCATCAATCGCCAAGTCACCGAAGAGTTGTATGACGCACTTGACATCGAACTTACCGATGCATTTTGTGGATTTAAGGCATACCGTGTTTCCACCCTTGGCGCATTTGATTTTGATGTGAATGGCTATGCATTCCCAATTCAATTCTGGGTACAAGCAGCAGCAAGAAAGTTACGCGTTTGCGAAATACCAGTTCGCATGATTTATAATGATCCAAATCGTACATTTGGTGGACAACTTGACGACCCAGTGAAGCGACTGGATCACTACCGTGCAGTCCTGTGTAACGAGTTACGAAAAAATGAATCAAAACTTCCTCATGCATTGGAACAGGTTCCTTGTTGACAAAGGAGTCCATTGCGACACTATCGCCTGAGTTTTCAACTTGGAAAACACTTGTTGGTTCGGCTTCAGGAGAAGTCTTCGGAAAACCACTTCGACTTTGGCAACAGGAAGTTCGAAAAGCATTGTCTCTGCCAGTCGATAAGCCGATCATTATTGTTGGGCATCAGCCCACTTTTTTTCATCCCGGAATTCTTGCTAAATTTATTGCGGCGGATCGACTAGTTCAAGAAATTGGCGGTGTTCTTGTGTACCTTGTTGTTGACCACCACCAAGGCGATGTTGGCGTGTTGCAAACACCAGAGCAAGACATCGAGATTCTCTCTGTTAATTCAACCGTTGCATTAAAAGATCAACCAAGAGCAGAGGTCGCTAACAATATGGAACCATTCTCATCAGCTCTTCAGCAAGCAGAGGGTGCGAATGCTGCAGCGCAAATTGCAAGTGGAATTGTGCATCTGATGTCGCCGTGGGTAACTGTACATCATGTTATTGCTGCGAGTGACTTGATGGAATCAACGTTTGGCAAAGCTATTACTGCTGCGATGTCTTCTGATGAGCAGAGGTGTGTTGATTTTTACAATGATGCAGTGATGCACTATCCAGAGTGTCATATCCCCACATTGCAACAGGGCGAGTTGCCACTATGGAATGATGCCACTCGTGAACCATGCCCACGTGCATTGCTTCTAACCTTACTTGCTCGATTAACGGCGTGCGATTTGTTTGTGCACGGCACTGGCGGAATTAGGTACGACCGTGCAATGGAACATTGGTGTTCAAAATGGCTTGAAGTTTTGCCATGCAACGCTGTTCTTGCAACAGCAACACTGCAATTGCAACTTGCATACGAAAGCGTAGCAGACGCGAGACGAACATTTCATTCTCCTCCGTTTGATTTGCAAACCAAAGCAGACTATCTTTCTGCAATCAACAGCGCACCCTACAAATCTTCTCAGAGACAGGTGTGCTTTCAAAAAATGCATCGCTGGTTACATACTATCCAACCACCTTTGGACCTTGCTGCACTTACACGTGAAGAAGAAAAAGCACGGCGACGTGATTGGGCATTTCCCCTCTATTCAACTTCGCAGTTGCAAGAGTTGCACTCGTCCATTCATTCGATGTGAACTACCACAAATTTCGTGGACCCCAGATTGCTCGCAACGTCTCTTGTGTTGTTCCTGTGACGAATGCCCCGCCCCTTTGCTCTTGGAGAATAATTCTTCCCTGTGGATCAATTGTTGTCCACAGCGAATCATTTTCCTCCCCAAAATGGGTAGCGATCACTCGTGTGCCATCAGGTTGTTTCTCCAACCGATCGGTTCTTGTAACGACTCGTTGCAGGCCTCCGCTATTTTCATACGCCTTCCAGATAAAGTGCGAATCTTCATCTATGGTGGAAAGGAATGGTCCAAGCACCCACACAAGGGCGCGAGGAAGCCACGGGTCTTCTGCAAGAGATTTAAAGGGTGTTTCGATGATGTCGGCAGTGAGATCTTGCTGCACAACCATTAATCTCGATTTTGGGGAGCCTATTTCCGGTCGGTTTCGCAGACCTGTCTCGCATTCGGTTGCACGTGCTTTTTCCATCCACCGAGTCACGCGGTTTGACCAACGCTCTTCTTTGCCATCCCAACTCATCCAGTAGCGAGCGTAGGAATCAATCACCACGCCGGTGTTTGGATTTGGAACGAGTCTGGATGTGACACTGACAATAATGCCGTTTGGTTCCATTTGTTCTTGACCCGTCTGAAGTTCAACCTCATCAATATTCCCACTCTCGATTTGAATCAGAGCGTATCCAATATCTGCTCCTGGGGAATTATTTGTGCCACTTGTTTGAATTCTTCGCCACTCTTTGAAGCCAATCAAAGGCTGGAGCGAGCTCTTGTTAAGCATTGTAAGTTGGGCTGTTGCAGCACTTAAGCCATTTAATTTGTTTTGAATGAGAAGAAGGGGGTCAACTGGAACAATAGATTGGAGCGTTTGTATGAGCATGCCACTATTTCTGCTCCATCCATGATCAGATGTCCGAGCGCTAGCCAAAATAAATTGCTCTCCGTGTGCTGGAATGGCCAAGCGCCCAAGAATGGTCACGCCGGATTCATCCGAAGATCGCTCTACTCTCCACCAACCCTGAACGTCCCCAACCTGCATGGCTCTACTTTCTAGGATTTCAGCAGGAATCTGCTCAGATTCCGTGTTTTTTGGCATTGAGAGCAGTTCTCTGGGGGTTTTTACGTTTGCATTTGTGCCTCGTTCAAGCCGAATATGCCAAACATTGCTCGTATCTCCACTAGAAATGATGCAAAATGGAGGCATCGTGCTCGCCCCAACGACTGCCGCGCCATCTGGAAGGTTCATTTTTAGTCCCAACGCACCGTTTTGATAGGGCGTGACCATGAGAAGAGTATGAAGTATGAGTAAGGAAACCTGGAGCATGTGAGGTGTAGTTTAACAGGGGATTCTATTCTTGAAAACGACGATGGCATCCCATCGTCTATTGACAGGCAACGCTTTGGCAGGGTAGAATCCCCGATTCTCGCCTCTGCATCCATTTGCACAGGTGTATCTATGTAGTGGTTTGCACGTTGCAAACCTTAAATTGTTTGAAGATGGAGAACGGAATACGATGCCGATTATTCGTATCAGAATGGAAGCCTACGATCACCAAGCACTTGATGCTTCGGCGAAGGAAATCGTAGATCACGCAAAGCGCACAGGCGCAAGAGTAGCTGGTCCAATTCCGCTCCCAACTCGTCGTGAAATTTACACTGTGAACCGTTCAACATTTGTGAATAAAAAATCACGCGAACAGTTTGAAATCAGAACACACAAACGAATCATAGATATTTCAGAACCAAACCCACAAACAATCGAAGCATTGAATCGCCTGGTTGTTCCTGCGGGAGTCTTTGTAAAGATAAAAGCATAACCCACGGTAGCACAAAAGTATTCCGTTTTGTAGAAACACTCCGGTCACATCAATGAAGATCCCTGACCATAACCCTTAGCTCATAGGACAACAAACAAATGCCAAAAACATTGATTGGAAGAAAAGTTGGAATGTCCCGTTACTTTTTAGAAGACGGTACGAATATTCCTGTAACAATTGTGAAGGCTGGTCCCTGTGTTGTCACGCAAGTGAAAACAGAAGAAGCCGAAGGGTATAACGCTGTGCAGATGGGGTTCGAAGATGTTCGCCCCGGCCTAGCTACCATGCCAATAATTGGTCATGATGCAAAGGCGGGAACTGCTCCAAAACGATTCCATCGCGAAGTGCGCATGGATGATCTTGGTGAGGTTGAGTCTGGACAAACACTCGATATTTCCATGTTCGAAGACGTCATGTTTGTTGATGTTGTTGGGATAAGCAAGGGTAAGGGATTCGCTGGTGGCATGAAACGTCACAACTTTAAGGGACTAGAAGCTTCGCACGGTGTAAAGCGTGCACATCGTCGCCCTGGTTCAATTAATGGACATGCAACGAACCTCGGTACAGGACCGAAACCCAAAAAAGGTAAACGAATGCCCGGTCAAATGGGCAACAAGCAAATTACTTGTCGTAGTTTGCCTGTAGTTACTATTGATAACGACCAGGACTTGCTTTTGGTAAAGGGTTCAGTCCCTGGGCCAAACAACGGTATGGTTATTATCCGAGAAGCAAAACGATTGAATAGGAAGAAAACAACTGCAGCCAGTAAATAAGTTTATTGGTAGATCTTCAAGGCTCTTTTGAGAACCAGTTGATCGCGACAAACCGCAACAGTACGCCGAGTCAAACTCTACCGAGCGACCACCGGACTACAGACCCTTAGGGTTTCACCCCAAGCGAAAGTACCCCGACAGCACCGGAGATTAAGGCAAACAACGACGAAAGTCACAGGTGATTAAAGATTATGATTGAACTTCCCATATATGACAGAAAGGGCAAGCAAGTTGACACTCTCAGTGTCGACGAAGCATCGCTCGGAACCGAGGTAAAACCTACGCTTCTTAAGCAGGCGTATGTCATGTTCCACTCCAACCGCCGTCAAGGTTCAGCACGAACCAAGAGTCGTGGCATGGTTGAAGGGTCAACTCGAAAAATTTATAAGCAAAAAGGAACAGGTAATGCCCGAATGGGTCAAGTCCGTTCCAATATTCGTAAGGGTGGTGGTGTTACGTTTGCGAAGAAGCGAACGCACGCTGATTTCCGCAAGGACATGCCCAAGAAAATGCGCCAGCTTGCAAACCGCAACGCACTTCTCGCCAAACTCGTTGATGGCGAAGTGAAGTGCATTGTTGATCTTGAGTTTGCAAACCCAAAGACAAAAGACTTCAAGGCGATTCTTGACGCTGTAGGCATTGATCGCAGTTGTCTTGTTGCCGTAGATAGTGAAAATAGAAACGCCGCCGTCTCTGCTCGAAACATTGAAAATGTTGACACAATTCGCATCGACCAACTTAATGTCTTTGAACTACTTAATCATCGCTACCTCGTTGTTGATAAAGCATCCATGGAAGCGTTCCTTGACGGATCGGCTTGGCAGAAGGATGAGGAGGCAGCATAATGGAAGTCACAACAATTATCAAAAAACCACTCGTCACAGAAAAGACAACTTTCAATGCTACGGCAAATAACAGGTACGCATTTGAGGTTGACCGTCGTGCGAGCAAGGCTCAGATAAAACGTGCTGTAGAGGACATCTATGGCGTCCGCGTTCTTTCAGTTGCAACTCAAATTCGAAAGGGCCGTATGCGACGAAATCGCATGGGCTGGTTCAGAGTTGGCAGCCAGAAACGAGCAGTCGTAAAACTTCATGCGGAGGATCGCATCGAACTCTTCTAAGAGCGAGCGGAGATACAAATGGCTATTCGAGTTTACAAACCAACTACTCCTGGACGTCGAAACGCTTCCGTGAACCTTCACGTAGAAGTAACAAAAAAACGACCAGAGAAAACATTGCTAGCCCCCATTAAGAAAAATGGCGGTCGCAACAACCAAGGTAAAATTACGGTTCAAGGCCGTGGTGGTGGTCACAAACGTCGCTACCGCAAAATTGATTTCCGTCGATTGAAAGATGATATGACCGCAACTGTAATTGGAATCGAATACGATCCAAACCGAAGTTGCCATATTGCACTAATACAATATGAAGATGGAACAAAGCGGTACATCTTGGCTCCTCGAAATCTTACTGATGGCGATACTGTAAAAAGTTCAAACAGTGCAATTGAACCTAAGTCCGGCAATTGCATGCCCCTGAAATTTATTCCAACTGGCTTAACTGTTCATAACATTGAATTTGAACCGGGCAAGGGTGGTGCATTGTGCCGCTCAGCCGGTGCAGCGGCTCGGTTAAGTAACCGTGAAGGCCGCTGGGCGACGATTGTGTTGCCTTCAGGTGAAATTCGGCAAGTTTCAGTCGATTGTCGCGCGACAATCGGTCAACTTGGAAATACCGATCACCAAAATGTCAAACTTGGAAAAGCGGGTCGAAACCGATGGCTTGGTCGCAGGCCAAAAGTTCGCGGTATGGCAATGAGTCACCATGACCACCCTCTTGGTGGTGGTGAAGGTCGTTCCAAGGGTGGACGTACCCCGGCGAGTGCATCTGGCACGAAGTCAAAGGGCGGTCGCACAAGGCAACGTGGAAAATGGACGGATGCACGCATCCTTCGTCGTCGAAAGAGTAAACGGTACGGTCAACTTAAACTCTGACCTTTAGGAAGAAACTATGTCAAGATCACTAAAAAAAGGTCCATTTGTCGACGAGAAACTCTACCGCAAGGTAGAAGCGATGGCTTCTGGAACAAAGAAGTCACCAATAAAAACATGGGCACGTGCGTGCACGATTGTTCCAGAGTTTGTTGGTTTTACGTTCCTCGTTCATAACGGGCGACAATTTAATGAAGTCTTTATTACTGAAGATATGGTCGGGCATAAACTCGGCGAATTTTCTCATACTCGTTTGTTTCGCGGTCACACCAACAAGAAGGAAGGCATTAAGTCATAACGCTTGAAGGTACTATTCATGTCATACAAAGCTACACATAAATATGCTCGAATCTCTCCGCGAAAAGCTCGTCTTGTCGCAGATTTGATTCGAGGTAAACGAATAGACGACGCACTTGCTCAGTTGGAGTTTTCCAAGAAGCGAGCTGCGTGGTATTTTAAATCAGTTCTAAATAGTGCTATCGCAAATGCTGAAGAGCAAGATGCAGATGTTTCGACACTCTATGTTTCAGAATCACGCGTTGACGAGGGTTCTGTAATCAAACGATGGCGTCCAAAGGATCGTGGGCGAGCCCACCCAATCCATAAACCAACGAGTCACCTCATCATCGCTGTTGGAGAGAAAAAATAATGGGACAAAAAGTACAACCATTTGGATTCCGCGTTGGTGTTACCGAGGGACACAAGTCTCGTTGGTACGCACCAAAAGCACTCTTTGCTGAGTTGCTCGTCGAAGACTATCGCATTCGCGAATTCGTCGACAAACGTCTTAATCGCACGCCGCCATTCGCTGCTGTGTCAGATATTTTGATTGAGCGTACTCGTGAAGAGTTAACAGTCATTGTGAAGACGGCTCGTCCTGGTCTTGTTGTTGGCCCTAAGGGTTCGGAAATTGACAAACTTGTTGCAGACCTTCAAGCAATGACTGGTCGAAAAGCACAAGTCAAGATTGTGGAAGTCATGAACCCGGACACCGATGCTTGTTTGATTGCTGAAGCAGTCGGCGAGCAAATGCGAAAGCGTGGAAACTTTAGACGTATGCTTAAGCAACGTGCTGAGTCCGCAATGCAACACGGCGCAAAAGGAATCAGGATTCAAATTTCTGGTCGCCTCGGAGGCGCAGAAATGGCTCGAAAATTTGTTGTGCGGGAAGGATCAATTCCACTTTCAACCCTGCAAGCAAATGTTGATTATGCGATTGTCCATGCTGAAACCACCTATGGAATTATTGGTGTGAAGGTTTGGATTTATAAGGGTATGTATACAGACGCAGAAGAAGAGCAAACAGATTCACGTGCAGCAGGCGCACGCGGTCGTGCTCGAGGTCGTCGTTAACGTTCGTAATTTTTGTTCGGCTAAGTACCGAACAGTTGTAAGGAGATTGTCCGATGCCACGGATGCCAAAAAGAATTAAGTTCCGCAAACAAATGCGCGGGAAGATGAAAGGCAAAGCCACACGAGGAAACTACGTGGCATTTGGTGAGTATGGCTTGCAATCATTGGATACCCATTGGGTTTCAGCAAGACAGATTGAAGCAGGGCGTATTGCGGCGCAGCATTACCTTCGCCGCCAAGGCAAGGTCGTGATTCGAATCTTCCCAGATAAGCCAATTTCAAAGAAGCCTTTGGAAACACGAATGGGTAAAGGTAAGGCGGATACCGATTTTTGGGCAGCACGAGTAAAGCCCGGAACAATATTGTTTGAAATTAGTGGTGTTCCTGAAGACATGGCGAAACAAGCAATGGCTCGGGTCGCACACAAAATGCCGGTACGTTGCCGGTTTGTAGGAAGGCGTCTCTCTGTCTAACGCAAGAGCGTTACCAGAAGAAGGATTAAAGATATGAAAGCAAAAGCAGTTCACAAACTTGGTGATGAAGAACTCGCAATTGAAGTAGATACTCTTCGAAAGAAGCGCTTCGAACTTATGACACAAGGTGTTACGGAAAAAATCCAAGATACTTCTCAGTATGGAAAAATCCGCAAGGACATCGCGCGTTTGCTTACCGAGCAAACAACGCGAAGCAAAAAAGCAGAGAAGGCGTAAGAGGTACACACTATGAGCCATTTAAAAGAAATTATTATTCCAGAAAACGCATCTCGAAAAGTTGGTGTTGTTACATCAGATGCTCGAGATAAAAGTTGCAAAGTGGAAATTCAATTTTCCGTGAAGCACCCAAAGTACGGAAAGTACGTTCGGAAACGTACTCAAATCCAAGCGCATGATGCAAACAATGAAGCCAAACTTGGCGACAAGGTAGAGATTGCAGAGTGTCGTCCTATTTCAAAGACAAAGTCGTGGGTTGTCACCCACGTTGTTGAGCATGCTGTTAACTAAGACAGTTCATCAAGGAACAGACCGATGATCCAAAAAGAATCAAGATTAGAAGTAGCTGACAACAGCGGAGCAAAAGAGGTGCTAGTTATTAGTGTCCTTGGCGGCTCAACTGCTCGTGGCAAATACACGAGACGTACAGCTGGCGTTGGCGATCGTGTTGTGTGTGCCGTCAAAAAGGCGCTGCCAAATTCACAGGTGAAAAAAGGCGATAAAATTCGCGCCGTAATCGTGCGAACAAAATATCCAACCCGGCGAAAAGATGGTTCTTACGTTCGATTTGATTCAAATGCTTGCGTTTTACTCAATGAAGACATGAACCCAACAGGTACTCGTATCTTTGGCGCAGTTGCTCGGGAGCTTCGCGAAAAGAATTATATGAAAATAGTTTCACTCGCATCGGAGGTGGTGTAATGCCCAGACATATTCGAACAGGCGATAAGGTAGTAGTAACCGCAGGCAACGACAAAGGTGCCATCGGTGAAGTTCTTCGCATCCTTACAAAGAAAGACCGCGTAGTAGTGAAGGGTGTCAATGTTCGCGCGAAGAACATTAAGCCATCACAGGCAAACCCAAACGGTGGTGTTATCAAGCAAGAGATGCCAATACACATGAGCAATGTAAGCCCAGAAGTGAATGGCAAGCCAGCGAGAGTTCGTTTTGAAACTCAAAAAGATGGTGCCAAAGTACGTATTGGTTTGACTCGAGATGACAAAGGTGAAAAAGTAGAGAAAGTCATCTGTGAAGTGCATTCAGCAGACGCAAGGGGTAAAGGAAAGTAAAGTCATGACCGCAACAATTGACAAACCAAGATTGCAAACTCGTTATAAAGACGAGATACAAGCAAGTGTGCTCAAGGAATTTAATTTGGGTAATGTAAGCATGACTCCGAAGATCGCGAAGATCACGGTGAATGTCGGCATTGGTCGATTTCTTGATAATCAAAAATTGAAGCCAGAGATTCGAGACACCGTGATTTCAACACTTACAACAATTTCAGGTCAAAAACCGATAATGTTGATGGCAAAGAAATCAGTTGCGAACTTTAAGGTTCGCGAAGGCGCACCATCAGCATTCATGGTGACAATGCGAGGTGACCACATGTGGCACTTCCTAGACCGCTTGATTTCTCTTGCAATCCCCCGAATCAAAGACTTCCGTGGATTGAAAGATACTTCATTTGATCAGGGCGGCAATTATTCAATGGGATTAACCGAGCAAGCTGTTTGGCCAGAAATAAATATGGCTGAAGTAAACTTCACGCACGGTATGAATATCAATATCGTATTTGAGAACTCAACACCAGAGCTAAGCAAGTACATCTTAAAAGAACTCGGTATGCCTTTTCAACGAGACGAGGAATAAGGAACGAACATGGCAAGTAAACGCGTATTTGAACAAATGAAACGAGAACCAAAGTTCTCAACTCGAAAAAAGAATCGCTGTCAGATCACTGGTCGTGGTCGCGGTGTCTATCGTAAGTTTGGCATTAGCCGAATCATGCTTCGCCAATTGGCGCTTGAAGGCAAGATTCCTGGAATGCGTAAGGCAAGTTGGTAAAAAGAAAGTTTTACATGACTTCTGTCATGTAAGGAGTAATAATAATGTCACAACAAGATCTAACAGCTGATATGCTCACTCGCGTTCGAAATGCAGTGAGAAACCACGCACCTACGGTTTCTTGTCTTAATAACAAGTTGAATCGCGGAGTCGCACAGGTTCTCGTTGACGAGGGCTTTGTCGATAGTTTCGAAGTTATTGATGATGGTCGACAAGGTCGACTTGATGTTCATCTTCGGTACGGCGAACGCGGAGAAAAAGTAATTAACTCAATCAAGCGCGAATCCAAACCAGGATGCCGAGTCTATAGAAGTGTGGAAGATCTTCCACGACCTCTCGGTGGCCTCGGAATAGCGATTGTTTCAACAAGTAGCGGCATCATGAGCGATCGTCGATGCCGGAAGGAAAATGTTGGTGGCGAAGTTGTTGCCACAGTCGCGTAAGGCGACAGAGGATTCTACATTATGTCACGTATAGGTAAACAAACAATTGCAGTTCCATCGGGTGTTGAAGTACAACTCAATGCTGCAGGTCGGTCAATCGGCGTTAAGGGTCCAAAGGGAAACCTAACATTTGATTGGCGAGATGAAGTAGATGTGAAGCATGACGATAGTGCAAAAGAAATTAACTGCGCTATCGCTGATGGCATTGAAGAAACTCGTCAAGCCCGAGCATTGTGGGGTACAACTCGAAGCTGTATTAACAATATGGTTGAAGGTGTATCTAAGGGTTTTACTAAAAAGCTAAAAATTGTTGGTGTTGGTTGGAATGCAAAAGCACAAGGGCAAACAATTGTTCTGAGTATTGGGTATTGCCACACAGTTGATATTGAAGCACCAGCAGGTGTGACATTTGAAGTTGAAAAAGGCACGGCAATCACAATTACTGGTGCGGATAAACAAGCGGTAGGACAATTCGCTGCAGTCATCCGTTCGAAACGTAAGCCAGAGCCGTACAACGGCAAAGGCATTATGTATCACGATGAAGTCATTATTCGTAAGGCAGGTAAAGCGTTTGGCGTGTAATCGCAACGAACTGAATCAAGGAAAACAACGATGAATCGAATTACATCAAGAATTAAAAGATACACAAGGCGCAAGCGCGGTGTGCGGAAGAACATCTTTGGAAGTCCTTCTCGTCCACGCTTATCAGTGACTCGTAGTGGCAAGAACATGTATGCCCAAATCATTGATGATACGTCTGGTCGCACAATCTGCTCGGCTTCAACAATTGAAAAAGAAGGAAAAGTTGATGCCGGTAGTAACTGCGTAGCAGCAAAAGAAATTGGAACACGCATTGCAACAAAAGCAAAGACGGCAGGAATTGAAAATGTCACCTTTGATCGAAATGGATATCGCTTTCACGGTCGCGTAAAAGCACTCGCCGAAGCCGCTCGAGAAGCAGGACTGAAGTTCTGAGGAACAGGATAGTTTTATATGATGAACAAACAATATGATGATGATAGAGGCGGCATTGACACGAACACTGTCGGCGTCTACCGAACTGCGGCAACCGTAAAGGGTGGTCGTCGGTTTAGTTTTTCTGCGATGGTTGTCTGTGGTGACCGACAGGGTCGCGTTGGTCTTGGATATGGAAAAGCAAACCAAGTTCCAAACGCTATCGAGAAAGCTCAGAAGAAAGCAAAACGAGAGATGCGTGAGTTTCCACTAACTGGGACAACTATTCCTCACGAAGTAACCGGACGATTTGGTGCATGCAGTGTACGACTTGTTCCGGCATCTCCAGGTACTGGTGTTATTGCTGGTGCAGCAGTTCGTGCTGTTTTAGACCTTGTTGGCGTGCAAGACTGTCTTTCAAAGGCATACGGTTCGACAAACAACAAGAACTTGTCCAAGGCAGTGATTGATGGACTTCGTCAATTGCGAAATCGCGAAACAGTAGAAGCACTTCGTAAAGTCGAAATTGAAAAAACACACACGGAAAAATCACACGAAGAAGTGCCAAATGTTGTTGTTGAAGATAATTCTAAAGAAGTAAAAGCCGAAGCGAGTACTGAGAAAGCGTCGAAATAATGACGCCTTTGATTTGGAGATTAAAGTCATGATGATTCATGAGATAACTGAAAAAGCAGGCAAGTATAAATCCCGTAAGCGGATTGGACGCGGCCACGGAAGTGGGTCTGGAAAGACAAGTGGCCGCGGTCACAAGGGTGCTCGTTCGCGCTCTGGTTTCTCTCGACGTCCAGCGTTTGAGGGTGGCCAAATGCAATACTTTAGACGGATTCCTAAGCGTGGGTTTACGAATGCCGATTTTCGAACGGTCTATCACATTGTTAATCTTGCATCACTTGCGGATCGATTTAAAAAGGGCGCAACCGTCGATGCGACGGCACTAGTTGAAGCAGGATTAATTCGTAATTTTAAGAACCCAGTTAAAATTCTTGGCCAGGGTGATCTTTCTATCGCTTTGAACATTACAGCTGATAAATTTTCTGCCTCTGCTGTGAAGAAGATTGAAGCAGCTGGCGGCAGCGTTACGCTCATTGAAAAGAAAAAATGGAAACGTGAGTGGCCTGCTAAAACTAAGACAAAAGCAAAAGCAGAAGCTGCAGAAGTAAAAGCGGATGCCCCAAAAGCAGAAGCTACTGAACCAAAGCAAACAGAACCAGAAGCAACAACTGAACCTAAACCAACAGAGTCATCAGAAGAAGAATGAAGTGAGTAGGACTAACGTCGAATGATTAAAGCCATCATTAACATTTTTAGAATCGCAGAATTACGCAATCGTGTGTTCTTCACTGTGACGATGATTGCAATTTATCGCATCGGTTTTTGGATTCCACTTGCCGGTGTGAACCAACAACAGATGGTTGAGGCAGCAGCAAAAGCGACTGAAGACTCGAGTGGTTGGGGCAAGTTCCTCGATTACGCATCAATTTTCTCGGGCGGTTCCTTTTCTCAGTCAACTATCTTTGGGTTGGGAATTATGCCGTACATTACGGCTTCTATTATCTTCCAACTCTTGCAATCGGTGATGCCGAAGTTGCAAGAACTCAAAAAGGAAGGCGCTTCGGGACAAGCAAAAATTACAGAATGGACGAGATACGCAACAGTTGCGATGTGTTTCATTCAAGCGATGATGTGGCTGAAATTTATCGCTGCCCAAGGTCTTATTCGACCAGAGTTTTTGAATCCAGGCGGTTTGATTGTGTTCTATATTGCCGGTGTCACGGCTTTGACAGCTGGTAGCGTTTTCTTGATGTGGCTCGGCGAACAGATTGACAAGTATGGAATTGGTAATGGCGTCTCACTTATTCTGACCGCTGGAATTATTGCGCGTATGCCGCAAGCCCTGACGTGGGTTTGGGATAACTTTAGTACATCGCAGCAAGCAGCTGGAAGTAATATTGGCATCCTTGGAGTACTCTTCCTTATTGGTGCGTTTATCTTTGTTGTTGCAGGTGCAATTTTAATTACCGTTGCGCAACGGCGAATTCCTATTCAACAAGCTCGTCATACCCGTGGCAGAAAAACATACGGTGGCGCACGACACTACTTGCCACTGAGAGTTAACCACGCAGGAGTTATGCCGATTATCTTTGCTAGTTCCCTGTTGATTTTCCCTTCTGCATTCTTTGGATATTTGCAGTCCGCCGCTTCAGCGTCTCCTGACCCATCAAGCTGGTGGGTTGCAACAACTTCATTTTTGAACGCGAACTTCCAGATGGGCGAATATCCTTATATCGTCTTAGAAATCATTTTGATTTACTTCTTCAGTTATTTCTGGACAACTATTGTATTTAGCCCAGAGGATATGGCGAGACAACTTCGGGATAACGGTAGTTTTATTCCTGGCTTACGCCCCGGTCCACGAACGGCAGAGTACTTAGAAACCGTTGTTGAAAGAATTACATACGTCGGTGCTGGGTTCTTAGCAGTGATAGCTGTTATTCCATCGATTGTATCAAAAGAAATGCAAATCCCTTTCTTTGTTTCAAGTTTCCTTGGAGGAACGGGATTGTTGATTGTTGTGAGTGTTGGGCTTGATTTAATTCAACGAGTTGAAGCCAACCTTCTCATGCGGAATTACAAAGGTTTTTACGATTCATCACCAAAGACACGTAGTGGTGGATTGTCAAGGAGGCCCAGTGGAGCATAAACGATATACACATGGCTAAAGAAGAAAAAATCTCTCTAGAAGCTGAAGTTGTAGAAGCCTTGCCCGATGCAAGATTCAAGGTGAAGCTTGAAAATGGACACGAGATTCTCGCGTACATCAGCGGAAAAATGCGACGTTTTTACATCCGTATTTTGCCTGGCGACAAAGTGACCGTAGAGATTAGCCAATATGACATGACCAAGGGTCGGATTACATACAGACACTAATAAACACCTCAAAGAAGAAAAGAGGAAAACACCATGAAAGTAAAAAGTAGCATTAAACGAAGAACGAAAGATTGCCAGATCGTCATCCGAAAAGGCAAACGATACGTTATTAACAAGAAAAACCCGCGATTGAAAGCTCGTCAAGGCTAACCCCTACGAAATTGGAGAACGAACATGCCACGTATAGCAGGTGTAGACATCCCAGAGAACAAAAAGGTGCGGTACTCGCTCCGTTACATTTATGGTATTGGGCCAAAAATTGCGGACGATATTTTAGAAGAATCTAAGATTGATCCAGACACAAAAGCCCGTGATTTGACTGATGACGAAGTTGGCCGAATTGCTTTCTATCTAGATGAAAAATTGATTGTAGAAGGCTCACTAAGACGCCAAGTTCAACAAAATATTCAACGATTGCGAGATATTCGATCGTACCGAGGCGAACGGCACCGCAAGGGCTTGCCAACCAGAGGCCAGCGAACACGATGCAACGCTCGTACTCGTAAGGGTCGTAAGAAGACTGTTGCAGGCAAGAAGGGCGTAAAAGGATAAATAGCGCAATCGAAACTGTGTCGATTGCGTTCGCAAGATTCCTCTGTTGCGTGAACAGAGATTCAGGAATCGCAAGAGCGTAAAAGGAAATAATTATGGCTAAGAAAAAGATACGAAAAAATGTTGGCAAGGCAATTGTCCATGTCAAAGCAACGTTCAACAACACAATCATCACGATGACTGATTTAAGTGGCGAAACACTTTGTTGGGATTCTGCAGGAACAGTAGGATTCAAAGGTGCTCGCAAAGCAACTCCATTTGCTGCAGCAAGAGCTGCTGAAAAAGTTGCGATAAAAGGTCGTCGAATGGGTGTGACTGAAATTGAAGTTCGTCTTAAAGGTCCAGGTGGCGGAAGAGATTCTGCAGTTACATCACTTGAGCAGAATGGGATGAATATTACGGCTGTTGAAGATCACACTGGGATACCACACAATGGTTGCAGGCCAAAGAAGCAACGACGTGTGTAGATAAGAATTTGTTTCGCCTCTTAAAGATGGGCGTGAAGTGCTTGGCAGTGGCTTCACATTCCGATTTTGAGAAACGCGATGTTATGCTTTTAAACGACTGCCAAATGTAAGAAGGAATAGAATTATGATGCACGTACGATGGCGAGGTTTAGAACTTCCAGCAAGTGTTATCCTCGAAGAAAAATCAGCAACCGAAACGTTCGGTCGTTTTATTGTGGAGCCGTTTGAACGCGGTTTTGGTACAACAATCGGCAACTCGCTTCGTCGAATCCTACTCAGCACGATTGAGGGTTCTGCAATTACATCAATTCGCGTTAAAGGTGCAGAGCATGAGTTCTGCACAATTGAAGGCGTACAGCAAGACATGGTTGACATTGTGCTCAATGTCAAGGGTCTTATTGTAGACGTTGATTCAGATGAACCAAAAGTATTACGTCTTTCAGCTTCCGGTCCTGGCGAAGTCACTGCGGATTTGATTGAATCAGATACATCAGTCACGGTGTTTAATCCTGATCATGTCATTGCAACGTTGACGGATACAATTGATTTTGAAATGGAATTGACAATCGAGCGAGGTCGTGGATACGTTCCTGCTGCTGAACAATACGCAACAAAGGACGAACAAATTATTGGCGAACTGCCAATTGATGCTGTGTATAGTCCCGTGCAACGAGTACGTTACCGTGTTGAAAATACTCGAGTTGGTCAGCAGACAAACTTTGACCGGTTGATTCTCGATATCTGGACAGATGGGACAGTTAGCCCAGAAATGTGTTTGGTTGAGTCAGCTAAGATTTTACGTAAGCACCTCAATGCATTTGTTCAATTTGATTCCCTAGGCAAGGCAGTTGTTAGTGCTGAAGCCGCTGCAGCAGCAGCCGTAGATGAAGAACTTATACGAAAATTAGAAATGTCCACGGCGGATTTAGATTTAACTGTTCGATCATCGAATTGCCTAGAGCTTGCAAACATAACGACAGTTGCTCAACTTGTTTCATTAAATGATCGCGAGTTACTTGGTTTGCGAAGTTTTGGACGAACATCTTTGCGTGAAATTAAGCGAAAACTTGAAGATCTTGGTTTAACACTAGCGATGCAAATGCCACCAGGAGTAGATGGCTATGTAGACCTAGCTCACGCAATGGCTGATGGTGATGACGAAGATTGTTGTGATGATACCGAAGATTGTTGCGAAGAAGAGTTCGTTGGAGAAGCAACTGAAAGCAGTGAAGGCGAAGCTACAAACCCCGAAGATGAAATCATCGGTTCTACAGAGGAAACGGAATAATTAGAAGGCGCAAGTCTTCTATGAAGGAGTACGACCATGCGACATCGAATCCATGGAAAACAATTGTGTAGAGATAGCGAGCACCGCACTGCGATGCTTCGGAATCTTGCTGCTGGTTTGTTCGAACACGGACAAATAGAAACAACTTTGCCCAAAGCAAAGGCAGTACAGCCATTTGTTGAAAAAATAATTACGATCGCGAAACGTGGTGGATTCAATTCAAGAAAACGAATTGAGCAAATGATCAACGATCGCAAGATTCACTCTTGGGTTGCAGACCCAAATGTACCTGATTCAGCGAAACATAACGATCACTTTGATTTGCCAAATGAAAGTGATATAGAGTTTAATCGGTATGGTGAAGTGCGCAAGGCACCACGTCTTGTGCAACACATCATGGCTGTTGTTGGCCCGAAGTTTGCTGACCGAGATGGTGGATATACCCGTATCATAAAAATTGGCAAGCGTCGGCTTGGCGATGGTACAGACTTATGCATCTTGCAATTCGTTGGTGAAGAAGAAGGTCCACAACTCGGTGGTGGCGACTCACGCAGACGAACGCAGAAGCAAAGGCGCCGTGATTTTGCTGCGAAGGTTCTCGTTGCTACAGCAGTAGCAGATGAACCAGCCGAAGAAATCATTGACGAAACTCTTGCAGCTGAGGCAAGCGAAGAAGTGACTGAGGTTACCGAAGTAACAGAAGCAGAAGCGACTGAGCCCGAAGCGACTGAAGTTGCCGAATCAGAAGAAACTCCGGAGCCCGAAGCATCATCCGATGATGCTGAAAAAACTGAAGAGTAAACTTCAAGACACTATTTGAATGTACAAACAGCCCCAAGTTCCACTTGGGGCTGTTTTTGTTGTGCAGCGTATCGGGTCTGTCCCCAGAAGTTTGCGTAGAAGGTATTGTGCGTTGGCTTACCCGCATTGATTTTTCGTACACAAGTTGTGTTGTGCGGGACTGACCCCATTCTGCAAGGGTCGTTCTCTGTTAGGTCGTGTTTGCACTATCGCTAGGGTCAGATCCGTCGCAGTTGTGGGTCAGACCCGTCGCAAGTATCATGCACAGATGCTCGATACGCTTGATAAACTCCAGCAGGATGCAATAGGCGAAATTGACTTGATAGATTCAGTTGATGCTCTTGAATCGTGGCGGATTTCCTATCTTGGCTCAAAAGGGCGGCTCAAGGGTGTCATGCCACTTATGAAGGACGTAAGCAGGGATGATAAGCCAGCCGTTGGAAAGCGTCTCAATGAAGTCAAAAACGCCCTCGAGAGTGCATTTGATACTCGCAAACAAGAACTCGATGGAGCACACCAATCCAGACCTCCAATGGATGTGACAGAACCAGGCGATGATATTGCTCAGGGGCGAAGGCACATAATTACCAAGACGATCGATGGCATCACCGAAGTCTTCGGTCGGATGGGTTTTTCAGTGGCGTATGGACCCGAAGTTGAAGATGAATACCACAACTTCAACGCGTTGAATATTCCAGAAGATCATCCAGCACGCGATCCAATCGATAATTTTTTTATGGGCAGCGACCGAATGCTTCGGAGTCAAACATCGACCGTTCAAATCCGAGTGATGGAATCAACGCCACCGCCAATCAAAATCATCGCGGTTGGTCGAGTCTATCGACCTGATACACATGACGCCACACACTTCAGCATGTTTCACCAGTGTGAGGGTTTGTTCGTAGCTCCAAAAGTTTCAATGGTCGATTTAAAGACAACGCTTTTTCAATTTGCAAAAGCGTATTTCGGCAAAGAAGCCGAAGTACGGTTCCGACCAAGTTTTTTTCCGTTCACCGAGCCCTCTGCCGAAGTTGATATGAAGATGAAAATCAAAGGAAAATGGCAGTGGGTTGAAATTGGCGGGTGTGGATTGGTCGATCCAGCGGTCTTTGAACAGGTCGGCTACGACAACGACAAATGGCAGGGATATGCGTTTGGTTTAGGAATTGAACGTGTTGCGATGCTTAAGTATGGCATCCAAGACATCCGGTGGCTCTTTGAAAATGATGCTCGGTTCCTTCGTCAGTTTTGACAGAACCAGCACAATATTCTGTCACTTGGCCCACAACAGTAGGTGCTTGTTGCGTAATTGTTGGGGGCCTCTCGCTTTTTGGCGGATGTCTTTCTTTAACCGGGATGGCAGAAATCGAACAACTGCATACTGCTATCCCATTTGGAGATGGTGAAATAAGCGAAGAACTGCTCAAGAAACTTGATGCGACGGCTCCATCGACATGGGTTTCATCTTCTGCTTCTGCGCTTATTACAGTACTTTCATTATTCTTGATGTACGCTGGTGTGGGTTTACTAAAACGTGTTCCTACCGCCCGAAGAGCCTTACTCATTTGGGCAGTGTTGTATGTTCTGGCCACAGTTGCCGCTGCAATAATCAATTGGGTTCCTCGAATGCACCTTGTGCGGGAATACGCGGAAGTACAGGGGATGTTTTTAGCGCAGATTTTGATTTCACTGCCGTTGTACCTTGTGCTTCCAGTCTTTCTCTTGATTTATTTGAATAAAAAGCAAGTACGCAACGAAGTCGCCCTCTGGCGGTAAACTACGCTCCATGCACTTCCTTGATGAACTTAAATGGCGCGGTCTTCTCCACCAGACGACGGGTGGTGATGAATTGCAAGAACATCTTGCAAGCGGAAGTCGAATTGCCTATTGTGGCTTTGACCCAACAAAAGATGCGCTCACGATTGGAAATTACATGCCAATCAAAATGCTTCGACATTGGCAACTCGCAGGGCACAAACCTATCGTCTTGATGGGTGGCGGTACTGGTTTGATTGGCGATCCTTCTGGAAAGGATGCTGAGAGGCAATTACTTTCGAAGGAACAAGTTGCAAAAAATATTGAAGGACAATTAAATAGTTTTGCAAAGGTATTAGACTTTGAAGGCGAGAATGCAGCGGTTATTGTGAACAATGCCGATTGGCTTTGCGAACTCGGTTTTCTTGATGTTTTGCGCGATGTCGGTAAATATTTTTCCGTGAATACGATGATTCAAAAAGATTCTGTGAAGGATCGTTTGAATAATCGAGAGCAGGGCATTTCGTACACAGAGTTTAGTTACATGATTTTGCAAGCGTATGATTTTCTACATCTTCGCCGAGAGATGGAGTGCACGATTCAAATTGCAGGAAGCGACCAGTATGGAAATATCGTTGCAGGCATTGATTTGATTCGTAGGGATATGTCTGGCGCACACGATGACGACTTCAGAGGTGCAGGGATTACAAATCCACTTGTTACAGCAAGTGACGGTTCTAAGATCGGCAAAACCGAAGATGGAGCAATCTGGCTCGATGCAGAGCGAACAAGTCCCTACGCATTCCATCAATACTGGCTCAATGTGCCTGATGAAGACGCGGGAAAATTTTTGCGGTGGTTTACATTTTTAGATCACCCATCCATAGAGGCAATTGAAGCGGAGCATGCTGAGGCTCCACACCAACGAGCGGCGCAACATGCCTTAGCAGATGCAATGACTGAACTCTTCCATGGAAGTGATAATGTCACGCGTTGCAACGAGGCAGCAAAAGCATTGTTCGGCGGTGACATCAAATCGCTTGATGAAACGATGCTTGCAGAAGTTTTTGCTGAAGTGCCAGCAGGCGAGTTTGCAAAAACAAGTCTTGGTGGAGAAGCGGCATCACTTGTCGAATTGCTTCCAGAAACCGAATTGTGCAAAAGTAAGCGTGAAGCGCGTGAGTTTTTGCAAAATGGATCGGTTGCGATCAACGGTGAAAAAATATCGGGAGACAATGCCGTGAGCCGTGTGCTCACGGGTGATGACTTATTACATGGCACCACAATTTTATTGCGTCGAGGTAAAAAAGCGTGGTTCGCAACTCGCTGGGTGTAAGGGATACCAACGGGTCTGACCCTAGCAGTTTGGGATCAGTCCCGTCGCTAAGGATTCTGCAGTGCAATTGGCACAATATTTAGAGAAACATCGAGAGAGCCAGCATCTTCTGGAACGGCTTTGACTTGTACGCCAGTCCCATCTTCAAGCATCGCCATAAACGATGTGACATGTTTGGTCTCAATTCGCTTTTCCATATCTTGCGATGCAAGCCGAACAATCGCAAACACCGTAACATCACCCGATGCAATTTTTGCGATTAAATCCTTGTCTGTTTCAATAGTGACATTTTGGAGTATTTTTACAGGCAATGTGACGAAATACGCAGCATAATCTTCCGCAGGTCCTGCAATGAGAACACGAACTTGTGGAAGCGTTACCTTGTCTGTTTTTGATTGAATTTTAAACGAGAGAGAGACTCGATTTGGTTCAATCACAACGCCTTGTTCGTCTAACATTTCAGGCAATTGAATGGAGGCATCTCGTGTGTGTACAACGCCCGGTTGTAATTGTTCTAGCACGGTCTCGCTCACTACAGCGTTAACAGTTACGGCTTCTGGAAGCGTGCTTCTTAACTGTTGTGGAATACGAAGTGTTACAGTTGCAGGATCAACAGTGACGTCTCCACTCACTGTGACACTTGGTAGAAACGGTACAACTACAGCATCGACAAGCACCATCGTTTGAACTTCAACGGTAACCGAACTTGGATCAACTGCGATGACTTCTGCACCAGTAGATTTAAGCACATCGAGCCCATTGAGTTCAGAAGCAAGGTTTAATGGCACTTCGCCATCTTCGGCTGCGATAGAAAGGTACACGCCACTGAGGCACGCCTCATCTGCCGCATTCAGCGATGACCTTGGCCCCCTGAGGGTGAGCCGTATAGGTTTTACTTGGGGCGTGATGGTGCTTGTTGAGCCCTCAGGCGCTACTAAATACAACGTAGTGTTGATATTTCTTTCGTCTTCAGTTCGAGCAGCAGCCCAGAGCCAAATAAAGACAGCAAGAACCGTCACAAACAAAATAGCAAGCGTGTCATCTTTATGTTTCATTCAGTTGGTTCCGTTGGAGTAGCGCTTGTTTCTGCAGGAATATTTTCTTGAGAAAGGTGCTCTGCAGTTGAATGTTCAGGTTTTGGATTAAGACGCCTTGCCAATTCAATTTCAAAATCATCTCGCTCAATCGTAGAAAGAACACCGTGATCTGCAAAAGAGATGCGGCCAGTCTGTTCACTAATAATGATAATGAGAGCATCGCAACGCGTCGATAATCCAACGCCAGCTCGGTGTCTTGAACCTAGGTCAGTCGACAACATTGCAGATTCATCGGCTAATGGAAATTGCACGCTCGCTGTAACAATGCGATCACCACGCACGATGCAACCAAGGTCATGCAATGGATTGTTGGGCCAAAAAATAGATTTAATAAGAGGTGAATTTACTTGAGCATCTAACGATTGTCCGCCAACAACATGGTCTGTTGTGCTGTTGTCTCGTTCAATTGCAATGAGTCCACCGAATTGGTTTCGACTAAGAAAAACAGAGGCATCTGCAATTGCTGAAATTGTAGTTTCACCAACAGGTGGAGTATTTCGGAACCTTGCAAAAAGTTCTGACTGGCTAACGCGTATAGCTGCTTGCCTTAGTTCTGGCTGGAAAATAATAATCAACAATAAAAAGACATAGGTCAAAAATTGTTCTGCGAAAAAATCGAGTCGGTCAAAATGACCGGTCCAATCCGCAAGCACTTGAAGGAGCCAAAGTGGAAAAAGAAGAACGACAAGCCCTCGAATAACACCGCCGCCCCGAGTGCCTTTTAGGAATCGGAATGCTAAAAAGACACTCAACCAGATGATGAGTAGCTCGATTATTGTCTCAAATACGTCGTAACCAAAAATTGTCCACGTCATGTATGTCAAAGTATACGCGGATACCGTAGGATTCTCATGTATGTCACGATTTGGAAACTCACAAAGTGTCTCAAGACCCACCGGAGTGTGCGCCTCAACAGGTGATTCACTCTTGCCTAACACGCCTGCGATGGCTTCCCTTTGCGAAAGAGAGGAGGATGATGGCTTTGACCGGTTTGACTATTGCCAAGAGGCGTGGGATAGAGGCGATCGTCCAAAACGTCTTTACAGCTATTGGCGCTATATCGTCCCTGAGGCGGGCAAAAAGCCCGATATTTTGATAGATGATGCTGTACTCGTCGATTTATTCGAACGGTTAGCAGGCGATGAACAGCCACAACGGATCGCATTTCGATACATTTTGGCGTTGGTTTTGCTCCGAAAACGGAAGCTTCAACTAGTTGGCAGGGAAGAATTTGAGGGTGGAGAACTCTGGCTTTTACGGTTCAAAGGAACAGATGGCGAGCCTGTTCAGGTAAAAAATCCTGGAATAGCAGAAGAAGAAATTCAGGATTTAGCTGAACAACTAGGTGAAATATTACAGGGCGATCTATGAATCGCTTTATTTTTATCATTATTTTATTGGCGAGTGGTTGCTCGCCAAAGGTGACTCCAAAAATCAATGCTCGGAACCTAGCAACTCTTCAAGCCGAGCAAGCGACTCGTACATCTCAGTTTTCAAATCTCGTTGGTCGAGGCGTTATTGAATTTAAATGGAGTGATGATGCTGGCGCGCACAAAGAGCAGGGCGAACTTGATTTTTGGAAACAAGACGATTCGATTTCACTTCGTATCTCTAAACTTGGTGAACTCATCGCTTGGTTCGGAGGCGAGGGAAAAAACTTTTGGTTCTTTGACATGATGGATGACGAATCGACGCTCACGATCGGTGGGAAACAAAGTATGTTTAATGACATCGATACAGCGTTGGTACTTCTCGGTCTACAGCCGCTTCCAAAAGGAGAGTTGAAGCAGAACACCGATGGATCTATGTCACTTCTTGATTCAAAAAACCGAACATGGACAGCGAACTTTATTGATGCAGGTCATCGTCCAATAGACATCAAAGTCACACACGGAGACCGCGTCATGCAAGCAATTCATCGGAGAGGAATTCGTGTTGAGATTGAAAATGTACATGAACTGCATTGGCCAGAAACAGGCGGACTCATTGACTTTACTGATAATCAAGGCAACGCAGAAATCAAAATTGCCTTTTCATCTCTGTCAACAATTGTTGAAGATGAACCAATGAGTCGGGTGATGAATCTTGAATACCTTACAGGTGCATTACAACCAGGTACAACAAAAATAGGTGACTGAAATGATTTGTGTTGCTCTTCTTTGTTTGTGTGTCGCGAAACCTCTTGCTTCGACTGGTAATGAAAATGAGGTTTGGTTTATTGGAGATCAAGATCCTTCTGTTATTCAATATGATTCAAGAACAAGAGGACTCGACTACTCCCTTTGCAGACGAGTGTCAAAGGGAGGGTTCATTGTTGAGCACCGCTTGAGTCACCGTCCTGTTGAACTTGTTTTGCATAAGGATGCAATTTGGTTTGTGGATGATGCTTCTGGGGCGACGGTGTACTCCATGCAACGGAATGGATTGTCTCGTTCCGGAACATCATCAAAGATTTCATTGCAAGGTTTTATTGAAACCAAGACGCCACCTACAGGAATCGTGTCTTTACAAGATTCGGTAGTTGTCTGTTGCTCTGGACAATCTTTGCAACTCTTTACGTTTGATGGATCTGCTTGGGAAGAACTTCCATCACTTGAAACCGAGGGCGCACACGTTACGACTCTAAACGGAGAATTACTTGTTGCAACCCCCCATGAGCAGGGCGCGAAGTTGTGGACGCTTGATGCCAACACATGGGTGGGTGGGGCCGTCGTAGAGTTGCAGGGTACGTTTGTGGATTTACTCGTGAAAGGTTCCTGGCCACTCTTGGTGTCAGAACAAGGGCAACGAGGTCACATTGTTGGATTGCAAAAAGTGGCTCCCCTTGAAATTGCATCATTTGATGTTCCTAAGGGGCGCTGGTCAGTAGTTTCTTCGCCACAAGGACTTAGTGTCCTTGCAGTTGAGCGGAACGGTAGGACCCTGGTTGCTGATTTAGGGTGGCCGTCTGGTCGATCTCAGGCCCCCATCGAGTTGAAACAAAAAGCAAAAGAAACGCTTTCATTTATTGAACAATACTCATTTTTGATTGCTGCAATTCTATTTTCTCTCTTCATTTTCTTGCGTTCCCGAAGGGTGAATCCAAAACAATCAGAAAAATGAACGATTCTGGGGTATAATCGCCGATGTTCAAATTAGGTGTAGCGCATGGATGTGCTATTAATGTCTCGCCCGTTCACAATGCGGGCACGGAGAGGATGATTCGTGACGGACAATATGAAACCCACACAGAAACAATTGAAGATTGAGATGGTCGTTGCGCAATGAATAATCGACTCAAAAAAATGCTCTTTGTCTTTGGCTTTATCGGATTCACTGCAGGCATTCTGTGGTCGGTCAACATCGATTACGACGATCAAGTCACGGATACTCACGCTAATGGAACCGCAACGGCGAAGTTGATTGAGAGTGGAGAACAAGAAGAAGAAACAACCGAGAAACCGTTTTGGTCACAGTTGATGCCTAGGACTTCACTCGAGAAAAGAGATGAAGCACGTTCGTCGCGGCAACGCGAAATCGCATCGATGATTAACAGTTTGCGTGGAGTAACAAACACAACAGTCGTTCTTTCAGATAATGAAGTGACAGGTATCGGCTCACCACGACGACCAATGACTGCATGCGTATCTGTTGAGCCAACTGATGGAATACTCCCTGACACAACAATTCAAGCAATTCAGAAACTTGTTGCAAGCGCAACGACCGGTCTTTCGATTGACCAAGTGACAGTCATTGATAATCTGACAGGCATAGAATGCTCGGACGTTTCAATCGCAAGTATTCCAAAAGTAAAGACAGAGCTACTTCAAAAGAGAGTTGCTGCAGCTGTTGCATTGAGTACTGCGAAAATCACAGTAACAATGGAGCGTCCCGCATCAAAAGATGTTGCAATTCCGTGGCACGACAACGAGCGACCTTTTGTCCAAGTTGCGGTGCCAGCATCATGGGTTCTTAAAAAGAGCGAGCAGGCAGGGAGTAAAGAAGCTGTGCTTGACACACTTCGGGCAAAAATTGCAAGAATCGCACCGGGCTCAAAAACGGTTTTTCAAATCGTTCAAGATCAACCCGCCGCGTTGTCTCAAGTCTCCAATCAAAAATCGTATGCACAACACATAGCAGTCATTGTTGGATTGCTCGCTCTTTTGTTCTCTGGGTTTATTGCAGATCGACGAAGGCGACCGAGAGAAACGGTCGTGTTTAAACAGGTTGAGCATCCATATGAAGAAGCGAGACAAATTTTAGCAATGGATTTTGACATAGCTAAAAAGACAATTGATGCCTTAAAAGGCCCTCGAAAATTCAAAGTGTTGCAAGCAATTGTAGAAGTAGAAGCAGAAATTGTGAGAGAAGAAACTCCCGTTGTTCAAGTTCCAAAGCCAAAGCAAGTTAAGCAGAAGCAGCGGAACTTGGCGAAGAGTCGCTAGGTATCAGAAAAAGTTCCACGGGTCAACATTAATTCTAATGTTTGACACACTATGGAAACTTCTCGATGCGTCATCGAAGTGTAGAAGGGGAGCGCAATAGTGCGTTCTGAGATTGAAGCTGAAACCGGGCAACTCGTTTCACTATTGCAATACTCTGAAAAAAGTGGGAGTGTTGGGATTGATTGAAAATAATCTGCCGCTCCAATTTCGTGTCGATGTAACCCCCGAATAATTTCATCTCGGTCATCTCGAGTATATTTATCATTTAATCGAACGACAAAGCCATCCCAACTCATTTCAACTCCACGCTCGATGGTTGGGCACATGATGTCGGAAATGCCACCAAGTCGTTGTGTGTACCACTGGGCGATGGTATCACGTCGTAGCAGAATTTCTTCCAGCCGTTTCATTTGCACAGCTCCAACTGCTGCGTGGACTTCGCTCAGGCGGTAGCCATGTCCCATAGTTTGCATAAGTTCATCAGTCCGAACTCGATGGAGTTCGTCGGCTGAGAGTGTTGGGTCAACTTCAAAACCATGATTGCGTCGAGACCGGCATTGTTCAGCAAGAGAGTCGTCATCAGTGGTTATCATTCCGCCCTCAACACTTGTCAATTGAGTTGTTGAATGGAACGCAAAGATGGCTACCCTTCCAAAGGAGCCCGCTTTTCGTTGGTTAAGTTTGCTCCCAATTGCTTGGCTCGCGTCTTCTATAAGGGGAACTTCCACTTCTTGGGAAATTCGTGCAATTGCATCAATGCCTGCGGGATTTCCAAATGTGTGAGAAGCAATAATCGCTTTTGTTGCGGATGTTATTTTTGACGAAACATCCCTTGCATCCATATTCAATGTTCGAGCATCGCAATCTGAGAAGATAGGAGTTGCTCCAAGTCTAAGAATCGTAGAAGCGACTGAGGGGAAAGAGAACGCAGGTGTAATGACTTCATCGCCCGGTTGAATACCGAGAGACTCAAGTGTAATGTGCATTGCACTTTGTGAGGAGTTTGTAGCAATGCCAAATGAGCTATCGACATGTTTTGATACAGCTCTTTCAAAACTTGTTGTCCAAGAACCTAAGACAAGTTTCTCACCGCGAAGAGCATCACTTGCTGCCCGTATTTCACGGTCAGTGATATCAGCACAACATAATGGAATATTATTTGAAGACACGGTAGAGTTTATTGTGGTCTGACTGCAGCAAGCGCCTTGTCAGCGAGCCCCATTCGCCTTAGGTAGAGCCATGCAGCTTGCGTTTCAAGTGCGGGACTTAAATGTCCGCCACCCGCAGCGATAATGCCAAGATATTCTTGGTCGTTTTCTTGAAGCGGTGTTGGTCCTCGAGCAATGAGAAGCAACGTCATAATGTCTGCTTTGTTTAATCCAATCCTTCTTAGTTTTGTTGCTTCTTTGACAACATCTTCATTTGTAATTTGAAGCATGGCTAATAGTAAGAGTTGTTGTTGGTCACTATCGTCCTTCGCAGTTCGCAATATTTCCCATGCGGTATCTGGAGAGATTCCAATGAGCAGTGTAAAAGCTCGAATTGCTACGGCTTTTCTTCGAGGGTTTGTTGATTCAGGTATAGTTGCAAGGGGCTTGTAAAAAGACTCTGCTTGTTCTTGTGTAAGGTGCTCTTCTACAACTCGAAACGCCCATTCGACAGATGAACGGTGTCCTTGCTCTACAAGGTCTATGAGTGCTTGCATGTCCTTTGGTGATATATCAGAAGTGTTCTTGTTTATATTTCCAGCACGAACCATGAGGCCGAGTAGTGAATCGTCAAGATCAATTTTTAGTCGGTTAATTTGTGCAGGTGTAGGCACAATGCCAGATTCAAGAAGGAGCAAGAGGTACTTTACTTGTTCGACTCGTTCAGGGTTAGTTGGAAAGGCTCGCCCCCATTCACTTAGACCAGCATCTTTGTCGATTGCGAGTAGTGTGTAAAGAGTCCAGTACCGCTCTTGACTTGAAAGCGTTAGGGTCTTTTTCTCAAGCAATGATTGCAGCCATTCGCTTGAACTCGTTAAATCGTATTGACGAATGAGTTGATGTGTTCGTCGCAGTGCGTTGCTTCGATCAGATTGTGATGCTCTGCGAAGATTTTGCGTTGTTTTTTCAATACTCTTCTCATCACCTGAGAGCAAAGCAGCAAACATTGCCACGGTGAGATTTGTATTTTTTGATAGTTCTTTGAGTTCTTCAGTGTTAATAGAATCTGTAAGCAATTGTAAATCTGCAAGAAGTAATAGCCGGGGAGCAGTTTCAAGAAGGGGCCATTTTAAGAGCGCCTCAATTTGTTCTTTTTGAAAAAATCCGTCATCAAGCCCTTGGGCAATGACATGCTCTCGTGCGGTTGGTGCGATTTGTTGCACAAGCCACGGGTCGATGGTTTGATCTTCGCTGAGCTCAGCAATACCAAGAACAGCGTGAACCTGCACAGCCCAATCAGAGTGTTGGGAAAATTGTTGAAAGAATGGACGAAGGTCTGGATCTCGTAATGTTCTTAACGCTGCGAGGCTCAATAGATGTTGGCCATCCCGTTGTGATTTTGTTGCCCTATGAAGTTGGCGAAGTGCAGCTTCCGAGTGGTCGCTCTCGTTGGAACCAACAGCAGTTGTAGCAACAGTAGTTACGACAATAACTAAAAAAGTTCTCATCAAGGCATACATGCATGTGATTGTAGCAACAAATTAGGGTCTGACCCCGGGTCTGTCCCTTGCTCTGTCCCCGGGTCTGACCCTTGCTCTGTCCCTTGGTCTGCCCCCTATGGATTTATTGGTTCAGAGAAGCAGTCACATCCTGTAATCTGCTTCTCCTCACCAACTTTGCGTGCCCAAATCCGTTCGGAAACACGGTATTCCCCTCTCTTCAAGAACGGTCGTTCGCCTTTGATCGCACAGCCCACAGTAACTGATCAATGACTTCTTTGATATCGATAGCTTCGCCACTCAAGGTGATAGTTGTTGTCTCTTGCTCGAGAAGAGTAGTTATTCGTTTTACGGCTGCGTGAACAGTCGAGTGGTTTTTTCTACCAATTGCAGCTGCAAGTTCAGGATAACTGTGTGTTGTAAGTTTCCTGCCGAGATAAGAAGCAACACTTCTCCAGAAAACGACATTCGAAGCTCGTGATGATCCTTTGAGGTCTTGAACACGGAGTCCTGAGCGATTCGCAGTTACTTCGAGGACGTCGACAATTCGAATAGGAAGCGAGTTTGGCGGAGTTGAACGCAGAAGGCGCTCTACGGCATCAATGCCAATCGTTTCGCCTTCACTTTTCGCCAGGAGCGCTGCAGTGGCTCGAAGGCGAGTAACAGTGCCCTCTATCTCTCGAACTGAGCCCACGGCTTGGCTCGCAAGTCGATCGACAGCACCCGTGGTAATTGTAATGCCGTGTTGCCGAGTCAATTTATGAATGATGTTGCATCGAGTATCTCGGTCTGGGCGATGGATTTCTGCAATCAGTCCAGCAACGAAGCGATTTGCGAGTGCCCGATTGAGGCGGCGAATGTGGCGAGGGTCTTCATCGGATGCGAGGACAAGTCTTGCCCCTGACAAACCTGCAGCATCAAGTGTGTGTAGAAGTTCTTCCTGTGTTTTTACCTTGTTCGCGACGAAATGGACATCGTCAATAGCAAGAAGATTGAGGTTGCGGTACCGAGTTCTGAATCGACCAAACTCACCACTTCGAGAACTCGCGATGAATTCGTTCGTGAACTGTTCAGCTGTGACGTAACGAACTTTTCCTGGCGAGGTCTTTGATGCGTGACTACAAATTGCTTGAAGAAGATGCGTTTTGCCTACGCCGCATGCTCCGTGAATGAATAGTGGTGAAATTGATTTTCCGTCTTTTTCTGTTATTTGTTTTGATGCGGCGTACGCAAGGCGGTTGCATGCACCTACGATAAAATCATCGAAACGTAAGAGTGTTCGGCTAGTCTTCTGTTTTGTGATTGGCTTCTGGGTATGTTCAGGAGTGTGTTGTTTGGGACTTTGGTCAGCGGTTTCCTGAACTGTAATGTGTATTGAAAGCGCTCGTCCAAGAGTTGCCTTCGCGGCATCTTCAATCACAGCAGTAAACCTATTCGAAATCCAATTTGCAGCGAGCGGCGTTGCCGCAACGAGATTAATTCGGTCCTCGTTACATGAAACTTCAGTGTTTGAAAACCACATTCGGTATGGTCGTTTTCCAATTGTATTGCTCAGTTCTTCTCGGAGCTGTTGTTCAATTGAGGGGACGTGTTTCGGGGACATGAAAGGAACAAAACCAATCCGCAAGTGCGGTGAAATACAAAGTGGAAAATAATGGGTCCTTCCGACGTCCGCCCCTGAACTTGTGTTGAGTTTGAAGCAACACGTTCTCGGTCCCTCTCGTCCATGAGCGGTCTGCGAAGAGTACAGAATGTACAGCGGTTTGCAAGCGGTTCCTGTCTACATGCTGTTGTTTTTTGTCATCTCACTGCACGTAACTCCTGTGTTTTACTTGGTCAACATGCGTAAAGAAAAAATGATTTTGTTGTTTTGCACAATTGTCAACAACGTGTGGACAACTTCAGCACAACTTGCGAATCATCGTAAGTCTTTGGCGAATCGAAAGAAAATTCCAACGTTTATATAGTCTAAGAGCTGGCGTATTTTCAGAATCAACTGCGAGAGTCAGTTTTGGGAGACCGTATTCTTGAGATTGTTTGATAGCGAGTTGCACGAGTGCATCGCCAACGCCAATTCCTCGAGCGGAGGGGGCCGTGCCGAGGTATGCAAGCTCCATACATCCGGCATTTGGGACAGGATTCAACAGAAGAATACCGGCGGTCGTATCACCAAGTTTCGCAATAGTCCAGAGTTGCGCGTTATGGTCGCCTTGCCCACGATGCCCCTCAACAATATCTCTAATGTGTCGAAGACCATGAATTTTTGGGCAATCAAGTGAATCGATGTAGGTTTCTTGGAGGGCAGTCTGGATTTGAGTTTCTGAAACATCTGACGTTGGAATGAACGTGAGCTTATTCGTTGTGCTCTTAGAGAGGCGGGCAGATTTTAATCGATCCATCGTTGTTAAAATGGCGAGTTTAGTAAAACCTGCATGCTCGAAAGCTTCCGCGAGGAGGGGCTGATCGACTCCCAAGATAGTCTGAGCTAGTGTGCTGTTTCTGCCTTGGAGAGACTGGATTCCGTCTTCGATGAGGGAAGTAATTCTCCTGCATTGTGTAGGGTCTTTTGGTGGGGTGACGAGGCAACTTGTCGTTGCCCCCGCATTGTGCAAGAGGAGCATCGACTCTTGGACTTGTTTTTTGTCCCGAACTACAAAGTTGTAACTGCTCTTGTCCCTCTCTTCAAGGGCCTGAAGTAGCGCTTTGGCGTGTCTTTTATTTCCTAGCAGGGCAATGGCGGCCTCTAGGTGCCTATTCTCTTGAACAATCATCACAAAAAGGTATCCTACTGCTAGAATACAGGAAGAGGTTTCTTTATGCGAACAATCATACTTACACTCTTGTTTACCGTACTTTGCTCTGTTATTCAGTCTGCACAGGGCTACCCAAAAGCATCGGATCGTGCTCATCGTTGGCAACTTCGACTTGATACTGGAGATCTTCGGTTCTATCGTGCAGACGATACGGGCGATGGTTTTTGGATTTTGGTCTACGAAGTAACAAATGAAACCAATGAAGACCACCGTTGGTTACCACAGTTTGACCTTGTCACAGATAAGGGTGAGATAATTGCAGATGGAGATCGTGTTCCTCGACGAGTGCAGCTTGCTGTATTAGATATTTTTGGTGATCAACTTATGCAATCACAATCCGATGCAAGTGGTCCATTGCTTCAAGGTGAGGAAAATGCAATACGTAGTGTTGCGATTTGGAAAGCAGGACGAGAAGATGTTCGTGAAGTTCAGGTCTTTGCTGGTGGGGTAAGTGGAGACACCGCAGAAGTTGTCCATCCAATCACGGGTGAAAAAAGTAAGTTGCATCGTGTTTTGCAGCTCTCTTGGAGTGTGAATGGAGATGTCGATGACATCATTATGAAACCACTCCCACGGAGATCCGTCGAAGGTGGGGTTAGCATACGGAAGCCACTTTCGAAAGAAGGCACAAAAAAGAAGTGGATTTTTCGGTAAATCAGTGGGTTGAATCAAGCCCTCTGGTTTGATACAATACGGGGCTCTCGTATGTTGCGAGATGTTTTTAAGGAGTTTTGCTGTGGCCCATAAAAAGAGTGGTGGATCAACCAATAACGGACGCGATTCAAACCCGCAATATCGTGGTATCAAGTTATATAGTGGTGAAACAGCAAAAGCTGGATCAATTATTATTCGCCAGTGTGGAACGAAGTTCAAGGCTGGGTATATGGTTCGGAGAGGAAATGACGATACGCTGTTTGCGACCGAGCCAGGTACAGTTCGCTTCCGTGGACGATATGTCGATATCGTTCCGAGTGACGATGCTATCCCTCAGTTTACTGCTGTAAGCTAAACGGAAAGTTCAAACGAAATGTTAGTTGATCGAGCCAGAATCTTTGTTAGAAGTGGCAAGGGTGGTGATGGATGCATGAGTTTCCGTAGGGAAAAATATATTCCAAAGGGCGGTCCAAATGGTGGCGATGGTGGTGATGGCGGGGATGTTATTTTGGTTGGGGACAAAAGTATAGATACATTGTTATCGTTGACGCATCGCCCACATTATCGTGCCGATCACGGTATTCAGGGTAAGGGGAGTCAGATGCATGGTGCCAACGGTGACGACAAAATCGTGAAGGTTCCGCTTGGTACGCTTGTGACGAGTGAGGAATCAGGTGAACTTCTCGCTGATATTTCGGAGGACGGTCAGGAACTTGTCGTTGCGAAGGGCGGCAAAGGGGGATGGGGAAATGAGCATTTTAAATCGGCGACGAATCAGGCGCCTCGCGAGACAACAAGCGGTGAACCTATTGAAGAATACATTCTTCGTCTTGAATTGAAGTTGATTGCTGACATTGGTTTGGTTGGCTTGCCGAATGCCGGAAAGTCGACGTTACTTTCAGCGATTTCTGCAGCACGCCCAAAAGTTGCCGAGTATCCATTTACAACGTTGCAGCCACACTTGGGGATTGCTGAACTTGATGTAAATCGCCGACTGATTGTGGCTGATATTCCGGGATTAATCGAGGGTGCCGCGGATGGTGCTGGTCTTGGTCATCGATTTCTAAAACATATTGAGCGTACTGGGGCGTTGCTTCATTTGGTCGATGTGATGCCCGTTGATGGCAGTGACCCAGTGAGTAACTATAGGGCAATTCGCGAGGAACTTGTACGGTATTCAGAGGAGCTCGCAGCCAAAGATGAAATCGTGGTGCTAAACAAGGTGGACTTGCTCCCCCCAGACGAACGCCAGGAGATCCTCTCTAAAATTGCTGCTAATCTTCAACTCGACCCTGTTATTGTCTGCTCAGGCGCAACTCGCGAAGGCGTCCGCGATGTCCTCGAACACTGTTGGGCGCTCGCAAAAATTAATTAACTCAGAGCCAATTAATGTAGTTAATTGGCTCTGAGTTAATTATGCTTTTTTTCGTTTGAAAGAAAAAAAGCAACGTCTAGAAGCATGAATAAGAGATATTTGGTGTCTGAAGGTAGTAAATTGGCTCTGAGCTAATTATGCCTTTTTTCGAAATGGCGAAAAAAGGTGTTGTTTTGAAATGGTTCTGGGTATACTTGAGGATGGCAATAGGAGGCCACATGGTGAAGAAAATGTGTAAATGGATGGGCTTGTTTGTTGTTCTAGTGATTGTCGTTTACGCTGCATGGGTTATTGTTGCGATGAATCGGGTGGCGACGATTTCGGTGGATTATGTTGCTAAAGTGAACGAAGTTGCAAGTGCCGTTCCAGAAGACGATCGCGCCTGGCCGTTGTATAGAAAGGCGGGCATCGCTCTTAGAAAAAAAGAAATGCCGAGCACGGTTTTTTCCGAGAATGACTTTGAAGACCCAACGTGGCCATCTGAGGCTGGTTGGGAATATTATGCAGAATGGGTTGATGCCCACCAAGGGACACTGGTAGATCTTCGCGATGCATCAAAGAAAAAAGGGATGGGCTTTTATATCAGCGGATGTGTCAGCGAAGCAGACAAGGAACTCTGGCCTGAAGAGTACGAATCACAAGGGGATGCGCCCCATGATGGCTTCATGATGTCTGTCTTGTTTCCGCAATTAGGTCCTATGCGAAATATGGCGAATCTTCTTGCCTATGATGCAAAACAGGCGGCTTTTGACGGAGACGCAAGCCGATGTCTTCAGGACATTACGACGATGCTTCAAATGGGGAAGCATCTTCGAGAACATCCCATATTAATAAATGACCTCGTGTCGTTTGCAATCTATAATTCAACGTTTGCAACCATTGGCGACATTGTCGAACATAAACAGGCGCTCTTTTCAAACGAACAGTTTGAAACCATAAAGCAATCGCTTGCAGAACTCGATGGATACATGACTATTCGCCTTGAAGGCGAGCGTTACTTCATGCTCGACATCTTGCAAAGGATGTACACCGATGACGGAAACGGTGACGGATGTATTGTACCTCTTGATGCGATGAAATTAACTGCATTGACGGAATCTGTATCTGAAGGCAGCGTAGGAACGTCTCTGGTTCCTGCTTTTATATCACCGCTTGCCGACATTTTTCTTGCATCAAGAAAAGAAATGTTCGATGAATATACCGTTCGGATGGACAAGACGGAGTCGGCTATCGGCACACCTCTCTATGAACTTAGGCAAAAACCAGAATTGCTCAACTCAGAGGAGTATCCTCCAAGTTCAACACTTGACCCATATTTTTTGATCAACTTGCTCATGCCAGCACTCGAGAAAGCAGTGTTGCATGGCGAATACACGCGAGCAAGGCGAGATGCAACGCTTGCAGTTTTGTACGCCGTGCAACAGCACAATGAAACAGATGTATGGCCTTTGGATTTAGCAGAGGCGGGCGTGGTCGATGGCTGGAATGGTGAACCGCTGAAAATCACATTGGTCGATGGCGAGCCAATAATTTACTCCGTTGGTTTCGATCTCGAAGATGACGGCGGAGTGTTTCAAAAGGGTGCGCCTCGTTGGAGTGAAAACTTCGATAACGACTGGGTCATCTGGCCAAACGTTAAGTAAACTACGGGCATGCCAATTGGACTACCATCAGAAGAATTGAAAAAGTGGTTCGAACAAGGTTCAACATACGAAGCGTATCTTTCCAATGCAGGTGAACGAGCAACTCCTTGGCACAACATTGGAAAACAAGTACATCTCAGAGAGTGTCAGCGAGAGTTGCTTAATGGGTTTGTTCGCGAAATGAATGTCTTGGCTGTTTCGGGGATTTGGTGTGGTGATTGTGCTGCACAAGGTCCAATGCTCGCGGCGATTGCGGATGTGTCTCAAAAAATCAATATGCGCTGGCTTGATCGCGATGAAGCCATCGAACTTTCGAACAACATAAAGATAAATGCGGGCAACCGTGTCCCTACAGTTCTATTTATGGCGGAAGATTTTGAGCCTGTCAGCATACTCGGAGACCGAACACTTTTTCGGTACCGCGCTATCGCTAAACGGCAACTAGGCGACGCGTGTGATCTTCCCGGTATTGCAATTGAGCAGGATGAGTTCGATGCAACGTTGCAAGAGTGGTTGAACGAGTTTGAGCGGGTGCAACTTTTGCTTTGGCTTAGTGGTCGTCTTCGTCAAAAGCACGGCGATTAAAATCCCGTAACAAATCAAACGCTTCCATTGGAGAAAGAGAGTTGATGTCTATATTTTTGAGTTCATCCACGAGTGGGCTTGGCAAGTATTCGGTAAACAAACTCATCTGAGGAGCAGCCGGTTGTTGCGAACTTTCAACACTTGCTTGTTGTGTATGCACTGAAAGCGTTTCAAGCAATTCGTTTGCACGTTTGACAACACCATCAGGAACCCCAGCGATTTTTGCAACGTGGATGCCGTAGCTTCGGTCTGTGCGACCTTCCTTTATACCGTACAAAAATACAATGTCATCTTGCCATTCACGCACGGTTACGTGTAAATTCGTAGTGGCATCATTATGATCGGCAAGCGTTGTGAGTTCATGATAATGCGTGGCAAACAATGTTCTACACCCGCTAATAGAAAGCGATTCAGCAATTGCCCAAGCAAGAGATAAGCCATCAAGTGTACTTGTGCCACGCCCAATTTCATCAAGAATGACTAAACTCTTTTTCGTAGCATTATTCAAAATATTTGCAGTTTCAACCATTTCAACCATGAAGGTTGATTGCCCCGCGTGCAATTCATCACTTGCGCCCACTCGCGTAAAAATTCGATCAACCATGCCGATGGTGGCGGATTCTGCTGGTACAAAACTCCCAGTATGCGCGAGCAATGTGATTAATGCAATTTGCCGAATGTACGTCGATTTGCCAGCCATGTTTGGCCCTGTGATAAGTGCAAGCGATTCGCTCGTAAGCGAACAGTCGTTTGGAACAAACTTTTCTTGAAGAAGCCGGTCAAGTACGGGATGTCGCCCATTTTTAATTTCGATAATCGATTCGTCTACAAGTTGTGGTTTTATATATCCAAACAGTTTTGCAGTGTTGGCAAAACAAGCAAGCGTATCAAGTGTTGCAATCGTATCTGCGTACGTAGCAATAGAAGAAATATGTGAAGAAATTTGTAAGCAGAGTTCGGAAAATAACTCATGTTCCCGAGTTAATGCTTTTGACTCTGCACTGAGCACCTTATTTTCAAATTCTTTTAGTTCGGGTGTAATATATCGTTCGGCATTTTTCAACGTTTGCTTGCGAGTAAATGTGTCGGGAACTCTACTTGATTGTGCATGCGAAACTTCAATGTAGTAGCCAAACACTTTATTAAACCCAACCTTGAGCGTACTGATGCCTGTGTTTTCAGTGAGATCCGATTGGTAGGATGAAAGCCAAGTGCCAGCGTCGCGTTGCAACACTCTTGCTTCATCAAGTTGCAAGTCAAAACCATCTCGAAACAGCCCGCCTTCTCGCATGTGCGCAGGTGGTGAATCGATGCATCTTTCGCCGATCGTTTTGCCAAGTGGTACAAGAGAGTTTGAAAGCGATTCCAACGCAGTCTGAATGTGTTCTGTTTCTGGTGAGTCAAGTAGAGTTGCAAGATTGCCGCAGAGGTCGATCGATTTTCCAAGAGCAACAATATCTCGTGGTGTTACTCGTCCCATTGAAACGCGCCCAGCAATTCTTGCTACATCTTGTACTTGGTCAAGTAGTGTCTGGATTTTGCGAAGCATCTCTCCATCGCAGACAAACTTGGTAACAACAGATTGCCGTTTTTCGATAGCATCTTTGTTGGCAAGGGGCTCACAGAGCCATTTACGGAGTAGCCGTTTTCCCATTGCAGTGTGACAACGTTGCATAACCCAGAGGAGCGATCCCTCGGTGGTATGACTCTTCATTGTTTGGTCGATTTCAAGCGAGCGAATCGTTGTAGCATCGAGTGTAACAATGCTGTCATTGCTTACGAGGTTGGGAGGGCGAAGGTGTGGCAAACTAGAATCACCTGCTTGGGTTTGTATTAAGTAACCAAGTAATGCGCCGGCCGGTCCAATCCTTGCATCTTCTTTTGTTAAGCCGAATCCCTCAATTGTTGTAACGATAAATTGTTTTTGTAAAACTGTCGTCGCTTCATCTAGTGCAAACATCCACGCAGGGCGCGTGGTTACTGCAACTCCGAAGCGAGTTGCTTGTTGTTGTAGCACTTCGTCGTCTTCGCTAATGACAACTTCAGAGAGTCCGAGTCGCTCAAGTGTATCGCCAAGTCCATGTAGTGGACATTGGTGCAATTCAAAGGTGCCAGTTGAAAGTTCTGTCGTTGCAATATACACGGTAGTGCCATCGCTTTGCACTGCGCCAAGTAAATTGGTCTTTGTTTCATCAAGCAAAAATTCGTCGACTAAAGTTCCCGGAGTAACTACTCGAGTGACGCCACGTTTTACGACGCCCTTTGCTTCGGCAGGATCTTCAAGTTGTTCGCAAACAGCAACTCGGAAACCTTGATCCACCATTCTTCGCAAATATCCCTCTGCTGCGTGGTAAGGAACGCCCGCCATGTCGAGTCCATTGCCGCGCTGTGTCAACGTTATGCCAATCGCTTTTGAAACAACTCGAGCATCTTCGTCAAACATCTCATAGAAATCACCCATACGAAAGAAGAGCACGCATTCTGGGTGTGCTTCCTTCATCGAGCGATACTGTTGCATCGCTGGCGTGGACCATGGGTTCTTTGGGGCTTTACTCTTCCTTTTGCCCGCAGTTGTCTGCGTCATACAACTATTCTACATCAAGGACATGCACCCCACGCGCCCATGAGAATCAGTAGATCAGCAACATTGACACTTCCATCTCCATTGATATCCTCATCGCCGTTTCCGGGACCCCATGCAGCCATGAGAACAAGTAAATCAGCAACATTGACAGCCCCGTCGCCATTGAAATCGCCTGGACAAGGTGTGGGTGGGGCGTGGCTATTCACAACCGTTTGGGTTGAACCCACAGCGTTGTTGCTTCTGAACGCAACAGTGTCGGTCACCATAATCAAGTCATCGAACCCGTCGTTATCAACGTCGGCACTCCTAGTCTTGAGGGGATTAATTCCGCTTCCCTCTTCATGCCCAAAATCAGTAAAGATAGCGAGTTCTCCACCTACTGGGGAGTCATTTCGGAAGAGGACTGTGACAGTGTTGCCATTCTGATTTGTTGCAACAACAGCTAGATCAAGATCGCCATCATCGTCCACATCAATAACAGATAGTGATCTTGGAGACTCATACCAACCACTCAGCGGGGCATCAAGTTCCAAGAGAGCGGGGGTTCCATACGTGCCATCTGTTTTTTGCAGTGCAATGCTAATTGTGTTTGCAGTTTGATTACACAGGATGATGTCATTTTTGCCATTTAGATCTAGGTCTTCAACTAGTTGTTCACTCACGCCTGACCCCATGGCGAGTACGATTGGAGGGTCCCACTCGGTCACTCGAGCTGGCTGTTGTTTAAAGATGTTTGACTCACCTCCGCCACCGGTAACAACGACGCCAAAACCCTTGTCATTATTAACATCGCCGGGATCAATAGTTTTTGCTCCACCGGTTGTTTGATGGCTTGAACCAGACATCGGCCTAAACGCAAGATTGAAGAGTGGTCCTTCGATGATGACCATCTTGCCATCGCCACTGTTGGCAATGGCTAAGTCAATGTCAGCGGTTCCAGAGAAGGATGCATGTGCAACATCGGTTGGGCTCGCGACCAATGTAGCAGGATCTGAAGCATAATAATCTGTAGCTGCGTGAGTCACAGTGAAGGAAACAATTGAGCGAGCGTTTGTTTGATTTTCACAAAGACTGACAGTGTCATCGAGCGTGTTCACAACAGCAATATCCATATCACCATCATTATCAAAATCACCAACAGTTAAGCCAGCTGGTTTGTTTCCAACTTCAACGAGAAGGGAGCCGCCTGAGAATCCATTCCAGACACTACCCGTCATGCCGCCGTTATAAATAACAATAATGTCATCGGTATCACTTGCGGAATCGTTCGTGTCTGGAACCGACATGATTATGTCGGGGAATCCGTCACCGTCTATATCTTCAAGTTCAACATCTTCAGGAAGTCCATTGATATTCGTTGGATCTGGGGTATCAAAATTAAGAAGACCATTTACAGATTGCATTGTGACAATGACACTTTCTCCGCCTACTGCATTTGCAACAGTCGATACGATTGGTATTTCGTCTGCACCGAACCCCATCGCGAGGATGGAGTCAAAGTTACCAGAAATGCCACCATCGGAACTCAGTATGGTTGCGGATTCTCCAGCGTTTAGAATATTTTGGGTACCGTGAAGTTGGAGGACACCTCCGAGAGTCGTTGCCCCACCTACAGAGATGGAAGTTAGGTCTCCCGTTCCACTGTAATCATACATGAAGTAAATAATATCTCCCGATCCTTCAAGTCCGGCAATGGAATTTTCCGTCATGAAGTAGTCGCCGGTAACAGAGGGGAATGATTTATTCACAAGATCAATTTGATGTGTTCCGCAGTTGTAGACGTTTCCTTGAATGGTTCCCAATCCATACATCGCGCCGTTGTTTCGAAGGATGAAGCCATTGGATGCTTGGACTGTTCCATTCTCAAAATACATCCCACCGTTTCCAACACCAGAGATGTCGACTCGATCTGCAATCACGGTTCCGTTTAAGATTCCAAGTTCACAAGTGCTGTACAACATGTCTTCAAAATGTCCAATGCGAAGTGAATCGTTTGCGGACCCAATCGACAGAGTATTAAAATTCAGTTCGAGGTCGGTGACACCAGAGCCATAAATGGCTCGGTCAATCGATGCATTCCCGCTAAAGGAAATGGGGCCGAGCGATTCTAGAATGACGACGGTGTCATTCGCTGTTGGTGCTTCAGCGGGTTCCCAGTTAAAATCATCAGTAAAGTCGGATAGCATCGTGTCCAAATTAACCCACGAACGGAATCCGGAAACTCCTATACTTTGTATTTGAAATTCGTAGCAACCCAAGTCAATAGTTGATGGGGCGTTTGCATCGGCAGTGTATGGATCATCTACAAAACGATTGTTGCCATCAAGATCAACTTGAGGGACCGATGCGACAGAATAATCCCATAGTGTGTCACTACCCCAGTCAATAATCGGTGATCCTGGAAACAAACGATAATCTTCATCACCGGTGCCATAGATACCGTCGGGACCACGAGGTGAAACGAAGAGTGGGTCTTTGTCAATGAGCAGTCCTCCTGATCCAAAGTTTTCAATGAGGCAGCGTGCAATGGACGAAACCCCAGAGCCACCAATTTGATTCGGCCAATCTCGGCCATACATCCCTTCGTTGTGCCAGATGATGCAGTTTTCTAATCGTGCTTCACCCTCAAACGCTCCTGAAGTGCCAAGATTTGTGTTGTGTGCAATTGTGCAATTCGTAAGCCTGTTATCGAGATTTCCAAACGTCCCTATGTCAATAATTGGCTCTTCGGCGCCGTTGTTTCCAGCGAAAAGACAATTTACAATCTCAGTGTTGCTACTACCAATTTGTTTGAAGGCAGCAGCACCAGAAGGAGTTTGACCAAAACTTTGGAACACATAATTGCCTTCAAAAGTGCAATGATGAATGAGTGCGACGGTAGCACCGATATCATTAAAGTAAACAGCTCCGCCACTACTTGCGTGATTAGTGTCAAAATCTATGCCACTCATAAGGATGTCGGTCTGGGTCGCATAGATTGCACCGCCATGACCTCCGACAAATATGTCTGTTCGAGCTATGTTGTCTTGAAATGTTGCATCTGTGATCGTTAGACTGCCGCCGTCAACGTAGAGCCCACCCCCTGAAGAAACGCCGATCGTTGTTGCGCGAGCCCGGTTGCTCGTTAGAGTAGTTTGGTCGATGGCAAGGTCTGCATTAAGTGTGTAGATGCCTCCACCTGATCGTGCCTCATTGTTGTCAATGGTGCAGTTGTTGTACGAAGACCACCCACCATTAGAATAGACTCCGCCGCCGTTGCCGAGTGCAAAGTTGTCAATCATGGTGCAGTTGGTGAGCGTAAGCCAACCAGTGGTCTGAAAGATACCAGCGCCGATTGATTGATCGGCTCCACTTCCATTTGCATTTCCTGCTGTGACAATGATTCCATCGAGGGATACAATGGCGAAACTTGGGCACGTCACAACATGGTAGACATTGTCAGTAACGTCATTTTGGACTCCAATATCTCCAGAGAGAATGGTTGGATGTGCAGGAATGTCACGTTGTTCAATGGCATTTTCACTTCCAATAAATCCGCCGTACATAGTCACAAAGGTCATCGGTGTGAAGGTACTTAATCGAGAATATCCTGGCGTGTACGTCCCTTCTGCGATCCAGATTTGATCTCCCACCGACGCTGCCGATAAAGCTTCTTGCACAGTTGGGAACGCCGTCGCCCATGAAGTGCCGTCGCCGGATGTATTGTCAGCATCGACGTAATGAACAGGGATGACATTTGCTGTAACGGTAACGCCACTGACATTATTACTTTGAGAGAACGAAACACCACCTGCAAAGTTAACGACTTCAATTGTATCGAAAGCTCCAGAATGTAAACCCTCATAGTTCTTAAGTACATCAAATGTTGTGAAGTCTGTTGGGGTGTACCCACCGTTGCTGACAAGGCGAACAGTTCCCTCGATAGTGCTGATGCCCGTGCCGGAAATGGTTGAATTGTTATCTACAATGAGCCATGTATTTGAAGCGTTGCTCGTAAAGTTTGTAACGAGCGTGCCAGTTGAAGACTGCGTGTAATCGCCATAAATTTTTGTGTAACTGTATGAGCCGTCAGCATAAATAGTTCCGTGATTTACAAATGAGTCAACGTATGACCAACTCGTGCCATGCATCGAGCCGAATGGTCCAATGGTAAACATATTAGCTTCGATAACACCAAAGTCTGCTTGGAGTGTACACGTGTCGTAGAGACCCATCGAAATGTTTGAAGTTGAACTTAGAGTGCCACCAGAGATGTCTATTGTTCCAGCAAACCAATTTAAGATTCCGCCCGCTTCGATACTAATATCTGTTGCAGTAACACTGCTCCCACTATTTTGCAGTTGTAACGTTCCGCCTGATTGCACAGTTATCAATGTACTATCGAGAGAGCCAATGATTGAACTGCCTGAACCAACTTGTAAGTGTCCTCCATTTTGAATCGTTACATTTGATGCGAGGGCGGTTGGTTGGTCAATGACAACTGAGCCGCCAATGGTGACATTGGAGGCGCTTGATGGCACTGTGCCAGAAGACCAGTTTGCTCCATTGAACCAACTCCCTCCATCTGTGCCAACCCAGATTGGACTAGTTACAAGCGAAAGAGAGAGAGTCCCAGTGCCAGAATTTCCTTCTTCAAAACCACCAACACGAATAAGATGTTCAACACCTCCTGTGACTGCGACTTCAAGAAGTGAACTGAAGAGGGTACACCCCACGCCATCGTCGTTGCAGGCAAGAAACGAAAGCGCACCACAGTTACTACTGTCGTAGATGACCAAATCGGTATCGTAATTTGCTTGGTCGCATGTACTTATTGTCAATAATCCACTTGCACTTGGCGTAAAGGTGTACCAAATATCATTACCAGTGACACCGCCGTCACTTGCTACCTCACACTTTGGATGGGCGGGGCCATCCGTTGTTGCTTCGTCCGTCGTGAAGTGCGTGTCGCCCTCAGAGATTGGAACGGCGTCGATGCAATTGTCATTTTCTGGAGATGGAAGGGGATTTCCAACCGAGTCAACAATGTTAAGAAGGAGCGTGCCGCTACCAGGTGCCGTAGTGGTGCCATAACTTCCAACACGAATAGTAATTCGTTCGCCGAAATACACAGGGGTTTCGAGGTAACTTGACCATCCTGAACAACCAGTACCATCGTCGTTGCATTCCAGAAATACGAGAGATCCACAATCGTCTCCGAGATAGACAACGATATCAGAGTCGTAGTCGACAGTGTTACACGTTGATACAACTAATGTTCCAGTTGCGCCCGCAGTAAAATTGAACCATACATCGTCGTATGTTTGCCCATCCGATTGACATTCAGTGTGTATTTGGCCATCTGTTGTCGCATCGATATTGGTAAACAATGTCGTTCCCAAATAAACTTCTGAAGCATTCGCACAATCGTCATTTGAAGGCGGTGTTTGTGCAAAACTCTTACTTGTGCACAGCGTAACAATAATTCCAACAGCTATGTGTAATTTCATAGTCTCTCCTCTTTGAAGCCTCTCGCGTGTTCAGTATGGGACTTATAGGAGCCAAAGTCAACGAAAAAACAGGAGGTTTCTATGTTTATGTACAGTGAAACGCTGTTTTTCGTATAATTACGCTCTTGGAATTATCCATGTTACTTCTCTTTTGTATTTTGATTATTGTGGCTTCGCTCCTTGGGGGAGTCGTGCCATTGCTTATCAAGCCAACCCATCAGCGAATGCAACTTGCGATGAGCTTTATTGGAGGTGTGATGGCAGGGGTTGCTGTTCTTGATTTGCTTCCAGAAGCACTTGCGTATGGTGAAACGAAAAGAGTCATGCTATGGTTGCTTGGCGGTTTCCTTGCAATCTTTTTGCTCGAACGTTTTCTGCCTTCGCACTGTCATGATATTGCTGAGGACGGTCATGATCATGCACACTCGTGTGGGCACGAACACCAACTTACTTGGATTGGAACGTACGGAGGATTGACACTGCACAGCATTCTTGCAGGTATCGCACTCGCAGCAGCATGGAGCGCTGGCGGAATAGAAGTTGCCCTTGGTGTTTGTATTGCCATTCTCCTGCACAAACCCTTTGATGGATTGACATTAATTGCGATGATGCGAGTTGCAAAAATAGCAAAAACGAAAGCACATCTTGCAAATGTACTTTTTTCTCTTAGCGTTCCTCTTGGTGTTGTTCTTTTTCAACTTGGAGGCGAAGTAAGCAACCCAGCAATTGCTGCAGCGCTCGCATTTTCAGCAGGCATGTTTCTTTGTGTTTCACTGAGCGATTTACTTCCCGAGTTGCAGTTTCACGGACACGATCGCTTTTCTTTGACGGTTGCGTTGATTCTTGGGCTAGCAATCGCGTGGGGTATTTCTTCTCTGCATTCGCACGAACATGTTGAGAATGATTCCGTTATCCTGCACGAACATTAGAGTTATACGATGACACAAACGACACCAAATTACAAAAAAACTTTAAATCTTCCGAAGACAACCTTCCCAATGCGAGGGAATCTCGCACAGAACGAACCGCAATCGGTGAAACGCTGGGAAAAGGAAAAACTGTACGAGTCGATTCAGGCAGGAAAAGAACAGGCAGAGCCTTTTGTGTTTCATGACGGTCCGCCGTATGCAAACGGCTCTATCCATGTTGGGCATTTACTTAATAAAGTTTTGAAAGATTTTGTCGTGCGTTCGCAAAATATGCAAGGCAAACGGTGTCCATTTACGCCGGGTTGGGATTGTCACGGACTCCCTATTGAACATAAAGTGATGACAAACTTGGTGGAGTCTGGCAAGATTGAAAAACTTAAAGAACTTGACGATGACGCGCGTCGCATAGCGATTCGACGAGAGTGTAAAAAATACGCATCGAAGTATGTGAAGTTGCAAACGGGACAAATGAAAAGTTTGTTAACGCTCGCAGATTACGACGACCCGTATTTGACTATGGTTCCCAAGTATGAAGCCGCTGTCCTTGAGGTTTTTGCTGATCTTGTTGAGACTGGTCTTGTGTATCGACAACTTAAACCAGTACACTGGTCAGTTGCAAACGAAACCGCACTCGCTGAAGCAGAACTTGAATACGAAGATCGAGAAGATCCTTCGATTTTTGTTTACTTTGATGCTGTTGACAAAGATACTGTCGCAAAAGCATTTGGCGTTGCTCTGAACGAAACACCATCGTTTCTCATTTGGACAACAACACCGTGGACGCTTGTTGCCAACATGGCAATAACGGTATCGCCTCGCTTTGAGTATTCCCTCGTTCGACTTGGTGACCATGTAACGATTATTGCAAGTGAACTACTCGAAAAAGTAGCAAACATCACAGGAGTAACACCGGAACTGCTTGGTACGTGCAGGGGCGATGCTCTCGTTGGTTTGCAGTATCACCATGTCTACTGTGATCGGACGTGCCCAATTATTTCAGGCGACCATGTGACATTAGAAGACGGCACAGGCTTAGTGCATACCGCACCGGGGCATGGCACTGACGACTATATCGTTGGCCTTGCAAATAATCTAGATATTTATTGCCCCGTCAAAGCTGATGGTGTGTACGACGATACCGTCCCTGAGTTTCTAGCTGGCTTATCCGTTTGGGATGCGAACGAAGTGGTTATTAATAAACTAAAAGAAACAAATCATCTGTATCACATGTCGATGTACACACATAGTTATCCGCACGATTGGCGTAGTAAAACTCCGGTTATTTTCCGTTCGACGGAACAGTGGTTCGTAGCAGTTGATGGCGAACTTGCCGAAGACAATACTCTTCGCACAATGGCACTCGATGCAACTGAAAACAAAATAACATTTGTGCCGGACTGGGGACAAAACCGGATGCGAGGAATGATTGATTCAAGACCGGATTGGTGCTTGTCTCGGCAACGAGCTTGGGGTTTGCCCATTCCAGCGTTCGTGCAACCCGACGGAACATACTTGTTAACGCCCGACACGGTTCGTGTGGTTGCAAAAGTCTTTGAAGAGTATGGTTCTGACAGTTGGTTTTCGCAAACTCCGGAAGTTTTACTAGCGCATTGGGACAACCCAGATAACATCGATCTCTCGTCGCTTACAAAGATGCAGGACATCTTTGATGTTTGGTTTGAATCGGGCACTTCGTGGCACGCAGTGATGCAAGCTCGTGGGCAGGGATATCCAATGGATTTGTATTTGGAGGGTAGTGACCAGCATCGAGGTTGGTTTCAACTCTCGATGTTGTTGGCGCTTGCTACAACGGGACAGTCTCCATTCAACACAGTGCTCACACATGGTTTTATGGTCGCCAAGGATGGCAAGAAAATGAGCAAGAGTGGTGGGAACGCGCTCAATGTGGACGATCTTCTGAAAGATTTTGGGGCGGATGTTTGTCGTTGGTGGGTAGGTTCACTTGCGTACGACAACGACATAAAAGTAAACATGTCGTTCTTTGAAATTGCCGCAGAGAGTTACCGAAAGGTTCGAAACACATTGCGATTTCTGCTTGGCAATATTAGTGAATCAGATGGCGTCGACATCCCTCCAACGTCGATTGATGGTTGGGTGCTAGGAGAGCTGGGAAAGATGGAAACAAAAGTTGTAACTGCACTTCTCTCGTATGATTTTAGAGTTGCCCAACAAGCGTTGTACGATTTTTGCAACGACACGCTGTCGTCTGTCTATCTTGCTGCGGTGAAGGATCGCCTCTATTGTGATGCAGATGATTCACCCAGAAGAAAACAAACCACTGCTGCAATTCGCATAGTGTCAGATACGCTTATTCGTTTGCTCGCACCTTTTATGCCCCACACCGCTGACGAAGCGTGGCGAGCGTTGCATGGTGACGATACTGAAAGTGTTCATCTTCAAGATTTTGCAACAGTGACATTTGAAGCGGATGAATCATGGGGCGATGCGATGGATATTCGTAATCAAGCACTCAAGGCATTAGAAGAAGCAAAAGCATCTGGCATCGATAACCCTCTTGACGCAGGGTTAGTTTTGCCAACGTCGCTTTCGAATTTTGACTCACTAGACCTTGCCGACCTTTGCGGTGTTTCGAGAGTGTGTTGCGAAGGCGATGCAATTTCCGTGCAGGATTTACGGGAAGAGCCCCGTTGTGACCGTTCGTGGAAACGCGATGGAACGGTTAGAGAGCGAAGCGATGGTGGAATGTTGAGCGACCGCGATGCGAAAGCTGTCGGTGTCGAGTAAACTTCCACGTATGATAGACTTTCTACCCCAAATACCGTACGACGATTTTGCTAAACTCGATTTGCGCGTGGTGACTGTTACCAAAGCGGAGTTGCATCCCGATGCTGACCGACTTTTAAAGTTACAAATAGATGACGGTACTCCCGAAGGTAGGCAGATTTGCGCTGGAATGAAAGCTTGGTATGCTCCCGAGGAACTTGAGGGTTCGCAAGTCGTCATTGTTGCCAATCTTGAACCACGAAAAATTCGAGGCGAGATAAGCGAAGGCATGGTTATTGCTGCGACAAAGCGCAATGACGAAGACGCAGAAGATGTTGCTGTCCTTCGCTGCGACCGTGAAATGCCTGCTGGCTCAAAAGTTAGTTGATTCGTGCAGCGGGTCTGTCCCCAGAAGAATGCGCAAACGTTTTTGTGCACTGGCTTACCTGCATTGATTTGCATATCGCAAGTTGGTTTGTGCGGGACTGACCCCATTCTGCTAAGGTCAGACCCTTATGAGGTCGTAACTTCACTAGCGCAAAACAGCCAGCCGTCTTGAAAATGACCACTTCGGTCTGCAGTTGTGTGTCAGACCCGTCGCAGAACATTGTTAGGTCCTGTTCGCACTATCGCTAAGGCCAGACTCGTCGCGGATCCGTCGCTTTAGTTGTTTACGCTTTCTTCGTCATCGCTATTACTGCGGGGTCCACGTTCAAAGTTGTGACGCTTTGCAAGCGTGTCGAATGAGAAGGTATCACCAATCGAAGAGACTCCACCAAGTTCATCATAGGACAGAAGTGTTTGAAGAATTGCAGTCGTGCCAGTTGAAAATGCAGACGCAAGTTCAACACTTGCGGGTGTCGATTGGGAAACACGCACAAGTACAAGAGCCATATTTTCGGGAGACTGCACTATAAAAATACGTTGATCGATGGGAAGTGAAGCGATTGGTACATCAAGTGGGAACTCACTAGTTCTATCCATTATTTTCTGAATGAGATTACGGTCGTGTTGCTCAAGCGATGGAATGTTGGTTGCCATATCAGCCACACTATTGCCTACTGATATGCGTTGTACAACGGATTGTGCCATAAGTGGGCGAGCAGTTGCGGAATCCAGAATTGCAGGCACACCTGTGTCAATCATGGATACTGATGTGGACGGATCTATTGCAGAATCATACTTTAAGGCGGTTGAGAGTAAGCCATCAGTGCGTGCGCCTTGTTGGATTAAATCTGCTTCTGCTTTCAGCGTGTCCCATCGGGCGATTCTTCCAAGGTCGTAGGAAACTTGTTGAGCAACCTCTTCAATGTCATTTGGTGCTCGAGCGGCATCAGTCTCAGTGAGTCTGAAAAGAATAAGGTCGCCGTTACTTGATTCAAGTACTGGACTTGAAACACTTTCTTGAATTCGGAAGATTCCGCTTCCATCAAATTCAATTGCTGATGAAACGAGCGTTTTGAAATCAACCGGAGTGTCCCCTTGGTTTACTGCGAGTACTTCGCCCATCACAGGAGTAGTATTCGCGTCTGCAGTGGATGCCCACTCTGAGATGGAGCCATATTCAGGCAAGGCTATTGAAAACTCTTTTTGTAAAGTTGCCGCAAGGTCGACGAAGGAAAGTTGTTGTGAACTCCAGTCTTCAGGGAGTACAAGGATACCGTTTACTTCATCAATGCCACGGCGGCGGTTTCTTAAATGTTCAGAAGCGCTACGAGCAATTTCGCTGCGTTTTTTTGCCGTAAGTTGTTCGAGATATGCGTTTGAAACTTCTTCTGGAATTGTGTTTGATGAATCAACAGTAGGAAAACGTGGATCGTTTTCGTTTCTTCGCCAAAACTTTCGTTGTTCTTTTGAAGAAAAAGCACTGCTGTTTATTGCTGTTTCAGTTATAGATTCTGAAGGGATGACGAGCCACTCTGTTTTGAATCGGTCTGGAAGTTTATATCCAAATCCATGATCACCCTCGCCAGAAGGGGTGTTTGCCCAAGCATCAAGTTGTCCTTGCATTGCCTCCTTAGAAAATGAGCCATTGTCTTCTGGGATTGCAGGAATCACAATTGTTTCGATGGATGTGGTTGAGAAGTAATCATCAGCAGCTTTGTGTAACCGACGGTCAGAAAAACGACCAGCGGATTGATACATTTGAACGAGACGTTGTACGCCTTGGAGGTGTGCAAGTGCATCAAGAGTTGTTCGGGGAGATGCGCCAGTATTTCTTGAAAGGTTCAAGAGGGTTTGATTGTCAATGGCTACAGCTTCCACTGGTGGTGTAAGGCCAGCCAAATCAGCTTCACGAGTAAGCAGGAACCAATGAGATGGCGAGTCGATGAGTCCCACGCCGGGGATTGAGCCACCGATTCTATCAATAATTTGTGATTCAATGACATTCTGTTGCCATTGGTCGTATCCAACTTCTTCTCCGTCGCCAACCTTCGCTTGTACTGAACCAGCATAGCCCGCTCGTTGAGCAAGGCGTTGAATGACATTCGGTGCGAGGAATGCAATGAGCAGTAACGTGCCACCAAATCCTAGAATCCAGACGCTGTACTTGCGGAGGAACTTAAACATGAGAAAGCGAGTCCTATCCGATTATTGATTAACGGTAAAATTCAACGATGAGGTTTGTGTTCACATCAAAAGGGATTTGATCAGGCGTCGGTTGTGAAACAACCGTGCATGTCAATTCAGATGGATTCATTGTGAGCCAATCTGAAACAATGTGTCCAGCAAGCGTTTCCATATTAGTGCGAGCAAGATCTTGGACTTTTGGTTGAAGCGTGATAATGTCACCTGTTGAAACGGCAAAACTTGGACGGTCAACTTTCTTGCCATTGACAAGAACATGTCCGTGAACAACCATCTGCCGTGCTGCCCAGATAGTTCGAACAAAACCAGCTCGACGTAACACGTTATCAAGTCGTCGTTCTAATAGTTGCAACAGGACTTCGCCTGTGTTTCCACGAAGACGACTTGCTTTTGCAATGTAACGACGGAATTGTTTTTCAAGAACGTTGTAGTGATAGCGAAGCTTTTGTTTTTCAACAAGACGAACGCCATAATCTTTCAGACGACGACCGCGAAAGCCGTGAGGCCCGGGCGGTGTAAGTTGTCTTTTTGCAGTGTGCTTAGGAATGTCTGCAATTGGAACACCAACGCGACGAGAGAGTTTGACTTTGGGTCCGAGGTAACGAGCCATACGATAATCACCGATTCTGAAAAAACATCATCCAGAGCAGCGAACGACCATCGAGCGCCAACCCAATAATGGATGTGGAACGGCGAATTAGACCAGAAAAACGGTGATTTAGCAACCCTTGGCGCTCTGTTCCGGTTCAAATCTCAGCCACGTCCGATAATCACAACCTCCGTCGACATTTTTGCATAATTAACTCTGTCTATTTTTCTGAGGACTGTTCAGAAGTAATGGCTCGACACGTTTATTTTTTACATTTTATGCTGTCCATTTTGCCGTAATCGTGGTTTAATGGGGTATATGAAACGCGTACTGCTACTTTTGGTTTGTATCTGTTTTTTTTGTGGAAGCAGTCTTTGCTTTGCAAATAGATCGAATTCGAATGATGGAGATTCACGTTGGGTTGTGTTTGACCAATTTTTCTACTTCTCAACAGCAACAGAACTTGAGGGTGGCGGGCTAGGTTTACAGAATGTTCAAGGTTCAATCAGAACCAATTCCTTGGGAGATGCATTCGTGCCATGGCTGTGGATAGTGTCCCCCAATAATTCAATCCAGTTGATTCCCGTGACTCCAAATACTTCTGGGAAGCCATATTACAACTGCGAAGTGTTGTTGATTGGATCGAGGCGCCTGTTAAGTATCGAGGCAGTGAACTATCCAAAAGAGAATGTATTGTCTAACCAAGAGGTCGCCCCTGCCCAGCCAATCCCAGATGGAATTGTTTGGCTTGAGCCACACATTACATCACAGAAAACAGATGGCTGGAGTTGGGCAGGTTGGATGATTAACTTTGAATATATTCCAGGTGACCCTGGGTTCCGAGGAGCAAATGCATGTGAGCCACCATCTCACGGACCAAATGGTGAACGGTATGTACTTCGAGTAAGCGATACAGAAGTTTTGATTGTGATTATTACTGAAGATGGAACAGTGACGGTGTTGGTGTATCGTTTAGGTGATGATGGGTGTTGGTATTTCGGCGTTACGCCAGACACGTACGAGCCGCCACCACAACCTGGCGCAACCGTTCCTGAAATGTTACCACTCGTTTTAGCTGAATATTTAATACAATCAGCAAACGGAAATTTTTTAGACGCCCCCTTTTTTCCAATATTTTAATATTTGATAGAAGTTATTCGAACGCGTTCCAAGTACGTATTCTTCCATCGAGAGAAATTGCGATAAGTACTCTCCCCTCTTGAATAAATCCCGCCCCAACAATATGCGCACCGGGCCATGTGAAAGAAAGAAGGGGGGTTCCGCTCCAACTCTCCACTATTCGAATAGTTCCTCCATCTATAACAAGAGCTGTCCTGGAACCGTCAGGAGTTTTTGATGGTGAAACAAATAATTCTAAAGATTCATCCATGAACGTGACGGTAGCCTTCTTGAAGTCGTACATTGACCGGGCGTTTACATGATAAGCAAGGACCTTGCCGTAACTCATATACGCTTTCTCAATTGGTAACTGTTCAGTCCATACTTGGAACTCATGAATGTGGCTTGATGCAGAACGAACTCTGGTTATGCCATCATGATTTCGGATAAGTAATCGAGACGAGTCATCCGAAAAGCGAGCAGATGCACTTTCCTCTCTTTCTTGCATAAGTTCAACAACAGGTGGCTCACCGTTTAACGGTGTTATTCGTAAGACGCCACCGCCGTCAATCGATGCGACCTTGTCGGCATTTGGTGAAAAGTCCACTGAAATAATTCCACGGTCATGCGCAATCGTTGGTGTGTCTTTGGTTTGTTCCAATGTTTCAATATCAAGAAACAAAATGCTTGATGTCCCCGAGTTAAGTTCTGCTATTGCAACCATCGTTCCATCAGAATTAATAGCAACCGTTGAAGGCGATTTGTACACTTTGATTTCTCTTTGGTCAATAATTTCACCAAAGCGCCAAATAGCGACGCCGCCATTAATAAGTGAAGCAATCGTAGTTCCATTGGTTGCAACAGCAAGAGCGGAGTTTGTATCAAGGACTCTTCCAGATAAAACATCTTCGAACAACAATGTGTCATTAGCTAAATCAATCCCAACGACACGTGACGTCGCATCAATTGTAGAAGGAACAAGAGGGTCTATCATTGGAGATGTTGCAATTATGAGATACCGTCCATCATCAGAAATAGCCATTGCAGAAATGTTGTTCCCATCTAGATGGTTAGATAGTGACCGAGGAGCTATTGTATTATCGTAGGTGGAGTAGATAGAAATGTCTCCGCCTTGTTGCACGGCAACTACTGTCGAACAATCTTCAGAGATTAGGGTTTTTACGGGATTAAATGGAATTGTAAAAATGACATGGTTGCGAATCGCTTCAATAACATCGCCATTTTTTAATGTCGCAACAATTACTCCACTATTGTCTGAAGCAACGCTTAACGTGTCGAATGGAATGGTTCCTGTGTTTGATAGTTGATTCAGCCAATGCCATTCCCACGCGCGATGAGATGGTTCGCATTGCTCAAGAGCATCTGCCATTTGTGCAAGGTCACCATCTTCAAACGAGAGTTGGGCACGTTGGATAAGGGAAGCATATTGCAGCCATTTTCTTGCTTCGAATTGATAATAGGTTACTACTGATGAAATAAGAATCAAACAGAGTAGCGCGGAAACTACTTTGTGTCGCTTTATCCAGAGCGAGGAGGAATACAAAAGGGTTGCTCGTTTCGCTTTGATTGGTTTATTAGTCAGCCATTGTTGTAAGTCATTACTGAATTCGCCTGCATCTGCATAGCGACGGTCTGGAAATTCATCTGAAGCTTTTTTTGCGATAATCCACAAATCGTTTGGTGCTTTGGATTGCAACAACTCAAGCAATAAGATTCCAAGTGCGTAGACATCACTCCTCTGGTCGACATTCGCACTTCCGCACTCTTGCTCAGGGCTCATGTATTTTTGCGTGCCGATTACTGCGCCGGTATGTGTTACGATTGTTGAATTATTTTCGCGAGTAATTCTTGCGACGCCAAAATCCAACACTCTTGGTTCACCTTCTTTTGTTACTAAAATATTTGCGGGCTTTAAGTCGCGATGAATAATGTAATGCAAGTGAGCTTGTTGCACTGCATCTCCAATTTTTTTCATAATGGAAGCAATTTCACGAACGGTTGCGTTCACTGCCCAGTGGTCGAGACGAGAGCCATTGACATATTCGATTGACATCCACGGCGAGCCATCTTTTGTAGTGCCAGTTGCAAATACAGTTGCAATATTTACGTGTTCGAGGGTTGCAAGTGTTTCTGCTTCTCTGCGAAACCGAGCCTGTTCATCGGTTCCCATCGCGCCTGCGCGAAGTACTTTTATAGCGACTGTCCGTTTTGGCTCGTGCTGTTTTGCTTCATACACAATTCCACTTGCGCCGCTGCCAAGTATTTTAGAAATCGAATAGCCTTCAATAAGATCTTCCGGAAGTGTCATTCCTTTTTTAGGCGACTGTGAATCCGAAAGAGAAAAATCATTTCCAAGTGCAGGTGTATTCAGAAACGTATCTTCTTGATCATTGTCAAGAAGTTTTTGCACCTGTTCTAAGACAATGGAATCAGTTGTATTAGATTCAATGAACGAAACGCGTTTTTCTTTAGGTAACTTTCTTGCTGTTGCAAACAGTTCACGTATTTGTGCCCACTGTTTTGGTTTCATTCCTCGAGTCGCCCTCGAAGCCAAGCTTTTGCGGTCGCCCAATCTCCCTCGACGGTGCGTTTTGAAACGCCGATGACTGTTGAAATTTCTTCCATATTGAGCCCACCAAAAAAACGAAGAGCGACAACGTTCGCTGCGCGTGCATCGATTGCTTCTAATTCTAGGAGCGCGGTGTCAAGATCAAGAATCTCAACTTCTGTTGAGTCGCAAATGCCAATTGCGTTTTCAAGTGGAATGCGATTGCGCCCACCACCCCGTTTATCCGCATATTTTTTACGAGCATGGTCAATCAATATCCGACGAATAGCTTGAGATGCTGCCGCAAAAAAATGAGCACGACTTTGCCATTTTGATTCTTCTTGGTGTCCAAGTCGTAAGTATATCTCGTTGACAAGGGCAGTTGCCTGCAAGGTGTGTCCCGCTCTTTCTTGTCGCATCGATGCTTCGGCAAGTCTACGGAGTTCGTCGTATACCTCCGGCATGAGTTCATTGAGTGGTTGAGGTGTCATAAACGCGAGTATACAGCGAGTTTGAGAAGTATTGCGGGTTGTTCAGGGTGGATACGCCTGTCTCTCTGTAACCCCAAACCCTAGAAAGGAAAAAAACAATGAAAATCACCCCAACAACTCAACTATTAACTCTCCCTTTGGCACTCTCAGCGGTATACAACATTTCAACGATAGCCGCTGCAACTCATCCAGAAGCTCCGCCTACAGTCACAACCATTACACCTCCGAGTGGTGGTGATGTAGATGGTCAACCAATTGGTGGAGGGGGACACTACGAAGGCCCCGGCGATACAGTTCCTCCATGCGACGGATGCACTCCTCCGCCAAGTCAGTGCACAATGTCTCTTGGCTATGTTTGCAACGGCAATGAATGCTTGGATTTGGAATGGGGTGCAGATGATTATGTATGTAAGTATCCTCAGTTTGGCTTCAGTTCGACGCCAGTTGTAACGCAAGGGTACTACTTAACCCTTGGAGAAATAATCGATTCGATGCAAAACGGTGCCGCGTGTATAGATGAATATGGCAATGTCACAACTCGAATTGGCTCACCATTTCCTGTTGATGAGGTTCATGTATTTGAATCTGGAATGATCAATGGGTATTCACCAGCACCAATCGCCCAATCAGTTTCTGCAACAGTTTGCTTCGATGCCACGCCTACAATCATCGGTTGGTCGTTCAATCAAGTTTCCTATGATTATGACTGTGAATTTGCAACTGTCACGATTTCATTTAACGCGGCATGTTTACAGCAGGCACTTATTGGTTGGTATTCAAGCGGGACAAACATGAATGACTACTGGAACGATTGGCTCTTCTATGTCGACTTCGTGGGTTGTGATTCATGCGAGGATGATGGGTCTTCCTTCGAAATCACACCATGGCAAAAAGGCGTCTATAAAGGTCCTGGTGATACCGTGCCACTTCCAGAATAAATTCCTCTCTCTTGCCTACTCTCAGTCCCCACGAAGCCGCCTTCGTGGGGACCTCTCATTGAGGGTCTGTCCCCGGGTCAGACCCGGGGACAGACCTGGGGACAGAGCAGGGGACAGACCTGGGGTCAGACCCTTAGGTGCGTTTTTTGGCGAATAACTATGATTTCGAGTAATTGGGGAACAAATGTGGATGTTCAAGCGTTAGATAGAGTCAAGCCGATAGGGATGGGCGGAACATGAATAGAGGTACTCAAAATGATTGAAACAACAGTGGATTATTGGACGTGTATTGAATTGGCAAACGCCCTTGAACAAACAATGCGAAACGATTTATGGCCAACGGCAGATAGAATTGCAGAAACTGCATCTCGGATTACCAAGAAGCCGGAAGAACTCGTTGCAGCGCTGAAAAAGTTCGAGGTCCGTAAAGCGGCAATGAATGCTGCAGTGGATGTAACAAATTCAACGCAATTCTCTAAAGCGGGATAACTTTGCTATTCTTGTCGCATGGCAAGCATGAAAAAGAGTTGGCGCGAAAAACTAGAAG
>CAYSYI010000006.1:0-63229 GCA_964435395.1 uncultured Isosphaeraceae bacterium
CTTCAACAAAACATTGCAGGGTATTGATTTGCATATTCGCTTGCGATTCAAGTTTCGAAAGCGATGATTGTTTAATTCCAAGTTTTTTTGCGACATCTTCCTGTGTTAAACCTGTGTACTTGCGTACTTCAGCAAGCAACATCTCTGCAAGCATTTCATCTGCTTGCGCTTTCGCTAGAGCAGCATGCTCGGGTTTCATTTTTGCTCGTAATGTTTCGAAGTTTTTTGTTGGCATTATTCTGTCTCCTTTTTGAGCACATCTAGGTGTTCGGCGTAAAGTCGATCTGCCTCAGGAATTATTTTTTCTTAGAATCTGTTGTCGCCAGTTTTATCACCACCTATAAGCAGTATCGCATTCTGTTTTGGGTTGGAAGCAAAAAGTGTTCTAAGGGGTCGCCCTTTGTGTTGTGTTCTTAATTCTTTCATATTTGGAAATCTAGATCCTTTCACAGTATCTGTATGCAGTCTTGCCAAGAGTGGCCCAGTGTCTTCTAGTACTAGTGAGTGAATGCTTCGGCTATTTGAAATCATTTCTTTCATGTGTGTGTTCCTTCTTCACTTCCGAAGCAACTGCGAACCCCCAAATCATAAGCACGAAATAATCCATTTCACAAAAAAGTTACCGAAATACTTTTTTGCGAAATACTTCTGCAGTAAGAAAAAAGACGCGAAGGGGGTAGGGAGAGTCAATGTTTAGCTGTCACTGCTAAATCTCTGCACTCGCAACCTTACTAACACCGTCGATTGCGGAAAGTTGTTCGAGCGACTCATCGGTCGGTACAGTGTTCGTCTTGATGATCATCATGGCAACACCATCATCATCACCGTGACCAATAACCATTTCGTCGATGTTGAGTTTTGCTCTTCCTAGTACATCGCCAACCTTGCCGACCATGCCTGGAGTATCATCGTTAAACAATGCAATCATGTGACCGCACGGCACCATGTCAAACCTTCTTCCTTCGATATTCGTCACGCGTGGTAAACCATCGGCATGCACCGTGCCCTCAATCGCGTGTTCGTGTTCGCCCCTCGTGTGGATAATCAATGAATCAATTGCATCAGTCGCACCGACCACCGTCGAAGCAGTCACGCCAAGTTCGCGCGCCATCGCCGAAACATTAATAATCGAAACTGGCTCGTCGCAACACTGTTGCAACAACGCAACAAGTGCGTACCTTGCAATCGTGTCTGCCTTGCCAGCCGTTGCAGCACCGCGAAGCTCGACGGTTACTTCTGTCGTGTTTGTAAGCGTTGCAACTGTGCCAAGCAATGTAATCATGCTCTGGGCAAGTTCGACGTACGTCCGTTGTCTATTGTTTAATTCTAAATCAAGACCGCCCGCATTCACCGCGCTGTCTAAACCCTCGCCTTGCAAGTAACGGAGTAACGAGGCACACGCGTTTACTGCAACCGCCTCTTGCGCTTCAACAGTTGAAGCGCCAAGGTGGGGCGTGCACAACACTTTTGGGTGGCTTCTAAAAGGATGATCTTCTGCAGGTGGTTCCGACATATACACATCAATCGCGGCGCCAGCACACTTGCCAGCATCGAGCGCTTCAATCAACGCTTCTTCATCGATGATGCCACCACGTGCGGCGTTCACAACAAGCAAGTCATCTTTGCAAATCGCAAATTGCTCTTTGCCGAGCATGCCCGTGGTTTTTTCAGTTCGAGGAACGTGGAACGTCACGATGTCGACTTGTTTGATGAGATCATTAAACGAGGGCATCATGCGCACTTGTCCATCAAGCGCCGTTGTTTCTTTCATAAATGGATCAAAGCTGAGGACTTCCATGCCAAAGGCGAGCGCTCTTCTTGCAATTGCTTGCCCAATTCGGCCCATGCCCACGATGCCGAGCGTTCGTCCAGCAAGTTGCACACCGACAAAATTAGCTCGATCCCAGCCGCCATTTCGGAACACAGCGTTTGAATTGGCGACATTTCTAGCCAAGGAGATCATCAATGCAAAAGCGTGCTCAGCGGTCGTAATCGTGGATGCCGAGGCGGAATTCATCACGGCCACACCATATTTCGTCGCGGTGGGTAAATCGATGTTATCGACGCCTACACCAGCTCTGGCAATGCCTCTAAGCCGACAATCTTTGTTTACAAAGCATGTATCAAGAATTTCTTCGGGTAATTTGACCGCCGAACGCACGATAACGCCATCGACAGTGGAAACCGCTTGGACGAGTTCATCGCCCGTAAGTCCAGTATTTTCAACCACTTCCACGTCTGGCTGTGCTTTTAGGAAGGTTGCACCCTCTGGGGCGAGTTTATCTGCGATAAGTATTTTGATGGTCATAGTTCTATATATAGGATTGGGGTAAAAAAGGGGGGATTTCGGTGGTGGGTTCGGGGGTACTTCCGAGGGTGAATTCTGCTAGAATAGTCGATTCAAAATAAGTTGAGGAAAAAATGACAACAATGATAGACAATACAGATTTTAAACGACACGACGGCGATTGTGGCTCACCAGAGGTACAAATTGCTTTATTAACGAGTCGAATTAAAGAGTTAAACGAACATTTACAGGAACACAAGCACGACAACCACTCACGTCGTGGCTTGATTTTGATGGTTGGTAAGCGAAACCGTTTGCTTAAATACCTTTCACGCACAAATCGTGAAGCATATCAAAACACAATTAAGAAACTAGGGCTACGAAAGTAAAATAGCCCCCAACCGCAGCTGCCCAACCTCCGGAATCCCGGATAGTTTGCATGAGGTGGTGGCAGTGGACAAGCGGCGGACGTGAAAACGCCCGCGTCTCGTCTTCTGTCTCCCGAGTAGCAAACAAATGTACGGGTGCTGCACTACAAGAGGAGTACTTCAAAATGAGTACAAAAATAATTGTCGAACGGGAAATAGGAAATCGCATGATGCGATTTGAAACAGGTGTAGTCGCAAAGCAAGCAAGTGGCTGTGTCATCGCTTCGTACGCTGACACAGTTGTCATGTGTACAGCCATGCGATCTGATCCACGACCGGGATTAGATTTTTTCCCATTGCAATGTGATTACCGCGAACGCACAAGCGCAGCTGGTAAATTCCCAGGTGGCTTCCGCAAACGCGAAGGCGCACCAAACGAAAAAGAAATTTTGACTATGCGATTGATGGATCGTCCGATTCGTCCGCTCTTCCCAGACGGATACATCGACGAGTGTCAAATTCAAGCATGGGTCATGAGCCACGACGGTGAAAACGATGCAGACGTTCTAGCCTGTACTGCAGCATCTGCAGCACTTTGCTTGACGGACTCACCGTTTGAAGGTCCTGTTGCGACTGTCCGTGTCGGTCGAATCGTAACTGACGAAGGCGAAACATTCGTCCTCAACCCTACGCACACACAAATGCAATACTCCGATCTTGATCTTGTACTTTCAGGTCACAGTGATGGCGTGAACATGATTGAAATCGGCGCAGCGCAAGTAGATGAAAAAGGCGTGATGGGCGCGATTAAGTTTGGATACGAAGAAGGCATAAAGCCAATCCTTGAAATGCAAAACGAACTTGCAGAAAAAGCTGGCACGACTGAAAAACGCGTTGGTGATTTATCCCTTCCAAGCGACGAAGTAATGGCGAAAGTCACTGAACTCGTGAAAACAAAAATGCTCGAAGCGCGACGAATCCCAGGTAAAGCGGATCGAAGCGAAGCGGTTAACGCACTGCGATGTGAAATGATTGACAACAACTTCGCAGTACCAGAAGGCGTTTCATACAGCGAGCATATGTCCGCTGAAAAAACACAGCGACAAGCAAAAGAAGCGTTCCGTAAACTTGAAAAGAAATGTACTCGCCAACTTATCGTTGAAGAGTCCATTCGTGCTGACGGTCGCTCGTTCGATCAAATTCGCGACCTTCTTATGGATCCAAGTTACTTCCCACGCACGCACGGTTCAGCCTTGTTCCAACGTGGCGAAACACAATCACTTGTTACTTGTACGCTCGGTACAGGTCGCGATGAACAAATCGTTGATGGTTTAATGCCAGAATACGCAAAGAAATTCTACCTTCATTACAACTTCCCACCGTTCTGCGTTGGCGAAGCGGGTCGAATCATGGGTCCCGGCCGTCGAGAAATCGGTCACGGTGCGCTTGCTGAACGATCTTTGATGGGTATTCTTCCTGAGGTCGAAGACTTCCCTTACACAATTCGTTTGGTCAGTGACATTACTGAATCAAATGGTTCGTCATCAATGGCGAGTGTATGTGGTGGTTGCCTTGCTCTTATGGATGCAGGCGTTCCAATTCAAAACACATGCGCTGGTATCAGCGTTGGTCGTTTTAGTAACGACGAAGGAAAAATTGTTCGCGTGATGGACATCATCGGCGAAGAAGATTTCTTTGGTGATATGGACTTTAAAGTGTGTGGTACAAAAACTGGTATCACTGGCGTTCAACTTGACTTGAAAGCTCGTGGACTTTGGTTCGAAGAACTCGAAACTATTTTCGAAATGGCTCGCAAAGGTCGCTTAGACATTATTGATCAGATGGAAGGTGTCTTGCCTGGTCCTCGTGAAGAAATGTCAGAGTGGGCACCACGTATGATTAGCGTCCCAATTGACCCTGAAAAGATTGGCAAGTTGATTGGTCCAGGTGGTAAAACAATCCGTCAGATTACGGAAGATACTGGCGCAAACATTGACATCAACGATGATGGTATTGTCTTCATTAGTTCGGTAGACATGGCTTCCGCTGAATCAGCAAAGGCAGCAGTTGAAGCAATCGCTGCTGAAATTAAAGTCGGAAGTGTATTTGAAGGCAAAGTTGTTTCTACTCGCGATTTCGGTGCATTCATTGAAATCGCTCCCGGAACTGATGGCATGTGTCACATTTCTGAACTTGCAGATGGTTTTGTCGACAAAGTTGAAAATATTTGCAAGACAGGCGACAAAATTAAAGTGAAGGTCATCGCCGTTGATGACACCGGTCGTATTAAACTTTCAGTGAAAGCGTTGCTCAAAGACACAGCGAAAGACACTGAAAAAGAGACCGTGGAAAACTAAATAATGTTTTCTTGGACTTGGCTTGTTGCAGGCACCGCCATTGGGGCGGTGTCTGTTTTGCCATATACGTTTTGGCGTCACAAGCGTGATGCAAAACGAACCGACGAAGCGCGCAAACGCGCGCAAGCTTCAGAACGCATGGCAGAAATTGGGAATATGACCTCTGGTCTTGCGCATGAAATTAAAAACCCTCTCTCGACGGTAGGCTTGAATGCGCAGTTGCTTGCTGAAGATATTGAGCATTTAGAAGCTCCTGAAAGTGATAAAGTAAAAATAACAAAACGTCTTGGTTCACTTTCAAGGGAAGTTGAACGCTTGCGTGGAATTCTTGATGACTTCTTGCAATTTGCAGGTCGCATTAAATTACATAAAGAAGAAGTAGATTTACGCTCGGTTCTTGAAGAACTAGAAGATTTTTATCATCCCCAGTGCGATAGCGAAGCAGTTGTGATGAGAATGCAATTGCCACAAGCACCGGTGCTTGCAAACGTCGATGCTTCATTGTTGAAACAGGCGTTGCTGAATCTGTTGATAAATGCAACACACGCTATGGCAGAGAGCGAACAAAAAGAACTTATGATCCGTTTAGAGTGCAATGCAAATGAAGCTCGCATACATATTATTGATACGGGGAAGGGAATTGAAGAAGAAAGAATAGATGAAATTTTCCATCCCTATGTTTCGTCGAAGCGGGGCGGTACTGGTCTTGGTTTGCCGACGACGATGCGAATAGCGCAAGAACATGGCGGGCATATCACAGTCAATTCTACTGTTGGTCAAGGAAGCGACTTTACGGTGTGTGTGCCTAAAGGTTAAAGCGAAAGCCGTTTTTTTATTTCTTTGACAAGTCTGGGGGTGTTCTTTGCATTGGCAGAATAACACTTCTTTGTTGGCAAATGCCAAGCAAAATGGTTGATTTAGCGAAATCCCCTTTTGATTCCGCGAACGTGAAGGGTAGCTGTGATTCTTTCCATTCCTCAAACAACTGCTTTTTTTTGTACATTTTTTTCTAAGTACTCGCTGGTCTGTGTACCATTGTCGCTCAATGCGAGTATTCATTTTGTACAACCCAGTTTCAGGACGCGGTAAAGCGTGCAAAATGGCATTTACCATCGCAGAAAAATTTGTAAAAACAACGTGCGATGTTGAAATGGTTGCAACTCAACTCGGTGACCCTCGGAATTGGCTTGCTCCTAAATTAGAAGTTGCACCAGATGCAGTTATCGTTGTTGGCGGCGACGGAACATTGCGACAAGTTGCGAGCGTATTGGTTGGCACAACAATTCCCGTGTACCACGCGGGTTCGGGAACCGAAAACTTGTTTGCAAAATCGATGAACACAAACAACACCTCACCGGAAAGCATTTTTGAATCTGTGATGGGTGGCTCTACCATAGAAATAGACACCGTTGCTGCAAACGAGGAGTTCATGATTTTGATGGCATCGGTTGGCTTTGATGCAGCAGTTGTTACAGATCTTGCGAACAACCGTGGTAGTTCGATCACACACTTTTCCTACATCCTGCCGTGCGTGCGGCAACTGTTACGATGGAATCCACCTGAAATTTCGATTGTGGTTGATGGTAAAAAACTTGTTTCAAACAAACAGGGTTGGTCTGTTGTTGCAAACAGTCGATGGTATGCACGTGGATTAAACCCAGCACGGAATGCAAACATCGCGGATGGAAAACTTGATGTTGTTTTTCTGCCTTTGAAGAGACGTTGGGAATTGTTTAAATGGCTTCGTTTAATGAAGCGTGGTACACACTTGCATCACCCAGACGTGGTGTATCTCACTGGATGTGAGATTGAGGTTCGCACTTCTAATCCCGCGCCCTGGCAACTCGATGGTGATGGGGTTGGCGATGCTACTGAGATGAAACTTGTTTGTGTGCCAAAGTCGCTGAACGTGCTTTCGCAGACCTGTCGCTAAAGTAAACCGTCGCTATCAATAACAGCACGCGCAACTTTCGCAATAGATTTGCGTGAACTGCGAGATTGCTTTTGCAACATCTTCATGGCATCGGGTTCTGAAATGTTTTTGCGTTTAACAATAATCCACTTTGCTTGTTCAATGAGTCGGCGGTCATCAAGCCGCTGCTTTAAATCAACAATTTGACTTCGTTGACCAACCGTATCAAGGAAACGTTCCCACGCAATTGTAATTCCAGCGCTTAATTGCTCGCTACTTGCGGGTTTGAGCAAGAAACCAAACACACCAGCATCTGCACAAGTACTCAGATACGTGTCGTCTGAATATGCCGTAAGCATGATGACAGGGATATCGAGTTCTGGGAAGATAATTTGTGCCGCTTGCATGCCGTCCATCACGGGCATTTGAATATCCATGATGACGATATCTGGTCGATTATCTCGACACACTTGTACGGCTTCCTCGCCATTTTTACAAGGTCCAAAAACCTCGTATCCAAGTGACTGTAATGAATTCATTATTCCCTGCGCAACAAGCAACTCATCGTCAACAACAAGTACTCGGGATGGACTTTCAGGCAATTCCAAGGATTCGTTCTTCTTATCTGTATCTTCTTTTGGTGTCATTCTTAGACGTCCTTTCGTTCTTGCTGCGGTTAACATACTTAGTCAATTCGCTGTGGCTGAACAACAGTAGTGTACAGCTAAACGAAAACAAACAGGAGTTCAATCTAAAAAATCACCTTCCTTGAGGCGAGCGGGGACGTATTGTTCGGTGACGTAGGAAATATCTTTTGTAATCAATGATTCAACTTCCATTTTGAAACCGTTATTTAACATCAATTTTATTTCGCGTTGCCACTCGCGCTTTCCTTCAAACCAAGGGTATGCCGCAATTTGTTTTGCACGATTGATATCGCGATCGTTCAATTCAATTTTGACATCATCTGACAAATCAAGTCGTTCGTAATCTTTGGACCGAATACCCAAAAATTTTGCGTCTGGAATTGCCATACGTTCCGATTCAAATGCAAGGTTAATCGAGCCTTGCTTAATCACACTATAAATATAGTGTCCCCACGGGTCGCAATCGAGCAAACAATAGACTGGAAGTTTGAGTTCTTTGTGCATACGGTGCAACATTCTGCGAACACCTCGAGGGGGCTGCCCAGAGCCCTCAGTTAAAATGCAGTTGTGTGTTTCCCAAAAACGGTCTTCGTTGAAACGACTCCAAACTGTATCTTTCTCAACATGCAAAATAAAGTCAGCACCACAGTTTTTGAACTGCATAACATTCGGTTCACAGATACTTGGGATGGCGTATCCACCAGACCCCATCTTGCGGCAATTGATTTCGTCGCCATTGTCAACAACTGTAATGTTCCCAACCATTGTCCCCCGTTTTTTTGCAAAGACGTGTAATTCTTCACGCAAACCATCGAGTGAAACCTCAAGGTCTTCCAAGATACCGTCCGATTCGCCCTGATCGTTAAACGTTTTTTCTTTTGTGCCTGGAATGGTGTGCAGACCCATGTAATACATTCCCCGCAAACTCAACGTTTTCTCTGCGTCGATAAGGTCTCGACATCCTTTAGCGAGCAAGAGCGATTGCATAAACTTTCGTGATTGGCCTAGATTAAACAAACTACGAGTCTGTGTATTGGAACCCATTTCAAGAATGCGTTTCTTCTTGTTGTACTTCATGTTTGAAACGGAACGAGTGGGGATTTCAAACGTAGGTTCTTTTTGTGCAAGTGAACGTTTTACAATTGATGAAGCGAGTGACTCAATCTTATTGATTGTGATGACGTCACGTTTTTTATCCACAACACGTTTGGCAGAAGTTTTTGTAGGGGCTTTCTTCTTTGTTTTCTTTTTAGTAGTTTTTTTCTTCGCCATTATTTTTTGCCCCGTTTTTTCTTTGTTTTCTTTTTAGTTGTTGGCTTTTTCTTTGTGGATTTTTTCTTTATTGTTTTTCCAAACAGCGTGTCATCTTGATCGGGGATATCCTGCAAATCGTCCACAATGATGACATCATCATCTTTTCCAAGTCGACCGTTGTCATCAATCAACTGTCCTTCGTCATCAAGCATGGAATCCGCCTCGTCTGTCCGGCGCTTTGCTTGTTTCATAAGAGCTTTGTAAAGTTTGTCGGTATCTGTTCCAACGAGCGAGTTGCAACACCGTGAAATTTCTCCGATATAGCGTTCAAACACACTTCTTCGCTCGGATTCACGTGCCATTCGTTTTCGCCTGCGAAGATACGTGCCGAGTTTTCGACCGCACTCTTGCAACGCAAGTTTCATCTCTTTGCGAATTTCATCGTAGTCTGCAATGGCTTCCTTTGACTCACTTGTGAATGGAACCCAAACACTCACCATGTGCACCATCACAACGAGTGGGCCAGATGGAATGGAATTACGTGGTTGTGTTAAGCCGTAATTTTTCCACGACGTTTCTGCAACTGCTTTGAAAGAACAGCAACTTGATTGAGAATATAAAAGTGGAACACGGTTTGCGAAGCGCAACACTTTTGCACTATCGTCTCTCCCAAGACCGCCGCCGTATCCAATCGCAACTTCAATTTGGAATGGATTTCCTCGGTACACACTCGGTGGGCGAGTTGATGCAGCAAAGAACTCAGCCTTAACTTCCTTAAGGAGACCCGCAAGCAGTGCCTTTGAACCAATTGGAACAAGACAGTCGGTACTTGGTGCGATAATTCGTGTCTTTTGAATGGATTCGTAGAGTTTTTCTGCTTCAGCGTGCCCCACAGTTTTAATCCACGTTTGGCCAGTCATTCCTGCACCCTTGGTAATTTCCCTCGCTTTGGTCGCGCCGACCCTGCAGAAATCTTTCGTTAGGAAGCCGCCAAGTTGTCTTTGTTCAGTACGCTCAAGCATTTGAATGAGCGTACCAAGTTCAATACCCTTTGGGTGAGGCTTAATTTCCTTTGGTTCTTCTGGAAGTTCTTCGATTGCTCTTGGATATTCAAGTGTCTCATTGGTAGGTGTAACGTATGTAATTCTTGCGTGTGGATTTGCAATTGCAGTTTGTTCTAAATACTCATCAATGGACTGACGACCCTTTTGGTACTTTCCTTCAAGTTCAATAGAGACTTGTGTTCCATGGCCTTCTGCAAAGAGTTTGTCATCTTCTGGATGTTCAACATCACTGATGACTGTTGGTCTATTTTTTGATGTGTCCATTTTTAGGACGACTTCGTGTGCTGGTTTATTTTTTTTTGTTTTGGAAATAATGACGACAGGCTTACCGGTTGTCATTAATCCATACATGCCCGCTGCGGAAATGCCAATGCCTTGTTGGCCACGTGACATTTTTAAGCGGTGAAATTTTGAGCCGTACAATAGTTTGCCGAAAATATTCTCGATTTGCGCACGGACAATGCCTGGCCCATTGTCACGAATAGTTAACTTGAATCGCGTTTCGCTTAGTTGCAGAACACGAACGTAGATGTGTGGAAGTATTCCGCCTTCTTCGCAAGCATCAAGAGCGTTGTCGACCGCTTCCTTTATTGCAGTGAGCATTGCCTTTCTAGGGTTATCAAACCCTAGAAGATGTCTGTTTTTTGCAAAGAATTCGCTCACTGAAATGTCGCGTTGTCCAGCCGCCATCGTTTCAGCGGTTGCGTTTGATCGAGTTTTTTTCTTTTTTTGAGTTTTTGTTTTTGGCATATGCGTGCTTGAGAGTGGGGGCCTTCCGTGGCGTGAAATCACGCGTTAAGTGCGAGCATCCTTACTCGCGATAGTTGCAGAATACCGAAAGTCAGCTTCGAGGGGGGCGAAAAAAGACCTTTTTTGGTATCCTTGCAAATCTTATCAACTCGTTTACCAACGCAAAGGATTACCTGATATGGGCATGGAACAAACATTAATCATCTTAAAACCAGACGCCGTACAACGCGGACTTATGGGCAAAATCATCACTCGGTTCGAAGAAAAAGGGCTGAAAGTGGTAGGTGCTAAGTTTATGCAAATCTCGCAAGAGCTCGCAGGAACACATTACGCGGATCACAAAGAAAAACCGTTTTATGCAGGTTTGGTGAGTTTTATGACGAGTTCACCAGTGCTTGTTCTCGCACTTGAGGGTGTTGGAGCAATAGCAGTTTGCCGCTCCATGATGGGTGCAACCTTTGGATCCCAAGCCACTTCGGGCACAATTCGTGGCGATTTTGGTGTTTCTAATAGTTTTAATCTGATTCATGGTTCAGATAGCCCTGAGGCGGCAAGCAAAGAATTGGGCATCTTCTTTACTGAAGGTGAGATTCTTTCTTGGAACCGAGCAAGTGAAGGCTGGGTTTATGACCTTTCAGGCGATGAACCAGAGTAGGTTTTATTGCCTGAAAACGACACTGTTCGTCCGATAATCTGCTAGTAGCAAAAAACTTTGCAAAAAAATTGTAAATTCGATACACACTTTCAAAATAGGTGCGTAGTAGGGGATGCCGTGCGTCTTTTTTTAAGCACGGTCATGTCTTTATACACAGGGGTTACATCTCAGCCAATGCCAAAACAAAGCAGGCAACTTAAGAAAACCGCTCGCGGTCGCACGCAGGCGCGAAACAAACGTCGATCAAAGATTGAACACAACAAGATTGACCAAGCATTATGTGAGCCCGTTATTGTTGTGGAGTCTCCTTGTTTTACAAAAAAAAATGCTGAAGCGCTTGTTTTTGAAATTCCAGATACTGTTCCGCGTCTTTCAGTCTCGTGGTATAGCCCAGCAGTTGATCGAGCAACGCCACCCAAGCGAAGTGTTGCAGCGTTGCTGACTCGTAACGAAGAGGCGGTCCTGTTCCGTCAATACAACTATTCGAGGATGAAACTTCAACAACTTCAAGATAGAATCAGTCGATCGAAAAACCCACGCGATGCTGATTTGGATGAATTACTCCGTTGGTATGACATTTCAATCGATCGACGTGATCATATTGTTGAACGAAATTTAGCATTGGTGTTAGCGATGGCAAAACGAAGTTGGGCAACGGGTGAATATGCGGATCTTGTTGCTGAAGGCAACGTTGCACTTTTACGAGCTGTTGATAGATTTAACTGTGAACTTGGATACAAATTTTCTACATATGCGTGCCGAGCATTGACGACAGCGTTCAATCGATTTGGTCGAAAACAATCGAAACATCGAGACAATGTTCCGTTTGAGTTTGATCCTGACCGAGAGCCAATAGAACGAAATACAAAAGAAGGTTTTGTTACACCCGAGTACATTCTTGAAATTCGAGATGTAGTTCGAAGCAAAGAAGCACAATTAACATCAGTAGAGCAAGATGTTCTGAGGTACCGATTTGGATTGTTTGCTGGGCAAAACCCACCTACGCTTACCCTTGAAAAAGTAGGCAAGGTGCTAGGAATCTCTAAAGAACGTGTTCGCCAAATTCAAATAAGGGCACTTCTCAAAATTCGAGAAGCCATTGAAAACCGTCTGCCACTTGATCTCTTGGCTGGGTAATGATAAATAAACATGATTTCATGGGATTTCATGGGGACAGTCCCCTGGGGACTGTCCCCATGAAAATGGAACAAAACCGGGCTTATTCATAGCACAAAGCGTATTTCTTTGGGGACAGTCCCCTGGGGACTGTCCCCATTATTAGCCGATAAAGTAGGACGGTGACGGCAAAAGAAACAACGGATATTTCGCTTCCAGTGCTGAAGAAGCGCAAACACAATCGAATGCGTTGGACTGTACTAATTGCAGTACAAATCCTCATCATATTTCATGTAGCCATCTGGTTTGTTGGCAAAAAATATGGTTGGTTTGGAGGAAAAACGCTTTCACCAATCGAACCGTCTGAAGGAATGGAGTTTGTCAAAAATGGCATTGTGAACGCTGGAGCGATTTTCTTTGCAATCGCTTTGCTTTCAACACTTCTTTTTGGAAGATGGTTTTGTGGCTGGGCATGCCACATCGTTCTGCTTCAAGATTGGTGTTACTGGCTTCTACGAAAAGTTCATATCCGACCAAAACCGTTTCGCGCTCGCTTCCTCATGTTGTTTCCCTTTGGCTTAGCGCTGTATATGTACATATGGCCATTGTTTTATCGTTTTGTCATCGTTCAGTTGCCGTGGCCGGGCTTGACGAACCATGTGTTAACCGAAGACTATTGGAGTTCATTTGCTTCGCCAATTGTTGCGGTTCCATTCTTATTTATCTGTGGTTTTGCAACTGTCTACGTGCTTGGCGCAAAGGGATTTTGTACCTATGGTTGCCCATACGGCGGCTTCTTCAAACCACTTGATGCAACTTCTCCAATGCGAGTTCGCGTGAACGAAAGCTGTGAGCAGTGCGGAAAATGTACAGCAGCGTGCACTTCAAATGTTCGCGTTCATGAAGAAGTGAAGTTGTACAAGATGGTCATTGATAGTGGGTGCATGAAAATTATGGATTGTGTTGATGTGTGTCCAAATGACGCCCTGCATATTGGTTTTGGAAAAACTTCACTTCTAAAACGAACTGTAAAACGTACGTATGACCTTGCGTTGTGGGAAGAAATTTTTGTCGCAGCACTGTTTTTACTTGGATTTTTTGCTTTTCGTCGTTTGTATGAGTTTGTTCCAATGTTGATGGCAGTTGGCATTTCGCTCGTCATCACTTGGTGCGTTTGGAAGGCAACTAAAATAATACGAGAACAAAATAGTAATTTTCATTCGTGGCAATTAAAATTTCACGGTTCTCTAAAGCCAGCAGGGGTTCTATTTTTAGCGATTGCAGCTCTACTTTTTATTTTTACACTGCACAGTGTAGCAATTCAAACATTCAAACAAGTGGGAGACTATGCGTTTGCGAATAACGACGTTGGTACAGCGATGCGGTATTACAAATTTGCAAGCCCAATTGAGGATGGAGGATACGCACTTGCGAGCAATCCAAATATCGATAAAACTGTTGCGCTTCATTTAGAGTCTCAACTGCAATATAAAGAAGCTGAACGATTGTTTCGACGAATTGATACAAGAGTGGGAGCAGACGAACATTCGACAATGTTACTTGGTCAAAATCTTCAACAACACGCTCAATTTAATCCAATCGATAGGTTTTATTCGGAACGCCTTGAGAGCAACCCAGATTGGAAAACTGTTTGGGAAGATTATGTTGGATGGACGAAGCGGAGCAGTATGTTTGATCGTGCGATTGGAATCTCTCGAGTAGCGGTTGGCAAAAATCCTCTTGCGACGCGATTGAGAATCCAACTTGCACTATTAGAAATGGAGCATGGTTCTCCAACCAAAGCAGTACAAATCATGCAGCATTTACTGGAAGAAAACAAAAAAGATCCGAGTTGGTGGCTTTTGTATGCCCGAGCGCTTGACCGTTCTGGAAATAAAGAAGAAGCGCAGAACGCAATTCGAATAGCAGAACAAGTTCAGAAAGAACATGCAGTAAGTTTGGAATTACACCGTTGAAGAGTTGAGCGTATCTTGAAACAGCGTATATAACGACGCTGCACTTTCGGTTGAATATGCAGCTTCTCGAAATGATCTGTCAACCATAAGGCGACTAATTCTGCCAAGTGCTTGAATATGGTCAGATGTGTTGTTTGTTGGCGAAACTAATAGAATGATGAGTTCGACGGGGCGCTTGTCGGGGCTAGCAAAGTCAATCGGTGTAGATGGTCGTCCCATAGCCATAACCATTTTGTCAAGTTTATCGCAACGACCATGTGGAATTGCAAGCCCCTCGCCTATCCCAGTCGTTCGTTGCAACTCTCTTTCCCAAACAAGTTCCTTAATCGTTTGTGCATCTGAAATACAATCAACATCCGCAAGGATATCAACAAGTTCACTAATAGCACCGTGCCGATCGGTTGAGTGAAGGGGCGCTCGCATCGTGTTTTCTTGAAGTAGGTCAATGAGGTTCATTTTGTTGTCTCTCTTCCTATCCATTTAAGGATTAGGCAAGAGGATGATTGTATCAATACAGGCACCTGTTGCCAAGAACTAAGTTGCCTGAAGGAGGGTGGCAAATCCTCCATCGTGCCAAGTTGCGGGGTCTGAATTGGGCTGACCTGATGGAAGCGTTCGAATTTGGTCACAACCATAAAGTTTACGCTTCGTTGTAAGCCAATTCGCTTGTGCTTCATTTTCAGCATCATCAATGCTACATGTTGCGTAAAGTAGGTGCCCACGGGCTTGGAGAACCTCTGTTGCTTCGCTAAGAATAGTCCTTTGAAGTTCTATAACCGAGTCAATGGTCGCCTTGTTGTATCTATACTTCGCTTCTGGTCTGCGGGCAAATACACCACTGTTGGAACAGGGCACATCAACAAGCACCAAATCAAACGGCTCAGTCGGACCCTCAGTCTCGGGGGTGAATACCTTGATGGAATATTCGTCTGCAATTTCAAGAAGCGATGCTCTTCGACTGTCGTTTGGCTCTGTTGCGCCAATCATCGCATTTGGAAATAAAGAACGGAGTTGCTTTGTTTTAGTTCCGCGACCAGCGCACAAGTCAAGCACTCTCTGTGGTTGTAAAGATTCTACAAGCGAGAGTGATTTCGCAGAAGTAGGATCTTGAACCCGGAGATTCTTGTTGGAAATAAAAAGTTCGCTAAGATCAACTTCAGGAGGAACGATTCCGAACCCATGAAGTTCGTGGGGAAGTATAGAATCTGGCAGCGAGTCTTCTGGTGGACACGTCACAATAATTGGTGGTTCAACAAGAGAGTTCATTGCAACTTCAAGTGCAATATCTTGCCCGAGTTCTTCTAACATACGTTTCCATGATTTTTTTGAAAACCCAAGTTGGGTTGCGATGTCGTCTTCAAAAACAGATTCGCTAAAATTCCAAGAAGTTCCATCACCACGTAAAAAATGTTTTGGGTTGCCTGTAGTACAACTTGAAACTTTTTCACCTCTGAAGCGTGTAATAGTTCTTAACACCGCATTGACGAATCCAGCAGCTCGAGGTCTTTCACCTTTTGTCTTTATCCAGTCGACGGCGCTGTGAATAACAGCGTGGTCTGGAATGCGGTCTAGCAACAAAAGTTGTGCAGCTCCAACTAGCAAGGTAGCGCCAACAGGTGAATCTAGAGTATGAAGTTTTCGACTACTTGCGTGTGCTATGACAGTAGAGAGTGAATACCATCGACGGTGGACAGCGTGGTCAATTGCCCGTGCAAGCCCTGCGTCTCGATAATCAAGAGAATCAACAAGCAGGGGAGTTGGGTCTATGCTTGGAAAGCGTTTGAATTCAGCAGCGATTCGTTGAGAAACAACACCGCGTAGATCGGCGCTCATTAGTTTGTTGCTGCAGTGCAATCACATGCGGCACGCAGGGCAGCAGCTTTGTCTGTTCGCTCCCACGAGAATGAACCTACGCAACTTTCATCTGGTGTTCGACCAAAATGACCGTGATATGCAGTGTGAGCATAAATTGGAGACAGCAGGCCAAGAGATTCAATAATTCCACTTGGAGTGAGGTCGAAGTTTTTCCGAACGAGCTCAGACAAAACACCTTCATCAATTTTTGCTGTGCCTTGGCAATCAACAAAGACTGAAACGGGCTGCGCAACGCCGATGGCGTAACTGAGTTGAATCTCGCAGCAATCTGCAAGGTCTGCTGCAACAATATTTTTTGCAATGTAGCGTGCCATGTATGCTGCAGACCGATCGACTTTACTTGGATCCTTGCCACTAAATGCACCGCCACCATGTCGTCCACGACCACCATAAGTATCAACAATAATTTTTCGACCGGTTAGACCACAATCGCCTTTCGGTCCGCCGATTTCAAATTTGCCAGTTGGATTTACATGCACAACAATATCATCGTTCCACCATGTTCCAAGAACAGGTTTAATAATGTGTTCGATGACAGCGTCAGACAAGCCCTCTTGGTTTTCAGACCATGTTGGCCCGTGTTGTGTCGAGAGTACAACAGCTGAAACTCGTTTTGGTTCATTGCCATCGTAATCAACGGTGACTTGACTCTTTGCATCTGGTCGCAATTCTGGAATGATTCCTTCTCGGCGTACCTCGGCATGTCGAGCAACAAGTCGGTGTGAAATATCTATTGGAAGAGGCATGAAGGAGTTAGTGTCTCGACAAGCGTAACCAAACATCAATCCTTGATCGCCTGCACCCTGCTCCTTGTGGAGCCCCGCATCGGTATCAACACCTTGACCAATGTCAGGAGACTGACGGTCGAGAGTTACCATAACAGCGCAACTATCAGCATCAAAACCTAGTGTTGCATCTGTGTACCCAATGCGTCGAATCGTTTCTCGAACAACTTTTGGAATATCGACATAGCCATCGCATGTGACTTCACCAGCAACAACTACGAGCCCAGTTGTGACAAGCGTCTCAACGGCTACGCGACTATTTGGATCAGCCTTCAACATTTCATCGAGGATTGCATCTGAAACTTGGTCAGAAACCTTGTCTGGGTGGCCCATAGAGACGGATTCTGAGGTAAATGTGTGAGTTTGATTTGTCATGAAAAATGCCTTTATTCGTTAATCCGGATAATAGCATGAATGATACTTTAAATCGATAGAAAAAGGGGCGTATGATACGGATTGGAGTTGTGTTACCAATGGCTGTGAGAATGGAATTATCACGAATACTTATCCGAGAAATTACGGATGCCCAGTTCATCGAACTTTGCGAAGTTGGAGGTGAAAGGACGTTCCCTATCGTTGTTGGAAAGCCAGAAGCGTACGCAATTGATCGTCGTCTAAAAGGCATTGAGCCCCCTCGCCCCCAGACGCACGAGTTACTTGCAGAGGTGATACAAAATTTAGGTGGTACACTTGAGAAGATTTTGATCGACGATTTAACAGACGGCACGTTTTATGCAAAGTTGTTTGTAAAGCAGGGTAGTACTGAGCATGTTATTGACAGTCGCCCATCAGATGCGATTGCACTTGGCGTCGCTATGCAAGTGCCAATTTATGTTGACGAACGCGTGCTCGATGAAGTCGAGAAAGATATCGATTCGTTTGAATCACCTGAAGATTTTGGTTGGGAATAAACAAGAAGTAGTATTACATGGAGCAATAAAATCATCTCCGGATGATTTTATAGTCGAGGAACGTCCGTTGTACGAACCGTGCGGCGAGGGCGAACATCTGTATGTAACAGTTCGCAAGACAAACATGTCGCATGATGAACTTGTTCGTAAAATTGCGAAGGAGTTTGGAGTTCCAAATCGATCAGTCGGAACAGCGGGGAGAAAAGATTTACGAGCAGTTACGACACAAGTTGTTTCTGTACATCTTCCAGGAAAACAATTAATAGCTCCAGAAACAATTGGCTCGGTTGAAGTTTTATCATCTTCATGGCACACAAACAAGCTTCGTTTGGGGCATCTTTTGGGGAACCATTTTTCTATTCTTATTCGACAAGTAAAGGAGCATGCTTTTAAACTCATTGAGGATCGGTTGGATGTATTAAAAAAAACTGGTTTGCCAAACGCGTTTGGTCCCCAGCGATTTGGAAACTCTGGAAATAATCACTCGCTTGGGCTCGCTATTATTCTTGGGGATTGGGATGCAGTGGTGAGCACGCTTCTTCAGGGCGAAGATCGGCACAATGAGTTTGCTACAGATGGCGCGTTTCAAAAAGCACTTGATGCTTGGCCTTTTGGGCAACCCGCGGCGCGAAACGTTTTGCAAGCGCTCTCCCAAGGAAAAACGGCACAACAAGCATGTAAAACAATTCATAAACAAGTTCGCAAATTGTGGGTGAACGCCTTTCAATCTGCACTGTTCAATAAAGTACTTCACCAAAGGCAACGAGATGAAACATGGGACACCATTCTTGATGGTGACCTTGTGTGGAATAAGGAAGGTGGTGGGCGTACATTTGAAATTACTGCTGAGGAAGTTGAGAGTAGTGATATTTTGGAACGCGTACGTTCATTTGCAATTGCTCCCTCCGGCCCACTTTGGGGAGCAAAGATGCGATTGCCTTCTGAGCAGGTGCTAGAACTTGAGCAATCAGTACTGGTTTCGTTTGGTGTGAACGAAGTGCATCTTGCAAACATGAAGAAAATTGCAAAGGGTGCAAGACGACCGTTGCGAGTACAGGTTGAAAATCCGATTGCATCAACAGGTTCTGATTCGATCGGTGAGTATGTAAAAATAGAATTCGACTTACCCGCAGGAAGCTATGCAACAGTCGTTATACAGTATCTTCTTACCGGCGAGGTTTAAAAAAATCTTGAAGTAATTCAACGCACTCTTGTTCAAGAATTCCTCCGAGTACATCACATCGATGGTTGAGACGAGGATCATCCGTAATTTTATAAAGCGTTCGGCACGCACCAGATTTTTGGTCACTTGCTCCAAAGATTACTCTATCAAATCGAGCGTTTACAATTGCACCTGCACACATCGGGCAGGGCTCAAGCGTGACTACGATGGTACACCCATGCATTCTCCATCTGCCCAATTTTTTTGAAGCATCGACTATGGCATTCATCTCTGCATGCGCTGTTGGGTTACAGGTTGTTTCTTTCGTGTTAAATCCTTCTCCAACAAGCTCGTCATCGTAAAAAATGGCTGCTCCGATTGGGACTTCTTCGAGCGATGCCGCTTGCTTTGCAAGTGATATCGCTTGTTGCATCATCTCTGCATCATTCATCTTCGCGGTCACCGGCAACGCGGCTCACTGGAACCCAAACGATGAGTTGAATGCCAAGTTCATATAACAAATACAGTGGAGCGAGCATCATGAGCATTGAAATAATATCTTGCGGAGTAATCAGTGCTGAGATTACTGCGAGAATAAGTAATGCATATCGTCTATTTTGTCGAAGCCATTGTGGTTTCGCAACACCAAGCCAACCGAGTAGGAGCATGACCATCGGAAGTTGAAATGCAACAGCGATCGCAAACATCAACAAGATTACAAAACCCAGGTAACTGCTGAGTTGAAATTGTTGAGAGATAAGTGAGCCGTGGCTCATGGGTATTGTGAGTGTGTCGAGTGTATTTATTTCTGATGATTCGATGGCAACTGTGAGCACACCTTCGGGCATCTTTATCCACGCGTCACCAACACTTGCTACTTCTGGATTTGAACTAAGTACCGGATACACAATATCAGACATACTTTCACCAACCGAAATGGATGCAGTGTTCATTTCGACATTACCAGCAAGTGTGACCATGAAATCAAGAATGACGGGGAGCATGACGAAGTACATCAGAGCTAAGCCAAGAATTCCAAGTAACGTGCTAAACGGTATAAGGAAGAAAACAAAACGGCGCTCGTGGTGGTGAAGGCCTGGGGATACAAATTTCCAAAGTTGATATAAAATCCACGGACCAGCAGTAAGGACAGCCGCACCAAAAGCTATTTTCATTTCTGCAATGAGAAATTCCGGTGGACTAAGAACTTGCACTTGGGTAGGGAGTCCGTGTTCTTCAAGCACGGTGTACAACGGCACTAAAAACCATCGAACGATGGAATCGGCAACTAAAAAGAAGAAAATAGCGAGCGGAAGAGGTGGAATGATGCACCAAACTATTCGTTTTCGAAGTTCTTCTAGGTGGTCTCCAATTGACATTGTTCCAGGCTCAGATGTGTGAACTTTTGACATAGTTACTTCGTACAGGATACCCGTAAGTGGACGAGGGTATACTGCCACTTTCACATGAGGAATTATGGCAGCATCGAACGATTATTACAAACTTCTTGGCGTTGAACGAAGCGCAACTGCGGATGAAATTCGTAAGGCGTATAGGAAACTGGCAAGAAAATACCATCCAGACGTGAATAAAGCAGATGACGCAGCGACGAAGTTCGCTGAGGTCCAAGAGGCCTACGACACGCTTTCTGATGCAGAAAAAAGGAAAATGTATGACCAATTTGGGTCTGCAGGTCCTGGTGGAGGCGGTGGATTTCGTGCCGACCCAAGATGGTCTCAAGGCTCACGAGGTGGCGGCGGCTATGGCCAAACAGTTGATTTCTCAGATATTTTTGGATCTGCGTTTGGTGGCGGTGGCGGCGGATCACCTTTTGGCGGTGGGCAACAACAGGTGGCAAAGGGTCAAGATCAATCGCACGAAATTACTGTTACTTTTATGACAGCACTCAAAGGGGGGACGGAAGACATTCGGGTTGGTGATGCATCGGTGAGCCTTCAAATTCCAGCAGGAATAGAAAGTGGGTCAAAACTTCGTCTCAAGGGTAAGGGTGCTCCAGGCATGATGGGCGGTCCTTCAGGAGACATGATTGTGACCGTTTCGGTTGGCGGGCATCCGTTGTATCAACGACATGGTCTTGATGTAGATATGGATGTTGACTTAAATATTTCTGAAGCAGCGCTAGGAACAAAAGTTACTTTGCCACTGCCACTCGGGGGAACAGTTGATGTGTCGATTCCTCCTGGTGTTTCAAGTGGTTCTCGATTGCGAGTTCGCGAGAAGGGCTGTGAATCAAAAAATGGCAACAAGGGTGACTTCTATGCAGTCATACATATCGTTGCACCAAAAAATATTGATGATGAGACTAGGTTGTTGCTTGAAGAGTTGAACAAGAAGTTGCCAAATCCTCGCGAAAATGACGTGTTGCACGATGACAAAGGGTAAGCCCGCGGTGATCTTGTTTTCGGGTGGCTTGGATTCAACAACGGCTCTTGCAATTGCAAAGAGTCAAGGGTTTGCATGTCACGCACTGACTTTCAAGTATGGGCAGCGACATTGTTCTGAAATTGATGCTTCGAAAGAAATCGTAAAGCATTTGACAGTCTCACGTCATGTGGTTTCAGAAATAGACTTGTCTATCTGGGGTGGATCTGCATTAACTGATGACATCGATGTTCCGAAAGATGGTGTCGATGAAGGGCGGATTCCTGTGACGTATGTTCCAGCGAGAAATACAATTTTCCTAAGTCATGCACTTGGCTTTGCTGAAGCTATCGGAGCGAGAGATATTTTTATTGGAGTGAACTCACTCGATTACTCTGGGTACCCCGACTGTCGAGCGGAGTTTATAGAGTCTTTTGAAGCGATGGCAAACCTTGCGACCAAGGCGGGTGTGGAAGGTGATCGATTCACTATTCATGCTCCCTTGTTGCACATGACAAAAGTAGAGATTATTCGATTGGGCTTGGAACTCGAAGTGGATTATTCGATGACCAAAAGTTGTTATGACCCAGATAATGAAGGCGCATCCTGCGGCAAATGCGATGCCTGTCGCCTCCGCGACACCGCTTTCGCTCAAATTAATTAGCTCAGAGCCAATTTATTAAATAAATTGGCTCTGAGCTAATAATGCCATTTAGCAGGTGGAAGAAAAAGCGCTTCGCGTAATGACTCAAAAAGGCATGTTGGGTTTGTCTGCACCATTAATTGGCTCTGAGCTAATTATGTCTTTTCGCAGGTGGGAGAAAAAACGCAGTGTTTAAATTTTTGTTAGATGTCGAGGTTCTTCACTTCGAGTGCGTGGTCTTCGATGTATTTTCGGCGACACTCTACTTGCTCGCCCATCAATGTTGTGAATAACTGATCTGCATCAGAGGCGGCATCCCAAGCAACTCGCAAGAGTGTTCGCTTTTCTGGATCCATCGTGGTGTCCCAAAGTTCTTCGGGATTCATTTCACCTAGACCTTTGAAACGCTTGATTTCGATTCCACGCCGACCAATTTGGCGAAGGGAATCCAGAATATTTGGGACGTTAGGAACATCGATGGTTTCTTCTTTGTCAGAACCGGAATCGACAATCCATGCATACTTTGTTGTAAGTTTTTCGCCACTTACTGTCTCTTCCTGAGCAAGGAAGTAATCATTAATGTCAATATCAAATTCAAAGAGTGATTCAATTAAGACATCAATCTCACGATTTTCGTGAAGTTCTCTAAGTGCAGCGATACGAGAAGCATTTCCGTTTTCTACTTCTATATTCATGTCGTCAAGAAGAAGATCATTCTCGCTGATGACCTTTCTAGCGTCTTCTTCACTCCAGCACACGATTTCGTTGTTTGGCCAAACTACTCGGAAGCGGGGAAGTCGATCCTTCTTTTCTGGATCGTCTTCTCTCATATCTAGCAACTTTGTAAAAGGAGTACCGCGACGTTCTGAAATGCCGATGAGGTCGGATAATCTTGACAGTTGTTTAGCTACTTTTCCAAGTTCATTTTTGGCTATTCTTCGAATTTCAGAATTGTTACTGTCACGAATAATTAGCGCTGAAGAATCAATGACCATTTCCATAAGCAGAGACGTCATTTCATTTTCGCTATTTACATAGAAACTCTTTTTGTTTCGAGTGACTTGGTACAACGGTGGCTGTGCAATATAAATTTTCCCTTGGCGAACAAGTTCACTCATTTGTCTAAAGAAAAACGTCAGTAGCAAGGTGCGAATGTGAGAACCATCAACATCTGCGTCAGTCATAATAATGACACGACCATATCTCAATTTCGAAATATCAAAATCTTCACCAATGCCACACTGTAGTGCCTGAATCAAAATTCGAATCTCTTCAAACCCAAGAACCTTATCAATGCGAGCTTTTTCGACGTTTAGAATTTTACCCTTGAGTGGTAAAATGGCTTGTGTGTCATGATCACGCCCACCTTTCGCAGAACCACCCGCAGAATCACCTTCCACAATATACAACTCGGAGCGGTCGACATCATTAGTCACGCAATCGGCGAGCTTTTGTGGCATGCCGCCAGATTCAAGTGCGCCTTTTCGTTTAATCAGGTCGCGAGCTTTTCTTGCAGCTTCTCTAGCTTGAGCGGCGAGAATTGCCTTCAAGCAGATTTTCTTTGATTCACTTGGATGTTCTTCAAGCCAAGCGCCCAAGAGTTTGGAAACAAGGGAAGAAACGATTCCTTCAACCTCGGGGTTCAAAAGTTTTTCTTTTGTTTGGTTGTTGAATTGAGGCTCTGCCAACTTGACAGAAATAATAGTAGTCAAACCCTCTCGCAAATCATCTCCCGTCGGAGTTAACCCCTTAATCAACTTGTATCGTTTTGCGTATGCATTAATTGTTCGAGTGAGCGAAGTTTTAAATCCTGAAACGTGTGTTCCGCCATCTGGGTTCACGATGTTATTGCCAAATGCTAGAAGTATCTCACTTGTTGCATCTGTATATTGCATCGCAATATCACATGAGATACCTGTTTCTTCATCAGTATGCATCAAGCCAATTGGCGAACTGTATTCGTTTTTTCCTCGATTGATGAATGAAACGTAATCCGATAAACCGTCTTTACTGTAAAAAGTTTCTTCCCGAATTTTGCCTTCACTATCTACTCGTTCGTCGATTAGGCGAATTGAAACACCTGGGTTGAGAAATGAAAGTTCGCGAAGTCGGTGTTCAAGAGACTCGAAACGAAACTCAGTGTCTGGGAAAATATCCGAGTCTGGTAAAAACGAAATGCGTGTTCCGGTCGAACGTTTTTTGCCTTTGTAATCTTCAATATTATGAAGTGGTTTGTTAATTTCTCCACGAGAAAAACTAATCATCCAAGTTTCTGTTTCTTTAATAACCTCAACAACAGTCCAGGCTGAAAGTGCGTTCACACATTTCACTCCTACGCCATGAAGACCGCCAGAAACTTTATATGCATTATCGTCAAACTTGCCGCCCGCATGCAATTGTGTCATGATGACTTCGACAGCAGGGCGACCATCAATCAGTGGATTGTCGCTCTTCATGTTATCGATAGGCATTCCACGGCCGTCATCAACAACAGTGCACGAACCATCAACCCCAATCCGAACAGTAATCGTAGTAGCGAAGTCGGCCATGACTTCATCAATGGCATTATCAACACATTCATAGACAAGGTGATGAAGGGCATTTAGGCCTGTGCCACCAACATACATTCCCGGTCTTTTACGAATCGCCTCGAGTCCTTCAAGTACCTGAATTTGCTCAGAGGTGTATGTGTCTGCTGTTGCCATAAAGTGTGTTTCTATCGTGTTCGAATAATGCGAAAAAATGCTCGTTATGTGGAAAAAACCCGAACATTGAGGCGCTTACCACAGAATGATTATTATACCTTTTTAACACCGATAATGCCCCGCATTTCTCTGAAGATAGTGCACTTCATTTCCCCTTTTTGGAGCCACAGGCAGTAGGTCGACGATACACTCTTGTGTACATATATTATGCATTTTGAATCCCAAGATACAAACCAAAATGATTGCTCCAAAAGCGTGCTTGCAAGACGTGCCTTTTTGGTTGCAAGTGCGATGACGTTGGTTGGATGTGGAACAAAAAAAATAACATCAACACTTCCAAGCCCAATCTGGACTGCCTCAACACCGTCTGATCTCGCAGTTCAGACCGAACAACCTGTATTGCCTGTGTCAAGCCAGTCGTTCGGAGCAATTTCTCGCTCTTCATGGGCAAAGGGAAGCCCGATTCCACGGCACATGAACCGCATGTTACCCGCACGGTATATCACCGTTCATCACGATGGGATGTCTTCTTTTACATCGAGTTCTAAATCCTCCGCTGCATCAAGGCTTGAAACAATCCGAAAATCACACCTCCGCCGAGATGGTGGGCGGTGGGGTGACATTGGATATCACTTTGCAATTGACCCTGCGGGTCGGCTCTGGCAGGGTCGTCCATTGACATGGCAGGGTGCGCATGTCAAAGCGAAGAACGAGGGAAATATTGGCATTGTTGTTCTTGGAAATTACGAACGTCAATCTGTAAACCGCGCACAGACAGCAGCAATTAATACGACACTGCGAACACTAATGAATACGTTCAATGTTCCGATGTCCAGAGTGCGAACGCATCAAGAATGGGCTGCTACGGCATGTCCTGGAAAAAGTTTGCAGCGTGCAGTGGTTGGTCTTCGGGGCTCAGCACTTACAAAAGCGTAATTTATGGAACGTAGAACCTTTTTAGTGTTGTTTCTTCAATGAAATATCCAAAGAAAAAAGGCAGGTTTTAAGTTGAAATGCAAAATTGTGGCGTATCATCTTATTGATATGACTGAATCTGTTGCAGTACATTTTAAGCAAACGTTTCCAATTTTCCCATTGCCCGAAACGATGCTGTTGCCCCACGCCATTATGCCACTCTCAGTGTTAGAACCGAAGTATTGTCAGCTGACAGATCACGCGCTGGATGGCAGTGGTCAAATCGCAATTGCAACCTATGAAGACATGACAAAGAGCCAATCGTTTGGAGAACTTTCACCGATTAGAAATGTTGTGTGTTTAGGGCAGATTGTTCAGCACGAAAAAGCAACGAATGGGTACAACATGATGGTGTATGGTCTTTGTCGTGCAACGATTATTGAAGAAATAAAACCAGATGGTGAGTTGTTATATAGAAAAGCAAAGTTGAAACCGCTCGAAAGTGATGAAGAGGAGCTTGATGAAATATTCCGAGTTGAACTATTGCACATGCTTCATCGCCCCAACTTGCAGCGGCTTGAAAATCATGAAGCAATTGTGGATTGGGTAGTTGAGCCGGGCTTATCAAACTCAGCACTTTTTGAACTTATTGGTTGCTCAGTGTTCGATGATGCAGAGCTTCGTTACGAATTGCTTTCTGAGCCGTCAAGTGAAAAACGCTCGAGACGAGTGCTATCTGAGTTATCTCGATTGGATCGCATGTTATCGATGATGGATAAGCAATCATCAGACCAATCAGACAATGGGGTTACAAAAAACTAAGCCCATCATCACTACTGTATGAGATTTATTTTAGAACATCCGTGGCTCGCATTTATCATGCTTACATCGATTTCATTCGCCTTGAGTTGGACTGGACTGCGTGATGGAAAGATGCTTCGAGTTAAAGTAGGGGTTGCATTCTTTTTGCTCGCACTTGCTCTGTGTACTATCGGGCTTGTCATAGAGACACCCACAGAACATGCAAAACGGGTCGTATACGCTTTTGTGCGCGCAGTTGAAGAAGAAGATATTTCTTCTGCTCTTCAGGAGGTTCATCCTGAGGTTGTGCTAGTTGAGAATTGGGAAGGTATTTCTGAAGCTGGCGCTGAAGGTGTTAAAGCGAGTATCATCAGGTTGCATTCAAAATATCCCTTGAAATACAACACGATACTCCGATTTCAGCCAGTTGAGAGGAGTGACGATGTGCTCGTTGAACTCTCATTATTAAGCAGGGTGTCCGGTATTGGGACAGTTCCATCGAGGTGGCGGCTTATCGTGATGCCAGATGAGCAAGGGCTTTGGAAAATTTACTCTATTGATGCCGTTGAGATACTGGGGCGATCGTATAGATAGAAAGGCGCACGTTCTTTTGATGGTTACAGGGGTGCTACAATACGCGGATGTCTAAAATTTGGCTTGATGGTACATTTGTAGAGTCTTCCGAGGCGAACGTGAGCGTGTTTGATCACGGTTTGCTCTATGGCGACGGTTGTTTTGAGGGTATTCGAATATACAACGGACGCATTTTAAAATTGCGATCGCATGTTGTTCGGATGTTTAGATCAGCTGCGGCTATTCGGTTGCAACCTCAGCATACCATTGATGAAATGGAAGAGATTATTCGTGAAACGGTCGCTATCAATGAACAAAGAGATGGCTACATTCGACTCGTATTCACCCGCGGAAAGGGGACGCTTGGATTGAATCCATTCTTGTGTCCAACTGCAACCGTGTTCGTGATTGTTGAAAAAATTAAGTTGTATCCAACTGAAATGTATGAGGATGGCATGTCGATTATTGTCGCAAAGCGCCCAAGGGTGCCAATCGAATGCCTTGATCCACAAGTAAAGAGTTTGAATTATCTCAATAACATTCTTGCAAAAATTGAAGCAATTGATGAAGGTGTGCTTGAGGCGTTGATGTTAAATCAAGCTGGGGAAGTTGCAGAGTGTACGGGAGATAATATATTCGTTATTAAAGATGGCGAAATTTCAACACCGCCTGTTTCTGCAGGAATATTGAACGGAATAACACGCAAGTTAGTTATTGATGATATCGCTCCAGCGTTAGAGTATGAAGTGATAGAGAGAACTATAACACTTGATGAAGTTTTTGATGCCGATGAAGTTTTTTTAACAGGAACTGCGTGCGAAGTAATAGGTGTGAGCCATGTTGGTGACAAGGTGATTGGTTGTGGAAAGGTCGGTGTGATAACACACTCACTTGAAAATCAATTTAGAAAGATGGTTTCCGAAAACGCTCCAGAGGATTGAACGCACAAATGCGATGCCAAGCATGTGATTATGAACTATTGCATTGCACTGGGCGAACTTGTCCGGAGTGTGGAACGAATTTTTCACTCACTGATTTTGAATTTGAAAAAAAAACAGTTCTCTTCCATTGCCCACACTGTGACCATGGAATAGGTGGGGAGGAACCCACGGGTAGACCTAGAGACTCTATAGAGCAATGTCATTCGTGCGGACTTTCGGTAGGATTGGATTTGTATATCGTTCGTCCAATTGACGGAGAAGATGCAGCGTCTTTTGGTTCATTGCTCCCGTTGCAACAAGCAGCGGGCAACTGGTTCACACGATACTTTTCGACGGTTTGGCTCGTGATGACGAAACCACAAATTGCAATCAGTCGAGTTCCAATCCAAGAGCCATTGTGGAACGCATGGAAATTTTTCATTACGACATCGCTCGTCATGATTCTTGCGGGGTTTGTTACACTTCTCCTATTTTTTCTCATTTCTTTCACCAGCAAACTCCCAGTTGTTCCGTCAGGATTTGAAGTACTTCTCATTTTTGGTTTTCAACTTTTTTTCACAATTATTTTTGTGGGGGTGTACACCATATTGTGGGCGTTGATTACACATGTATTACTGCAAGTAACTGGAGGCAGCAACTTCACACTTCGAAGAACAATGCAAGCGGTTCTCTACGGTGGCGGAGCGTCTATTGTTGGGATTGTCCCATGTTGTGGCGGTTTTATAGCGTTTATCTGGTGGCTTGTTTCGACGACAAATATGATTGCAAAGGGGCAACGGGTACACGGTGGAAGAGCATCATTTGCATCATTGACTGGGCCATTGCTGATCTTTATTTTCGTGTGCGGCGGGTATTCAATGATGATGTTTGCGATTGTCGCACCCGCTGTTGCAAAAACTCAAACAGCAGTGCAGCAAGCACAACAGCAGATGCAACAACAATCATCGCAAGTTGCTCCTGTAGAAGAAGAAGTTGTTGAAGAATAGTTTTTTGCTAGGGTCAGACACGTTGCAGACCAGTCACAGACCCGTCGTTAACGTAACTTTGCTACAGTCTTTAGTATGCGAGACGAGACGATCTTTGTCTAGCCCCGACCAATCAGTAACCTGCTTGTCTGGAGCATTGTCGTCATTGTGAATCTGCAAGAGGTCATATCGATTATCACGTTTTGCTGGGGTAAAACCTGCCTCGCGAATCATTCGGCACAATTTTGCTTCATCAAGACACCATGTTGTGCCCGCTGCACTCACAACATTTTCTTCGAGCATAACGGAGCCTAGATCGTTAGCACCATAGAACAGGGCGGTTTGACCAATGGCGGGCCCCATAGTTACCCAACTCGAACCAATGGAGTAGATGTTGTCAAGGAAAAGCCGACTCAGCGCTTGAGTTCGCAAGTATGAACTTGAGCCAGCTAGTCGCAATCGCCTTCCAAACTCAGCGTGTTCGGATTTGGTTCCGGAACCATCAAGTTTTGCAACGACATCTCCCGGGAATGGATTTTCATCTGCGTATTCCCATTCTTTTACGCGACCAAGTGGAGAGTTATCTGGTTGGAATGGCCATGAAACAAATGCGTTGTATCGACCTCCGCCCTGTAATCCAAAATCAGCGATGGAACTATCTTGCCATGTTCGTACAAGATCCATGTGATGAATACGATCGGCAATACCTTCGATGTGTCCAAACATCATCGTTGCACTCGTATTCATGCCAAGTTCATGTGCGACTCGCATGACGGTAAGCCAAACTTCTGCGTTGCATTTTCCGAGACCAATTTTTTCTCGAACTGCTGGGGCGAAAATTTCTCCACCTCCGCCCGGAATGGAATCCAACCCCGCTTCTTGTAACTCGGTTAACACGAATCGAATTTTTTCTTCTAAGGTATTTCCGGGCGTATTAAAAAAATGCACAAACTCGATTACTTCTGGTGGGCTAAAAGCGTGGACGTGGACCTGTGGAAACTTACTCCGTATTTGTGAAAGTAACTCGGTGTACCACTCGAGTGGCAACGTAGGATTCATCCCGCCTTGCATTAGAATTTGCGTGCCGCCTATGTCAACGATTTCTTGTATTTTTTGTAGCAACTCATTATAGGTGAGCGTGTAAGCATCATGCTCATGGCCATCGCGCCGAAATGCACAGAACGTACATTTTGCAGTGCAGATATTTGTGTAATTAATATTTCGGTCAACTATATATGTGCGTAAATGATCACCATGTAGCGCGCGGCACCGCTTGTCTGCCCACCGACCTAGTTCGGTAAGTTCCATCTCTTGATATAGCTGCATTGCTTGCTCTGGAGTCATCCGAAGATTGCCATCGGAAATATCCTGCAAAACAGCAGAATCAAAAATATTTGCAGTGGGTGCAGTTGGGATGGCCATCTCAGGATTATACCCTAGCAGGCATCCTCAATGGATTTGCAAGTTGTTTTGCAAGACTCGAGTAGGTTAGTTGTTTTTTCTTGCAGTGCATTGCGAGAATTACCTTCTACCATTTGGCTTACATTAATATCAACATTGAGCCGTGCTGAACGTGCTGCGGATTCTGCGAGGATTGCAGCGATGACTAAATCGCTCACAAGCATCGCGTTTGTTGTACCAACGAGTGTTTGCAGTGTCACAAGAATTCGTTTGCTAAGTTCCATTGTGCGAAGGGGAACTTCGATGGCATTTTGAAGGGAGTCATCCCATGCGGCAACGCGCGCCGGATCGTTCTTGTCAAGTTTCCAAAGGGCATTCAATGCCTTATATGCAGTTGCATCTTCTTCAGCGAGCACGAGTGCTTCGGCCGAAGCTGCTTGTAAAAATGAAACACAATCGTTGTGCAACGTCTCGTGCTCTGCATATTTCTTTTTACCATCTGTGTATGCAAGCACCATTTGTCCAAGCGATGTTGAGAGTGCAGCTAAGAGTCCTGCAACAGTCCCGCCTCCGGGAGTCGGTTCTTTAGAAGCAAGTGACCCAAGAAATCTGTGTATGGATTGCGTTCCTAAGCCCATTATGAACGAATCTCCGCAGCGAATGTCTCTGTCAACATTTGTATAACAGTTGCTGTTGGTTCATCAACTTCTTCGTGTGTAAGAGTTCTTTCTGAATCACGGTAACGAAGTTTAAGCGTGAGTGATTTCTTGCCATCGCCAACATTTTTACCTCTGAAGGTAGTAACAAACGAGATGTTTTCAAGATGTTTAGGATTTACTTGTGCAATTGCATCATGGATAGAAGACCACTGCACACCCTCATCAATAATCAGTGATATGTCACGCTCGATGGCAGGTTGCGTGGGCAGAGCGTGTGATTGCACATCAGGAGGGAATGAAGCGAGTAGTTTTCCAAGGTACAGTTGCGCAACGTGCACAGTTGAAGGAAGATTCCAATTCTTTTGTACTTGCGAAGAAAGTCTACCAACCCGCCCAATGATCTCACCGTGTAAAAGTACTTCGCCACCGGGCTCAAACCAGTGAGCATCTTCATGTAGAGTTACTTCAACAGTGCTATTAGTTGACAAAATATTGCATATTCGATCGATGACGCCGCGGATTTCGCATATTCCAGCATCTTCTTTGGTGTCCATGACGAGCGCAAGTTCAGTCTGCTCGACATGAGAATCACCATCAAGGACGAAGACAGAACCAAGTTCCGCAAGTCGAAGTTCTTTCGCGCCATTGTCTTCGTTATGCTTTCGAACGGAGAGCAAACTTGGAAGAAGCGAAGGGCGAAGAGCTGGTTCAGCAGAAGCTCGATCATCATCTATCGTGAGGGGTGTTTGCCCATCAAGTAAGAATTGCTCTGCGGCTTTGACAGACACAAGGGAGTGCGTAACACACTCGATAAAACCCATTCCAGCCAACGCATTTAAGATTGCTTGTCTTCCATCCGCCTCACCGCCTGATGCTGGAACACGAACTTCTACACAATCTTCTATACATATTTTTTCATATCCGTGAACGCGACCAACCTCTTCAACAAGATCTATTTCACGATGGATATCGCCTCGAAAACATGGGACAGTGGCAGTCACAATGCCATTGTCGCAATTGGCTTCAAAACCAACAGAGTTCAAGTGATTAACAATTGCTTCATCAGAAATCGTATTACCTAACCGTTCTCTACAATATTCAGTTCGCATTGTTGCAATGATTGGTTCAGGCAGTGAAGCTCCGTCTGTAAGAGTACCTTTGCAAAGTGTTCCGCCGCCAACCCCCAAAAGTAATCCAGCAAGACGATCTGCGCAGGGTTCAACTTGTCTTGGGTTCACACCTCTCTCAAAACGAAAACTTGAATCGCTTGAAAGTTTGTGTCGTCTGCTCATCTCGCGCACAATAACGGGGTCAAAAGTGGCAGACTCTATAAGTACATTCTTTGTCTCTGCAGTTACTGAAGTTTCGGCACCGCCCTTAACACCAGCAATCGCAACGGGTTTTTCTGCATCAGCAATAACAAGATCAGCACTCGTTAATTTTATTGGCTTGGCATCATCGCCAAGTGGTAAAAAAGTTTCACCATCTAGTGCTCGACGAACTTCGATTTTGTTTCCTGCAAGTTTGTCAAGATCAAACACATGCGTTGGTTGACCCTGTTCAAAGAGCACGAAGTTTGTTGCGTCGACGACAGCGTTGCGGGGGATGTCTCCTCGGTTCTCAATCTTTTTTGCTAGCCACTCTGGAGAATCTTTAACATCGATGCCAAGAATGACTCTAGCTGAATAGAGTGGACATAATTCTGGTTCAGAATTGGTGACTGAAGCCGAATCCTCAACAGCAGGACCGCACGCATCTGCACTGTATTTTGGTGGGAGGAGTTCATTATCAGTCCGAGCGGCGATTTCTCTCGCTAAACCGAGGTGGCAGGTGCAATCTCCGCGATTTGAGGTCATTTCAAAGTCTTGTCTGACGTCTCCATCAGGCAAATCTTCACGTCCCTCAAGAGGAAATCCGGCAGCAGTGAGAAGTTCTGCTTGCTCATCTGCAGAGATTTCATTCTTCAAATAGTCATTGATCCAGTTTGTAGTTACCAACATCCCCGCAGAATAGCTATTCTGCAGCAATGAGAAGTCGATTTACACCAATTGTTCTTGTGCTTTTTTCGTTAGCCCTCTTGCCAGCGTGTTCTGCACCGCCTCAGGTAACGGATCCACACGCAATTGCACCGAGTGATTTTTCGCTAGATGTGACTGTTGTGACGACAGAACCCCATACTCTCGCGCATATGCGATCATCTCGGTACGTCGTATTTCCAAATGGTGCCCTGCATCATGGTGACGAAGAGGGGTGGGGACCCAATACTCTTCCAGCAAGAACTCGATTGCTCACTCGAAAGCAAGTCGCTTCTATTTGGAGACTCCTTGAACAAGTGGGAATGTCAACGCCAGAAAATGCTGACAAAACGGTGAACTTTCAATTATTGAAACGTCCAAATGAGGATACAGAGTACAGAGGTTCTGTGTACATGATTGCAGTAAACGGTGATGGAAAATACTGGAACTATGTTCGATACATTGACAAAAACCAGTCTGCTGACCCAGCCTTTACACTGTTAATTAGATTACTAGCGGACTATGCTTGGGCAACAGATCAGCCAGGCACAGAGGGGTATGAAGAACCCATTCGGTACGACCTTGGTGGAAATCCATACGAACTCTACCTAGAGGGCGTGGTTCAATGAAATTGTTTTTAGGAGTGATTGTATTTTTGGTGGGGTGTACCAAAACAGAAAAGCCAATGCTCAAACTTGAAATGTATGGCAATCACCAATCGGTGTTGTATGTTGTTGAACAAACCGGGGCGATTGAATTTGGTGGTGGCATCGATGCAATTGCAGGAAAAACAACGTGGGATGGCATGCTTACGCAAGAACAACTTTCTGAACTTCAAACCCTACTACGTGAAGAAAAGTTCAACTCTGTAAAAAACAGACTCAAACAACGGTACGAAATAGCTATCGAATTAGATGATTCATACGTTGAATATATGGTTCCACTTACCGATTCGACAGCAGTGGAGTTATATTATTTTTTAGAAGAATCAACACTCTCTCGAATCCAAAAACATTTAGATGCTCTCCCAAAGCCAAGCATGGACGTGATATCTGATCGTAAGCTTGAGGGGTCAAGGAAGTGAGCCCACAAGAAACTCTTCAACAATTGCTGAGTGGGAACGAACGGTATGTTTCTGACCAAACCACGTCAAGTAATCCCCCATCAAATCGAAGTGCATTAGCAGCAGGGCAATCTCCTATTGCCGCAATCATTCGATGTGCAGACTCGCGAGTTTCTCCAGAGATTGTGTTCGATCAACCCCTAGGAAAGTTGTTTGTATGTGGTGTTGCTGGAAACATACCAACCCCAGAAATCGTTGAGAGTATTGAATACGCGATTAGCCATCTTGGCACGACCCTAATCGTAGTCATGGGGCATTCAAATTGTGGTGCTGTGACAGCTGCACTGACAAACGAAGTTGTCGATGGATTGTTCGCTCAGGTAGCACTTGCGCCAACGCCTGATTTAGACGATTGCATCGCACACAACGCGGAGCAGGGGATTGCAACTGTATTAAGCCGGTCTTACTTGATTGAAGAAGCAGTCAAGGAAGGGTATGTTCAGATTGTCGCAGGAGTTCAGGATATTGCTAGTGGCAAGTTCGAACTTGTTGCGCAAACGAAAATCTGAGAATGGACAGTTAAGCTGGACAGCGTCGGGTCTGGTCTTCCGCGGATACATTACCCAGTCACCTGATGCACGAGAATATGCAGCGCTCTACAAATCTCTGACATGTTTACAAGGACCTGACCCTAGCGAGTACCCACGAATAGACAGTACCCCGAAACGCTCCGAGCAGGACTCGAACCTGCGACCTACGGTTTAGAAGACCGTTGCTCTATCCAGCTGAGCTACCGGAGCCAAGGTTGGGCATTGTACGTCAGTCAGGGTATCATGCCCACTCTTAGCAGATTCTTAGGAATCGGCTATAGGGCCGGTAGCTCAGCGGTTAGAGCTAACGACTCATAATCGTTCGGTCCCCGGTTCGAATCCGGGCCGGCCCATTCGTTAAGCGAAGATGAAGCGTGGCTTCACTTCGCTTTTCTCATGTTTCGCAGGCATGGCGAAACGCCGTGCCTGCTCGTCTCATACTGCTAGGGTCAGACCCCTGTTAGGTCGTATTTTTACTAATGCAAAACAGCCATTGGTCTTGAGAGTGACTACTAGGTTCTTCAGTTGTGGGTCAGACCCGTCGCAGACCCGTCAGCATTTCATATTTTCAACGTTTTTGTTGTTTGAGAAATTCTTTATGCAAGTTTCTCTTGCAATAACATGCATTTGGTGGCACAATTAACAGCATTCCTGCGGTAACAACAACTCGGGAATACGTGGTGAGATGAAAGAGTACGTATCACAATTAATCGCATTGAGTTGCATTACGATTGTACTATCCAATACAGGTGCTTTTAGTGCACCCACTCTTGCTCCACGAAAATTGCTTGAGAAACCAATTCACTCGGTAATTGAACAGGGGTACGACGAACACACAATTTACGTGCGCATGCGAGAAGGCACTAATCCTACATCGGTAATTGCTGACTTTATGAACAAGCAGAGTACGCAAATAATACCAGGTCTTGTCGGGGCGAACTTGGTTTCAGAATCTCGCGAGCTGGATTCGGAGTCAATCGAACGGATGTTGACAATCGCAGAAAATACGTTGTCAAAAGAGTTAGCCGACCCTCGTCAAGGAATCTATATTCATCTTCCTGCAACTGCAATTGCGACGAACATTATCGATGCGTTAAATGCATCTCCACTCGTAGAAATTGCGATGGCTGCGCCATTGCCACCACCTCCACCCATTCCTCCAGACTATCAACCACAGCAGGGCTATGAAAACAGTTCGTCATCTGGAGGTGTTGGAGCGGAACTATTCTGGAATGATTATGGAATTACTGGCGCCGGTGTTCAGGTGTGCGACGTTGAATATGATTTTGATCATCAACATTGCGACTTGCCACCCGTTCAAATATTGGGGTTTACTCCAGTAAGCCCTTATGGAATTGATCATGGCACGGCAGTGTTGGGCGTTGTTGCTTCATTAGATAATGGAACGGGCACAACAGGAATAGCGCACGGTGCTGATTTTGTAAAATTTGCCGGAGCGTACGATGGTTCAACATGGGATGTTGGGAACGCAGTCATTCGAGCAACAAATGCGATGCCAACAGGCTCGATAATTATTATTGAACAACAAATGAGTGGCCCAAATGGTGAGTATGTGCCTGTTGAGTGGTGGCAACCGACCTACAACGCAATTCAATTGGCAGTTGGAAATGGAATGATTGTTTGTGAAGCTGCTGGAAACGGCGATGAGGATTTAGATTCTGTACCATTTTCACAGGGGAACGGTGGACACTATCCGTTTCTTCCTGAAAATGACTCGGGTGCAATCATTGTTGGAGCAGGTGGTTCGTACAACACTACCTGTGGGTCTACGTGGAGAAGTAAATTATCTTTTTCTACATATGGTTCGCGGGTGACTCTTCAGGGTTGGGGCGAGTGTGTAACGACGACGGGGTATGGCTATCTTTGGGACGAAGAAAATTGTACGTACTCTGAATCCTTTAATGGGACATCATCAGCAACCCCGATTGTTTCGGGTGCTTGCATGCTTCTTCAATCGTACGCGCAGGCTCATTACGGGTTTCCACTTTCACCCGATGTACTACGTTCACTTCTTGAAGAAACTGGGTTGCCACAAACAAATCCTCAGAGCGGACACATTGGCGCCTTCCCAGATGTTGTGGCAGCAATCGACACGTTGGCACAACCAGGCGCATGTTGCTTGAGTAGTTACTGTACGGAGTTTAGTATTTCAGAGTGTTCAATTGCCGGAGGTGTGTTTCATGGAACAGCGACGACTTGCGTAGATGGAATCTGTGGAACACCAGGGTCCATCTTACTTGTGCCGAGTGAATATGAAACAATTCAACTCGCAATTGATGCATCAGAAGACGGAGATGTAATTGTTGTTGCACCGGGAACGTATGTTGGTGTAGGCGATCAAGTTGTTGATATGCAAGGTAAGTCTGTTTGGCTACATAGTAGTGGTGGTGCGACAGTAACAGTTATTGACGGCGAATCAGTAAGACGTGGTGTTCTCTGTGATAAAGGCGAGACTAGCCAAACGGTTATAAGTGGTTTTACAATTCAAAATGGATCTGCTCCAGTGTACGACTTGTTTGGCGGTGGAGTTGAGTATTCCATTGGCGCGGGAATTCTCTGTGTAGACTCTTCAATTTCAATTTTTGATTGTGATATTAAAAATAATTCAGCTACGGAATCAACTGGAAATCAATTTGGCGCCGGTCTTTTTGCAAGCGGATTCACAGGGAGTTCAACTATTACCTGTATGGGTAGTAGTATTCGGAATAACTACACCCAGAGGGAAGGTGGCGGAGCGTTTTTGTTTGAGGCTGAGTTGATTTTGACAAACTGCGATGTTTCATACAATACTGCTGAAAGTACAGGGGGCGGATTAGAGTTTCAGGGTGGCAGTGCATTTATTACTAGTAGTATAATTTCGAACAACACGGCAAATTTGTATGACGGCAGTGCAATGAAAACGTTTGGTGGGGCTGTGCCAACAGTGAGTGATACAATTATTTGTGGCAATTCACTTCAACAAATTGCAGGTGAGTGGCTTGATGCTGGGGGCAATGAGGTGGTGGATCAATGTGTAGGAAGTTGCCCAGATCTTAACAATGATGGAATCGTGGGCGTGAATGATTTACTTGTAATCATTGATAAGTGGGGTACTAATGATGCAATCGCAGACCTCAACGGGGATGGAATCGTTGATGTTGGCGATGTACTTCTTGTGATAGGTAATTGGGGACCGTGTGTCTAATAGACATCAGTTTTGGGAATATATATCTTGTAGAATGCGTGAGATGTTAACAACGCTCTATCGCGGATTTTCTCTTGTAGGAATTTTAGTTACACTTGCTTGCATTGTTGTATTGATGTCAATTTATATGACATCCGTTCAAAAATCAGTAACTGGGGGTAATGGAACATCAACCAAAGGTTCGGTTTGGGGAATGCAAGATCAAATTCAACTGCAGTTACTCGGAAAAGCATTGACAATTGATGCAATGACGAATGGTGATAATCAGTTTTTGACACCCAGCAAATTATCTCGCTCAAATGATATTCGCGATAACACCTCCGCAAACTTTTGGTCTGCACTGTTGATTCAAAACTTAGCGAAGCCTGAGCAACTCGTCTCGCCAAATGACCAGAGTTGGGTTGAGCCAGCACAACTTGACTACCGTTCGCGTTATTGGGATTCGAATTTCTCTACAGATTTAAGTTATACCTATAACGTTTCCTATGCTCACATGCCGCTTTGGGGTGATCGACTCGATAAAAGGTGGAACACGAGGGCACGAAAGTTTCCAATACTAGGAAATCGTGGGCCCAAAGATGGAGTGGAAGGTACGACTTCCCGAACTCTTGACGCAGATGGTGTTTGGAGAGGTTGGGTCTTTTTCGCTGACGGCTCAATTGATTGGGTTGAAGGAACAACAATTACATCAAGGTGGAATAGAAACGATGGAGTTTCGAAAGACGGCATTTTCACCGACGAGAGTGACAGTGCAGATGATGCAATTCTTGGGTTCACCCAGGAAATGGGCGAATACGGTCCGACGTTCATCTGGGACTAAAAATGGGGACAGTCCCCAGGGGACTGTCCCCATGAATTTCAATCAAAACGGGGAAATTATACGTGTAAACAATGTTTTTATACAATTTTGCTGGGACAGTCCCCAGGGGACTGTCCCCATTTAAATCAGCTGAATTCCTTCCTTAGCATCGTCAATCAGTTGCTTCGCGGAAATGCCACTACCCACAGCGTTTTTCATCCATTGGTCTGGAGTGAGTCGACCGATAGAACAAATTCTCTTCGTTTCGGCAGCCAAATCCTTCCCGCGCATATGAGATTTAATCTGGTGGCTGATGACATGTCCGATTGTGTAATCTGGTAAGTAGAGTGGATACCCAATCATGTGTTGGTATGCAGCAAGAATATGGTATGGATCTTCACCAAAATACTCCTTAAAGTATTTATTCCAGACAGTTTCTGCGATGGATAACATTTCATCGCGCAGTTGTTCATTCGTTGCGCCAGGGTTTTTGTATAACCATCGCCAAGTGTACAGTTCAACAAGTGATGGTCCAGCGATTTGGCACGCAGCAAGTAATCCTTCCACAGATGCGAGAGCAAATGCTTTTGCCTCATCATCTTCAGGAAGACCGATAACTTCTTTTGCTTTGTTTTGGTACAAAAACGCGAACGCTTCCGTGCACGCTGTGTTTGGCACGTTGCGAAGCAGTGGTCTTGGTACGAAGTGTGTTGAAATGAGTTGTTCAAGGTTGTGCCCAAGTTCGTGCATAGCTGTATCAAAACCATCCCAACCGAGTCGGTCATCTAAACGGTTTGTTCGAAGCCAGGCGTTGTACTCTGGAATGCCAGGGCGCATTGCATGCCCAGCACCGCGAGCAATCTCAACATTCACGCGCGTGCCAAGAAATTCAGCATCTTCATTTGTGTATCCAAGTCCGCGCAACACGTCAGGTATTTTTGTTTGAAACTCAGTTTCATCTTTGAACATCGCTGTAACTGTTTTATCGAGTTCCGCAGAGCTTGCACCTTCACTGATGTCTTCAAGGTAGATGTCAAACGCTTCAAGTGGCCTTCCAAGTTTGTCAGACATGTGTTGTGCAATCTCTTTTCGTACAGGCGCCTCAAGAAGGTCAATCATAAGTTGCTCTACGGTTTCTTCAGGAATTTCTCGCTCTAAATCAAACTTTCGAGCAATGGCCGTTGGGTGTTCGTCGTAGTATTTGTCGTAATCAACCGCGACAGAGCGTTGCGTGTTTAATTGTTCGTAACGAACTGGTCCTAGCAACTCACCTGCATCACCATCGTCGACGGTGTTCGATTGGGGGTTCCATTTCCCCGAGCACGTTTTATCCATAATTTGTTTTGGAATTGTGCCTTCGATATGTCGTGCCATGACCCAAGAGAGCGCGCGTTGTTTTTCTAGTCCACCTTCTTGTGTATAGCCAGCTTTAATTTCTTCTCGTATGAGCCAATGCGCAATGAGTTTTCGGTCCTTTTCGAACCATGATTTCCCATTTACATCGACCATGCAACCCACCGGTACATGGAATTCGCTCACAAACATATCCGCTTCGTGCTCAAGTTCTCTTGCCCGATCATTAACTTCTGCAGGAATACGCGGGCCAAATGCTCGACCAATCCGTGCTTCTGCCCATTCGTCTGTCGACCAACTTTTTCCATCACATAACATTGTGTCGAGGTCTGGTCTGTTGAAATTGAGCAGTGCGATAAATGCGACTTTTTGTTTGTAAAACTGGTCAGATAAATCGGGGCACGGATCAAACATCGCCATGACATTGTCTACAGCAGGCATCTCGTCACCGCGAAGGTCGGTCCATCGTCGTAAATGTCTTCCGATTTCATACAAGTGACCTCCAATAGAACTCATAGCGCTTTCATATCTGTCAAGTAAGCGCGCTCTGTCTTCATCGCTCTTCACAAAGCACTCTTCGCAGAATGTTTTGAACGACTCGCCATCTCCATCGGAATCTTTCCAACGTTTAGCAACACGGTGTACACCAGCAGATGCGCGATTGCATCCACCAAGAGTTTGAATTGTTTCGTTAATTGGTACTGTTGTCATGCAGTGCATGATAGAGTGTGTCGTGTATTTTTGCGTTTGTTGCGATGCCCCCACCTGCAATCGGGGAATATTTTCCACCACTTTCTGAGATGATTGGCATCCACGGAATAATATCCCATGGGTGAAGAAGTGGCTCGACCACACCATCGATTCTTCCTGTACACAGAAGCACATAGGCATAACAATCACTCCACCCACGAGTGGAGCCGGCATGTTGAAGCAGTGTGGTGTATATTTTTTCACTCATCGTTTGTTTGTAGTAATCAAACGATGTTGTGCAAATCATAGAATCATCAAGACATTTGGTTTCTGAAACAGTAGCGACGATTTCGTTTTGGTGGAAAGCCCCTCTGCCAATGACAGCAGAAATGACTTCATTAAGTGCAGGCAAATTTGCAATGCCAGCGATTGGTTTTCCCTCAAACTCTAAACCCAGAAGAGTTCCAAAGAGAGGAACGCCTCGGACAAATGAAGCTGTGCCATCGATAGGATCAATCACCCAGCGATACCCGCTTGAGCCTACGACCTCGCCACTCTCTTCACCAAGAAATCCATCGTGAGGGAACGCTTCAAGAAGAGTACTTTTGGCACATTGTTCAGCCTCTATATCGATATTCGTTACTTCAGATCCATCTGTTTTTTTTGACACACGAAAATTATTTGCTTGAAAATGAGACAAAATGAACGCAGCAATGTCGCTAGAAGTCGCAGAGAGGGTTTGAATACGTTGTGTATGTGTTTCCATAGTTTCGAAAGTCTGATGCTCTGAGCATAGTTTAATGTAGAGTAGGACCCTTTTTAGGGGTGCGGTGTTGTAAAGAAAAAAGGGCTGTTTGTGTATTATTGGAGTGTGACGCACCTCTCCTTATTGGTCCTGAATATGACTCTATTGCCTTTACGTTAAGTCATGCTTAAAAAAAGAGGATAAGACGAACGCAGAAACAAAAGTACTCGTACTGTGAGATGGAAAGAACTTTGAGAAAAGAGAGTGTGAAAGTTGTTTGAAAGTCCTATAACCAAGAATAATCGGCCCCCCAAACCTCAAAATAGGGGTAGTAATCATTGGAGCCGGAGTAAAGTGCCCAAAGTAGCACAGTGTGAAGTGGAAATGCTTGTGAATAAAGGATTTATCAGCGCTTCTGTATAAAAAGGTGGTACAGTAGTACGCTTGCCTTGGTGGGCAGAAGAGTTACAACAGTAATAAAGAGCATGAAAAAGAACATATCCAACTCGATGAGAACAGCGCTTGCAACCCTTGCAGTTGCAGTACTTATGCCGTTGGCTACAGCTGAGACCATCACAGTTCCGGAGGATACAAAAACAATTCAGCAAGCGATTGATCTTGCACAAGGTGATGACGTCATTCTTGTACTTCCAGGAAGATACAACGAATCGATTAATTTTAATGGTAAGGCCATTACTGTGAAAAGCACAAAAGGCTCCTCTGTGACGACGCTCGATGGATGGGATCTTTCAGATAGCGTTGTGAAGTGCGTGAGCGGTGAAGGGCCAAGTACAATTCTTGATGGGTTTACCATAACAGGTGGGACTGGTAACGAGGAGTTGTACAGTAAAAATGAAACAGTCGGAGGCGGTCTTCTTTGTTTGCATTCAAGCCCCACAATTTTAAATTGTATTTTTGTGAGTAATGAATCGACGTATCAAGGTGGAGCAATTTTTAACGGCGATCGAAGTAACACAGTTATTCAAAACTGCAAAATACGTTCTAACAAATCTGAACGAGGCGGTGGGTTATATAACAGCCGCGGTCGTCCAGTTATTAGTGATTCGAAAATCGAAGATAACCAAGCCGACTATGGCGGTGGTGGAATGTTTAACTTCGGTTCAAATGTTCGCATTATTTCGTGTTCGTTCAATCACAACCGCGCCGAATATAATGGTGGTGGTGTGTACGATTATGATAGTGGCGGTCGAGTTGTTGACTCAGTATTCACTGATAACGTTGCAATGTTTAATGGAAATGCAATGTATCGTGGATATCGAAGCGCTACCGTAATCGAAGAGGGTTGCCGATTTACGATGGCTCACGACACCATTTCGGGAACAGGTGGATACATGGTTGCGATGGGAAGAAAAATTGGCGCATGTTGTATTGGAACAGGCTGCTTAATCGTAGATGAAGAATCATGCGGCAAGGCGGGTGGTTCTTGGCTTGGCCCCGACACGTCCTGCGACGATCAGTTACTTGCTTGTCCAGAACCAGATACAGGTGATATTAATACCGATGGCGTTGTAGACATGATGGACCTTGTGCTTGTAATGACAAGCATGAAGAGTTCTACTGGGAACTAATCCATTCACAACAAAGTTTTTTAAGTGCCGCAGAAGGAAGAGACTGCGGCACTTTTTTTGCACACATTGGAGCAATGAGTATTGGCGATGGTGCACCCATCTCTGGCGTGCGACCATGTGACCCTTTAATTTTTGTGGTGTCTGTTGTGATGACATCAAGAAGTGTGTTGCTTCCAAGTTTTTTCATAAGCACTTTGAGTGCGATGCGTGCTTTTAATCCTCGCCACCCATCAGCGAAAAAAAGTTCACGTGGATCGTAGCCCGGTTTTGCATGTATGTTCACAGTAGTTTGGTAATCAGGTGCTTTTGCATCATCGTCCCACCAGTCATGAGAAAACCATTTGTTCTTTGCAGAGACAACAACTATGTCGCCACATCTGTCATGTTCTAGTTCTCCTCGTTCCTTGCCGATATATACAAATTCGATTCCACTTATTTTTCGAAGCACACTTGCAACCTCACCAATATGTTCTTTGTCCTTAACATACACGTGAGCAACTTGATGATCTGGAACAGAGAAGCATTTGCTCGATCCAGCATCAAGATACTCTCTACCGAGTTCCTCTCGAATGGTAAGCCAACCATTGTTCCGTAAGATTCGATTGATTGCTACAGCACCGTTCACTTCTTCAATACCGTATTCACTCAAGATGCAAACATCGATATCTTGCGATTGAAAATGCTTAATGAGTTTTCCAACCTCTGCATCTACTGTTTGCAACTCGTTTGCAATATCTGGATGGTTTGGACCAAGTTTTTGCAGTGGATAATCAAGGTGGGGTATGTAGACAAGTGTGAGGGTTGGCTGGTGTGTTAATTCGACTTCGATGGTTGCATCGACTATCCATTTCGTAGAAGTAATATTTGCCATTGGCCCCCAGAAATGAAAGAGGGGGAATTGTCCAAATTTGTTTTGCAATGTTTTTCGAAGCGATTGCGGTGTTGTCCAGAGATCAGGAATTTTTCTTCCATTTGTGCAATAAATTGGTCGCGGTGTTACAGCGATGTCTGCCGTGGAGTACATATTGAACCACCAGAACATGTTTGCGATTGTGAACGATTCATTTTCTTTACGCAGTACATCCCATATTTTCTCGCCTCGCACTATTTCGTTTGATTGTCTCCAAAAATGCGTTTCAGTTGTCTCTCGCTCGTGCCACCCGTTTGCAACGATGCCGTGTTCCTTTGGCGAAAGTCCAGTAAGCATAGAACTTTGAACGGAACAGGTGACTGCAGGTAGTGGCGGTATTAGCTTTGTAACAGAAGACGCACTAGCAAGTGCAGTGATATTTGGAGTGTTCTCACCGAGGTGCAACTCTGTTAGACCAACGACATTAATGACGGCAACGCGTTTCATGTACCGAGGATTTTACGATGAAACCCGACTGTAATGAAGAAGCAAACGAGACATAATCCAGCGATTACATATTGTTCAAGCGTTGTTGCGAACACGCAATCAAGTAGACAGAACCCAGAGAGTATTCTGTGCATGCCGCCTATTTTGTTGTTTGACTTAAAATCAATCCATGCACACCAAATCCAATAGGTTAAGTATGCTAGAGGAGCGAGAGCAAGCCATGCATCTGGTAAGTGTGTGCAGACGATGTAAAGTGGGGGAAGCAACAATAACCAAGTAACCCAAGCGTAATCTACTTTCTTCTTGTTTTCGAATCTACCCATAAAAGTTAGCGCCGCAGTGTAAAACGCAAGTGCTAAACAGAACGTCAAAAGTGCTGAAAGGTCCTCTCCGCGACCGGGATTTGCAACAATGAGATAGACAAGCCCGCGGCAAAGTGCCATGAATACAATTGCAGTGATAAACCATCGATGAAAAAAAGTATAGAGAAGCACAGCTGCAACAAGGAGCAGGAGTCCATTTGCCGCGCCGTGCCTAAAACCAAAAAATGAAACAGCTCCAAGAAGGACTAATCCTACTGCCCACGCTGCAGATCTTGGAATTGCACCAGATGGTATAGGTCTGCCTGGGCGATGTTGCTTGTCGTGCTTCGCATCAAACGCATCGTTAAGAATCATGCCTGCAAAGTAAACAGCAAGTACACAAAGGGCGAATAACAAGTCGTAACTTAGATTTAAGCCAAAGTATTTGCCTTGCAGCTGCATTGCAATTGCAGTGCCAACCAAGATATTGCTGACAACCGTTGGTGCATTACTGATTCGCATCATCCCAAGCCACGCTTGCGATTGGCTTATTGGCTTATGTGCTTCGATGCCCATGCAAGTTCCTCTGTGATTGATGCAACAAGTTTGCCTCCTTGTAGTAGTTCTGGCGTTACGTTCCAAGTATACGTTTCAACCTCCCAGTCGATTGCGCCGGCTTCTCTTAGTACGGGAATAGAAACGAGTAAGTCCTGCTGGGTTGTTTGGAGTTCTCCAAATTGTTTTTTATGAATTGGTACGTGGAAGTGCACTCTGCAATTGCCAGATTGTATATCGCTCGGAACTTCGGAGAAATGTTCGAAGAATAAGATGTCCTCTGGAGTTTGAATGGTCGTTTGGTGTAAATACGTCTGTTCATCGCGTATGAAGGCGGTGTTATCTTTTGCCGGCAGATCAAATTCAATAGCCGATGAAAGTTGTACTTTTCCGATTGCAAGACCGACGTTTTTGTAATTTTCGACGCACTCTTCTGCACGTTCTCGCATTACGGCGGCATGACAAGTGTCATGGCATACGCGAATATGCCGCCTTGCTCGTTCGTCGTCTTCAAAATGTGTTGCAAAAAATGCACAGAGTTCTCTGCTTCGTTGCAATCGACAGCCGGGTTCAGTTTCGATATCAAGATGAATGCATTTGTTTGTTTGTTGTTCAATTACATCAAGTGCATCTACGCAACGACGGAGTTGCAATGCGCAATCATCATTTGTAAACGATTCGTCGTTCCAGCCAAGTGGAAGTGTGGAAATTCCCGCTTCGTCTTGTTCCGTTATAGATGCAAGGATTTTCGCAAGACGTATGGTGTATTTGAGCCGATCGTTTTCCGACCAATCTGGTTTGTATACTTTGTGCTGAACCTGCTTTTGATGAAAGTTAGAAAACGGAAAACCGTTCAACGTGAATACTTGCAACTGGTTTTTTTGTAGAGTGTCTTTGAGCAGGGGAATGTCCGCTTCCCGAGAAGCTGTATCCGAAAGCCATAATCCAACACCAAGCGGTGTTTGTAAGTTCTGTTGAACATTCGAAGAATACGTTCTTAAGTTTTGAATAACATCTAAGAACGAATCCCCACTATGCACATTAGTGCAGTATCCAAGCATTACTCGACAGAAAACTTTCCGCTTTGAGATAGGAAGGAAAGCGGGTTGTCGTATGAGATTGTGTTAATTAATGATTGTGCATGTCCACGACTTGCAAGTTCAAGTCGGCACTTTGGAACTGCAAGTGGGTCACTCGGTCCCCAGTCACCAGCTGAATTAATCCATAATCTATCAGTGCCGTGCATTTCGATAATGTCCGCAGCTCTTTGTGGCGTACATTTACTGTCGGGGTACAAAGTCATACCCGCCCAGAAACCTCGGTCGAGTACTGCACGAACAGTGTGCTCTTCAACGTGGTCGATTAACACACAGCTCGGTTCAAGTGAAGTGTTATCGATGGCGTCCATGATGAGCATCGTTCCCTTGAGTTTGTCTTCAAGGTGAGGAGTGTGCACGAGAACTAATTGGTTCAAACGCTCTGCGAGTGCAAGTTGTTCTTCAAGAATAACTAACTCATTTTTACTGTTTTTATTTAAACCAATCTCGCCGATGCCAAGGACATTGTCGCAATCGAGAAAGTCAGGAATAATAGAAATAACTTCGCGAGCAAAACCCACATCTTCGGCTTCTTTCGGATTGATGCAAAGCCAGCAATGATGATTGATGCCGTACGTTGCCGCACGCTTTGGTTCGGTATCAGTAAGCTGTCGAAAGTAATCCGAAAAACCTTCTGCACTGCTACGGTCAAAGCCAGCCCAAAATGCAGGCTCGGTAATCGCAACACAGCCTGCCTGAGCCATGCGCTGGTAATCATCGGTCGTTCGTGAAACCATATGAATATGTGGGTCGATATATGCCATTACGAACTAGGTGGTGGTGCACCACTAGCTCCTTTTTTACCCGCATGTTCAACGGGCTTTGTTGTTTTGTCACTAAGGAGCAAAAGAATTCTTTCCGCTCGTCCCTCTTGATCAGATCGAAGTTCTTCTATGCAACGTAACAGTGCTGCAATTCGAAAATCTACAGTCTCTTCATGACAACGATCGACTCGATCTAAAAATGCGGCGATGTCGAGCACCTTAGCTCGATGTTCCTGAAAGTACTGATCAATGATTTCTTGCTTGTTCATAGAGTTATCTGACATATAAGTCATAATTCTACATGAGTTCGTTGATAACTTGTCGAACAACACTGTGGTCAAGTTCATGAATCTCGACAGGTTCTTCAATGCCACTCAACATGAGTAACGTTAACTGTCCCCCCAAGTGTTGCCGAAAGTCCTCGATTCCATCGAGAAGTTTAGGATTGAGCAATTCTGGGTGCTGTGTTGGAAACCCAAGAGTTTGCAAAAGTGAAATGATTCTCTTTGCAATCGTTCTATCAAGGAACCCTAGATGCACACTGCACAAGACATCAATCGATACTCCGATTGCGACTGCATCACCATGCGTAAGTTGATAACTTGAGAGTTGTTCAAGGGTATGTGCTGCCCAATGTCCAAAATCAAGTGGCCTTGCATCAAGTCGTTCGAATGGATCTCCACCCTCAGTAATGTGACGTAGGTGCAACTCAGCAGATTGTTTGAGTATGGAGACCATCGCACCTGTATCTCGTGAAAGGAGCAACGGAGTGTTTTTTTCAATTTCATCAAACAAAGCACTGTCTTTGATGAGCGCAACCTTAACAGCTTCACTTAATCCAGAACGCCAGTGATTATTAGTGAGCGAGTTCAATAATGAAGAATCATTTACGACGGCATAGGGAGGATCAAAAACACCAATAAAATTCTTTTTGCCAAAGTGGTTAATACCGTTTTTTACGCCCACGCCAGAATCGCCCTGTGACAAGGTCGTCGACGGCATTCGAATGACGGGAATACCTCGGTGTGCTATCGATGCCGCATAACCAACTGCATCGAGTACCGCACCACCGCCAATCACAAGTACGCATGATTTTCTACAAAGATTGTTGTCGTTGATTGCGTGAAGAATTGTATTTACAACAGAAGAATCATTTTTTGCTCCTTCACCGCCGGTGACAACAATTGGTTTTATCAAAACGGTAGCCGTTTTGTCACACCATTCGTTAAGTGAGTTTTCAAATGAATGGTTCTGTTTTACAATTCCGTCATCAATCACGACGAGTACTTTTAATGGGTTTAAACTTGTAAGCAACGAATCTAAAGCACCATCTTGAGCAAACGCAGAATCAGTAAACCGGAGTTTATGAACCCACTGTATTTCAAAAGGCGCATCGATGGAGTTGTTTGAACAAGTCATTTCGTTGCTGAATTTCCAGATAGATCAATTTCTGGCGACCATCCTAGCCAATCCTCATCGACATCTTGCTCAAGTGTGAACGCGTATCCTTCAGGTGCAATGTCACCGATTGCATTTGGAGTTGCAATGGAAATACCACCCTTAATCCAGGAAGTGATTGGTCCTGCTCTGAAATCAATGCCAAGTAAATTAGCATCAATATGTATTCCACTTACATTCCAAAATTTTGTATTTGTACGAATCAGCGGTGCATAATAATCCTGAATAACACAGCTAAGTTGGACTGTTGACGCATTCTCGGAGAGGGTAATCGATGAAATTGAACCAACTTCAATCCCTCTGTAAAAAAGTGGTGCGCCTACCGTGACATTATCCGCAGAGGTTGTAATGAGAGTGAAGAGCTTCCCGTTTGACAGGACAGTATTTTCTGAACCCACGAACGTAACGGATGGTTCTCCGCTGCCTGGCTCTACTTCGATGTAGCGAGGGCGAACAATGGTGTCTAGTCCCTGAATACCTTGAAGGGTTACAGAGGGGCGAACAATCCACCATTCCGAATTTTCTTTCGCAAGTGATTTCGCAGATGGATTAAGTCTTGCTGTCACTAGAACGCTTGATGCATCGTTGTTGAGTGTTATATTTTCAACTCTACCAACAATAGTTCCACGAAAAAGGATCGGAGACTCTGTGGTGAGTCCATTTATGTTCTGAAACGTAATCGTTATTTGAGGACCTTGGTTCATTTTCCAACGTAAAAAAAGAATAAGCACAACAGCGATAGCAATCAGAGGGACTAGCCAAGTTAGAGAAATAGTATTCTTCGAAGCGTCTTTTACAATTGCTGACGGCATTTCTTCATTCATAACATTTCCTAAAGCGCCAGAGTAGGCGAGAATCAAAATTTGCTGCGGCGAGCATTGTGAGAACAACGACTCCTGCAAATGCAACAAGTCCAGGTTCTGGTTTTACTGTTGCAATTGAATTGAGCTTTACAATTGCTACGAGTATTGCTACAAGAAACACATCAAGCATTGACCATCTGCCAATAACTTCGATGAAACGGAGCAATATGGAGTTGCGTTTTGACGATCGAAACTTCCAAGAGAAACAAAGGAAAAACAAGCCAATAATTTTTGCAAGTGGGATGATGATTGAGCAAAGTAAAACCAAGATAGCAATACCCTGCGTTCCGCTTCTCCATAGCTCAACTACACCCTGCCAAATTGTGCTTTTATTGTTCCCGCTAAAACTACTAATCGAGAGAATTGGAAGTATGTTTGCTGGCACAAATAGAATTAACGCTGCGAGCGATAGAGCCATCGTTCTTTGGATACCTCTGGGAATATGTTGATGAAGGTTTTTATGACAGCGAAAACAAAGTAGTCGTGATCCAACAGGCATAGATGGGAGGTGCTGGTTTTGACCACAATGACTACATGTCAATGTTTGCATGTGAATCGATTGCGTATTACTTAGAGACAATTCTGCAACCATCAAGTGAAAATGAAGTTGAGGAGAACAGACCTGATGCAAAGCATTGTCCCCGAACAGTTACTGTTGCACCATCGCGGATGTCATGATCATCACCTAGATTTCCAGCAATAGAATTATCAAACACGCAAACAACTTCAGAATCACCATCTTGGATTGTTACGGTGTACAAACTGTCGTCTGTCAAAGCGAATGCAACGACCCTTCCTGTGAGTTCAACGATAGTTCCAGAAAATGGGGAAGAGGAGCTTTTATCAAGAAACGATTCTGAAAGCGTTTCGATACTTGGATGTTCAATGGAAGACTGGTTAACCTGTGAGACAATTTTTGTTGCGATCCTGTTCTGGTGGGTACTTCCAGTTGTGCTGCATCCGGTAATGATGGCAGCTGAGCATAAAATGAATAATTGATAGGTGTGCATATGTGAGTTCTCCTGCAGTACGGATGATATCAATGCCACGGGGATACACCAATTCGAATGACATGTGTTTTTGGAGTATTCCCTACAGGCTGAAAAGTGATCTTTGTATCTAAAGATGCTCTTTAGAGGGTATTTTACCTTTCCGATGGTGTATTAGGCACGTAAAAGGTGCTTTGGCAACCCTAGACAAAGAGAATACTCCGTAGATTTTGCATTTGGCGGGACTGGCTGAAAGACGAAACTATTGAAAAAAGACGTAATAAAAGCGGGTTTTTGGCTTATAAAGGCCGATTTGCAACTTTTTTCAATTATCGGTTCACAAATGAGTACCCAACCGACTACGAGGTGCACCTGTTGAGATGGTCTCAACCATGAAATTTACCACCAACCCTGGAGCTAGTAATGACAACCCTGCCAATGATGATGGCCACGACCGCCGCATCCCTTACCGTTTCAATCGCAACCGCTTCCCAAAACGCAGACCTCAACAACGATGGTGTGGTTAACTCCACAGACCTCGTTCTACTTGCAAGCAACATTGGCACATGCCATGGTGAATGCCCAACAGATCTAAACAACGACGGCGTTACTGACGCTTCTGATGCTTTGGATCTTATGAAACTTTGGGGCCCAGTTCCAAACTTCGTTCCACAAGAAGATTCACAAGATCAAGCTACTGAAGCAACTGAAACACGTGATCCAAATAGAGACATGAGCTGGCAAGGTCAAGCTCCTGTTCTTCTTGATTCAATCTACTACGATTCATATCGTGAACTTTCAGGTCGTGGTGGCGAATCAATGTGGGGTCCAGCAAACGAATACAACCAAGGTGAGTTTACTCAAGCTTGGGCTTCCTCAAACAACATCAATGTCCAGCCAATGATTTACGGTGCTGTAGATTATGATAACGACGGTTCACTTTCTGGTGAAGATAAAGAAATCTTTGCTAACTGGATCAATCAATCACTTCCAGCTGACTACAGCGGCCCTATCTGTCTTGACCTTGAGGGTCAATGGTGGGCAATGCTTGATTCATCTAACCAAGCAGTAGTCGATGTTGCAATCAACGCTTACCTTGAACAACTTGCGTATGCAAAGACACTTCGTCCAAACGCAAAAATCGGCTTCTGGGGATTCCCAAAGAAGTCACACACTAAAGTAGGCAGCACAACAGCTTCCGTTCAACGCTTGGTTGATGCTTGTACAGCACTTTTTCCAGACGTATACGAACATAACCCAGTAGGAAATGATTCAGTTCGCCTTCAAGCACACGTTGCTCGAGTAATCGAAATGGTTCAAGGCGAAGCTCCTGTGTATGCTCAAGCATTTCCTCGCTTCAAAACAAGTGCAAATGGCCTTGGTAACTATCACAATAAAGATGAGTTCATGCGTGATCAAGTTCAATCCGCTCTAGACGCTGTATGGACAGATGCTAATGGTACGGATCACCACGTAAACGGAATCGCAATCTGGGATGCATACTCCTTCGTTGCTACTTACACTGAAGGTTGGTCAGAAATGACTTTGGAACAACGTAAAGCAGAATGGAACGTAGTAGATAACTTCCACGTTGAATTACTAACAGGCATGAAGGCACTTGTTGAAGCTGCTTCAGGTACAGAAAATACTCAAATCGCAACTTCAACAGAAGAAGCAAACGAAGTTCAAACAACAAACGTGATAACAGCTGCAGCAGCTCCTAAGACTAAGCGCCCAGCACAACTTACTCGAACAGTTAAGAAAGCTAACCCAACAGTAACATTCGTAAAAGCATCAAGCACAAACACAAAGAGCGCATACCGATCAGCACGTAGTTCATGGACACAATCACGCCGAACATTCGCATCAGCTATGCGAAAGTACAGCAAGGGTTCACGTCAGTACAACAGTGCATACGCTGCATACAAGCAAGCACAAGAAGAAATGCGAGCAGCAGCTCAAGCGTATCGTTCATCACGAACTTCAAACCGAACAGCACGTGCAACAATGAACCAAGCTAAAGAACAAATGAAAACAGTTAGTTCGAAGACAACAATGGTTGCATCAAAATAAACAGTACTCCCTTGGCAGGGTAGTTCGCGGGGTCGGCCTAGTGCCGACCTCGTTTTTTTTTTATTCTTCTGTGTACTACACAGAGGACTTAGTGGACAAAATTTGTTTTTAGGCGTGTAATGGCGCTTTTTTCGTTGGTGATGGGTGAACACTCGAGACCAATGGGGCCGTTATAGCCGAGTGTGCGGAGCTCTTCAAAGACGCGGGGATAGTAAATTTCACCTGTCCCAGGTTCGTGGCGGCCAGGATGGTCTGCTACCTGAATGTACCCAACTTGGTCGAAGCCATCACGCAGCCGTCCACATAGATCACCTTCGCTTATTTGCATGTGATACAAATCCCAGTTAATTTTAATCATGGGTGAATCAACTTCACGGCAGATACGAACAGCATCTTCGCTTCCATACAGACAGTGGCCTTTATGATCGACGCGAATATTCATCGGCTCAAGGATGAGCATGACTCTTTCTTTTTCAACAATCGGTTTTACTAGTTTTAACGCATCGAGAATATTTTGGTGCATTTCTTCTTTCGTCATGTTCGGTTGGTCATTTCCTCCAACGACAGTCATTCGTTTGCAATTCAAACGTTTTGCAATTGCACAACCCTTTTTAATTTCTTCAACAAAACGGTCGTGGTTCTTTGGATTATTCATACCAGGAGTGAATCCCCATGCAGTAAATTGTGAAACTCCGATGTTTCGTTTTTTGCACGCTTTTTCTATTGCGTCAAGGTCTTTGCCCTGCCACGGCCAAAACTCTACATGTTTAAAGCCAGCATCAGCTGCAGCGTGAATGCGATCGACAAATGGAATGTCGCGCCACCACATTTCTATATTGACGGCGTAGTTTTCCGTGAATGTGGGAGAATCTGAAGTTGCTGGCACACCAAATACGACACTTGCGAGACATAGTGTTTTTGTTAGGAGCATGTACGAAGTGTACACGAGGTGTTAAGTGGAGATTGTGATTCCCACAGGAGTTTGCTCGCCTTCGGCGTAGGGAGGTCTTGTCATCCAAGATCGCAACCCATTGCGTTTTAGAGCAAGCCACCAAACCCAAAATGCGGTTGTTACAAATGGAATAATGGTCATTACAGTAGGTGATATAACATTTGTCAAATCTATAAGCATTCCATTGCCCTCAAATTGACTAAAGCCAAAGAGCCAAGGAATTCTGTACCAGTAGTAACATGAAATTGCAGCAGCAGCAAAAAAGCGATCAATAATTTTCCGTTTTTGCAATGGCACAGAACTTATCAACAGTGCATAAAGAGCAAGCGTAGCAGCCCCCCCAATAACTGGAATGGTGAATGTGTTTGCAATATTCTCAACTCCTTGAGAAAACGTGCTGTAGTCTTGTACTTGGAACCAGCCCCAAACATATCCCGGAAATGCTCCGATTAACCCAAAGGTAGCAGCACGGCGTGGCCACATTTTTCCTCCAAGGTGAGGGCTTGGTGCAGGAGTAGAATCCGGACATGCCATTACACATTTACTACAAGCATCGCAATGCGAATTCGAAACGGTTGCAATTGGCCGCTGGCCGTACAATTTTTCGACTTGATGCACCGGACACAAACTTGCGCACCAACCGCTTTTTCCATCGAAGGCGTAGGTTAAAACAATCGCGATGATGGTTGAGACAATAAGGAAGATTCCAGTTGCAGGTCCGTTTACATCAAAGAGAGTATGACGAAGAGGAATAATGGTAAAGAGCAAGAGAACACTCAACAGTACCAGCCAACTGTGGGTTCTTGCAGATAGTTTTTTTTTCTTTGAGTATTTAAAACGGCGGGGGAGTTGAGACATTGTGGCAGTTGGGCAGATATTTCGCCAAACACCTGGAAGGAGTGCAACGAGGGCAGGGGCTACGGGTATCAACACATCCCAAAAAGCATGCAACCCAATTTCTGGCTTCACAAATAACAAAACAATCATACTGAGACAAAGAACCCAGACTACTGCTTGTAAAACGAGCCATATTTTTGAAACAGAATGTGATGATGGCATGAAAAAAGGACTCCGATGTCTAGTTTAGTAGATAGTCGGACGTCCTTCTATGATTTCTATTGCAATTCTGTGTTCAGCAAGGTCCCCACGCTGCAACCATTGCGAGAAGGTCGGAAACATTGACAACGCCATTGCCATCAACATCGCCAGTACCACTACCCCCCCAATTTCCAATTGCTGCAAGTACATCGCTGACGTTTACCATTCCATCGCCATCTGTGTCTGAGGGGCATGGAATGTAAATTGGTGTGACATGAATTGTCCCATCCATGTAGATCCGGTCAATTTGTACATTTTGCCATCCAAATGGCCAACCCATATCAATCATCACATCGTCAAGAAAAACATTCGTGACATCGAACTGTCCAAATCCTTTGCCGTTAATCTGCATGAGCATATCAGCGGAAACATCGATTGTGCCATCTGCATCTGCGTCAGCAAGAATGGGCTCATTCATCATAATTACAGGTGCAGGACCTTGTGCTATTCCAGTTCCAGAGAGGAGCGCTGGATCCATATCGGCAGTCACATCGTTTGGGCCGATGACTTGGCCTGCAAAAATAATATCAACAGCTACGTAGGTAATTTGGTAGGAATAGTCAAATTGATCCGCTGCTGGGTCAACAGAAGTAGCGCTTACCCAGTGCACATTTTCACCACCACTGGAGGTACTGTAAGACCAATTTGCGGTTTGTGCCGTTGCTGGCAGGGCTATTGATAACGCGAGTAGTGATACAATTTTCATAATTCTCTCCTAGAGTTACACGTCTATAATTACTCTTCGCAAGAGTAAAGCAATCGGATTCATTGGATTACTCTATAATTTTCAAGATGTATAGGCTAATGGCTAAAAACCTAATTTTCGTATTTGTTTTCGTTGTTTCGGCACTTGCTGAGCAACAGCCATGCGATTTATTCAGCCGCGTTGTTGTCACAGGGGCGAGTGTAACTTCTGGATACGGGTTGACCACGCCTCCAGTTAAAGGCGATTTAGGTGCGTACCCAATAAACATGAAACATATCATGGAGGGTGTCATTACTTCTGATCATGATGAAGTACAACTCTTTGGCGATTTATTCTTTTTTAAGAATTGCAGAAAAAACGCAAAAGAGTATATCAAAAAAATTAAAGCGTACAAGCCAACACTTGTTGTTGGGGTCGACTTCTTATTTTGGTTTGGTCATGGAACTCCACCAAAAGATTGCAATGATATTGAAGCGTACAGGATGGAAAGAATACACTTTGTACTTGAGTTGCTCGGGCAACTTGAGATTCCAATAGTCATTGGGAACTTGCCAAACGTTAGAGACGCGGTTGGAAAAATGTTAATGGCAAAGCAAGTTCCTACAAAGGAAACATTAAAGAAAATGAATGAGCGTATTCATGCTTGGGGGAAGTCGCATGAGAACGTTACAGTTATTGATGTTTATGATTTATGGGATAAAGCGATGCAAGACAAAGAAATTGTATTGTTGAAACATACGTGGCCTGCGGGTAGTCAAGAAAAACTTTTACAACAAGACATGCTGCACACAACGTTTGAGGGTACAGTCGCTGCAAGTTTGTTGGTTGCAGACGCAACTAATACAAATTGCGTCGAAACCGACCCAAAGAAAATCATGATAACGGCGGCGGCAAAAGCCCGCGAAGAAGCCAAAACTTCTGAGTGAATATCACTCAAGAGCGCGAGGTTCGATGTCGACCGGCTCAGTTGCGGGTAGTTCCTTGCCACCTGTTGAATGCAGTTCACTGAGTCGTTTTGCTCCAGGCTCAAGTCGGTTCGTGAATGAACCAACAGCATTGTTGTAGGATTCTGTCGCCTGATGAAGCCGATTTCCAACTTTTGCAAGATGGTCACGGAACTTTGCCAATCGGTCATACATTTCTTGCCCCGCCTTTGCGATTTCCTCAGCGTTCTTTGCCATCGAGTCCTGGCGCCAGCCAAATGCGGCAGCTTGCAAGAGTGCAACCAATGTGGCGGGGGATGTGAGTAATACTTTTTTGGACAACGCCTTAGTATGTACTTCGGGCGCACGCTCAAGTGCAGCAACAAGCGCAGATTCAACATTAACAAAGAGCACAACAAACGTTGGAGCTTTGTCAAATTGTTTCCAGTACGCTTTGCTTGCAAGAGAGTTCACATGTATCTCTAAAGCCTTTGCATGATTAGCCAAGTGCTCACCTGCTTTGTCTGGTTCTTCAAGTGCCTTTATATAATGGTCGAGTGGGAGTTTTGAGTCAACAACAAGTCGCCCTCCTCCTGGCATCCTTATCACCATGTCTGGTCTATACGATTGTTCGCCAGCCGTAACAACTTGTTCTTCAAAATCGCAATGCTCGGCCATCCCCGCAAACTCAACAACATTACGTAGACCAACTTCGCCCCATCGACCGCGATGGTCAGGTCTTCGTAACGCCATCTCGAGTTTTGACGTCTCATCAATTATTTCTTTTGTTGCATTCTCAAGATTCGTGTACGCTTTCTCGCGTTTCAATTCTAACTCTCGAACATGCGACTTTGTTTCTTCGAGTAATTTTTCAAAAGGGGCGAACTGCAATTTTGCAGTTTGTAAAAAAGTAGCGGAGTTTTTTTGAATTGCTTCTTGGCTGAGAACAGCAAACGTTTCATTTAATCGTTCTTGCATCTCTTGGGCATGCTTTTTCTGTTCCTCAAGTTGGGTTTTCAACCGAACGTTCTCAATTTTGTCACCACCCTCCGATTTTCGCCCAAGAAAGGCAAAAACAGCGATTCCGCCCAAAAAACAGCCAAACAAAATTCCCAAAACCAAACTTACGTAATCCATATGCACAGCATCGTATGTATTTTTATTATAAATATCTCTTAATTATTGACTTTTCCTTTGAAATTTAGGTTTTTATGAACTACATTATTCTTACGGCTTTTAAGAGAAGAAGCCAGATATGGAGAGAGGTTTGAAGAAATCAATTGGAATGTTTGTAGTTTGCTCCCTTGTGACACCCGTCGCAATGGGTGATATCTATATGGATCCAGTGGGTGACATTGCAACGGGCAATGCAAACCTCGATATTACGCAAGTCGAAGTCACTGATAACGGATCAGATTTAATTATTCGTTTGACTGTTGATAATCTCGATTCCGACTGGGGAAAGTATTTACTCTTTGGAGATTTTATTGCCGGCGGATCTGGTGATAATGACAACCCGTGGGGTCGTGACATTGGCGGTCTTGCAGGAATGGATCTTTTTGCGGGTTCATGGATCGATGGTGGCGGAGGCGTTGATGCACAAGTGCATGATGGCTCTGGTTGGACATCTTACTTGGCCCCAGTGTCAGAATGGACAGACTGGGAAAACAATACAATTCAATGGACCTTTTATGACTTTGTAGTTGCATTTGAGAATATAGGGATCACAGGTCTAGATTTTGAAGTTGCAACAACTGGTGGTGGCTGGGGCGACCCTGCAATCGACTTGCTCGGTGGCGAAGGCACACAAGGTGGTTGGGGTCAAGGTTCAACATCGACTGACTTGATGCACTACACTTTTTCAACAGTACCCACACCAAGTGCATTGGTGTTACTTGCTTTTGCAGGTTTCACTCGTCGACGTCGACATTGATTGGATTGATCTTGATACATAACTATTTACAAACACCTCTCGTTTTGAGAGGTTGTTTTTTAGAAGGAAGAAAAAAATGAAAACAATAATCACATCACTCTCTCTCTTATGTACGACAACTGCTTTCGGACAGATAGTAGTAGACGGCACGCTTGACGCTGGCTATGGTGGAGCAAATGCTGTTCAAAACACACAAACTGGTTTTGGAAACTCTGATATCGGGCTGCCAGATTTTTCAAACGGGTCTGAACTCGATGCTGGTCATGTGATTATTGAAAATGGGTATCTCTACATTATGTTGGCGGGAAACTTGGAGAGCAACTTTAATAAGTTAGATATCTTCATAGATGCACGTGATGGTGGCCAGAATACTCTTCGAAACGATAACCCAGACATAGATTTTGATGGTCTAAACCGAATGGGTGACGATGGTTCCGGAAATGGTCTTACGTTTGATGCAGGCTTTGATCCTGACATGTGGGTAACTCTGACGTGCGGTGGTGACGTTTTTGTATCGTATGCAAGTTACGCTGAATTGCGCACATTGGGTGCTGGCTTTGGTCAATATATTGGCGAAGGCTCATCAGGTGCAACGGGAGCTATTATTGGCAAGACAGGAATGCTTCTTGCGGTTGATAACTCAAACACATTGGGTGTTGATGGTGGAGAAGGTGCGAGTTGTGGCGAGGGTGTTACAACAGGAATTGAAATTGCAATACCTCTCTATCTTTTTGATTGGGACATGACTTCACCAACTATCACGACTGCAAAAGTGTGTGCCTTTATCAATGGCAGTTCTCATGATTGGATTTCAAACCAAGTACTCGGTGGTATTGGTGGAGGCGCGAACCTCGAAGACCCACGTTTTGTGAACTTTGACACAGTGCCGGGGAATCAATATTTCTCAACAGGCGATGTTGCTGCACCATGCCCAGACCCAACTGGTGCATGTTGTCTTGATGTTTCATGTAGTGATATAACATCCGCTGACTGTCTCGCTCTTGGTGGCGAGTATCACGGCGATGGTTCATACTGCAACGGAAACCCTCCACCATGTGCACCTCAGCCCTGTGAAGGTGATGTAAATAGCGATGGAGTCGTTAATGTTGCAGACGTTTTACATGTGATTGGCAATTGGGGTTGCACACAATAAGTTAAGATAGTTGTAAAGATGTTTTCAAAACCTTCTATTATTACGCTCGCTCTCGCGGTCTGCTGTAGTTATGGTTTTGGAATAGGAACAGGTCCAAGAGGCGGCAATCGATCGGTTCCTTCAGTCCACGCAGGGCATGGCGCAATTCCATATAGCAATTCAGGGTGCCAAGTGTGGAATTACAATCAAACGAGTTGGATAGAGTCGGGTATTTTGCGTCCTGATATTACCAATGCTTCAAACGGCACAGTGATGTGGACATTTCCACTGTCTACTCTTGGCGTTGGCAGTGGCAACACTATTCGTTTTGATGTTGTGACCAGTGGAGCCGAGACGACCGACCCTGGTGTCGATCATCTAAGCCGTAGCGATCAAGCAACCGATGGTTGGGGGACACCATCTGCTTCAGGTACCTTTTTGGAATATACATTAAGTGGTGTTTCAGGAAGCAATGCTTATTCAGATTCTATTGGTGATGTGTTTGGCTATCCCAGTCTTGATATTCGATGGGTTATTGTTGGGCATGATGCACAAAACTTATATATCACAGTAAATGTCGATGGCGATATTTTTCAAACGGGCTTTGCAAATGTTCTTATTTTATTAGATACAAAAGCAGGTGGAACAACAACAAATCCGTGGGGTAGACCAATCGACGTGGGTAGCGAAGAGATAGATATTTTTCTTGGTAGTTATCTCCTTGACGCAGATCAGGGTGTGAGTTTTAGAACGTGGGCACCAAACGCAACTGCAGTTGCACTTATTGGCGACTTCAATAACTGGTCAATGTGGTCAACAATGCTTTCAAGTGAAGGCAGTGGAAACTGGTCAATCGATATTGCCAATGCCGCAGTTGGCGATGAATATAGATATGTCATTGTGAACAGTGGGGCGCAGTATTCAAGAATTGATGCTCGTGCGTACCAAGTAACTGAGTCTACTGGTAACAGTGTTGTCCACAACCCAGAAAGTTACTTTTGGAACACGACGGATTTTGTACGGCCAGCGTGGAACGAAACAGTCATTTACGAAATGCACGTAGGTACGTTTGCAGGCGGTTTTTCACAAGCGATTACGAGGTTAGACTACCTCTCCGATCTTGGCGTGAACGCAATTGAGTTGATGCCAATTTGGGAGTTTGCGGGTGGCTCTTCTTGGGGATACAACGCTGCGCATCCATTTGCGTTAGAAAGTACGTATGGCACTCCTGACGAGTTTAAACAATTTGTTGATGAGGCACATGCCCGTGGTATGGCAGTGTTGATTGATGTTCTCTACAACCATTGGGGTCCAACAGATATGTCACTATGGCAATACGATGGTTGGAGCCAAAATGGTTTGGGTGGTATTTATTTTTACAACGATTGGCGAGCAGTAACACCATGGGGTGACACTCGTCCAGATTATGGTCGAAACGAAGTTCGAGAATACATTCGAGACAGTGTGATGTATTGGCTCGAGGAGTATCGACTTGATGGTCTTCGCATTGATGGTACGAAATGGATTCGCGCAACCGATGATGGTGGCACTGACATTCCGGAGGGTTGGTCTCTTTTACAATGGATAAACGACGAAGTCGATGCGTTCGATTCTAATGAACTTATTATTTGTGAAGACTTGGCTGGGACAGATTGGATGACGAAAACAACTGGTGAGGGAGGAGCTGGTTTTGATTCGCAATGGGATGTGTACTGGATTCATCCGATCCGAGGCATTATCGAAACTGTTAACGACAGTGATCGTTCGATGTGGACAGTTCGAGATTCAGTTCTTGCCGTATACAACGGCGATCAGACGGATCGCGTTATCTACACAGAGTCTCATGATGAAGTTGCAAATGGACGTTCTCGTGTTCCTGAAGAAATTTCACCCGGCGACGCAGGCAATTGGTTTGCGCGGAAGCGATCCACACTTGGTGGCGCACTAGTGTTGACTTCTCCGGGCATTCCGATGCTTTTCCAAGGTCAAGAGTTTCTCGAAGATGGTTTTTTCCACGATGATGATCCTTTGGACTGGACAAAAATTACGACGTATTCAGGTATTTTGCAACTGTATTCAGATTTAGTCGCATTACGACTCAATAAAGACGGTGTTTCTGGCGGTCTTTCGGGCGCTTCAACAAATATGCATCATGTGAATGACAACGGCAAGGTCGTTGCGTATCATCGATGGGGGGGCGGTGGCGTTGGTGATGATGTAATTGTTGTGATGAATTTTAGTATTAACAATATGACTGACTACCGAATCGGCTTCCCGCACGAGGGCGATTGGTACATGGTGTTCAACTCAGATTCATCAAACTATTCAAGCGACTACACAAACATCGGACACGACACAACTGCGACACCTTTTGGGTACGACAATTTAACGTACAGTGGAATTATTGATGTTGCTCCATATTCGGTCCAGATATTTTCCCAAGCAGCGCTCGCTTCTCCTTGTATTGCTGACCTCACCGAAGATGGATTTGTGAATGTTTCTGACTTATTAACTATTATTGCTGCATGGGGAACTCCCAATGGCGACATCACAGGTGATACCATGACGAATGTGTCTGACCTACTTGTCGCAATTGGAGATTTTGGCCCATGTCCATAAAAATTCGTCGAGGTTTCACCCTAATAGAACTCCTTGTTGTGATTGCAATCCTTGCAATTCTCGTTGGACTCGTTGTTACTGTTGCCGGTTCAATGATGTCCCGAGCAAAATTAACAAAAGACACGGCGAATCACAAGACACTTGCACAGGCTAATTGGAGTCACTCCATTGATCATAATGGTGAGTTGTTTAGCCCTCGCACAGAAGGAACAGATTTAGTCGTTGACGATAACTATGTAACTCAAGAAGATGTTGATAGCATAGAGAGTCGGCTCTGGGTTCGAAGTTATGATGAAAATGGTGCGATTCGGCGTGACGCAAACAATGCGGAGTTGGCTCTAGCGATTGAAGATGGCGAAGCATATGCCTACATTGGCGATGTTGAAGCCTACAATTCGCCACTTGATCCACACCTTAGACTTCGATCGTATGCTCTAAGTGCATACGTCGGCGTAGAAAAAAGTATCGACGACTACAACACTGCGAATAACCCTTGGTGGCGGCAGAACTTTACATCGACGCTTACAATTTCTCAGATTACTCATCCCGGACGCACAATGCTCAGTATTACTGAAGATGAGGTTCGCTTTGATGGTGTAAATACTAACGGCTGGTTTTTGCATCCAAGATACAACACTCAGATTCCGATTACGTGGTACGACTTTCCAGCACTTTGGTCTCCCGAAGGAGTTGCAGTATCGAATGTAGATGGATCAACCGAAGTAGTACCGCTCTCGACGGATGCTATGTATGAAGGTTGGGAAATAATTAAGGAATCGCAAGCAGATAAGTGGATCGACACAGCGGGTGAATCGGAAAACGATTACAACCTTCTAAGAAGAAAACTCCTTCCGGGGCATATTGGCTCAATCTTAGATTAAAGTCTCACGCCGTTTTCATCACTCGAGAAGAAATGTACTTTTGAATTGTCGATAGAAAAATCGACCGTGTCCGTCCGTGCACTTGTTCCATGTTGACGAGCAGATAGTTTCGTGTCGCCAAGAGTCAAGAACAAATCAGTATGGTCACCATGCCGTTCGTAGTTTTGCACTGTAGCACACGTGCCACCTGTGACAGAAACATCTTCAGGGCGTATGCCAAGCACAACTTTTTTGTTATTCGTGTTCGGTGCACGGTCAGCAGGGATTTCAAGTGTAAGGTCTGCTGATACAAATTGAGTGCCTTGTAATTCACCCTCAACGTGCGTGCACAAAATCGTAACTCCAAACATGGTCTTCGTACTCCGCGCGAAGTC
>CAYSYI010000007.1:0-62926 GCA_964435395.1 uncultured Isosphaeraceae bacterium
TGATTTCTATGGACGCTGGAAGTGATGAAGATTTAGATAAGGTCTTTGGCGATTTGGGCGAGATTGACTTTTTAGTCCACTCCATTGCCTTTGCGGATAAGGACTGGCTCAAAGAGGGCAAGTTTGCTGCGACGCCTCGCGAGGTCTACACCCAAGCGCTTGATATTAGCGCATACACGTTAATGGCGATGGCAAATCGAGCGACTCCTTTGATGAATAATGGCGGGTCGATTGTTTCGATGAGTTATCTTGGAGCTGTTAAAGCAGTGCCCGGATACAACGTCATGGGTGTTGCAAAGAGTGCCCTTGAATCGGCAACTCGGTATCTCGCAATGGAACTTGGCGAGAAAAACATTCGCGTGAACTCAATTAGCGGTGGACCATTGAAAACGCTGTCCTCGATGGCGGTCGGTGGATTTAGTTCTATTTTGGATTGGGTGGAAGAAAAAGCACCGCTGAAACGAAACGTGACCGGCGAGGATGTGGGAAACTCAGCAACGTGGTTGTTGAGCGATTTGTCTTCTGGCGTGACTGGTCAGGTCTTATACGTTGATTGCGGTTTTTCAACAGTCGGACTGTAGAAAAACCAAGGCGCATCGCTTTGTAGTACTTCCGGTGGAATTATTGCATCGCGAATTGCGGTGGCGAGTTCTTGCATATTTTCGCCAGTGTGAGCGCTGACGCAAAGATCAGCGTCAGTACGTTTTTGTACATCAGATTTAGTTGCAACTCGTATCGCAGTTTCGATAGTATCAAAAAAGTCGTGTTCACTATCTGCGATGAGAATTGTAAACACTGCTTCGCTTGCGATTTGTTTTGCAATGGTGATGGCATCTTGTTCGATCTCGTCATCTGAACCGCGGAAGCCTGGAAGATCGAAAAGGTCAATGACAAGGCCATCGCAATTGATTCGAGCACCAACCGCGTCGCGGGTTGCGCCCGGAAGGTCATGTACGATGGAAGTATCTTGTTTGGTGAGCGCATTCATCAACGTGGATTTGCCAGTATTTGGAGCGCCAAGCAACACGACTTTTGGAGGCACGATGAGATGGTTGAGAGCAGTTGACCTTGCTGCATCTTCTTCGGTAGGCGATGCGCCACGTAATTTTTGGGGTTGGGATAGAAGAAGTTCAACAGCGAGCGGACTTTTTGCAATTGAAAGAGTGTGAAGCATCGTCGCTTCAATAGCATCTTTTGCTTCAGGAAATTGTGCATCATTCGTTTGTGTGATGCCGAGTTCTTCAAAACGATGAGCGAGTTTGCGAAGAATGTGCACTCCACCGTGTGGCATAATGTGCGCGAGTTTACTGTTAATTTGAACGGCGACCGCTTCGTCGATGTCTGGAATGTCGACGAGGTAGAGCGAGCCTTTTTCCCAAGTGGTGCGGCCAGTTAGTGTACGAAGTTCAGTCGTGATATCGCCAGAGAGTTGCACGATTGCAATCGCGCCCTGGCTTGGTGGAGTGATTAGTGTCCACGTTGTGTTAGCCATCGTCTTCAACGGTTATTGCATGGGAAACAGAAATGGCGATGCCTTGCAATTGCAAATCGGGAACGATTTGTTCGATAAAATCATCCTCTTCAAAAAGGGTGAGTGCATCTCCTCCGGTTGCGATTACGCATGGGTACGCACCGTAGCGTGAAGCGTATTGTTCACAGAGTTGGCGAACCATACCTTGGATGCCGTGAAAGACTCCTTGCAACATGGCTTGGGCGGTATTTTTTCCGAACGCTTCTTTGAGGGGTCGTTCGAAATCGACTTCAGGCAGCGCGGATGTTCCAGTGTGCATTGCAGCAAGTTGCATTCGCGCGCCGGGCGCAATTGCTCCGCCGTGGAAGGTTCCCTCGCCATCGATGAAGTCGACGGTAACGCACGTGCCCGCGTCAACAACGACGCATGCTTGTTTAGAAATTTCCCACGCTGCTGCACTATTGAGAAGGCGATCGACGCCGGTGATTGTTTCGGGGTCGAGGTGCTGTCCGATTGCAACGGGAACATCTTCGCCTATTTGCCAGATTTGTTTGGACGTTTGGTCAGCAAGGGTAGCAACGATGGTGCTCGCGGCGGCTTCGTTTGTGGAAGCCATAACAATTTGGGGGCTTTCACCGTCAAGCGTTTTCCAGAGCTTTAAAGCGTGCTCAACGATGTCACTTGTTTCAGTGGAACTGAAGGCGACTTTGTCTTCAACGGACGAATCGCCGAGAATTGCGATCGAAGCTCGGGTATTGCCAACAGTAATTGCTAAGAAGGGGTGGTCTGTGCTCATGGGAGTATTGTATCGTTGGTATCCTTCCACTTACATGGCAAATGCAACGATTATTGATGGACGCGCTTTGGCAGCAAGAGTGAAGGATGGGTTAGCGAAGCGGATTGCTGCACTGCGAAACGAAGGCAAAAATGTGCGATTGGACGCGGTGCTTGTAGGGGGTGATCAGGGGGCGGTGATGTATGCGAAGAACCAAGCGAAGGCGTGTGGTGAAGTAGGAATAGAATATGTCCTGCATGAATTGCCATCCTCGGCGAGGCAAAGCAGTGTGGCTTCGATTATTGAATCGTTGAACACTAATCCGGGTGTGACAGCAGTTATGGTGCACATGCCGTTGCCAGAGGGTGTCAATTCAGATGACATTCAAACGATGATTGCTGTGGACAAAGATGTAGAGGGTGTGAATCCAGCGAATATTGGAAATATTGTTTTTGGTCGGCGAAGCTTGGTGCCGTGCACGGCGCTTGCTGTGATGGAGATGATTGAGTCCACGGGGATTACGCTCAAAGGCACGCGGGCAGTTTGTGTTGGGGCGAGTACGATTGTTGGGAAGCCCGTTGCGGTTCTTCTTATGCAAGCGGAAGCGACAGTGATTTCAACAAACGAGTTTACGACGGATCATGATTCGTTGACCATGAACGCTGATATTTTGGTGAGTGCTGCTGGGGTGCCGAATTTGATCGGACCCGATGTTGTCAAAGAAGGCGCTGTGGTGATCGATGTTGGAATCAACCGAATTGTTGGCGAAGATGGCAAAAAACGAACGGTGGGTGATGTTGATTTTGAAGGCGTTTCCTCCGTTGCGGGCTTTATCACACCAGTTCCAGGCGGGGTTGGACCAATGACGGTGGCAATGCTTCTTCGCAATACTGTCCAAGCCGCCGAATAATTAATTAACTCAGAGCCAATTAATTCCATTAATTGGCTCTGAGTTAATTAATTTGTTTAGGAAAAGAGGCGAGTGGCGGCTTCGCGGTAGCGAGCGACCGTACCATCGATGATTTCTTGCGGAAGTTCAGGTCCGGGAGGTGTTTTGTCCCAATCGCCAGACGCAACAACTGTTTCAAGCCAGTTTCGAACGTACTGTTTGTCAAAACTATTCTGCTCGCGACCAATTTCATATTCGTCAGCAGGCCAGAAACGTGAACTGTCGGGCGTCAGTACTTCATCAATCAACAGAAGTTCATCGGTTTTGTTTCCATCAGCATCAAGGGCGTAGCCAAATTCAAATTTTGTGTCCGCAAGAATAATGCCACGCTCCGCTGCGTAATGCGCTGCCTTTGAGTAGATTTCAAGTGATACAGCACGCAACCGTTCCATGACATCGCGTCCTGCAATTCCACACGCAGTTTCAAAATCAATGTTTTCATCATGACCCTCAACCGCTTTGGTTGCAGGTGTAAAAATCGGTTTGGGCAATTTGCTCGATAACTGCAAACCCTCAGGAAGCGAAATACCACAGACTGTGCCATCGTTTTTATATTCCTTCCAACCACTGCCGGCGAGATATCCCCGAACAACAAATTCCACGGGAATGACTTCGCACGCACGACCGAGCATCATCCTACCCACGCATTGGTCATACAGCGAAGAGTCAAGATTCGGCACATCTTCGGGTATTGTCGAAATCAAATGGTCTTCAATTATTCCAAGATCTCGAATAAAATCGAACCATTTTGTGCTAATTCGAGTGAGTTCAATCCCTTTTCCAGAAACAGCTGTGGGCATGACAACATCGAATGCGCTGATGCGGTCACTTGCAATAATGAGTACTTTGCCTGCCTTATCATTTTCGGGTGGAATTTGGTAAATATCGCGGACTTTTCCCTGCCGCCGACCTTCAAATGGAAGATGTGTTTCGTAGACGCTGGTTTCTGTAGTGTTCATGTTTGGGATTGTAACGACCACACAAGGTGGGAGGGTGCATACAATACGTAAGTATTCAAATGATCCGTTTTACCACCTGTACGCCAAATAGTATTGCCGAAAAACTCGTCAACGTACACCTGCTCACGAGAGATAATCAAGTGATTCAGGGCGGTGTCGCATTTGAAAACGGAATGATCACTGCCGACGCAGAGGGACACGCAAATTTTGCAATCTGCTTACTGTACGATGCCGGGAGTGCTGGGAGATTGATGCTTCAAACATCGCTTCTTCCACGACGGGAAGAGCCCTACATGCTCTCGCTTGAATTGGCGCGGCACCGCATTAAGTCGTTCCTTGATCTGAGTGAAAACTGGAGTTTGTTTCACCTTTCTGAGGATAATGCTGCCGTACAACTTTGGGAAAAGTCTCGTTTTATTTTTACTGAAGCACTCGTGAGTACCGATGCAGAAAAGACGCATCAACTTGCAAACCAAGCATTGGAACTTTCGATTGATGCATCTGAGCGACTTGCGATGGCGCATGCACAAATATTGTTACATCGTCGGTACGCAACGAAAACTGCATCGGTCTCAACACTTGGTGTGACAATTGCTTCAGAAAGATTTGATGAACCGCTCAGAGGTCTTGTGAAGCAAAATATAGATATTGTAAAAATACCAATGCGGTGGTCTGAAATTGAACCACAAGAAGGTCTGTTTCAATGGGGCGCCATTGATCGGTGGGTGAAGTGGGCGAGGGATAATAATAAGCACATCATCGCTGGCCCATTGCTCGATTTTACATCGAAGGACGGCATTCCAGAATGGGTAAAAACTCTCGAACACGATTATTCTTTACTGCGTGACAAGTGCTACGACCACCTCGAACGAGTCGTGCACCGGTACGGTACCGCGGTTACGTTTTGGAACGTCGTGTCTGGAATAAATCTTAATAGACATGTGCAATTATCCCTTCCAAATATGGTCGATCTTATCCGAACTGCTCGGCTCCTTATGAAACAAGGCAGGCATGATGTGAAGGTCATGATTGAACTTGCTGAACCTTTTTCTGAATTTGTTGCAACGACTCAAGGGTCAAGTAATGCGAAAGTTTTTCTTGCACGGCTTGCCCAAGAAGGCGTTTCACTTGATGCGCTTGGAGTTCAATGTCTCGTTGGAGGCAGTGGAGGTAGGGCAACCCGCGATTTGATGCTCATGAGTGCTAAACTGGACGAATTTCTACATGTAGATTTTCCGATAATTATTTCGGCGCTTGGTACTCCATCGAAGACAATACTCGAAAATTATGGATGGTGGAAATCCCCTTGGAATGAAGAGCGACAAGAACAGTGGGCAAGCCAAATGTTTGCAATTGCTCTGAGTAAGCCATTTGTTGATTCAGTAATATGGACCGATTTATACGATTACAAAACGATGGATCTGCCGACGGCAGGACTGATTTCCCTCAAGGGCAAACCAAGGGCAGTCCTCGCCAAACTTCTTGCGATGCGCAAACGTCTGAGCAAACCTCTCGGCCCACTTCATTTGCCAAAACGGAAAGATGCGAACAAGGAAAACGAGTGAGGCTCACTGGGGCAATCCCAATTATGCTTCTTCTGATTTTCTATTGCATGTATCTTGCTGTTACTTTTTCAAAACCAAGTACGGGGAATATCACTCTGAAACCATTTCGTGTGCATTTACAGACAGAGGATTCAGGCATTCTTGAATTGCTTCCTGGAATTGGTCCAACTATGGCAATGAAAATTGTAGAGTTTCGTGCAGAGCATGAGATAAATACACCAGAAGATTTACTTCAAATTCACGGGATTGGTCCAAAAACGGTGGATAAACTTCGTGCACTTACGACTAAACACCCAAGAGATTAGAATGGACGAAATGAACGTACATGCAAGAATTGAAGAAGTGGCGAAGCTTCTTGACGTTCAAGGCTGCGTAACATTTGGCCCAGTAAGCGGGTCATTTGTAACAATGGCTTCTTCTAAACTTTGTGAAAAACGAAATGTGCTTTTTGTCACTGCGCATCTTGATGATGCAGATGAAATTGTTGCGATGTTACGTGGTCTTGGAGTACAAACCGAATTGTTTCCCGCACTCGAATCGGAAGTGTCAAAAGATATTCTTGCATTACGTTATGCCTTGCTCGATTCTCTTCAGAACAAACACACACCAGAGATTGTTGTCACAAGTGTGCCTGCGCTCATGCAAAAAGTGCCTTCGCCTTCGATGGTGCCTGATGTAGTTCGTCGTATTCAAGTGGGAGACACCTGTTCCCTGAGTGAATTGCAACAGTGGCTTGTTGATGCAGGGTATGAACGTCGTGAGACACTTGGCGAAAGTGCACAGTTCGCTATCCGAGGTGGCATTTTGGATATCGCAACTGCGGCGGGTGAGTTTGTTCGGCTTGATTTTTTTGGAGATACTGTTGAAGCGATGAATGAGATTGACCCCGCATCTCTTGGGTCTGATCGCACAATTGATGAGATAATAATTGCCGCAGCAAGGGAAGTGGAATGTGAAGCAAGTCTTGTTACGCATCTACCAAATGCATGGTGCGTCGTTTTAGATGATGTAAGAGAGATTTCGCAACAAGCGAGAAGTTACTTTGATCGAGTTGTTGACTCTTCAAACTTGAACCATCTCGATGATGTGCAATCCGAGATGGTTCGAAGGTTGTCCGCGGTTCTTGGTTGTAGCGGTCCTCCGGCAGATGGCGTGGATGTTGAATTGACTGTTGGAGCGTTGCCAGTTTTTTCAACAATCGCTTCTGAGGCGCTTAAAGAATTAGTTGAACAGACTAAGGAGCGAGACGTTCTTCTTACTTGTCGAACTTCTGGCGAAGCAAAACGAATGAAAGAGTTAATGAAGAAGGGGCAACCTCTCGAAACTGCGAAGCGGCTGCAAATCGAAGAGAGTTTTGTGCATCGTGGTTTCTTACTTAGTGACGATGCGGCCATAGTGCCAACGCATGAGATTTTTCATCGGTATGAATTGCGTCGGGGAGTTCGTGCGAAGCCAAAAACAATGCGACAGACTATGTCGCACTTTGATGTGGAAGATATTGTTGTGCAGCGTGATCATGGCATTGCAAAATATCTTGGGCTTCAGCATCTAGACGGTCGGGGCGAAATTGAATATCTCACACTGCAATTTGCATCTGGAAAATTGCTGCATACGCCTGCAACCCATGCGCATCTCGTGCAACGATATGTTGGGGCTTTTAAGGGGCGGCCCGAACTTTCAGCTCTTGGTGGGACTCGCTGGGCGAATCAGAAGGTAAAAGCAAAGGGCGCAGTAGTCGATTTGGCGCATGAAATGATCCGAGTGCAAGCTGTTCGGGAGCATGCGCCTGGCATTGCCTTTCCACAAGAGACTCAATGGATGCAGGAGTTTGAATCGAGTTTTCCATGGGAGGAGACGGAAGATCAGAATAATGCAATTGCAGCAGTTAAAAAAGACATGCAATCACCTAGGCCGATGGACCGTCTCATTTGTGGCGATGTTGGTTTTGGTAAAACTGAAATTGCAATTCGCGCCGCGTTTAAAGCTGTGGAATCTGGTAGACAAGTTGCGATACTCGTGCCAACCACTGTACTTGCAGTCCAACATGAACGAACGATTCGAAAGCGACTAGCAGATTACCCTTTTGTCGTGGAATCATTGACAAGGTTCCATACCGTAGCAGAACAAAAAGAAATTCTAGAGCGAGTTTCAAAAGGTGAAGTTGATGTCCTTATTGGAACGCACCGAATACTAAGTAAAGATATTTTTTTTATGCGGCTAGGTCTTGTTGTCATTGATGAGGAGCAGCGCTTTGGCGTTGAACACAAACAACGGCTTCTTTCTCTGCGCGCAGAAGCTGATGTGTTAACCCTAACTGCAACGCCGATCCCACGGACATTGCACATGGCATTGCTTGGCATTCGGGACATCAGTTCTCTTCAAACTGCACCAGTTGATCGGCGTGCAGTTGTGACCGAGATAAAAAGTTGGGATAGACAGATAGTGAAAGAGGGGATCCAGCGTGAACTAGCTCGTGAGGGTCAAGTCTTCTATGTTCATAATCGCGTGTATGACATTGAAGAAGTTGCAAATGAAATTAGAACGCTTGTCCCAGAAGCAAGAGTTATTGTTGGGCATGGGCAGATGCCTCCAAGAGCATTAGAAAAAGTAATGCTCGATTTTGTGCATGGCGATGCAGATGTTCTTGTTTCGACGACAATCATTGAGTCTGGAATTGACATTCCAAGTGCAAACACGATGTTTATTGATGATGCCGATCGGTTTGGTCTTTCGGACTTGCATCAATTGCGTGGCAGGGTTGGGCGATACAAACACCGAGCATACTGCACATTGTTGTTGCCTCGTGATCGTTTTGTAAATACAACTGCAAGGAAACGGTTGCACGCTATAGAACAATTTTCAATGCTTGGAGCAGGGGTTCAAATTGCACTTCGTGACCTTGAAATTCGCGGTGCGGGTAATCTGCTTGGTGCGGAGCAGTCGGGGCATATCGCAGCAGTGGGGTATGAAATGTACTGCCAGTTGCTCGAACAAGCCGTGCAGCGATTGAAAGATGGCAAGAAGACAGTTCTCATTGAATCGATGATTGATATTGGAGAGTGCGGAACAATCCCAATGGCGTATATCGCTTCGCCTTCTAGGCGTCTTGCAATGTACTGTCGCTTTTCTGCAAGCGAGACTCAAGAGGAAATTGTGGCAATTGTTCATGATTTGCAAACGGGGTATGGAGCGTTGCCAAATGGTGTTATAGCTCTTGTGCGATATCATGAATTGCGGGTTGCGGCCGCGTTGCTTGGAATTACAACTATGACTCTTGATGAGGACGATGTAGTTATTCGGACGAAGGGCGAAGGTGCTCTGCGAAATCAAATGAAAAGAGCAGGCGGAACGCTTCGCCAGGTTGGTAACGGGTCAGAAAAAAGCACTGTGGCATTTTATTATCGATCTGAAAAGCAGCGAGAGCCGCACAATTTGTTATCGGAAATTCACGCGATACTTGTAGAATCAAGTTGCGAGTTCTAGAAGACCGATAGGGTTTGGACATGTGTGCCACAGATCAAACAGGACGAAGAGCACTACCTCCAACTCATGAGTCTGTGACACATAAGTTTTCTGTCAGTGGGCACGAAGGGTATCTCACGGTTGGATTGTTTAAAGATGGAGTTCCAGGCGAAATTTTTATCAAAATGAGCAAAGAGGGTTCAACACTTTCGGGTTTGATTCAGGGATTCTGTAGAGCATTCTCTTTAGCGATTCAATATGGTTTGCCACTGGATGATGCAGTGGAACGTTTTCGCAATATGCGATTTGATCCGATGGGGCGGACGGCGAATCCATGCATCCCTCATGCGACGAGTATCCTCGACTACGTTGCTCAGTATCTCGACAATGAATTCAATATCACTTCTTCACAGGAGGCATCTGCTGCGTAACGCCGGAGATCCCTCCTACTTAGAAATCGCAAAGGACCCGCCTCTCTGGCGGGTCCTTTCTATCTGCTTATGAGTAACACTTGCCTTTTTTCGCATTTCCGAAAAAAGGCATAATTGGCTCAGAGCCAATTAAGTAGTGTTTTAAAGTCAAAGTGAGTTTTTGAGCTTTAATGGAACTATTTTTTTCTCTCAGTGGAGAAACGGCATAATTGGCTCAGAGCCAATTAATCACCAAGGGTAATAAATTCGTAGGAGGAATTTTTTTTGTTTGAGACAGATTCGTTGTGGAAGGTGCGAACTTAGCTTTCGTCAGAGGTGTCCGTTGAAGCAACAGCCACTTCAGCCGTTTCTTCTTCTGCGACTTTTTTTACTTCTTCAGCAGCCTTTTCTTGCTTTTCGACAACGATTAAGTTGCCTTCGTCATCGAACTCCATATCTTCGCGGTCTTCAAGAGGCCTGTCTGCGTTCACAAGAACCTCAACCTCAGCACGCATATCTGTGCCAAACTGAATTGTGACATGGAATTCACCAATGCGTCGAATGGCCTGGTGAAGACGAACTGCTCGAGTATCAACAGAGAATCCATTTTCGATCAACGCGTCTGCGATATCTCGTTGAGTAACAGAACCGTATAGACCGCCTTGGTCATTCGCGCTCCGCGTAAGCGTAAGAACAATGCCTTCAAGTTTTTCGATAATCGAAGCTTGTTCTGAACGCATTGCTTCATGTTCTTTAACTGCAATTTTGCGAGCTTCGGTTAGAGCTTCAATTTTTTCTGGAGTAGGAGCTTCAGCAACTCCCATTGGTAGAAGGTAGTTTCGTGCGTATCCTGTTCGAACGCGAACAATGTCGCCAACAATACCTAGGTTCTCAACGTTTGATGTGAGGAGGAGTTCGATTCTTCGCTTGCTTGCCATGGTTGGTGTCCTTTCAAAGAAAGTTAGGAGTCGCCGGCACGACCCCAACTGTAAGGAATAGACGCTTGCCGGTGCGTCATTAGTTCAAAATCAGAATGGGATGTCATCTGCTGGAGGTGCAGCAGTTGTTGCAGCGCCTGCTGCTGGTGGAGTCGAAGACTGCCCACCCTTGGAATCTATGAATTGGAAGCTCTCAATGACAACTTTAAGTTTAGATCGATTGTTACCGTCTTTGTCTTGCCACTGATCGAGCTTTAGTCTGCCTTCAACAAAAACTGGCTTCCCTTTGGAAAGATATTGCGCCATCACTTCTGCGGTGCGACCCCAAGCTTCGCAGTCAACAAAAGTGGTCTCTTCACGCATTGCGCCTTCGCGATCTTTGAATTTGCGATTCATAGCAATCCCAATTTGCGCAACCGATTGATTGCTTGGTGTTTGCTTGAGTTCTGGGTCTCTTGTGAGGTTGCCCATGATGAGGACTTTGTTATAGGTAGCCATAATATTTCTCCAACTGCTGATTCTACCAGAAAAAACTGGCAAATCGTAGTTCAGTGCTTTTTTTCGTTATGCTTCGGTAGGTTCTTCAGCGACTTCTTCAACAGCCTCTTTTTCTGTTGCTTCTTCTGGAGTATTATCGCTTTCTTTTGCAGCCTCAGCTGCTTTTTCAGCGATTTTGTCTTCTTTTCGGGAGATTTTACTTCCTGCAGAAGCGCCTTTTTCGGTGGACTTTTCGCCACGAAGTTTGATTTCGTCAGTCAAATCTTGTGCACCTTCATTCGCTTCGATAATTTCTGCGGGAATGTGCTCTGCACGCGTGACCATCATTCGAAGGAGTTGCTCCGACTGGTTGCATCTACGTTCAAGTTCGCTAATTGCTGAAGTAGGTGAGTTGAAGTACACCAAGAAGTAGACCCCTCGCTTGTTGCCATCAATTTCATATGCAAGTCGACGGTCGTCCCACTTGCGGAAGTTGATAATTGTTGCGCCGACCTTCTCAAGGATTTCCTTTAAGTGGTCAATTGCTTCTTGCAGATTTGCGGTTGCTGATTGTGGAAAAAGGAACATCCCTTCATACAATCCTGTTCTTTCGTTGCTCATAGTATTACCTCGTAGTTTCTGAATTTAGAGTTTCGTTAAATGTGTTCATTGCTTCGCCAATGCCAGATTGAATCCAAGTGATTGCTGCGTTGACTGCTTTTGAGAGTGCTGGCTCGATTACTTCTTGTTGTTCAGGAGTAAACTTTCCAAGCACATAGTCTGCTTGTGGAATGAGACCAGGTTCATCAACTCCAATACGGAGTCGAGACCACTTGCCATCTCCAAGATGGTTTGTGATATCAGACAGGCCATTGTGTCCGCCAGCTGTTCCATTATCTTTCAAGCGGATTGTTCCGCAAGGAAGGTGGATGTCGTCCACAATAATGAGGACGTCAACTGTTGGATCTGCCTTATAAAAAGAGAGTGCTTGTTTAACTACTTGGCCGCTTCTGTTCATAAAGGTTTGTGGCTTTATGAGCAAAACTTTTTCGCCACCAAGCATCGCTTCGACGACAACGCCGTCGAATTTGGTAGTCGCAGGTTCGCCAGGAGCAAGTTGCCTTGCAATTCGATCAAGAACATCGAACCCGACATTGTGTCGAGTGCGATTGTATTTTGAACCAGGATTTCCAAGACCAACGATGAATTTCATGCCTTATTCGTCCGCATCCTCTGATGGTTCTTCTGCTGGTGACTCGCTGATTACTTCTGGAGTTGCTTCTTCGCCACCCTCGACTTCAGTTGCTTCATCAGCTATTTCTTCTTGGACGATTGTGACGTGTGCGATGTGCCGCTCTGGATCTAGAATCGCTTTGACACCATCTGGTAAGTCTAAGTCACCTATCGTAAAGATTTCTTCCACGGTTGAAAGGTCGACCTTGATTGATTCTGGGATATCCTTCACCATGCATTCAATTTCAATTTGTGGTCGAGGAATTTCAAGAACAGCTCCAGTGGCTGAAGCGTTTGTTGGTTGCCCTGAAATCTCAAGTGTCATATTAATTGTAACAACCTGTTTCAAGTCAACACGAGTGAAATCTAAATGAATGAGATTGTCGCCAAGGTAGCCAAACTGTAGGTCCTTAACCAAGACGGTGGCGGGGCTACCATCTCCATTGTCAAGCTCCATAACGTGGGAACCGCCTTGCAAGTGAGCGATGATTTTCTTTTTATCAACACTTACTGAAATTGGGTCGGTACCCTTGCTGTAGATCGTTGCAGGTAGTCGGCCATTTTTGCGAAGCCGCCTAGCATATGTTGTGCCGACCTTCTCTCGAAGTTCTACTTTTACAATTGGTGTTTCGTGTGCCATTTCTTTTTCCTATCTAAACATTATTTCTTCGGTCCTTCTCCGCGATTGAAGAGGCTCGATATTGACATATGGTGGTGAATTCGATGCACGGCTTCTCCGAGAAAACGTGCGACGCTGAGAACTTCAAGTTTGTCCTGTATGCCGTCAAGCCGACTATCAGGAGCGATAGTGTCAGTGATAATCACTTCACTAATTGGTGATGCTTGGATACGTTCGACTGCTGGACCAACGATGACGCCGTGTGTTGCTGCTGCGATGACTTTTGTTGCGCCTTTTTCGGTAACAAGTTTCGCAGCTTCACAGATTGTGCCTGCAGTCGAAATCATGTCATCAACCATGAGTACGGTCTTGCCCTTGACATCGCCAATAAGTCGTTTGGAAACAACTTCGCTTCCAGAGTCTCTACGTTTGTCTATGATGGCAAGTTTTGAATCGAGTAATCCTGCGTACATATTCGCAACTTTTACATTGCCAACGTCGGGGGAAACGATGACCATGTCATCGCCTTGCATGTCGGTTCGTTGTGAAAAATAATCGCAGAAGACTTTTGTTGCGGTAAGGTGGTCTACAGGGATATCAAAGAATCCCTGAATTTGCGCTGCATGTAAATCCATACAGAGAACGCGATTTGCTCCAGCAGCAGTCATGATATTTGCAACGAGTTTTGCGGTAATTGGAACGCGACCTTCATCTTTGCGGTCTTGTCGTGCGTAGCCAAAGTAGGGGACAACCGCTGTGATGCGTCCGGCTGATGCTCTTCGAAGCGTATCAATCCAAATGAGTAACTCCATAAGATTGTCATTCACCGGCATCGATGTTGATTGCACTATGAAACAGTCTCGCCCTCGAACGTCTTCGTTTACTTTGACAATAATTTCGTTGTCAGGAAAGAATTCGACAGTAGCTGCGGCTAAGGGCATCTCAAGGTGATTGCACATTTCTTCTGCTAGTTGTTTGCCTCCGGTAGCAGCAAATATTTTCATCCGTTTGTGATCGTCGTGGCTCATACTGTTGGCTCCATATTATTTTGTAACCTGTTCAGTAGTACATGTTCAACATCAGCAAGTTGCTCTGGTGTATTAATCGAAAGGATGTCTTCAGGAGCAACCGCGTTGACAACTTCAACTGTCAAATTTTTATCAAGAAGGAGTTGCGGAACTTCTGTGAGGTAGTATTCGTTGGTAAGTGCATTCGGTTGTAATTCGTCAAGAGAATCCCATAATGCGCTCGATTCAAACACTGCATAACTTGGGTAGACCTCATGAATTTCACGTTGCTCAGGAGTTGCATTTTTGTGTTCAACAATCTCTGCAAAGCGATCGTTCGTGTCCCGAACAATTCGTCCGTAGCCAGTTGGGTCAGGAATCGTGCTTGTTGCGAGCGTTGCAGTCGCTTCACTGCTCCCTTGTAATGCGAGCATGTCATGGATTGTTGAAGCTCGAAGAAGCGGTCCATCGCCGCCGAGTATGACAATATTTCCAGTAAAGTCAGCAAGAGTATCTTTGCAGACAAGAACAGCATGACCTGTGCCGAGTTGTGGTTCTTGAACGACGTACTCACATTCTCCGATGGTGTTCTTCACAATGTCAGCACCATGGCCAACAACGAGAATGATTCTTTCTGCGCCCGCTTCGCGAACTGCATCGACAACCCATTGCACCATTGGTTTTCCAGCAACTTCATGGAGGACCTTGGGAAGGTCGCTCTCCATGCGAGTGCCTTTACCTGCTGCGAGGATAATCGCAGCAAGTGGGGTGTTTGATTGTTCGGAAGAAGGGGTCATCTAAAATCAACTGTCCTCTGTGATGGAAGTTCGTTGAACTTCCGTGGGATGAGGTGTGGGAACTGGCCCGCCAAGACTTGAACTTGGAATGCCTGGATCAAAACCAGGTGTGTTACCGATTACACCACGGGCCAAAATGTTGAGATGCTAGTACACGAGCAACTCTTGTGAACCTCCTGTCTTACAGATGTAAGACATGCTTGAATCGCGGAGGGAACACAGGGAGTAGTGCCCAACCGCGGCGAACTTCTTCTAGGACTTGGAGCACCAATCGCCGCGATCAGTACCCCATGCAGCGCCAAGAATACGTCTTGTCACCGACGGTCCCTCTTCTGAAGAAGGATCGGAATTATACTCTTTAGAGTGTGTTCTGCATAGTCTCTAGGGTAGGAGTGAACTTGAGATGGCGGTTTTTCGACCCGTTTGTAGAGAGGCGTTTAAATTTGCTTTATTGCTCGTTGCCTCTGACCGACTTGCGTCAGGATGCCAAAGGTGGAGTACTGTTGCGGCATAATCACCTCGTCGAACGAAACAATCGCTGTTAATGGCTCTTGCGACAAGTTCAGAATCTTCAAATCCCCAGCCAGTGAACGATTCGTCGAAACCCCCAATTGCGAGTAAATCCTCTTTGAATACGCCGAAATTACATCCGCGAACTCGTTTCCATGATTTAGGCGTCATGCATCGAAGTGGTCCCAAAAGTGCGGGTAACAGTGGTAGAAATCGATTGAGATGGCCACTGATTCGAAGCTTAAGAAGAGTAAATAGTGGCCATTTTTCTATGGCAAGATGATTATCTAGAAGATGTTGAGTAATCGTTTGGTCGAGCAAAACTCGGCTGCACCCAACGATGCGATGTTTCCTTGCGAGTTTTCGGTGGTCACGGATAAAGTCCGCTCTGGGAACACAATCGCCATCAAGGAACACGATGTACTGACATGTCGCAGCCGCTATTGCCTTATTTAGGATGGCAGCTTTTTGAAATCCATCATCTTCATGCCAAACATGCTCTACTTTTCTGCTGTTTTCCTCGGAAAACAAATCAATGCAGGCTTTCGTTTCTTTGCCTGACCCGTCGTCAGCCACGATGAGTTCGAACTCTTGGTCTTTTTGATGCGAGATGCCTGCTAGGACGAGTCGAAGAAAACTGGGCTGATTGTAGGTGCTGACGATGAGAGTAATGGATGGTTTTTGCACGCAATACGTTCCTTGGCGGTACCTTACTCTAGCATTCCACACACTGCTCTATGTTTACGAACTTGATTCTTTTTTACCGACGCCTCATTGTGCTTATTACGACTTGTATAGTCGTTCTCTTCCTATTGATATTTCAGTTAGGGCGATTGACACTTCAAGAGGGGGGCGAAAGATATGAGAAGGCGCTGAGTAGGTTGCATTCAACTTCATATCTTCCTACATGGCGGGGACGAATCACCGATCGAAATGGTCGAGTGCTTGCTGAAGATGTTGCCTCGTACGCGGTGGCAGTTGATTGGGATGTCATCACAGGCGACCGAGCCCTACGCTTCGCTCGCGAAGATGCAATTGCATCAATTGGAGTTGAACGGTGGAAATCGATTTCTCCGGAACAACAGCAAACGTACATAGATGTATATCTCCCAGCTCGTCAGAGTGAACTTGAAGATTTTTGGACTCTTGTTTCAAGTGCAGGGAATGTGTCTCGTGAAGAATTGGAACAGACGCTGGGATTGATTCGAGATGAAGTCGAACATACCACGCACGTTGTTTGGGAACGCCAAGAAGAGGCGCACCGAAAGCGCTACGGAGAGAGTGTTCCATTTGTTGCTCGCCCAATTAAGGAACAGAAACAACCGCATGTTGTATTGACTCGAGTGTCTGACGAAACAGCGATAGTGTTTGAGTTGCTTTCAGAGCAGTACGACGATGTAATTCACGTTGAACACTCAAGGCAACGTGAGTACAAGAATCGTGAACAGATGGTTGTTCAAAGCCGTTCAACATTGCCCAGGCCGATGCGAAGAATGAATGCGGTTGATGTCCCACTTGCAGAGGTAGCGGAATTAATTATTGGTAGTGTTCGTAAAGAAGTTTGGGCAGAAGATATACACAAAAATCCGTTTCGTTCGGAAGGTGAAGTGAATCTTTCTGGGTATCGAGCAGGTGACGAAGTTGGAAAAAGAGGGTTGGAACAATCGCTCGAAGATACATTGCGCGGGACAAGGGGGAAAATTATAAGCCACCGTAGTGGAGAAGAACTTGCACGTATTCCTGTGCAAGGTGGTGAAGATGTGCAAGTCACACTTGATATAAAGTTGCAAGCGCGTGTTGAAGCAGTTCTCTCAACTGAAATTGGCTTAATGCAAGTTCAAGAGTGGCATCGAAACAAGGTGTTGCCAGAGGGTACGCCATTGCGAGGGGCAGTTGTCGTTTTAGATGTTGAGACAAGTGAAGTTCTTTCTATGTCCTCAGTGCCAGCTCTGCGTGACGAGAACGATGTCGGCGGGTATCCATGGCTCAATCGTGCTGCCGAGGGTCTTTATCCACCAGGTTCAATTATTAAGCCGCTTGTTCTTGCAGCGGCAGTTACAGAAGGTGCATTGCAAGTCGATGAATCGATTGATTGTGTTGGACATTACTTTAAGGATGTAAAAGATGCAGCGCGGTGTTGGATTTACAGGCCAGTGTATAAAAATAAAACCCACGGACATCTAAAATCAGCTGAAGCAATCGCAAGGTCTTGTAATATTTTCTTTTACGAACTTGGGACTCGGTTAGGTTTTGAAAACCTAATTACATGGCTCCAGCGATTTGGAATGTCTCAGCCAGTGTCGTCACAACTTACTAGCAAGGATGTTAGCGGCATGCTTGGTCATGTGCCAAGTGATGAAGATATTCAAGAGCTACGTGCTCGTGGTGCACTTGCTTTTGAAACGGTGAGCATCGCTATTGGGCAGGGCGCATTGACATGGTCGCCGTTACATGCAGCGGCAGCGTATGCAACACTTGCAAGAGGAGGAATTTGGATTCCTCCATCTCTAGTGAAGGGCTTGGGGCACGAAGCAGTCAATTTGCAACTCAGTAAAGAAGGCGTTGACTTAGCTCTTGAAGGATTGAAGGATTCTATCTCGAAGCAATATGGCACTGGATCAAGAATAAGGTATGGCGTTAATAATGATGAACCCACGTTCACAATCAATGGAGTGCAGTTGTGGGGTAAGACGGGAACAGCCGAAGCGCCACCCTATCGATTAAACGATAGTTCAGAACCAGTTAGTGGTTTAGATCACTCTTGGTTTATTGTTATGGCGTCTGCAATTGGTGGGACGACGCCGAAAATTGTTGTTGCTGTACTTGTTGAACATGGTGGGAGTGGGGGTCGAGTTGCGGGACCAATAGCGAGTCAAATTTTGTATGCTCTTCAGAAAGAAGGATATTTGGAGCAATCGAAATGAGTATTCACGCCCGAAGAGGTGCAAAGAAAATTCATCGTTCAAGAATACGAAAAATTCATGCAGGATGGATTGTTTTTCTTGCAGCTTTACTCTTAATGCTTTTAGGTGTTGAAGCAATTAGCACGACAAGGCCAAGCACAGCAACTCGTCAACTACTTCTTGGTGGTGTTGGGATGGCATGTGCATTTGCAATTGCATTTGTTCCTCAAAAACGATTTCGTCAAGCAAGTTGGTGGTTGTATGTATTGAGTTTATTCTTTTTGATATTCTTGATTCTGCCTGGCATTCCTGATTTTATTGTGCACCCTAGAAATGGTGCGAGAAGATGGATTAACTTTGGATTCATTGATATGCAGCCCTCCGAAATCGTAAAGATTGCATTTATCTTTGCGATGGCATCACATTTGAGATTTAAAAATCATTATCGAAAGTTTAAAGGGCTTGTGCTCGCATTGTTCGTTGCGATTCCGCCGATGCTTCTTATTCTAGTTGAGCCAGATTTAGGCACGGCGATGCTTTTTCTTCCGGCGTTGATTGCAATGTTGATTGCAGCAGGAGCAAGATATCGTCACCTTCTTATTATTGCGTTGCTTGCCATTGTTGCTGCAGGTTCGATGTACCCTATCCTTCGGCCACATCAGAAGGGAAGAATTAAAGCATTGATTGCGCAGGTGCAGGGCGATGACCGGTATGAACAAACGATTGGGTACCAAGGCGCGAGGGCGATGACACTCATCGGAGCAGGACAGGATATTGGAGTTGGTAAAGAGCGAGCTAAAGAATTACTAAGAGCAAACCACTTACCAGAAGAACATAATGACATGATTTTTGCTGTCATTGCACTTCGGTGGGGTTTTTGGGGCGCGCTCGGTTTGTGGTCACTGTACGGGATGTTTGGAATTGGTGGAATTATTGCGGCAATTGGGTGTAAGGATCCGTTCCCGCGACTTGTTGCAGTTGGAATAACAACTATGGTTATCTCTCAAATGATTATTAATACTGCGATGACCCTTGGGTTGGCGCCGATAACTGGACTCACGCTTCCATTTGTGAGTGCAGGTGGGTCAAGTCTAGTCATAGCATGGCTCATGGCAGGTATCCTGTTTGGTATTGCAATGAGAAGAGATCCACTTTTAACTCGTGAAGGCTTTACGTTCTCAGATGAAGGAATGCTGTAGTGAATGCGATAGAAAAAATCCCAGAGAATTTTTATGAATCAGTTGCTGAGTTTGGCGTTGAATTTGATGATGGCGATGTGCAGCTGTTGGGAATGTTCCTTGATTCTCTACTCGAAACGAATAAGAAGTTTAATTTAACTGCAGTCAAAGATCCTGCTCAAGCTTGGACACGACATGTCTTAGATAGTTTGTCACTTCTCCCTTCACTTGCTAAGGAAGAAGTTGAGCACGTAGTTGACATTGGAAGTGGTGGAGGGTTGCCTGCGATTCCACTTGCAATCACAATGCCAGAAGTGACATTTACATTGGTCGAGTCAACAAAAAAGAAAGCTTTGTTTTTAAGTGAAGTTGTTGATCAATTGTCTTTAGATAACGTGACCATAATTGCTCAGCGTGCAGAAGATCTAGCAACGCCTGATGGAGGTTTTCGTGATATTGCAGACGCAGTGATTGCAAGAGCTGTGGGGCCATTAAATGTACTTCTTGAATTGACAATTCCATTCGCTAAAGTAGGCGGCGTAGTTTTTGCGATTAAAGGGGAGAAGGCGGAGCAAGAGATTGAAGATGCAAGGAAGGCGCTCCATGTATTGCATGCAACGGTTGAGTCTATGAGAAGAACAGAAACGGGAACAATTGTTCAAATTAGAAAGAATGAATCCACGCCGCGGTTATATCCACGAATAGCGGGCGAGCCAAAGAGGGCGCCGATTGGAAAGAAGGCAAAACGTTGACAGTAGTTGATTCTATGTTTGTAGAAGGCGGCGCGCTTAGCCAGGCATTGACTGAGTGGGAGCCACGACAGCAACAGGTTGACATGTCTGTTGCAGTTTCGAAGGCATTAGAGGTAAGGGGGCAGCTCCTTGTAGAAGCAGGGACAGGAGTAGGAAAATCAATCGGGTATCTAGTGCCAGCGATTCGAAGGATTATTGATCATGGTGAAACAGTTGTCATTGCAACGAACACGATTACATTGCAAGAGCAAATCATACGGCATGATCTTCCTGTTTTATCCGAGGCTTTTGGTGGTGGTTTTAATCCCGTTCTTGTAAAAGGTCGCGCGAATTATATTTCTCTTCGAAGAATGGAGCGAGCAATCGAACAGCGCAGCGCACTATTGAATGATTCAAGAGCGTTGGATGATTTACAGCGAGTAGAAAAATGGTCTCGTGAAACAACTGATGGTTCAAGGTCTTCATTGCCAATGTTGCCTCGAGGAGATGTGTGGGAACTTGTGAAGAGTGATGGTTCTCGATGTTTAGGGAAAAAATGTCCTTCGAACTCAAGTTGCTTTTATCAGAAAGCACGCCGTGCAATGGAACAAGGTAATTTGCTCGTGTGCAATCACGCGTTGTTTTTTTCGGACCTTGCGCTAAGGATTCGTGGCGCCGGGTTTTTGCCACGATACGATCATGTTATTTTTGATGAAGCGCACGCAATCGAAGATGTTGCAGCAGATCATTTTGGTGCTTCTATTTCCGAAAATCAGGTGGAATATTTTTTGCGATCCCTATTGCCAACATCACGAAAACATGCATCGAAAGGTTTTTTAAGTTCTCTAAAAAGCCAAGGCAATGACAGTGAATTGTTATCGCAATGTATGGAACTTGTGCACTATTGCCGAGATGAATCACACAGTTTTTTTGATGCTCTTGTCCAATGGAAACTAGACGAAGCGCCTCCGAATGGTAGAGTTGCAAAGCCCAACATCATTGAAAATACATTGAGTGCTCCTATGTTTGAACTAGGCAAGCATTTGAGTTTGCTCAAGGAGATTATTGATAGCGATGCCGAGGCAGCTGAAGCAAGTGGCTTTTCTCAGCGAGCAATGAATATGTCGATGACGTGCACAGCTTTGGTTACGCAGGATGTTAAGGGTTGTGTGTATGCAGTTGAAGGTGTGCCACATCATGCGAGAGGTACAACTGCAGCAAAGCCAGTCTTGAAATGCTTGGCAGTGGATGTTTCAACCCTTTTGAAAGAGAACTTGTTCGATAGTGGCGCTTCGAGTATTTTGACTTCAGCAACGCTCGCAACTGGTGGAGGAGATTTTTCATTGATTAAATCTCGTCTTGGGTTTGAAGATCCAATTGAATTGCAACTTGGAAGTCCGTTTGATTACCCGAGGCAAATGCGAGCTTGGGTTGATTCAACAATGCCTGAACCATCCCATGAGGAATATGCAACTCGACTTTCGGATCGTATTGTTGATTTGGTTGGCCGGACTCATGGTGGAGCATTTGTGTTGTTCACAAGTTATAAGATGCTAGAGAAAGTTGCTGTACTTTCAAGAGATGCAATTGAATCAAAGGGTTTGACATTTCTTGAACACGGATCAAAAATCACCAGAACTTTACTTCTTGAGCAATTTAAAGAGGATGATTCTGCAGTGTTGTTTGGCACGGCTAGTTTTTGGCAAGGTGTTGATGTTCGAGGTCAGAATTTACGAAATGTCATTATTACTCGTCTGCCGTTCGATGTTCCAGATAGACCACTCGTAGAAGCAAGGCAAGAACTTATCAAGGAAAGTGGTGAAAATCCATTTATGAAAGACCAACTTCCTCGTGCAGTTATACGATTTCGTCAAGGAATTGGCCGCTTGATTCGCTCAAGTGATGACAAGGGGGATGTTTCAATTCTTGATTCTCGAGTTGTTCGAAAGTTTTATGGTGGCGCATTTTTGTCTGCGTTACCTGAGGGTGTGGAAGTGGTTGACTTAGCAACAGAAGACTTTTTTTGATGCGAATGATATGATGCGAACATGACAGTATTCAAAGCTTACGATGTACGCGCGGTGTATCCGGAACCACTCACTGAAGATATTGCAAGAAGGATAGGGCTTTCAACTGGGTTGCTTCTTCTTGAAGAGTCTGGCGGAAGTGGCGCAATTGTTGTTGGACACGATATGCGTCCAAGTAGTTTGGAGTTAGTTGAAGCCTTAAAAAGTGGGATACTTTCTTCGGGCGCAGATGTTATAGATGTTGGGCTTGTCGATACTCCGTTCATTGCATTTGCAGTCAATCACCTTGATGCTATTGGTGGCATTCAAACAACGGCGTCGCATAATCCAATTCAATACAACGGGTTTAAAATTTGTAGAGCAAAGGCGAAGCCAGTTGGCATGGGTACCGGCTTAGAAAAAATTGAAGAAATGACAAAAGAGTTCGACGAGCCTACAATTTCCGCAGTTCGTGGTAAGGAAAGTTCTGAAGAGCTTTGGAATGAATACCAAGCGCATGTCTTTCAATACCTCGATGAAAAAATCATCTCTGGAGAAGTGAACATTAAAGTAGCAATTGATGCTTCAAATGGTATGGCGGGCACGATGGTCCCGAAACTTTTTCGAGATGTTGCTGGCTTAGAACTTTTTGAAATGAACTTTGAAAATGACAAAGGTGTTTTTGTGCATGAGCCAAATCCTCTTGTTGAAGAGAATTTACAGCAGACACGTGACTCAGTCCTTGAACATGGGTGCGATATTGGTATTTGTTTCGACGGTGATGCTGATCGTTGCATGGTGATTGATGAGAAAGGCGCAATTGTTGGTTGTGATCTTATTACTGCTTGGCTTGCGCCAAAGTTTTTGGCTCATGAGAGCGATGGTTCAATTGTCTATGACCTGCGGTCTAGTCATGCTGTTGCAGATGCAGTGAAACAAGCAGGTGGAAAGAGCGTGTTGAGTCGAGTTGGACATGTATTTATGAAACACGCAATGGCGGAACATGATGCGCCATTTGGTGGAGAACTTTCGGGGCACTTTTACTTTCGAGATAATTTTTACGCGGATAGCGGAGCAATGGCATTCGCAGCATTTGTTAGTGCATTGGCATCTTCTGATGCTCCATTAAGTGATCAGATTGAACCGCTTCGCACATTCTGTCAGAGCGGAGAGATTAACTTTGAAACTCCGGATAAAGAAGCTGCGATGGCGATGCTTGTTGCAGCATTTCCAGATGCAAAAGTAGACCGACTTGATGGCGTAACTCTTGTACTCGATTCGTGGTGGTGTAATGTTCGTGCGTCGAATACAGAGCCTTTGCTTCGTTTGAACCTAGAAGCTTCTTCCGATGACGATGTCTCCTCCCGCGTTGCCGAAGTTTCCAATTTTTTAGGTACAAGATCTAATCACTGATATTATCTTGATTGTTTCCTCGTTCAAAAAAATTATCTGTACTCCGCTCTGTTATTGGTAAACTTTTCTCTATTGGTACTCCCCATGCAACCCGTACAAGTAAGGGCTGTATTCCAATCAATGGCTGTCCACTAGATGAATGCATGTCAATTTCCGAAACCAAATCCTGCGCGGTGTAATCGATCCCCATTTTCTTAGCCATGGCTCTGTGTGAAATTGCATTTTGGAGAACAGCGGAAACAATCATTCTCATGAGATAATTTTCTAGTGGATCAGCGAACGGCTCTTGTCCGTGAAGAATTCTCGATCTTCGGTCGTAGAGTTGTTTTGCTACTTTTTGGCAAGCAGGACGATTTTTCGGTTCCGGTTCAAGCAAAACTGCGCAACGTTGAGCAATCATATTAGTTAAATCCGCTCGTTTGTCACCTAACATTGCTTCGAGGGCAGAGGTTAACAGTGCTAGTTGTATGGCATCGTTTTGTTGATTCCTTGCCTCATTTAATAGCAGGATAGAATTGCGAATTCTTCTTGGGAGATTATCTTTTTTTGTCCATGGTTGCCACCATGCGTCTAATAAAGTGACTAATAGTAGTCCTTGGTCTGTGAGTCCTTCAGAAGTTTTTACTATTATTCTTTCCCAATTTGAAGGTATGTTGCCGTAACTGTATTCTGCTTTAATGTTATTTAAGTCGTGCCACCGATTCCATAAATCGTAAATTCTTTCCGTTTCATCATCTTCATGCGCACATAGAGATTCAAGAAGCCAAAGTGATGTATTCAAGCACGCCTCAGCTCGTTTTTTTACATCAACCCATGCATATTTTGAACAAGTTGCCTCCAGCCAAAAACGATACTCAGAGCTGTTGGTGTTAGTAAGCAACCGAAGTTGTTCTTCTAGTTTTGCAATGTAAAAAGTTGGGGTGGTGGTGTCATTGCGAATAGACAGTGGTAATTCAAAAGCAGTTTTTATTTTGCCAACATCTTCACATGAGTTTATCTCTTCAGAAGACAAATCCATTTTGACTCTAGAAGAATCTATGAAGTCGTTCGAGAAAACCTCGGTACGTTCTACTGTTTCAATCCTTTGGAGTAAGATAATTAAGTCTTGAGTTCCTACACAGAAAACATCGTGGGCTAAATCGTGGAATTCCTCTAAAAATGACCGTTTTGATGTTGTGTCAAATTCAAAAGCGAACTTTAGAATCTCTGAAAACTTCCCGGGGTAGAAAAAGGCGTTCGCAAATGCAAGGTCTATTTCGGCCGCGGTTATGGTGCGACAAGGTCCTGTGATAAGCAGCATAACACTAGAGGGAGCTTGCAAAGATTTACCTGTCCAATTATCAGGCACATCCCGATCGCCAATTTGTTGACTAGTGAGCATTCCGTCCATTGATCTGTACATTTTTCTCCAGTCACTTGCACACCCTTTAGTTCTGAGGTCAAGGTTAATTGCTCGATCACAATCATAAAGAAGATAATCAGAAATATGTTTAATAGTTTTACGGGGGATTAATGTTGTAAGTTTTTGGATATTTTGCAAATCTTCATCAAAAGATATGGGTGGTTTTGATAATAAATTCTCAGAGATTTATTCCTGATAACTTTCTTCGCTGTATTTCTGTGAACAACTGTTCAGTACAGCTACTGTAGCGTTTTGAATCCAATCTACGGTTTCTGACAATCTTGCCCAATCATCGAGATGAGTCGATGAATCTTTGTTCCTTGGTTTGGATTCACGCTGCAGAAGATTCCAATAGTGCTCTAGCATTGCACGTTTGTAGAAAGAAGACATGAAAAAAAAAGAATTGACAAGTAGCTTATTGTCTTCTTGTAGCCGCTTCCACATTGGATCAAACTCATTCCATCGTTTATTCATTGGTTTACTCCGTTCAGTTCGTCTTGTTGTGGGACAGGCGTATGAGAGGATTTACTCGCCGGCGATGGTGCCGTCCCAAGGTGAAGAGGCAGTTGCGTGGAGTTTTCGTGGGATGCGACCACTGCGGAAACCGTGATAACCTGCTTCGCACGCGAGTCGCATAGCGCGAGCCATCTGGACAGGATTCTGCGCGTGAGCGATTCCAGTGTTGAGCAGAACTCCGTCAGCGCCGAGTTCCATGGCAATCGTTACATCACTTGGTGTGCCAACGCCAGCGTCAACAATAACAGGAAAGTTTGGGTCGCCACCATGTTCCGGTTTTTTGAGTAAGTCAATGCAAAGTTTTATCGCGCATGGGTTCGCAATGCCACGGCCAGTTCCAATCGGACTACCAGCAGGCATCACACACGTTGCACCTGCGTCGCGAATCCGAGTTGCCATAATTGGATCATCGCTGGAATAACACATCACTGAAAAACCATCTGCAACAAGTTCCTTGCATGCCTCGAGGGTCCCAACAGGATCAGGAAGCAAGGTCGTTTTATCACCGAGCACTTCAAGCTTAACCCAACTACTTCCAGCATTATCTAGTTGTTCCAAAATATCTCGGCCAAGTTTCGCTACGCGTATGGCATCCTCAGCAGTAAAGCACCCAGCCGTGTTCGGCAGAATTGTGTACTTATCGCAATCAATAAAGTCGAGAATCGATCGCCCTTGTTCGTCAACAAGTCGCTCGCGACGAACGGCAACTGTTACAGCGCTGCATCCACTTTCGTCGAGTGCGTTTTGCATCGTTTCATAATCTGGATATTTTCCAGTGCCAACCACCAACCTACTTGTAAGAGTAATATCTTGTAGTTGCAGTGGGGGTATTTCGGTGGTTGTCATTGTTGTCATCTCTTTATCCTCCTCCTACAAGTCTGACTATTTCTACAGCATCGCCATCTTGTAGGACATACGCATCTCTCTCTTTGTGCGGTATAAGTTCTTTGTTAACTTCAACTGCACAGAGTTGGTTCCCTAAGTTCATTTGAGTAAGTAATTCACTCAGTGGAACAGCATCTATTTGAACATTCTCTCCATTAACAGTAATCACTTTGGAATTGTACCCTTAGTGGTGCAAGAAAATAGGTCGTGTTGAATTTTCTAATGCATATCGTGCCGTGTCGCCAAGCAGTTTGCGACCCAATCGTGTTCGTTTCGCAGCACCCATAACAAGTAGATCAGCGTTGCATGATTCCATCGTCTCAAGTATTGCATTGCGAGGTTTTTCTTCGATCCGTTTTTTCGTTGTTGGATATGTATGTGACTCCAAATATGTAGCTGCGTCATGAAGCAATTCTTCAGCATCGCCTTCTTGGCCAGCAAAGCAAGTAATTGTTGTTGGCATGGGCTTCCAAATTCCTAGCATACAGAAAGCCTTCATTGCTCGAGCGGATAGAGAAGAGCCCTCATACGCAACCATTGCAGATTGTATTCTTCGATGCTCTTCACTTACTGCAAGAAGTGGACGCAATCCCGCTCCGATGACATCGAGTACAAGGTGACCGTGATCGTGCAATACGCCATATTCAAACAAACCTCGCAGTCCAATAATCGTTAAATCATGATATCGCCAGTCGGCAAGCAATCGTTCTGCACTATCTCCGGATTCTTGAAGCACTCGGTTTTTCACGCCTGCATCACCACACGCTTTTTCAAATTGATTAATCGCCTCTTCGATATGTTCCTTTGCCAAGTGCATGCGATGTTCTGCAAGTTGATGTGCCGCTGCAGCACCGCCTATTGGAATGGGGCCAACATCAAGTAGTCGCCCAGGGTCAATAACCGTTACGCCAGAAAGTTCTGCTTCGTGTGCCTTTGCAAGTTCAACACCATGTGCGATCGCCGATTGCGTGCAGGGTGTTCCACTAAGGGCAACAAGTATTCGTTTGATCATTGCAGGGGACTCCTTACAGTAGGAAGAGAAGAGTAATTAGAATAAAAATCGGAACCAATACAGGGATACTGTATTTGAACATGAAACCAAAGAAGGATGGCATTTCAATGTTTTCTTGTTCGGCAATCGCTTTGACCATAAAGTTCGGACCGTTGCCGATGTACGTCATTGCACCCATAAAGACAGAACCAAGACTGACTGCGATAAGCAAACCAATTGGAACAAATTCTTTGACATCACCTGGGGTTTCCAATAAAAGCATTTCGCCCTCTGGAAGCGACTGTGAAAGTTTAAAGAAGACGACGTACGTTGGCGCGTTATCAAGAAAACTTGAAAGCGTGCCAGTTGACCAGAAAAATTGCCAAGGCTGATTCATCGTTTCGGTTATTGCTTTGCCGCTTGCTTCAAGTACTGCAAGGGGTACTTGCATCGCAATAAAGATGCCGGAAAAGAGTGCAGCTACTTCAAGAATTGCTTCGTACGTAAAATTATTTGCTTTGTGAATGAGTTTTGAAGTAGTCTTGAGTGAGAGTACAACAAAAAGCAACATGATGAGCTCGCGGCAATAAGGGAATGGTGTCCAGTCCGTTCCAACAAGTGGTTTAGCACTGTCGACAAGTGCAGCAGTTGCGACGATGCCTGCAATCCAGATAAAGTTTATGCCGCCCTGCAAACGCAATGGCTGTAATTGTGTTTCGTCTCGGTCGTGATCTTTTTTTGATTCTTTTCTGTATAACATGGAATCCCAGACAAAATAGACGAGCAGCAAAATGCCACACGCCGTTGCCCACATTGGCCAAAGCCCAAACGTCCACATAAATGGAACACCGCGTAAATACCCAAGGAACAACGGAGGGTCACCAATTGGCAGGAGCGTGCCGCCGATATTACTCACCAAGAAAATAAACACGACAATCGTGTGGACTTTGTATTTTCGTTGCGAGTTTGTTTTTAACAGTGGTCGAATGAGCAACATGCTTGCGCCCGTTGTTCCAATAAAACTCGCGATGCCAGCTCCAATTGCAAGGAATGTCGTGTTAACTTTTGGTGAAGATGCCAAATCGCCACTTAAATAAATGCCACCGCTAATGACATACAAACTAAACAACAAAACGATGAAGGGGATGAAATCCTTCATGATGGCATGGTCGAGCATTGGACCAATGGAATCTTTCCCAGAGGTTATAACCATGTAGACAATAGTTGCAACTGAGCAAAGCATTGCAATGAAAAATCGATTCAGATTACTTTCCCACCAATGTCTTGTCGCTTTCAAAAGTGGAAGTAGTGCAATTGCACCAAGAATAACAATAAATGGAAGAATGCCGAGGTACCAATAGTGCGGCATGTGGGTTTCGTGTCCGCCGTGCCCATCATGGTGACCATTAAGCCAGAAACCTAGCCACGTTGCAATTGTAAGCGAGGCAATTATGCAAATGGCAGCGATGGGTTTGGATGGTTTTGCATGATTCATCATGAAGGTTGAACAGGATACCTTCTAAGGTGTGCAAGGTGTTACGCTTATGATTGACTCGAGATGATCAACGAGCCACTGGGCAAAAAGTGGCTTTGTCAGAGTGCCTTCTGGCGACAACGTAGTGCCATCTTTTCGAATCACAGTCGCGCTAATGGTTGAAGAATTCATCGTTTCAAGAGGGTTTGCGATGATGGCATCAACTCCTTTGCGGCGTAATTTTTCCAGTGCACGGCTCTCAAGGGTTTCGGCAGACTCAAGTGCAAAGGCGATAATTCTTTGCTCTTTACGTGCTTTGCTCGCTAGTGAAGCCACGATATCGTCGGTTGGGGAAAGGGCAAGGATGAGTTCTTCGCCTCTTTGTAGTTTTCCATGATATTGCCCACCTCGCGGGGTGTAATCTGAAACAGCCGCTGCCATAATCAGAATTTCGTGTGATGGCCAGCATTCATCTACTTTTGCAGCCAAATCTCGCGTGGATGAATACGGGATTGAACGCAGTCTAGGGTGCGTAGAGGGGGAAACTGATTGGATTCCATGTAGAAGAGTGACCTCGTACCCACGAATAGCTGCGGTGAGGGCGATGAGACATCCAAGTTTGCCTGAAGATCCATTTCCGAGATAGCGAACTTCGTCAATGGGCTCTTGCGTCGCGCCAGCGGTGATAAGCAGTCGAGTTGGAATTAAATCGTTCATTTTAAGAAAAGTCGAAATGAGTTGCAGAGGTTTGCTCTACCGATGATACTATGTATACAGAGTGATACTATCACTTCATATCTTATGGCACGAAAACTACGTCGAAAATTAGGTGAAATCCTTATAGAAGAGGGTATAGTTACAGCAGCGGAACTAAAAACTGCTGTTGAGACTGCTTCTGGAACCTCTAAAAAGGTTGGCGAAGTCCTCACCGAGCAGGGCGCTTGTGATGAACAAGCAATCGTAAGGGCGCTCGCTGATCAATGCGGAATGGAGTTTATCGCTCTTGATGGCTCTGATGGTGAGCCAACGCCAGACCTTGATCTCATTCCAAAAGATGTAATTCAAAAACATGCAATCATTCCTCTTGCGAAGAGGAATGACAAGTTGCAGTTGATTATTCATGATCCGATGAACCTAGAATTGCTCGACCTATTGCGCTTTCGTTTGAACTGTGAACTTGAACCAGTATTGTCAACGAAGGCAGCAATTCAAGCATACATTTCTAAGGAAACTGGAACGCAAGGAAACATCATTTCAGAGACGTCTCTCGTGACCGATTCGGTGGATGTTTCGGTTGACCGAAGTGTTGATAAATCTGTCGACTCTTCGATTGATGTTGATGATGATCAAGCACCAATCGTAAAATTAGTTTCTCGTTTTATTACCGAAGCGGTTCGCAACCGAACGTCTGATATTCATATTGAACCAATGGAAGATAGAGTTCTGCTTCGTTATCGAATTGATGGTGTGTGTCATGTGCGTGATAATCTTCCAAAGCGAATGCAGTCGTCAATCCTTGCTCGATTGAAATTGATGGCTGGTGTAAATATTGCAGAGAAACGAATTCCACAAGACGGTCGAATCAAAATGGAAGTAGATGGCGACCAGATTGACTTCCGTGTAAGTGCGTGCCCTGCGTATCATGGCGAGTCTGTTGTTTTGCGGATTTTACGACCGGACGCTGTTCGTATTGGTTTGAGAAACATCGGTTTTGAACAAGAAAACTTTGATGCTTTTAATAAATTGATTAGAAGACCAAATGGAATTTTGCTCGTGACCGGGCCAACGGGGTCAGGCAAAACGACGACGCTCTACTCTGCGCTTGACATTTTGAATAGGCCAGACAGAAAAATTATTACTGCTGAAGATCCGATTGAATATAGTTTTGCAGGGATTAACCAGTGTCAAGTTCGCGAGTCAATTGGACTTACTTTTTCCTCAATTCTTCGCGCTATGTTGCGTCAGGCTCCGAACGTTATTCTAATTGGTGAAATTCGTGACCGCGAGGTTGCAGATATCGCAATTCAAGCAGCACTCACAGGTCACCTTGTTTTCTCGACACTGCATACAAACGATGCGCCTTCTGCGATTACTCGTTTGATCGATATGGGCGTGAAGCCCTATCTTGTTGCAAGTTCTATTCAAGCAATCATTGCACAGCGTCTTATCCGCTTGTTGTGCCCAGATTGCAAGGTAAAAGATGATAATCCGGACAAAAAATTCCTACACATTGTTGGAATTACAGACGAAGAAGCTGCCTCTGGAGATGTGTACAAAGCAGTAGGCTGCAGCAAGTGTGGCAACTTAGGGTATCGAGGTCGAAAAGCAATTTTTGAAATGATGATTATGAACACTGAAGTCAGAGAACTTGCGTTTAATAGAGCGCCTCTGGGACAAATCAGGCAAGCAGGAGTTCGAGGAGGAATGCGATCTCTGGTGGAGGATGGCAAGATTAAAATTTTACGAGGTGACACAACGCCTGAAGAAATCGCACGTTTTGCACAGGCAGAGGCGTTGTTAGAAGGAAATGTTGATATTTAACAAAACGGTGAATACTAGACTATGTCCACAATACAAATAGATCGATTACTTGACACCGTTGTGCGAACTGGCGCATCGGACTTGCACCTCACTGTTGGCAGAAAACCAACACTTCGCCTACATGGTGGGTTGAAAAACTTAGACACAAAAGTGCTTGATGGTGATGATGTTGTTGCGTTGATGAAACAAATCACTCCTGAAAAAGCACAGCAAGAACTTCAGGAAGAAGGAAGTTGTGACTTCGGTTTTGCGTTCGGTACTGAAGCTCGTTTTCGGGTTGCTATTTTCCGCCAGCGTGGTGATATCACCCTAGTGCTTCGGCTTATTCCAAATGAACTTTTGACCTTCGAACAGATTGGGCTACCGAAGATCCTCAAAGAACTCATTCGTCGCCCTCGGGGTTTGTTTATTGTGACAGGCCCAACTGGCTCAGGTAAGACGACATCATTGGCGACCATGATTGATTATGTCAATACGAATCTTGAGAGGCATATTGTTACAGCGGAAGATCCGATTGAATATTATCACTACCATAAAAAATCTATCGTGAATCAGCGTGAGGTTGGCAACGATGTCCCAAGTTTCTCCGAAGCGCTTCGGCGTGTTCTTCGTGCTGATCCAGATGTTATTCTTGTTGGTGAAATGCGAGACTTGGAAACGATTGAAGCAGCGATTCAAGCTGCCGAGACTGGCCACTTGGTCTTTGCAACATTGCACACCACGGGCGCTTCTGGCACGATTAACCGAATTATTGATGCGTTCCCCACTAATCAGCAAGAACAGGTCCGTGTTCAACTCTCAACAGCGCTCATCTCTGTTCTCTCTCAAGTTCTGTTGCGACGTATTGATCAGAAAGGCAGAATTGCTGCCTATGAATTCCTGGTCGTTACACCAGCGGTTGCGAACTTGATTCGAGAAAATAAGACATTCCGGATTGATTCTGCTATCCAAACAGGAAAAAAGTTTGGCATGCAACTTCTCGATGATCACCTTTGGGTGCTCTATGAAAAGGGCATGATCGATGCAGAGGAGATGATCGATAAAGGGAGAGATCCCAACGGATTGACTCAAAAAGTCCATAATTCAGGTGGTAAAGTTGGTCGTAGTGAACTCGATGATCACTCGTAAGTCGCGAAATTATCGTATTTTCCCCCTTGCTTTGTACAGCAACATAGCGAATAATCTAAGTGGCGAATGGCATTATCCCCCTTCAACGGGTTGTCATAGTCGTTTCATTGGTAAATGATGTAATCTAGGCTCGAAAGAGTTCCATCTGGAGGCAGGCACTTCTATGGCGAAACACGCAACATCTACGAAAAAGAAAAATATTGATCCTTCTGAATTGAGGGGAAGGCGCTTTGGCAGAGTACTTACAAAACTTGGATTGGTTACTCGCAGTGATGTGAATGAAGCGCTTTCAGTTCAAAAAGTAAGTCGTAAAAAAGGTGACATCAAGAAGATTGGTGAAGTCATGATTGAGATGGGGCTCATTCAAGAACTCGATATTCTTATTGCTCTTGCTGGCCAAGCCGGTCTTGCATGGCGAGAGATTGATATCGACAACATTCCGGATATCGCATTCGAGATACTGCCAGTTGAAAGTGCAACAACTTACCAGATTGTACCCGTTGATTACGACGAGTCATCAAAGCTCCTAACCGTTGCTTTGAAGTCGCACGATAATTTTAAGGCAGTTGATGACCTTCGCCTTCTCATGGGTTTGAAAGTTGAAGCAATTATTGCCCCTGCAGAACAAATTGATGAAATAATTAAACAGCGATACTCTTCAGGCGGTCCTTCCATGGCAGATGTCATGACTGAACTTGGGGAAAGCGACATCGGCGGTTTTGGAGGCGAAGGCGATTTTGCTGATCTTTCCAAACTTGCTTCAGCTGCTTCTGACAATAAAATTGTTCGCTTAATAAATCTTGTGCTTTTGCAAGCAATTAAAGATAAAGCTTCTGATATTCACTTTGAACCATTTGAAGATGAATTTAAAATGCGTTATCGAATCGATGGTGTGTTGTATGAAATGGTGCCACCTCCAATGCACCTTGCAATGCCTATTGTTTCACGTATCAAAATTATGGCGAACCTCGATATTTCTGAACGACGGTTGCCGCAGGACGGTCGTATTGAACTGACAGTTTCTGCATCTCCAGTTGACTTGCGGGTCTCGATTTTACCAACCATGTTCGGCGAATCAGTTGTGTTGCGAGTTCTTGATCGTTCCAATGTTCAGTTGAGCATGGATAAAATTGGCTTGCGTGTTTCTGATTACGAAAAAATGGCCGATATTATTAAGCGGCCAAATGGCATTGTGGTTGTTACGGGCCCAACGGGTTCGGGCAAAACAACAACACTCTATTCTGCACTTTCAGAATTGAATACGCCAAAAACAAAAATTCTAACTGCAGAAGATCCTGTTGAATATGATATTGACGGTCTTGTCCAGTGCCAAATAAATACAGACCAAGATTTGACATTCGCTCGTTTGCTTCGTTCCTTCTTGCGTCAAGACCCCGACATAATTCTCGTGGGTGAAATTCGTGACTTGGAAACAGCGCAGATTGCTGTGCAAGCATCGCTCACTGGCCACTTGGTCTTTACGACTGTTCATACAAACGATGCGCCTTCGACTATTTTGCGACTAGTTGACCTTGGAGTCGAGTCCTTCCTTATTACAGCAACAGTCGAAGCGATTGTTGCGCAGCGGTTAGTCCGTCGTATTTGCAATAATTGCAAAGAAGAATATAGGCCATCCTCTGAAGAGTTGCTTGAGTTAAAGCTTCATCAAGAAGATGTCGAAGGGCGAACATTCTTCAGAGGCAAAGGGTGTTCAACATGCAACAACAGCGGCTATCGAGGCCGACTTGCGTTGTTTGAAATTATGGAATTTGATGATGCTCTTCGTGAATTGATTCTTTCGCAAGCATCGACCACTGTCTTGCGAGTCGAAGCCCAGAAGCGAGGTATGCGAAGTTTGCGAGAAAGTGGCTTGCTCTCAATTTATGATGGGCAAACCACAATTGACGAAGTTGTTCGAGAAACAATGCTTGATGATTAATGTAGTGACTTTACCGTCACAACGGAGTGTGATAGATGCCAACATATGTATATGAAGCTTTAAATGCCGCGGGAAAACCAGAGAAGGGCCGCATCGAAGCGGACAGCACTGATGCCGCTATTACTGCAATTCGGCAAAATGGATTTTTTCCAACGACTGTTCGCGAAGAGAGCATTAAAGGAACTTCTTCGAAAGAAGACAAGAAGGCAGAGAAAAAGAAAAAGAAGGACAAAAAGAAGGGTGGGGGAATCAATATTTCTATTGGTGGCGTAAAGACAAAAACCCTTACGCAATTCACTCGCCAACTTTCAACACTCCAAGATGCAGGTTTGCCACTCTTGCGTTCGTTACAAATTCTTGAACAACAGCAGAAGCCGGGAAAACTTAAAACTATTGTTGCGGATGTTGTTGAAGATGTCGAAGCAGGGGCAAGTTTGTCCGATGCGATGAGCAAACACCCCAAAGCATTTGATCGTCTGTATTGCAAGATGGTTGCGGCGGGGGAAATTGGTGGTGTGCTCGATGTTATCTTGCAACGACTCGCTAACTTTATGGAAAAAGCAGAGAGGTTAAAAGCACGTATCAAAGGTGCGATGATTTATCCGATTTGCGTCATCGTTGTTGCTGTAGGCATCGTGACGGGCATCATGTACTTTGTTATTCCAAAGTTTAAGGATATCTTTGACGATTTTGATGTAACTCTTCCCGGTCTAACGTTATGGCTAATTGATGCGAGTTTGTGGATTGCAGGTACGCCTGAAGAAGGGAAGCAGGCTATCCCTGGGTATGTTTGGATGTTCGCAGGGCCATTCCTTATCTTCTTCTTCTTTAAGATAATTCGAAAGACAAAAGCAGGGCGCGCAGCGATCGATATCATTTTGACGAAGATTCCAGTCATTGGAACGCTTGTTGAAAAAACATCTGTTGCTCGTTTTACTCGTACGTTAGGCACCTTGATTGCTGCGGGTGTTCCAATTCTCGAAGCGGTATTGATCACACGTGACACTTCAGGAAATCATGTGTATGAAAAAGCATTGACCGGAGTGCATAACTCCATTCGTGAAGGCGAATCGGTAGCTGATCCACTTCGCGAAGCAAAGGTGTGTGACTCCATTGTAGTCAATATGATTGAAGTCGGTGAAGAAACCGGCGACTTGGATGTCATGTTGATGAAGGTTGCTGACAACTACGACGAAGAAGTTGATGTTGCGGTGACCGCGTTGCTTAGTTTGCTCGAGCCTATGCTTGTTGTTGTTCTCGGCGGTATCGTTGGTACGATTGTGCTCGCGCTCTTCTTGCCACTGGTGAAAATGATTGAATCGGTATCGGATTCTGGTTGATGTAATGATGAACACGATTTCTTTTTCAATCCGAAAAGCCTTTACACTGATAGAAATTCTTGTCACCATTTCTATCGTCGTTATCTTGATTAGCGTGATGACTCTCGCGCTCAACTCTGCACGAACTTCTGCTCAGATTGCAGAAACAACATCGCGCCTCACCGCGATGAAGCAAGCAACTATTCGGTTTAAGAAAGACATTGGGTATTACCCTGCAGTATTGACAATGAACCGAGCGTTGTCACCGTCCCCTACATTTCCTCCCGTTACTGCAAATGCGTTTCGGACTGCTATCCAAAGTTGGTATTCCATAACTTCGCCAACGGAGTTTTTAATTGGATATGGCAATCGGGATGAGGATGGGTATGGTCGTCTGCCAAATTCCTCGCCATCTGATCCAGACTTTGACGAAGTGCCACAATTTGGCATTCGTCATCCAAGTTTAGATGGAGTTTGGCGTGCGACTGATCCCAGCGCAATGGATGGTTTATGGAATTTGAATTCTCGACTCCCATCAAATAGAGGAAGGCTGTATGGTCCCTATCTCGAAGTAGAAAATGATCAAATGCTCGGACGACTAGCATTTCAATCTGACGGCACGACAGCGCTCACAGATCCTGTTACTGGACAGGTCAAGGTCTTTTATCCGGGTGACCCAAACTACAATACGGCAAATCCGATGGTCATCGTGGATACGTGGGGCGTTCCCATTCGCTACTACCGAACGTTGTACCCCGTGAATCCAGACCGAGCAATTCCGCAATCAACGATTTCTCGCAATTTCCCGACAAGTCCAAACTATAACCGCCCGACCTTGAGTGACTTTATTGCTCTTCGTCCCTTTAATTTTGAATCAGGCAAAGCTGCGGATGGCACAATGGATGACATGATGAACGGGCAAAACGCAACGGGTGATTTTTCAACAACATTCGAATTGCAAACGGGGCAATTCGCCTTCTTTTCATCGGGTCCTGATCAACAATCGAACCCATTCATCCGAGCAGATTTGCAAGATTTAGTGGGCAACACTATGCAATCGGATGAAACTAATGCAGACAACCTTGTGGAGGTCGGACCATGAACCGCAACGTGCAACAAGTTAGTCGCCAAGTGCTACTTCAAACAAGTCGCAGGGCATTCACGTTAATCGAGATGATGATAGTCATTGGCATTATCGGCATTCTTGCAGCACTAACCCTTGGCATTTCAAGTAGTGTCATGCGAAACAGTGAAATTCATAAAACCGAAGACGTTCTCAAACTCTTGAGCATGGCATTGCAAGAGTGGGAACTCGAACGAGGGCGCCCACTGACGTTCGAGGGGTACATTCCAGTTTCCGGAGGCAACTACGATGTGTCTGCTAATGAAGCAATCGGTGAGCCGGTGTTTGGTGCCAGTGGAGTTTCAAACAGCGAGATGCATTCCGCGATGGACAGCAGAATGAAAAATGTTATTGATGTCTTCATGCAATCTGAAGGTGTCACGAATATTCTTTCAAAAATTACCCCAGATCATTTACTCCATGATCATACGACTGAACTCACAGTGGCTGTAGATTCGTGGGGAACACCGATTGGCATCGTCTTTCCGGGAAGGAACTTTGCAGAAGCATATCCGTCTGGAAATATATTTGCAGAAGATGAAAGTGGAGATTTCACACTTCGAGATCAAGCGGAGGACGGGCTTGGGTCTTGTCTTAATAAACGCCCATACTTTGTTTCAGCAGGTCCTGATAAACAGTGGGGATACAGATTTCAGGCGAATGGAGGGCCACTAACAAATGATGATGTGCTTTGGATGGCATCGGGTGACAACATCTACTCCTACACGCCATTTCTTGTGGAGGGATCTCGTTGAATAGCCATCGCTTCCATTCTAATAGCCACGGATTTACGTTGATTGAACTTATCGTCGTGATTGTTATTATGGCAATTCTCTCTGGCTTAAGTGCAATTGCGTATCAGCAAATTACTGCGGACTTACGCATGTCTGCTGCACAAAATACAGTGACTGCAGCGCTTGATAATGCGAGGGCGTTGGCAATTAAAAAGAATAGATACGTCATGACTGTCTTTCGTCCGCGACTAGAAGATGGTGGTAATTCCCAAGTAATTGACATCGTCGTTGCAGGATGGGATGGTGATTCTGCGAATGCAGAAAGTGGATCTGGAAGTGTTTGGACATACGATCGCTTTATTCCGATTCAAGGGATTGAAGTACGAACGATTGAAGGTGGCATTAATGTAGCGGGTCCGGGTTACGGAACAGGAGATGACACAACTTGGTGGGCTCCAAGTTTCCTTCCGAAAATCTCAAATGGTGAAGTGTTCGGTTCTATGGTTGGTATTTTGTATAACCCAGAGGGTCGAGTAGTCGTGCGTAATGCAAAGAGTGGCTCAGATCGAATTTGGGTTGATTTTAACCAAGATGGGAAACAGCAAATAAGCGATACTGAAACTGTCGACTGGCCATGGCCGAATCCTCTGCCGGGTAATTGGGCCTACTTCGACTTGGAAGCACCTGAGGGTGAGCCATTTCTAAGTATGACACATATCCTCTGCGTCTTCAATGAAACAGAATGCCGCCTTCAAAACGATCTTGCTACTTGGATTCGTAACCCTCAGTGGCAGAACGATGTTCGCAATGATGACATCTCTGCATATATTGAAGAGAACGCAGAACGTATTCAATTCAACAAATACAGCGGAGTGCCTTTGCAATGATGCCTCGCCGATTCCATCTTGGTTTTTCTCTCATTGAATTGTTAATCGCAATTTTTATTCTCGGTATTGGTGTTATCAGTATCGCCGCTCTGTTTCCCGCGGGTATGGCGCAACAACAAAAATCAACGGATGATTTAATGGGCACCATTGTTGCGAGAAATGCCTTGACTCTTATCCGCTCAAAACTCGATCAAGAAGACTTTGGTTACTGCAAGGAGTTTGATTCAAGTTTCTCTTCAAGTGTCTGCGGCACCGCTTCAAACAGTAGTACTGCTGATATTAATCCGTGGCCAACGGTGTGTGGCGATTGGATGTGGAGACGACCGGCAATTTTTCCAGATGATTATGCAATTGAATCTCTTCGAGGTGCCATTGATATCTTTGCAACACCCGAATCTCCTGATCAACCCCTTGTGGAATCTTGGTCGAATGTGACAGCTTCAGGGTTTAGACCTCCGGGCATTCCCTTTAGCAAGGAACGCTATCCCGATGAAATCGACCCAGCAACTGGCAACACAGTTGCAATTTATTCCGGAGATGATTTAACAGTTCGTTTCTTCGCTGGCGAGAGGCAGTACCCCATGTGGTCTGGCACTTTGCCAAACGATCGCCCGAAGGCGAAGTACTACTGGGATTGCATGTTCCGAAGATACCAAGGAAGGATTTTGGTTGCAATTTTTGTCTACCGCGTTGTTGCGCCAAGTGATCCCGCTGCGTACTCCATTGCAACGGGGTCGAACTCCGCCCCGACACTTCCATACTACGTTGACTTGGCGAATACCGCATCAACCGGGGCGTGGAATGCTAGCCTCTTTCCGCCAGAACTTTCTGAAACCCAAAATGATAATCCAAAAGATGCAGACAACCAATGGCAGTATCCCGGTCAGTGGCTAGTTGATCAAAATGGGAATGTCCATAATGTGATGCGGGGACGTCGGCGAAGTGGAGACGATGCGGTGCTTCTTGCAAATAGCCCAGCGATGCTAGAAGCGTCTGGCGAATACACAAGTCTTGCTTACGGAAGAGGGAATGTGAATTGGTGGGTGCAAGGAAATAGTCCTGGCGGTGGCTTTGTTCAAACTGGGGTTGTGACGGATCTTTGGTTCGTTCCAGTGAAAGACCTAAAGAATAGATTGCTCGTTCCAGTCTACGCGACGGTGCAGGATTTATAAATGATGCGATATAGGAAACACACAACACGTTTTGGATTTACGCTCATTGAATTGATGGTCGCCGTTATCGTTCTGCTCGTTGTTATGATTGCAGTTGGTCGAATCTTCAGCACAACGAGTGACATGACCGCATCAGGCAGGGCAACTTCCGAAACGTTGCAGCAAGCAATCGCAATTGAGCAGCGTTTCCGAGAAGATATTGCAAAAATATCACATGATGGTTTTTTCGCCATTCGTTCAGTAGCGGTTGCGAATAATGCTATCGACGACTACATTCTGCTTGATGATTCAATGGAATCAGATGCAATCTTGCGTTTTGACCAAATTGTCTTTTTTACATTAGGGATTTCAAGCCCAACCTTAATAGTGAGAAGTGTAGGCACAAATTTCTCTGGGCAAGGCGTAGCCGCGATGGTCTACTATGGACATGGTATTCGTCTTCCTGAACTCATAGGAGTTACAGAGGGCACGCAATCCATTGTGACTTCTGATGATTTACAGTTCTTTAATGGCGCGGCGACTCCTCTGATTACGCCGTGGTATCAAGGTGCGGTGGACGTTCAGACGCACATTTACAGCGATGACAAAGATGATGGAAGATTTGATCCATCGGGCGCGTCTTACACAGCCAACGGCACGCAGCCATTGCCAGCAGATTGGATGTTATGCCGGCAACTCATTGTCCTTGGGGATGATGATTCGTCAAGCCCCGGCAACATAAGTAAAACCTCGTACCAAGCCAACGGAATTACTACGCCTACAATTTTCCCTTGGGATCCTCGCATTGATAATGCTGCACCCTATACGCAAGTGCTAGATGGCAGAGTGGATATGGCGGCAACGCAGTTAGATGACATTCGCCAAAGCGTTCTCCAAGAAGTGGAGGCTGGTGGAGTTGTCGCTCGCCCATGGCGGGGTGATGGGTCGTTTTCAGGAGTTGATCAACAAGAATTAATCGCCTCTCTCTTTCGTTGGCCTCGCGTTGAGCCCTACCCAGATACAACGCATCGCTACGATCAAATTTTGATGAGCGCGGGTCTTACGCAGGGTTGCGTTTCGTTTCAAATTGAATGGACGTACGATGAGGGTGTGGGTGAAACCGTGGATGCAGAAGGCAATGTTTTCGATGGATATATCTACGATAATACCTTGCCGCAACCGTGGTGGGGTGGTTCAGCATGGTCCAATGGCGGTGGCTTTGGAAATGCAACAACGGTTAACTTTAATCGCTGCTCAAACGATCCACTTTCGGACGATGTTCTCTCGTTTGATGCATCTAGGGTCGAGCCGGTCTTTTCTACGGGTGAGGGCTCGACAGTTGCACCTGTGCCGACGATAGATAATGTTTCAGTTGTACCAGCGATGAGCACCGGGCGAATCGATGAGTACTGGGCAATCTTTGGGTACAACGACCGTAACCCATGGCTTGAAAATCGCATGGATCTTTTGGATGATGGCGACATAGATAGCGGAGTGGATATTGGTACTTCTCCCGGTGTGGATTCGTGGCGATACACGCCATGGCCTAGTGCCTTGCGAGTGACATTACGCATTCAAGACCGGGAAAATAGACTTGGGGCTGGTTGGACGTATCAATTTATTGTTGACATACCGGAGCGAACTGAATGAATGACCGCGTAAAAAAAACTATGCCACATGTACGTTCGGGAAATGCCCTTATTTTAGTCATCGGTATTCTTGTACTTTTGGTTCTTGTGGCGACAGCATTTATAACACGAGTGCAAAGTGGTCGTGTTACAACCTCCGCTCAGCGAGACGCGGCAGAAATTACAGACCAAGCGCGTTCAGTTGGTCGATTTGTTGCAGATGAAATTGCAACGGCGCTCTTTTGTAAGGAGTTAACGCCTGCCCAGCCTGATGGGAGTGCGAACGAACCGAGGCGTGCGCCATCACCAAATGCGCTGCGGTATGGAAGTGACAACGACGTTTTTGGCGGTGGAGCAAATCCAAAACCATTTAACTTTGCGCCGTATGAAGTTGTTCCATGGACCAATCCTCCTGATGGTCTTTCAAATTACCCAAACGGACCAGCGAATCCTTTTGGTGGCCCATCCTTTGGTGATTCACGTTGGCTTCGTGATACGGAACCTCAACGGGGCGACTTGTTTCCAGTTAACGGTGGTGATGGACTTTCAGAAACGTTTACACACTGGCGCCACCTGTCAAATCTGTCTCGCAGTGGGAATGCATGGCGTATCGCAAAAGATATCAGTGACATTACTGATGCCGATGGTGATGGAAATGGTGGCTTGCTCACGGATCTTGATGTTCCCGTGGAGCAGTGGCCACCGTGGCGCCCTCTTCGTGGTGTGGGGCTTGAACTTGGGACGCAGAATTACCCAGCTTTATCGAATGACATCTCAGGGCAAGAACATTATTCCGTCATACAACAATGGTTTACGCCTGATGGTTGGCATACTGCGCATGAAGTCGGACTTGAGCGCTTCTTGCCTCAAAACTTTTTAGATTTAAGTGATCTTAACGGTGACGGTGTGCATAACGATACAGGTGAGCGTGCGATTGATGGCTTTACGCAGGGCACGCTTCGTTGGAATGTCGAACGAACAATGACAGATACTGACGGCGATGGATTCACTGATGCCTTTTGGCATCTCAGCCCGCACTCGCTCGGTTCTGACACGATGCAACTCGTTGCCGTTTCAGTTACAGATAACAGCGCTCGGGGAAATTTGAATGTTGCAACTCGTTTCCAACGAAGCGATTCATCAAGCGGTTTTCAAGATGGTGAAGCGACAAAGGGACACACTCCAGCGGATCTTGCACTTGTTGGTTCAAACAGTACAACACCATCATCGTGGAGCGTAGGGTTCCTTGATACCCCTGCAAACTCTCCTGCAAACGGTTCGTGGGTCAACTACGATGGATTGAGTTCTACTGAGGTGCTTTGGGATACAGGGCAGTGGTCTGGCTCTAACGCAAGTGTTCTTGATGAACTTGGGATTGATGGGAATCCCAGTTTGGATGATTTTAGTACGTCTGGAAATCTTTCGAGTACGGGCAATATCAATTCAAGTTACGGTAGGCGGTGGTACTGGCAACTCGCTGGTCGCGATCCTTTTTCAGCGACAAATGGTTTTCGCCCGTACACAGCGGCGGGCGAACTTGAGCTTCGAATTGTCGAAGGGAATAATTATCAATTTGCTGGATCTCGCTTAGAGCGGAGTTTAAATAGTCTGAATTCAACTGGCAAGCAGTTTCTTCGAAGTAATTACAACCGCCACGAAGCAACAGAGATGCGAGACCAGTTGAATAACCAACAACTCGTCTTTGATAATCGTCGTAAACTTACCGCGTTTAATGGTGTGCGAAATGATTTGCTTCCACCGTGGTTGCGTTGGGAAGAACGGTTTTGGCAACGACATGACGCGGCTGGAACGTTGCCTTTTGGGTACGACTCCTTTACATTAGAAAGTTACAACAACGAGTTTGAATTATGGGGTTCAACGTTTCCTTCTGCAGTGGCAATCGAAGCGCTGCAAGCAGTCGCTTCTGATGGTCTCGAGGCGGCGTTACAGGTTGCCCTCAACTGGAGAGAGCAATCTCGGGAAAAAGTGGACCTTCGGGAATATTACGACCCAGAACCGCCGGGCGCAGCATGGGATATTTGGTGGGAATCTGATTCTGATGGAAAGTTAAACCTGCACCAACGTGCGCCTCTTCAAATTTTCCTTGCGATGACCGATGCGCAGGAATCTGGAATGAACTCGCACCTTGACCCCTCAGTGTTAAGTCTTGCTTCTCACGCGCCTCTTGGCACGTATGAAGTTCCAGACATGGATGCCGAGTGGTTTGATAATGGCCCGGTCAACAACTACTACCAACAAGCTCGGCTCATGGCTGCAGGTCTTGCTTCGAACATAGTCTCCTATCTCGATGAAGATGATAGATGGCGTGACCACTCTCCATTTGCAAAACACCCTTCGGCTGGATTGACTTCATTCGAAACTCCGCTTTCAAGTGCAGTCCCTCCACCTGTTCTAGGAAATAATGGTTGGGAAGCAGGTGACCCCGCGTATGTCGATGTGCCAGTACGTGGTCCAAATGATGGCGACATCATGATGCTTGGTCTTGAGGCGCAACCCTTTATTCTGGAAGCGTTCATCGGCCATGCACACGGTGCGGAAACTGAAGAGTATGCTCCTGGAGCGTGTTGCTTAGATGGTTTTTGCGAAGTAATTTCTGAGCCGACGTGCATCGCGCTCAATGGTGTGTTTGAAGGTTCTGAAAATTGTCTTCTTGCGAATTGCGAGTACGGCGCTTGCTGCCTACCCGATGGCGGATGTATTGTGATGCGACAGTCAAATTGCAATTCAGTCCAAGGTGACTACAGAGGTGACAACACGCTTTGTGAGTTAAACAAGTGCCTTGGAAAGTGTTGTTTGTACACTGGAACGTGTGAAGAACTTTCTCTGCGAAGTTGCGCAGAACTTGGTGGCGGGTTTAGTGGGTACGATACACTTTGCTCAGGAGATTGTCCTGCACTTGGTGCTTGCTGTTTAGGAAGTGGAAGTTGTCTTAATGTTGTAAGCCCAAATGCGTGTAGTTCACTGGGGGGAACGTATCAAGGTCTTCAGTTCTGTAATACCGACCCTTGTCTTTCACCATGTTGTATTGACTATACGCAATGCGTAAATGTGACGATTTCAACATGCTCTGATTTAGGTGGCGCCTATTTTGGATTAGATCAAGCGTGTACTGAACTTTCGTGCCAACCAGCAGGCTCGTGTTGTGCAGGAAGCGAAAGTTGTACAGCAGTTGCTTCTGTTACGGAATGCACGTTAATCGGTGGCGACTTTATCGCAGGCGTGCAATGTGTTGAAGCGCCATGCAACAGTTCTTGTTGTTTGGGAGCGGGTACATGTATAGAAGTATCGCTTGGCATTTGTGTCGAGATTGAAGGTTCATATATGCAGGGACTTCAGTGTGACCTTAGCCCTTGTCGCAGCGCATGCTGTTTTTACACGGGCGGTTGTGAAGTTATGTTGCAAGAGACGTGCGATTTGTTTGGTGGCGTATATAAGTTCGGCGAGTATTGTGTCGATAGCCCATGTGTCCCAACAGGGGCGTGCTGTTTGCCTGATGATCCAGGAGACCCAGCAGATGGCGGGTGTTTGGATAACCTTCTTGAGACTTCTTGCTTGGCACTCGGAGGTAGTTATACAAATGATGGCGTGAGCTGCGGGAGTGTTCCCTGTGGAGAAGGTGCTGTCCGAGGTGCATGTTGTTTAGATACGGGGAATTGCCAAAATGTTGTCTCTGTAGATGTTTGCAATACGCTCGGTGGCGAGTTCCAAGGCGCTCTAGTTTCTTGTGTCGAACTTCCATGTAGTGACACTTCTGCTTGTTGCGTTGGTAACGGTTCCTGTCTTGAATTAGAAGTGGACAACTGTGCAAATGTAGGAGGGGACTTTAATCCTGGATTAACTTGTGCAGATAGTGTTTGTGTTGGTGCATGTTGTTTCCCTCTTGGCGCATGTCTTGACAATCTTGCTGTTGACTGCCTTGCTCTTGGTGGTACCTTTATATCTGATCGCTCTTGTGACACTGATCCCTGTGAACCAACAGGTGCATGTTGCATTAGCAACCAATTCTGCAATATTGTTACTCAAGATATGTGTGAGATTTCTCTAGGTGGTGCGTATGAAGGCGCAAACACGACATGTGGATCTGACCCATGCGTACTTGGTGTAGAGGGCGCATGCTGCCTTGAGCCAGTAGGATGTGTTATGGTTATTCAGGCGATGTGCGCTGAAGCCAATGGTGTATGGGAAGGAAGTGGAACTTGCGAACTCAATACATGTTCAATTGGTTCATGTTGCTTAAATAATGGCGTGACAGCAAATTGTGTTAATACTGCTAACAGTTCTTCTTGTGACATTCTTGGAGGTATTTACAGTGCAGGCGAACTTTGCGATACGGACCCCTGTGTTGGCGCGTGTTGCCTTTGGGGCGGCGGCTGTGAAGAAATGTCAGAGGAGTCATGCGATGACTTAAAAGACCCCGACGGAAATGGAGAGTGGGGACTGAGTGATGCACCAGGAAACTTCCTCGGTGTTGGGCAAAACTGTGGACCAATTACGTGTACACCAGCTGGATCTTGTTGCCTCTTGAGTGACACGTGTGTTGATATTGCAAATACACGAGATTTTCTTGATTACTGCCAACTCATTTTAGGTGGCACCTACCGCCCAGGTGAGTTCTGTGCTGATACAGATTGCGGTGGGGCGTGTTGTCTCGCTTTTTCACCATGCTCCTATGTGCCAGAAGAACAATGTATTGCACTCGGTGGGACGTATGCAGGAGATGGCGTTTCTTGCGATGGTCCAGACCTAGTTCCAGATACTGGTGACGAGCCTTGCGTGTTTGCAGGAGCCTGTTGTTTTGGGTCAGGTAGTTGTATTGATGTTGCAGTAGAGGAGCACTGCGATAATCTTGGTGGTACGTATAAGGATGGAGAAGAGTGTGTTGATTCGCCGTGCATCCAATACTTTACAGTTGATGCGCATGTTGATGATGGAGATGATGGGCGAAACCTTTGGTCTGATTTTCAAGGAACGTACGCAGTTGTGCAATTAGCAAATCCGTTTGATCGCCTCATCGATTTGAATGACTATTCCATAGAGTTCTTTGGGAAGGAGTTTAAGTTTGACTCGGTGATTACTCCTGGCGTTCCAGATCCATCTGCGATGCAACTCCCACCTGCAACTCCAGAGAATCCTGCAACAGTTATTGTCTACGCGTTCCCAGAGGATGCCGATATGCCAGATGCATCGATCTTTGCTGACCCTCTTGATCCAACGCCAATCATTCCAGATTTGAATGACGACTGGAAAGATTTTCTTGATATCGAAGAGGTGGATCACCCCCAAGATGATGCGGGAACTGTTGATGATTTGAATACTATTCCAATTGAAGGTGTTGAAAAGACGCTCTTTGTGAAAGTGCCTGCTGGCGTGTGGGAAACAACGCGTCCTCATTACGATGGTCTAGATTGGGATAAGGAAGATACGGAGTACAACTCAATTGCTCTGTACAAGTTTGATGAATCGCAACGTGTACTTATTGATCGCATTGATGCTCCAAGTAGTGCTAGTCAGGCTTCATTTGCAGGTAGAGTAAACGACACCCTCGATACGCAGTGGGCGAAGGTTGGGAAGACGGGGTACATCAACACGTTTATCCCATTCAAACCCAATACTGAATCGATTCTTGTGCACTGGGACCGAGTAACCCGCGCGTGGGGTATGGATGTCCCCGAGGATCTTGGTTGGAATAATGATTCGCTTGATGCGTATGAGCGGAACCCTCGTTACATTTTCTCTTCAAACGATTTTGTGCGTAATGGTGACGATCTTGATGATCCGAATAATCCAGATGAGCCTGAGTTCAATGGAAAGCGGAAGATTACTAAGAATACCTACTCTGGTGCTCAACTTATGATTGAGCACACTTCGGAGTTTCACTGGACGGAATTTCACGATCCTGATGATTTTAATGGGAGCGGCGAAATGGATGATGATGTGGTTCTTCCGGGTGATGACGATGAACTTACTGACAACCCTGACCCGTGGTTTACTGTCTATCTCTGGCATCCAAGCGCGGACGATACGAACACCCATGATGGTGTTGTACATGGTGGGTTCAGGCATAGGAAGCCAACCTTCTTCGATATGAATAAGATTGAAAATCCACCATTCCCCGATAAGGGTTGGTATGGTCAGAGAGAAGCCGCAACGTTGACAAACGCAATTTTGCCTGCATATGAAGATCTAGATAGTTCAGATGGCATAGATTATTCCAGAAATGAGTTAAACATGGATTTGACCTTCCCCTTGCAAATGCTTCAAAAAGATGATGACTTTGATCAGGTTGGTGAACTACTCAATGTTTGGCTCTTTGGACATATGCTCGAAGGCGAATATTACTCACCTGTTGATTTTGATTACAACTTAGAATTGCCAGAAAGTCACCTCGAAGATGGACAATTCAATTTGGGTGATCGGGTAAACGCAGGTACGATTACAACCTTCAGTGAGTTTATGTATCCAGATTGGGGTGCAGAAGATTGGTGGGCTCCGTGGGTTGGTGTTATAGATGAGAATGATGAACTTGTTCTTGATGAACGGGTAAATCGTCTTCGATTTATTCCAAAGGGTACCGGTGGCGAGGACTTCCAAGCTACGCCACTTATGATGGATGGCCGTACAGAGTATCTCGATGGCATACAAGCCACTACATTAAATCACCCTTGGCCAAGGCAAGCGATCGCGACAAGAATTTTAGATTCATTTGTCTGTGATGGTCCAGGCAGAGTTGATCTTAACAACGATGGTGTCGGTGATGATTTATCACCAGTTTCATCCCAAGACGAATGGCCGTCAGTCCACTCCTTTTATAATGCTAATGGTTTTTCTGGCAAGTCCACGCCTGGTATGATTAACATAAATACTGCGCCTGTGGAAGTGCTTCGCATGTTGCCACATATGTATAAGGTTGTGCACCGAACAGCTGCAGGAAATGGGAACCCACGTTCGGTTCTCCCTGAAGCGATGGTGCAATGGCGAGAGGGTGCTAATGGAAGTTGGATTCCAGCTGATGCAACAGGTATTTCCGGCGGTACAGATTATTCTGATCGTGCGTTTACGCTTGAGATGGAATTTGGTGCAGGCCCAAAACAAACACGTGGGTTCTCGTCACCTGCTGAAATTGGACTGTTGCGACCGGTTGATTCAACGGAGTCTTATAACCCTGATGACATTATTCTTGAGCCCTGGGATTCAGCAAATCATCAAGCGATTCGGTATGCAGATGCATGGCGAATTGATTTCGCTTCACTTGAGCCATTCGAAGAGTTTGATGCTCTTGGTGAGCCTCTTAGTATTGGTACGCATATTAGTACCGATGTGAATCGCAAAACGTACTACAGTGAAAATTCCTTAAGTGGTGATCGTGTGAGCCGTGACGCTGAAGAGATAAACATGTTGCAAGCGGGGATTTCGAATCTCATTTCGACGAACAGTGATATGTTTACCGTGCACATGCGTATTCGAACCTTTAAACAAAATCCGATCACACAAGTTTGGGATGCCACGAATCTCGAATATATTATTGATGACAGTAGATATGTCATGCTCGTTGATCGCTCTAATGTAAACAAGCCAACGGATAAGCCAAGGATTGTCTACTTCGAAAAATTGCCGAACTAGGTTTAACCTAATAGTTTTTTGCCCGTCTCGCCACGCTCATCCGCAAAATGACGTGCGGGGCGGGTTTTTCATTACATTGCTCTGGGGTACACGTTCTGTTTTAAGGGGCAGTTACGTTTGTTTAGAGTAGAATGCATGTATGAGCGATTCGACACTTGAGACTATGCAAACTCCAAAGCACATAGCCATCATCATGGATGGCAATGGAAGGTGGGCGGAATCAAAGGGGATGTCTCGTAGAGATGGGCACATCGCTGGAGCAAAGAGTGTTAAGAAAATTGTTCGGCGATGTGTTGAACTTGGTGTGAAATACCTCACGCTCTACTCTTTTTCAACTGAAAATTGGACTCGCCCTGAAGATGAAGTGAATGCGCTTATGGAGTTGCTAATGCTCCAACTTGCAGGAGAAGTTCCAGAGTTGACAAAGCAAGGGATTCGAATTGCACACTATGGAGGTCGTGAACGTTTTTCTCAAGAAGTTCTTGAGGCGATTGATAAGGCTTGTGAACAAACGAAACATGGTGAGACGTTGACAATTGGGCTCGCTTTGGATTACTCTGGAAGAAGTGAGATTCTTCAAGCGGTCAAGCGACTTGTGCAAGACAATGTCGAAGTGACCCAAGACGCGTTGGAATCAAGGTTGTATACAGCGAGCGTGCCCGATCCTGAATTACTTATTCGCACGGCTGGTGAATATAGAGTCTCAAATTTTTTGCTCTGGCAGATTGCATATACGGAAATGTATGTTACTTCGCAATGTTGGCCAGATTTTGATGCGACATCGTTAGATGCTGCACTCGAAGACTATGCAAATCGAACTCGAAAGTTCGGAGCACTTAAATAACAGTTTGTGATCGCTTCGGCCCAACACTTACAATTGAGATTGGTAAATCAAGATACTCAGAAATTCGCTTTAGATATGCGTTAGCATTTTCTGGCAAATGTTCTGGCGAAGTGACTTCGTCAATTTCTTCTGTCCAGCCCGGCATGGTTTCAAAAATTGGTTTCGCCATTGCAAGTCGTCGTGCATCAGGAATAAATCGAGTGCTCGTTGTTCCGTTAGGTAACTCGTATGCTACGCATAACTTAATCTCGTCAAACCCGCTAAGCACGTCTAAGAGCATGCATGCAATCGATGTTGTGCCACAAATCATTGCTGAATATTTAACGGCAACAAGATCGATCCACCCGCATCTTCGAGGTCTTCCTGTTGTCGTGCCATATTCATTCCCTCGTTCGCGGATTCGCTCTCCAGTTTCACCAAGTTCTTCACTTGGAAATGGGCCACCCCCAACACGAGTGCTATAAGCCTTCATGATTCCCACAACTTCGTTTACATATTTTCCGGGCAATCCAGTTCCGGCATGAATGCCAAGAGCGGAGCAATTGGAACTTGTAACATAGGGATACGTGCCGTGGTCAATATCAAGGAGGCATGCATTTGCGCCCTCGAATAAAATTGTTTTTCCTTCACGAGAGATGTCGTGCAATTCGTACACAGTATCAATAATATGAGGCGCTAGCCGTTTTCCATATGCAGAAAATTCATCAGCAAGTGCAATAGGGTCTAGTGGTGGAGTGTCAACGCCTAGTGCGGTCAGTTCAGCGCATCGAATGGAGCATGTCACTTTTAACTTGCTTAAAAGTGCGTCTGGGTCAAGCAAGTCGCCCATCCGAATTGCGGTTGCACGATGTACTTTGTCGGCATATGCAGGGCCAATCCCACGTTTGGTTGTGCCAATTGATTGGTCGCCACTTCCAGCAACTTGAGAAAGTTTTCTTTCGAGTGCTGCATCATGTTCTTTGTGGTAGGGCATCACAACATGCGCACGGTCAGAAACTTTTAAGTTGTCCCCAACTTCGATGCCTCGGTCGCGCAATGTATCAATTTCTTTAATGAGTTGGATGGGGTCAACAACAACGCCGTTTCCTATCACGCAAAGTTTATCTTCGTACAAAATGCCAGAGGGGATGAGATGAAGAGCGTATTTTTCATCGCCGACAACAACTGTGTGCCCTGCATTTGCACCACCGTTGTATCGCACGATAACATCGTGTTTTGCGGTGAGTAAATCAACAATTTTTCCCTTGCCCTCATCGCCCCATTGGAGTCCGACGATCGCAGTATTCAGCCCTGTATTCATGCTTGAAGTATAGCGTGGGGAGGTGGAGGTCGAGCAAAGAGATGCTCAAGGAAGTAAAAATTAGTGGCGGCGAATGACCGTCTCGTCATCGTTCATAATGACCGTGAACTCAACTGGCCCAATTTGAACTCGGTCTTCATTTTGAAGATCTGCTGAATCAATCGAAGTGCCATTATGAAGCGTTTCTGCATCTGGGTCTCGATTGAGAATTTTGACATGCCCATCTGCGATTGTAATCTCGCAGTGTAGTGGTGCAATTGTTGGGATGGCTACATGTAAATCACAGGTTCGACGTCTTCCGATGGTTGTACGGTCTTGTTCCAAGTCGAAAGTTCGACTTGTTCCATCTTTGTATGTCATCATGAGTTGCATCGCCATTGTAGAATCCAGTTCCCCTTACCTTGCACATACCCCTAATGACCCCGATACCCCCATCAATCCCTCTTACCCACTTTAACAACTTCCTCCATCCACCACAAGGGAAAAGTTGCGATTTAAGCCCTCAAATGACTGCTGAGGCTTGGCTTCCTCAAGGTAAGGAGGTCAAATCGGCGTACATTCATGTGCCATTTTGTTTTCACAAATGCCATTATTGTGACTTTTTTAGCATTGCAGGGGCAGAGAATCACTATGAGTCATTCGTAGTACAACTTGTAAGAGAGCTTGAATATGTCGGTGGTCAACTCGATACGCTCGACACAATTTTTATTGGCGGTGGCACGCCGACTATTTTTGAGCCGCAATTATTTGACAAGATGTTACAAGCTGTTTCAAAGTGTTTGCCACGGTCATCCCAGTGCGAATGGACAATCGAGGCTAATCCAGAAACAGTCACGTATGAAAAAGCAGAGTGTATGGTTAGAAATGGAGTGAACCGAGTTAGTATCGGTGCGCAGTCATTTCATCCAGCGTTGCTCAAATCGCTCGAGCGATGGCATGATCCAGAGAATGTTGGCAAGGCAGTGGAATGTGTGCGGAGTGTTGGGATACAAGATATAAATCTCGATGTCATTTACGCAATCCCATCCCAAACAATGGATCAATTGCTTGTTGATTTAGAACAATCTATAGCGTTGTCACCAACACACATGAGTTGTTATTCGCTTATCTATGAGCCGAACACTCCATTGCGTACCCGATTAGATCGCGGTGAAGTGCAGCGGGTTGAGCATGAACTTGAAGCGTCTATGTTCAGTTGTGTGGCAGAAGTTCTTCAACATGCGGGCTACGCGCAGTATGAAATTAGTAATTTTGCAAAAGAAGGGTACGAATGCAAACATAATATTTCGTACTGGACGAATCAAGCGTGGTGGCCTTTTGGTCCATCGGCATCGGGGCATCTTTCAGGGAGGCGGTGGAAAAACTCGCCACGTCTTTCAGAGTATTTGTCAGCTGATGGGCTCCCTCCGATTCTTGATGTTGAAACGCTTGATTCAGATGCAAGTGCTGGCGAGTCTTTTATGTTGGGGCTTCGTTTGATACGTGGAATGGAACGAAGCTGGGTAGAATCTTTACTTGCTCAATCGAACAATGAATGGCGAAAAGGCGTAATTGAACAGTATATTCGAGAAGGTCAGCTTCACTGGGTTGATGACCATCTAGCGCTTACTTGTGAGGGCATACGTATTGCTGACACCGTCATACTCGCATTGCTCATGCAAGATGATGAGATGACCGATACCACAGAGCAAAAGAAGTTATGAAAACGTCAAGTTCATTTGGAAATTTACGAAGAAAATTCGCGCCACTTATTCGGCCAATACTTGAGCGGTGTCCGCCAGTTCGTTTTGTTGCAGTACGTTTATTGAAGATGAAACAGTCGGGAAAGTTGCATCGTTGTGAAATGGATTTTGTGTTGCCTGGTGGCGATTTTGGCGTTACGTTGGAAGCTGAATCTACTGGTGAATATGAACCAGTGACTACGTCACTTCTAGAAAGTTTGCTGCAAGAAGGAATGACGTTTGTTGATGTTGGTGCGCACGTTGGTTTGTTTTCCGTGCCTGCAACAAAATGGGTAGGCGAGAGTGGCCGAGTTGTTGCATTTGAACCACATCCTGATAATTACTCTATGTTGTTGCAGAATATGGAACGCAATCGATGCCCTGTGCAAGTAGAAGCGATTCGATCTGCAGTTTCTGATATCTCTAAAACTGTGCATCTACACACATCTACATTTAACACGGGTGACCACCAGCTGTATCATCAGGGTGGGCGGCACACTATTGAAGTTCCATGCACAACACTTGATACTTTTTTTGCAAAAGGTGAGCAAGTTGATGTTATAAAGATGGATGTTCAAGGAGCAGAGGCTGCTGCATTTCTTGGAATGCACCGAGTGCTTGAGGAAAATAGGGAGATACAAGTTGTTTGGGAACTCTCCCCAGCGCAACTTGAAGATGCTGGGTCGACTGCAGCAACGTTGCTTGACTGGCTTGAAGAACTTGGTTTTGCATTTACCCTTGTAGATGATGCCACGGGCAGTGTTCGTCATGCAACGAAGTCGGAGGTGCTTCAGGCATGCCCGCATGATTCTTATGTAAACATTTTATGCGGTCGCAATGTTGAGTAAGAGTGCAGACAATTCGTCGATTGTAGGAGCTGTCTTTTTAGTTGCAGTTGTTCTTTTTGGAATTCGTTGGTCAACGGATATATTGGACAAAGGTCCGACCTATGATGAGAAGTACATCACACTTCCCATGAATGACATCATCCAAAAAGGATGGTCATTACAAACTGCAATTGATTTCGAAGAGACTAAAGGCCCGGCGTTGATTTGGCCCTATGCATTTGTAGGGAACATTTACGGAGGCTCGCTTAACGATTTGCGTTTGATTAGCCTCTGGTGTTCTGTTTTTGGTTTGGCAATTCTTTCCTGGATTGCTGTACGAAGTTCACTCTTCCGCGGAAGTATATTTCTCGTTGCTATCGGTTGGCTTTTGTTGCCGTACAATCTTGTGTTCAGCGAACTTGTGATGGGAGAGATTTCTTTTCTTCTGTTATCACTCCTTGCAGTTGCTGCATTTATTTGGGGCATTGAGGATGACTCGCCGAAGTCGCGACGATTTATCGCACCTATCTTGTATGGTGTAGCGCTTGCGCTTGCGTTGCATAGTCGAATCCATGTGGTTGCTTTGGCAGGCGGGATTTGTTTTACAGCGTTTGCGTTGCAAGGTAAACAGAGTTGGCCGTGGTGGGTTGCAAGTATTCTTGCGGGTCTTCTTCGAATCCCGTTGTGGATGCGGTGGGGTGGACTAGTGAGCCCAGAGTATCAAGCGTTGCACGGGCTAGGATTTCGACTTGAAAGTTTGTCCTACCTTGCAGCCGCGCTAGTTCCATTTGTAGGTGTGTTCGCAATTCAAGGATGGCGACTGGCAAAATCAAAAGTAGGACTCGTTTTAGCATTTGCAGTTGGAGTCGCGCTTGTTTATGTTGCAATGCCGACACTTCATATTCCCGAGAGTATCGATTATGCAAATCCGAATGAACGCTTCCAAGGCATTGCAGGAAGTCTTGCAACACGGCTCACATCAAGCGCTTCTCTTTCGCAAGCGCTCCTCGCGTTGTTAGCTGGTATTGGGCTTGCTGGACTTGTTGGACTTTGGCACTGCCGTGAGCGTGCAAGAGTGATCGCATCTCTGACCTTTTGGTCCCTTACATTCGGCTGGCTACTTTACGCGTTGACAAGAGGATTCGTCTTTGATCGCTTCTTGCTCACGTGGGCATTCCTACTTCCGATTGTTTGGGTACGTGCTCTCCCAAGTTGGCTGCTCGCCATTCAATACCTCGCTCTGTTCGCTATCGCTGCGTATCTCACAGCTACTTGGCTGTAACTACTCTGAGTCAGAGCTAAAATTATGCGCTCGGGTCAATAATTCCGCTTGGTTGTGCTGGTGCAGTCGATTCGGTTGGAGCACCACCTTGTTGCATTTGGGCAGCAACAAGTTCTGCAATTTGGACAAAGCGACTCTGTAGCTCAGTTACGAGTTGCTTGAGTTCGGTGGTTTCCTCTTCAGAGAGGTTGCCATCCGTCTTTTCTTTGAGCATTTCAAGGAGGTCAATTGCGAATTTTGATCCTTCCAAATCAACCATAACTCCTTTGCCAGAAGGGTCTTGATGCATTCCTAAGCCCATTAAGGCTTGCGAAGCTAGAATTCCCAAGAGACCGCGAAAGTTTGGCTCTGGCATTTGTTGCTTGGCTTCAGCTTTGTCCTGAACTTTTTGTTCAGCAGCTACTAGCCGTTCTTTTTCGGCTTGTGCCTCAGCTTTCCAATCGGAATCAACTTGAATCTCAGGGGTTGAGTCTGTGGGCTTATGTTCTGGGGTGGATTCTTCTGTCATGATAACTCCAAAAAAGGTGCAAGAGAAACTTCGTAAATAAGCAGTATACGGGAGTTCCTGTCGTACAATGCAAAAATCATGATGCGATGGACGGCAATTTTATTTCTCTTCATTACAGTTGGCTGTTCGAGCCAACTGACAGTCATTACTGAGGAAACTGAGTACATTCAAATGAGCGATTTTTCCCAAAATGCTCCTGAGAGTGAGAATGTAACCGCTCAAACCTTAGAAGAAGAAACAGAAAAACTTGCAATTGAAACTGTTCAGATCGAAGAAATCGTTGCAGAAATGGAAGAAGAATACGATGAGATGATGCCGGACTCTGTCGGTGTTGCTCTCACGGTTGAGAAACTTGTCGGGCAGATAAACGGCCGTCCTGTCTATGCCAATACGATCCTAAATCCCATTGCAGACGAACTTGCTGCTGCAGCAAAAACCATGAGCCGTTCAGAATTTTCTACTACGATTCGAGAATCGCTCTATTCTGAAACCGAGCAAATGGGCATCATTCTCCGACGAGGTAGCGTCTACAACTTAGTGAAGGACGACCTTCTTTTGTCTGAGTCTCTCAGTGGTATGTCCAAGCAGCAGTCGTATGGTCTTATCTCAATCATTGGTCAGATGCGAAGCGGGCTTGCATCAGCACAGGGTGGTAGCCATACACAGTTGCGACAGGATCTCTCGACTCAAATGGGAGTCTCTGTTGATGAGTTTCTTGAGTTCCAGCGAGATTCGATTTTGAGGGACGAACTCTATCGTCAAAAGATTATGCCAAAAGTGAATGTGTCCTGGCGTGATATACAAAGAGAGTTTGAAGAGGTTTCTTTCGACGAAGAAGTTCTTTATGAAGAAGATGATACTCGCACAGCAGTGATTGTTCAAGAGTTACGAACTGGCGGAAAATCTCTACGAGAGATTGAAGCTGCTCGAGGGTATGTCACACTTGGACGGATAAACTTGTCTAACGATGATCCTCGCATCGATGAAGTGAATGTCGCAATTTCCGAGGGTGCTTCCTTTGCAACTATTGCTGAGTTAGTCGAAGTGCAAGACGGCGGAGTTTGGAATACGTACAAAATGGGGCAAGGTGGAATTGCAGATATCAAAGCAGGCGCACTTATCAGGGGTTTTCTTGTCGGAGCGACCGAGGGAGATATCATTGGCCCATTGGAACTTTCCTCCGGAGTGAATTGGTTCGCCGTGCTTGAAGTTCAAGAACCAATCTCTCTTTACAACCGTCAAGTTCAGATGGCAGTACAAGCATCATTGAAAGAACTTCAATTCCGTCGTGAGGTCGATCGCTATGTTGAATCTCTCTGGGGTGAAGGTAGTCTTGAGAAGGTTAAATCAATGGCTGATAGCATTGCGACTATTGCCGTTCAGCGATTCAGACCATAATCTTCCCAAGGGAAGCAGGCAGAAAAAAATTGGTAATCGGGGCGAGCGAATTGCTCGGTTGTACCTTAAGAAACGTGGTTGGAAGATTCTTGCAACGAACGTTAGATTTGGGCAAGACGAACTCGATATTCTTGCATTGTCATCAGATAGAAAGACGCTCTCGATTGTAGAGGTTCGAACGACATCCCACATAAATCGTAATCCAGAAGCAACTGTGACTCAACGAAAATACAGAGCAATGCTGAGGGTGGCGAATCAAATGCAGTCTGAGGCAACCAAACATTCTAGTCACCTGCGTGTTGATCTAATTACAGTTCGCCTTTTAGAAGAGAAGCCTCAAATACGTCATTACAAGGGCGTGCTGCCACTTCGTACTAAAAAAAAGGGTGTATAAATACCTTTTTTATTGCTATATTTTTACATTGTACTCGTTCAATCTAGTACCTTAAATTTGTACAGAACACACTTAGGAGTTTATATCATGAAATTGCCTTCTCTCAAAACACTGCAAATTATTGCAATAACAGTAGTTACAACAATCTATGTCCCCTCCATTGCTCAAAATACAGGCGGTCGTCGCGGTGGTGGCTTTTCGTCCATGATGTCGGCAGGTGGCATGACCCCCGATTATATGCTTCGTGATTTACAAAGATTTCAGATAGCCCTCGAACTTGAAGACCAACAAACAATGATTGTTGAACAGATTCTTCGTGAGTACGATGAATCCTTCCGAGAAGCATCAGATGCAAGCCAAAATAGCATCGGCGAATCTTTTAGGTCAATGCGTGGAAATGAAGACGATCCAGCACGGCAACAAATCCAAGAGCTGCGAAACCGCACTCGTGAAATTCGAGAAAAGCTTGACTCAGTACAAAAATTAGGTGGCGAGCAGGACATGAAGGAATTACAAGATCGCCTGAATGCTGAACTTAGTTCAATCCAAGAAGAGATGCGTCAATCTAGAATAGAACAGTGGCAATCGCCAGAGCGTCAAGCAGCTTTTGAAGAGCTCTCGTTGCTTGTTCAAGACCAGCTTCGATTGAAAAGGAAAATGCGAGAAGAATTTGAAGGTGACCTTGTTGCAATCTTGACAGTTGAGCAACAAGAATTGTGGCCTCCACTACAGCGTCAACTTATTCGAGATCGTTTGCTTCCTCGGGGTCGTTTGAGTGGTGAAACAACAGATGTCATGGGCCTAGTTGATCAACAACAGTTTGAAGATGATGTCCTAGTTTCATTGCTTCCAGTCTTACAGGAATGGGATGAAAGTATTACATCTGCTTTGGTCGCGCGTGACACGCACATGACAGAAAATCAAGGTGCTTTGATGTCTGCGATGAGCACGATGGATATGAATTCAGGAATCGATGTGATGAAGGCGCAAGCCCGATTGGCAGAATCAGTTCGCGATATCAATGGCAATACAATTGAAAACATTGTTTTGTTACTTCCTGAAGATAAGTCAAAAGCATTTGATGTATTAGCGAAAGAGCGTGGGTACCCAAGAATTTTCCGACCAACGCGAACTGACCGCGCTTTTCAAGCAGCCTTAGAACTTGAAGATTTAGAGCCGGATATCTTGCAAGCGATTTCAGAGTTGTACGATTCCCTACAGATTGAAGCTGACTATGCGAAACAGAGAATCCTTGAGGCGACCCTTCGTTGGGAATCACAAGAACAAATTGATCGTATGAATAGATTTGCTCAGCGTATGACTGGAGCGACTTCGGAACGTGCCGAAAGCCCGATCCGAGAAGCTGAAGATGATCTTAGAAAGATTGAAGAAAATTATCTTGAGCAATTGAGAATGTTGTTGACTGAAGAACAAATTGAAGCACTCGGCGGACTCAAAAAGCGAGAAGAGCGCACGCGTGGTGATCGCGGAGACCGTGGCAACGATGCTGGCGGTGATCGAGGTGGTCGCGGTGGTTTTGAGGGTGGTCGCGAAGAGTTCATGAATAGATTCGATGCGGACGGTGATGGCACAATCAGCGAATCTGAACGCGAAGCAATTAGAGATCACTTCAGAAACGGCGGCCAGGGCGGACCTGGCGGTGGTCGTGGTGGTCAAGAAGGCGGTGGGGGCGGAAATAATGGTGACCAAGGCGGCAGAGGTGGTCGACCATAAGGTCGTTTAGCTGTACAAAAGTACGATCACGATAGTACTTGCTAGCGCGAGTACTGAACAAAATCCAACTATAAAGGTGACGCTCTTTGAAGGGCGTTTATCTTTTGGGTGCGAGTGTCTCATTTTATTCATCTCGTCCCCTTCAGGCATTTTCATTGGGGCAATTGAATTGCGAACGGTCAACATGCCGTGTTTTAACTGATGCGAAACAAGCCACCAATTCATGGGGTATGCGACTAGGAAGCCGCCTAGCAGAGCGATTGACATGATGAACCAGAAGGCAGGAGATGTTGGGTTGTTAGAGCCTGTAACTTCAGGCATCCAAAATTTAGAAACTAGTAGCATCCCGCACATCAATAGATTCATCGAAAAGAACTCTGGAATGAACGTCATCTTTAGTGACTTTTTGTAATCTCCACCGGCCATGTCTCGCATTGCGAATGCTTGAAAAAAAAGCCAACCAAAGGCAAAACCAAGTCCATATTCAAGTGCGATGTCCATGCCCGTATTGAGTTCAAGAATGCTTCCAATTGCTGCGCCTGTGATGATGCCGAGACCATCACCTGCTGCGCAATGCATCGTTGATCCAAGAACTTGCTTCCAAGTCGCATGAACATATTCTTCGTGCGTACCTGGCAGGGGTTCTCTGCAGCCTAGCACATAAAAGAATGCTCCAAAAGGGCCGACAAAACAGGTCAGAATGACAAACCCCCATTTGAGCACGACTGCTTCTGGAGTTGTAAGAATATCAATTGCGACAAACAACACTGAAAGTACTGTAAGAATAAACCAAAGTAACATGACGCCATCAAGCATGGTGGTGCTCCTTTTAACATATTTTACGAAATTTCTCTTCAGCCTGCGAAAAGGCATAATTAGCTCAGAGCCAATTAATTCGATTAATTGGCTCTGAGCTAATTAATTTTGTTTCCAAGTTGCCCGCATGCGGCCATTGTGTCACGACCGAGAGTTATTCGTCGTCGAACGAATTGACCTGTCGATTTCGCAACTTCGACGAAGTGATCAACGGATTCTTCGGTTGGTGCTGGCCATGGAGAATTCTCTCGTGGGTTGTATGGGATAACATTTAGCCCACATCCAATTGGTTTTAAGTATTCGCAAATTTCAAGAGCCTGCTCATTGCTGTCATTTATTCCAGGTATCAATACGTACTCAGCAAGAACCCCGCCGCAATCATGGCGCGGGTATGTCAAAATTGCATCACGTAATTGTTCCATGGATACGGCTCTGGCAAGGGGCATAATTTGTTTTCGTACTTCATTGTTTGGAGCATTGACAGAAAATGCAAGTGACAAACGTTTGAACCCATTAGTTCTCGCCATCGCTCCAAGTAATTTAATACCCTCAATTCGACCGACAGTTGAAACGCAAATACGGGAACTTGCAATCCCAGGACCATTGTTGTCAGCAAAAATTTCAATCGCTGGAATAACAGCATCGAGATTTTCAAGCGGTTCGCCCATCCCCATAAAAACGACATTATCGATTTTTGTGCCAAGTGCATGATGGGCGGCGTGCCACTGCGCGACAATTTCAGCAGTAGATAAATTGCGAAGAAGACCCATTTGGGCAGTCTGGCAAAAGTCGCATCCCATCGCGCAGCCGACTTGGGATGAAACACAAAGGGTGTAGCGTTTTTTCTTTAATCCATCAATAGGGAGAATGACGGATTCTGTTTCGAGCCCATCGTGTAATGTAAGCAAGAATTTCTTCGTGCCACAGTCATCCACTACTTTGCTTGGGATGACCGAAGTTTCACCGAGTTCAGGATAGGCATTAGCGCGGTAAAACGCTCGCCACTTTGTAATATCGCTATTCTTGCTCTGCACACCTAACATGACGTACAAGATACTAGAATATGCGCATGGAGCAAAGCACATTAGGCGAACGTCGTAAGCCAGCAGTCTTTATTACAGGCGCAGGTGGGGAGGTAGGGCATGGGCTCATCTCTTCTTTTAGTGATGAGGGTAGGCCAGATATTGTTGCAACCGACCTTCGTGAACTCGATCTCATGCAGCGTGAAAAATGTGCAGCAACATATCTTGCAGATGTGTGTGACAGGGATGCGCTCGATCGAATTCTTTCGATGTACCAAGTCAAGGAAATGTATCATCTTGGGGCTGTGCTGAGTACACGGGCAGAATTTGCTCCAGAGATTGCACACCAAGTTAACGTTAATGGCACTGTAAATATTTTGCAAATTGCAGCCGAACAAGGCAGGATGTATGGCGAACCGGTGAAAGTTGTTTTTCCTAGTTCGATTGCAGCGTATGGGTTTGGTTCACTTGCGCAAAAAACTGAAGTTGGCGCAGTTTCCGAATATGAGTATTGTAAACCGTCGACGATGTATGGTTGCAACAAATTATATTGCGAACATCTTGGTCGGTACTATGCACATTCCTACCGGCAGTTGGCAAGTGATAGTGTTTCTGGTTCAGATAAAAATCGTGGTGTTGTCGATTTTCGTTGTGTTCGGTATCCAGGACTCATTTCTGCTGAAACTATTCCTACTGGGGGAACAAGCGACTTTGTCCCTGAGATGTTGCACGCAGCCGCTCGGGGTGACGCATACAAATGTTTTGTTCGCGAAGATTCTCGCATACCATTCATGACAATGCCAGAAGCAATCGATGCAACGCTGCAACTCGCAGCGGCGCCTCGGAATGATTTGACGCAGATTGTGTACAACATTGCGAGTTTCAGTCCCTCAGCCGGTGAAGTTGCAGAATTGGTTAAGCAATATTTCCCAAGTGCAGAGATTACGTTTGAGCCAGACGAACGCCGGCAAGCGATTGTTGACTCTTGGCCGGAAGCACTCGACTGCAGCGTTGCTGAAAGCGACTGGGGATTCAAACCGAAATATACACTTGAACAAGCGTTTGAAAAGTACCTTGTTCCAAACATTACAAAACAATACGAAAGCGGCTCATGACAACAACAAGCTCAACTTTTATCGATCGTTCCTCTGCAATTCTTTCCCACCTAGAAGAAACAGGGCAACTCAAACAATTGCAAATGATCGAATCGCCCATGGGGCCACGGATTTCAATCCGGGGACGTGGCGAAGTTGATTGCTTTTGTTCAAACAATTACCTTGGGCTTGCCAATCACCCTGGTGTTGTTGAAGCAGGAATCGAAGGGCTTCGAAAGTACGGGGCAGGCACTTCATCGGTGCGTTTTATTTGCGGTACTTTTGCTCCGCACGAAGCACTCGAAGAACGCATCGCTTCGTTTCTAGGAGTTGAAGCGAGTTACACATTCGTTTCTTGTTGGAACGCTACCGAAGCAACATTCCCAACCCTTTGCCAAGATGGCGACGTGATTGTGTCTGATGAACTCAACCACGCGTGCATCATTGACTCAATGCGTTTGACCACGGCAATTCATCGCGGGGTTTCAAAATGTATTTACAAACACAGTGATATGGATTCTTTGCGTGAAGCGTTAGTTAATGCAACAGAGAAATGTTCTGACGAAGGCGCCATCTTTGTCATCACCGATGGCGTTTTTTCCATGGAAGGCGACATCGCATTGCTTCTTGAAATTCGTGCTTTGTGCAATGAATTCGGTGCAGTACTCGTGGTCGACGATTCGCACGGTACTGGCGTGATGGGTGAAACCGGTCGGGGCACCCACGAACATTACGGCATGGCTGGAACAGACATAGACATCTTTACCGGAACGCTTGGTAAAGCACTCGGTGGCGGGGCAGGCGGGTATGTTGCAGGTAAACGCGAAGCAGTAGAACTTCTCGTGCAGCGAGGTCGCCCAACGCTCTTTTCTAATGCGTTGCCTGTAACAGTTGCGTGTTCAGCAAAAACTGCGATTGATACTCTTGTTGGCAACCCATCTCTTGTACAAAAACTTCGTGATAACGTTGCAGCCGCACGAAAAGGAATAGCTGAAGTTGGCTTTGAAGTATTAGAATCACCAACGGCAATTTGCCCCATCATTGTTGGCGAAACTGCGATAGCAATTTCCATGAGCAACAAACTTCTCGACATGGGTGTTTTTGCAATAGGTTTTGGGTATCCAGTTGTTCCAGAAGGCACAGCACGAATCCGCGTTCAAATTTCTGCTGCCCACGAACAAGAACACATTGATCGGTTGTGTGCTGCTTTGCAAAAACTGAAAG
>CAYSYI010000008.1:0-61559 GCA_964435395.1 uncultured Isosphaeraceae bacterium
CCCCCCCCCCCCCCCCCCCCCCCCCCCCCCCCCCCCCCCCCCCCCCCCCCATAAAATGCGTATATGAAAAATACATATATTTTCCGAAGAAGAGGATCGTTTCTGCATACAAGTGTCGTTTTCTGTTTGGTTGCCTTGTGGACTTCCGTGAGTGTAACTTTTGCAGAACAACCCATATACCCACTGTCGTTTCTGAAAGAAAAAGCGCCTTTTCAACTTGAGGTCACTGTGCTCGAAATGAAAAAGTTCAAAGTCAGTGATGGCCTTTACAATATTTATCACAAGGTGCGAGTGGACGATGTTATTCGAGGTGAGGAGATTGTTGTTGGTGATGTTTTGAAAGTTCGTTCCACAAAAAGAATTGTTCCCCTGGGTACAACAGGAACAATTGGTGACAGAAGTTCTTTTAGAAGTAAGGGTATCAACGGGCTTCCTGATGAAGGGGACTTTGGTCGCATTTATGCAAACGGAACAAAAGAGTTACTTACGACGTTTTCGCCAAATGGATGGCAGAGATTGGGCAAGGTCGTGCGGTTCGTTGCAGTCGACTGTTCCGGTGCTCTTGATGATCGTGTAGAAGCCTTTGCGAACGTCGTAGAGATGGACCACGATATTCAGACAACTACTACCGTGTTTCATCCCAATGCAAGAACGAGTCCACCTATTAGATATGATCGTGAGTGGTTTATTAACTCAGACGTCCTTGTGCTGTGTGCAGATTGCAAACCAAACCAAAATATAATGGATCTTATTCTTGCAAGAGTTCCACTAGGTTTGGCAACTGTCATGATGGGCGAAAGTTTATGCGAATTGTATTGGGCTGAAGAAGATAGAAAATCTGGACCACTTGAACTCGTTATTCAGTGGGGCGGAGATCATGAGATTTTTTCAGGCGTACCAACGGATGCTGTTGTGGAAGTTCAAACTGGAAACTGCGTGATTGTAACAGTTCCAGAATCTACTGAAGTGCTTCTTTGGGGCGTTGAAAAGTCGTCTAAGCAAAAGATACCACTGCTCTGGATAGAAGAAAAAGAGACTGATTTGCAACTTGAGGATCAGCGGTTAGTAGGTACGCAACTCACAGCAGAAAATGCATTGCAACACGAGGCAGTTTCATTACTATTGCAAAATGCAATTAAGTGGGCTGGAAGAATACACTAAGTTTACTGCAACGCAATGCGTCCAATTTCTCGATCGCCCGTGACGGATTGCACTTCAACCCACATCGCTGTTTTTTCGTTGATTTCTTTTGGTGCAAGTAGGTGAGCGTGATAATGGTCACCGTGACCGTCTGCCTTGGTCTTCATCGAACCTACTCCGGTCTTCTCGCCAATCCAAAGCCGAACTGTTGCGCCGGGCGTTCCTGCAATTAAAGACATCTCAACATGGTACTCAGAGTTTGGTGCAAGTGCGCCTAGCGCATTAACATCAAGCGTGATGCCAGCGAGTGAGAGTGACATCGAAACCGTTTGTTGACCTTCTTGAGTGTGTACATGGCCTGTGTTGACAGTGGGCTTTGCAGTTGCCGTAGGTTTTTTCGAAGGTTTTGGAGTTTTGGACTCTTGTGTTCCGCAACTTGCAATAAGCAATAAAGATCCTAGTAGTAAAATTCGCATGTGTGTTTCCTTTCAAGAATGCGTGTGTGACTTTCCAAAGACGAGCGAGAAACCCGCAGGCACAACAATAAGATTAAGAACAGTGGAAGTAAGTAACCCGCCAAGCGTGACGATTGCAAGTGGGGCAAGAAGTTCGCTACCTGGTTTTCCTGCAGCTAGTGCAAGTGGTGCGAGACCAAGGGCTGCAGCGAGGGCAGTCATTAAAATCGGTACAAGCCGTTCCATTGACCCTCGGAATATTGCATCTTCAAAATTGACATTTTCACTTATTATCAGATGGTTGTAGTGGTTGATAAGCAAGATACCATTGCGGATAGAAATTCCAAAGAGTGTGATAAACCCAACCATAGAAGCAATAGAAATAACTGGCGCAATGTATGTGCCGCCTAATCCAAAGAGCGCAATTGTGTTTGAGAACAACCCACCACCCTCAGTGATGTAGATTGCAGCGATCCCGCCGATGAGCGCAAGGGGCATGTTGACCATGACAAGTAACGCTGCTCGCATTGAGCCAGTTGATATTTGGAGCAACATCAAAACAAGTATTGCAACAGCAAATCCTGATGCAAGAATTGTTTTCGTCGCTGATTGCTGCGCTTCAAACTGTCCTCCGTAGTGCACGGTGTAGCCCGCTTGCTCAACGATTGGATCAACCAAGACGCGGACTTCGCCAATGAGGTCTCCCAAATTTGAATCCTCTGCAACGTTGAGTGAAACAACTGCCTTGCGCTGGGCATTTTCGCGCGTAATCAAGTTACTCGAACGCTCTGGACCAATGTCGGCAACATCCCGAAGGCGAACCGTTGCGCCGTTTCGACCACGGAGTAACAAATCTCGAACCTGTTCAATCGTTTTTCGTTGCGAAGGGTCAAGCCGAACGACAAGATCAAATTGTTTTGTGCCTTGATTTACGGTGTCGACAACTTCACCATACATTGCTTCGCGAACTTGTTCGGCGGCTTCGGCTGGTGTCAAGCCAAATGAAGCAAGTTCAGCAAGACGGTATCGAATAGGCAGCGATGTAATCATGACTTCACGATTTGCATTAACATCACGTGCGCCATCTATATCTGAAAGAACACGTTCAATATCCTTCGCGATCTTGCGAAGTTTGTTGAGGTCGTCCCCGTAAATACTAATTGCAATTGCTGCTGGCGTTCCCGATAGCAAGTGGCTTAAACGATGCTCAATCGGTTGCCCAACCATCGTTGTAATGCCTGGAATCGCATCAAGCACCTTGTCGATTTCTAAACGAATTTCTTTTTGGCTAAAACCATCGTCGATTGAAACTTCAATTTCAGAGCTACTCACGGGTTCGGCGTGTTCATCTCGTTCGGCTCGACCAGTCCTGCGTGAAACAGAGTGCACACCATCGATTGCAGCGAGCTGTGTTTCAACATTTGTTGCTAGACGGTTACTTTCCACAAGAGAAGTTCCGGGAGGTGCAAACAAAAAGACGGTGAACGTTCCCTCGTTAAAAGAGGGCAGAAATGAAGTGCCGAATGTGCTTGCAAGCAGAATCGAGAGAACAGTTGCTATTGTTGCGCCTGAAAGAACAAGTCCTCTTGAGCGAAGTGTTACGTGGAGTGCTTGTTCGTACTGTCGTTTCAAAAATTGTACGAGCCAAGATTCTTTGTCGTGCCCTTTGCCGATTCGAGTGCAGAGCAGTATTTTGCAAAGTGCAGGAGTGAGGGTAAGTGCGACAACAAGAGATGCAATAATTGAAATCATGTACGTAAGCGCGAGCGGTTGGAAAAATTTTCCTTCTAGACCTTGTAAAAAGAGAAGTGGTACAAACACCAACACGATAATTGCCGTTGCGAACACCATCGCGGGTCGAATTTCATTGCTAGCATCGAAGATTACTTCGACGAATTGCTTTTGCTGATTGTTCGGAAGTGTGTTGTTTTGTTTTAGCCGACGGAAAACATTTTCAACATCAATAATTGCGTCATCGACTAACACACCGATTGCAACAGTCAAACCGCCGAGTGACATGACATTCAAGCCGAGTTGAAACCAATCCATCATGAGTAGTCCAATGGCAAGAGAGACAGGCAGCGCGGTTAGTGTAATAATTGTTGTTCGAATGTTCATAAGGAACAGCATGAGCACAATCGCAACGATGACAACGGCTTCAAGTAACACAGTCGTGACGTTGGACACAGCGCGATTGATAAAATGCTCTTGTCTAAAGACATCACGATTCAATAGCATGCCTGCAGGCAAGGTTCTTTCTACTTGATCGAACAATTCGTCAATTTGCTCTGTAAGTGCGAGAGTGTTTGTACCGGGAGATTTCTGAATCGAAATCACAACAGCAGGGGATCCATTGTCGGAGCCCTCGCCCCGTTTGAGTGCAGGGCCGAGCCGTACGTCCGCAACTTGACCAACCGTAACTGGCGCACCATCGTGGTAAGTAACTATTGTATTTGCAATATCACTCGTTTTAGTAACTCGGCTTTGCTGACGAATAGGTATTTCAAAACTTCCAACATTCGGCAAGTAGCCAGCACTTGCTGTTGAGTGTGCATTGCCCGCGGCTTCAACGACATCTGAAATAGTTAAGTCATAAATACGTAATCGTTCTTGATCGACATTGACTTGGTATTCAGGAAGTTCGCCACCAATCGCAACGACTTGCGCAACCCCAGGAATGGCAAGAACTTTGTTACGCAAGTCAAATTCTGCGTAAGAGCGCAGTTCAAGAGGCGTTGCTTTGCCGCTGGGTGATGATAGCGAAATCAACATGATTTCACCAGCAATTGACGTGATTGGCGTAATGAATGGTTCAACTCCCGGAGGAAGATTTTCTCTAACAGTAGAAAGTCGTTCGGCGACGAGTTGCCTTGCGTCGTATAGGTCAGCACCCCAATCGAGATCAACCCAAACAATTGATAGACCAATAGCGCTTGCACTACGAACACGCCTGACGCCGGTCATTCCATTCACAGCAGACTCGATTGGGAATGTGACGTATTGTTCGACTTCATCCGCAGCGAGTCCGCCCGCTTCAGCCATCACAACAACAGTGGGCGCATTTAATTCTGGAAAAACGTCGATACTCATCCGCGGAACTTGGTACGCCGCGTACCCAGTGAGTAGCAACGCCATCAACACGATGAGCGAAGAGTATTGAAGTGAAAAGCGAATGAATGCTTTCAACATGGCTTAATCCTCACCTTCATGGAAGGTGCCATCAGAATGAAAGTGTCCACCCTTTTGAATGGATCCACTTGTGGCAAGCATCAATTGAAAGCCACCATCGAGTACAACTTCATCGCCGTCCGCGAGCCCAGAAAGAATCGCAATCCAGCGACCATCATCTAGACCAAGATCCGCTTCTAGCCGAATCGCTTCGTTTGGATTGTCAGGCGATCGTCTAAATATGATTTGTGTGAGCCCATCTTGCTGCACAGCTGAAAGTGGAATTGAAAGTTCTGGTGAACGAGTTGAATCGGTAATGATTTCAAGTTGCGCAGTAACGCCTGGTCTAGCCCATGAGGACAAACTGTCAGGGGTGACGTACAAGTCGATGGTCCGGTCGTTTGCATCGCCATTTAAACCAAGTTGGAGTGTTCCGTGCATTGTGTTTTGAAGTTCAACGGCGTTTCCCGCAGAAGTTGGAGTTGGCGGAACAATGTTGACTTGCAAACCGTCTCGTAGCACGCCAAGATCACTTTGCAAGCCCGATGCATGGAATCGAAGTTTGTCTGGTTGTACAACGGTGAGGACATTTGTTTGCGAATCTGCCCAAGAACCATTTGTTACATTCAGTAATTCGACAATTCCACGCGTAGTAGCCGCGACTTCGACAGAAGATATTTCTCGCCACCAGTGTGGATTGTCGTCTGGAATGTGTATATCGAGCATCGATGCAGCAGATTCAAGTGCAATCTCGACGGTTGCCTTTGCAGCACGAAGTGCTGCAACTGTTTCAGCGTAAGAAGCATCAAGTTGCGCATCTTTTTCACGCAGGTCCGCAAGTTCAGCTCGAGCAGTTGCGTATGCAGCACGTGCCGAAGTAAACTCTCGCAAACTTCCACCTCCTGCTGCTTGAATTGCTTCAAGTTTCTTAATTCGTTCTTCCCACATATCCACATTAATTTTGATGGAGTATTCATGTTGGTCATGAGCGAGAAATAATGGGTGGAACATTTCCATTTTTGCTTCAAGTTGCTGCACTGTTGAGACATATCCAGCAATCGTTTGTTGCATCTCTCGCCATTGGGGAGAATCAATTCGATAGAGGGGTGTACCTTGATCAACTTTTTCAAATTGATGGACAAGAAGTTCTATCTTTCCAGAGAGCATCGTTCGGTATTCTCTCTTCGCAGATGGTAAGTATTCAAATTTACCGGGTGCTCTGAGCGTGTCTTGAATTTTTCGACGTTCAACTGTTGCAAACGTAATGCCAAGGTTCGCGCGAACAGCAGAGGGAATAGCAACTCGATTCGTCGGTGTCTCTGTGTGTGCAGAATCAGAGAAGGTGTCTGCTGTCTCTGGTCTGGAATCGCCACAACCTTGCAATGCAAGAATGGCAAGTAGAAGTAATCTGATTTTCATTGCACACCTCCAATGGTGTCATTTTCTGTAAGTTCTCTATTTATTGGCGTAGGATTCAATTGGTACTCGGGACCAAGAATTCGATGCACGGAAATTGCAGCATTCAGTTCTGCAACTTGTAATTCTAAAAGCCGGCGCTTAGCGTCATACTGGCGAGTTACCGTTTCAAGAAGGATGAACGTGTCAACTTCGCCAAGCTCGACAATTGCATTGATATCACGCGTTTGTTCTGAAAGCATAGGAACAATTTCATCTTCAAAATATGAGTGTTGCGTTTGTTTTACTAGCAATGTTGTGTTTGCAAGGGCAAGTTCTCGAAAGAGACGATCGAACGTCGTCTCTGCTTCTGCACGAGCAACTTCTCGCTTTGTTTGTGCTTTTGCAATACCTGCTTGGTTACGATTCCAAATCGAAAGTGGGATTGAAAGACCAAACAACACACGGTGATCATTAAACTCACTGCCGTAGCCCGAACCAATCACAATATCTGGATATTGCTTTTTAATTTCAAGTCGAAGCGTTTCTTCTGCTGTTTGGTACTTTGCGAATTGAACTGCAAGCTCTGTATTTGCATCGATGATTCGCGTGGTTTCATCTTCGACAGAAACAACTTCTACAGCAGGGAATTCAGGGACCAATACGCTCCCACCTCCGGGAGGGAGTCCCAGTATTTCAAGTAAATCAACTTCTGCTTTGAGTAAGAGAAGTGTTGCCTCGGTTGCTTCTACTTCACTATTTGCTAATTCTATTTGAAGTAAGCGATGTTCTACGCGGTTGATTTCACCTGCTTTTGCTAGTGCAGTAGTAATTTCATTGATCCGCTTTAGTTGTTCAACGGCTTCATTGATGAGTTCAACTTGTAATGTCGCTGCTGTCCACTGAGCCCAGAGTGAACGAACTTCTGCACGCACATTCCATTCTGCGTCCACAATCTCTCGAAGTTGCATTTCATACTCGGCGCCTGCTCGTACCTTTTCAATCTTTAGCCGACCGGAGATTGGAATAGTCAAATTTCCCATTAAACCAAATTCAAATGGTGCAGATGGAGATGAAATTTCAGCACCATCAAAACCAAAGACGGGGTCTTTCCAAATGCCTGCAGTTTCAAAGTTTGCAAGGGCAACGCCCGCCTCAAGTCGAACGATGCGAAGCTCTGGATTGTAGAAGAGCGCAAATACTTCGCCCTCAGCGGAAGAAATACCATCATCGATTGAAAACGACATAGGTGTTTGAGTATCTAGCTCAAGTCGATTCGCAAAGGCGGTGATTGGTTCAACTTCGATCAACCGTGTTTCTAAGGAATCGCGATAGAATCCGATATCAAGCGGGGCGGGTTCGTAAGATTGGCAGCCAGCAATAAAGATGACCATGGCGAGGAAGCACATGCTTCCGAAAAGTTTGAATTTCATGTTCTAATTCCTATCAAATGACACAACGACACAACACGTAGCATTTTCTACATGAGCGGAAATGTAAATTAGATAGGTATCTAGATGAGGAGGCGAGTTATGCGCACTACAAACAATTGTTGTCCTTCTGCAGGTTCCCCGGGTGGATAATCTACAAGTGCATGCCAATAGGAATCACTTGGAGAAGCAACGATATCTGGAGTACTTGAAAGAAAGACGAACGCTAATGCGGGCGTTTCATCGGTGTCTCGTGGTACATAGAGCAAGTTGATGAGTGCAAATTCCAGATCAGTGCACGCGCAATCTTCGATGTCTTCTGTATTTGAAATTGGTGTTGGCCACTCGCTATGGTGGTTGCATTCCATCTCGCACTGTTTGGCGACTTCAGCAACTTCGTGCTCGTGTCCACCACCAAGACAAATGGAAACACTATCTTGAAGTCCACCAAACACAGCTTGCACTGCGATGGCTACTAAAAGTAGGGATGTTGTCACTCGTCTTATCATTGGTTCTTAACTATAGCATTTCTTTTTTGCGTGTCCACATTATCGTCATTTTTGAATGTGACTAACGTATCTGTTATGTTTTTATTACGTCCTATAAAATGGGGCTGCGAAGGGTCTCACCCACATCTGCGGAACGACTGGTCTGACCCTAGCCGTTTGGGGACAGACCGTTGGATGACCCTAGCAGGTCAACGGGCGTATCTACTCGTAGTATTGCTTTAAACGAATAAAGCGAAGAATTCTGCTTTTTTTTAAATTTCACTGTTTTTTTTGCAGCATTCGAGCACGTTTGCCGTATATTTGAACGATAAGAAGACCTACAGGTTTGTTTTAATAGGAATAACCGCCAATGATTCTCCTTCGAATAACGCTATCTGCCGTACTTGCTATCACTACGATTTCAGTGGGCAATCCACAGGTGCCTTCGAATCATGGCAAGGTTGTAACAAAACAGGGTGTCGTTAACCCGCATGCGGGCGTGACGCTTCAGCACAGTGCAAAAAACACTCCGAAGGTTACGGTAACATCACCTCACGGGAAGATTCGAGTTGATACACAGGATGGAACTATTTATATAGGACAAATTGCACCAGATCAGGGGAGAGGTGACGACGAGCGGGGTCTTCCGTATCCGCGCTGTTTAATATGTCACGCGGATATTGAAAATATTACGAAGAACATGGCAGGAATGAATTTGTACTGCGATTTCTGCCATGGTGGTGACCCATTTGGAGAAACGATTGAAACCGCGCATGTGTTCTCAGATGGCTCAGTTGATTACAACGAAACAATTCCACCTCTCAATAGAGATTTGGAATATCAGAAGTGGTTAAATCCATCGAACTTGCGAGTTGTAGATACAACATGCGGTGCTTGTCATCCAGATCATGTTGTGAGAGTAAAGAAAAGTTTAATGGCTACTACAGCGGGTCACTACGCTGGTGGCTTTTACCAAAATAATGTTGTTGATACAAAGACGCCCATCTATGGAACATTTGCGATTGAAGATACAGATGGCGATGTTCCAACTGAACTCGGCGCAGTTGCTTCACTTCTTGATTTGATTGTGTACACGGGTGGAGATCAAACGACGTTTGCGACACACTATGCAGCAGTTCCATCACAAGCGTGTGCTCGTTGCCATTTATGGTCGCGTGGTCGTGGATATAGGGGTGCTGGTGAATTTGGAAATGTTGATGGAACGTATCGGGCAGATGGTTGCGTTGCATGCCACATGTTGTATTCCAATACTGGTTTGTCTGAAAGTGCGGACGCATCCATTAATCACACTGAAACCGGTCATCCAAGAGTGCACGTAGTAACGAAGCAAATTCCGAGTGAACAGTGTATTCATTGTCACCATCGTGGCGCTCGAATTGGACTGAATTTTACTGGTCGCTCGCAAATGCCGCCGCGTCTCCCTTCTGGCCCGGGCGTTCCTGGAACAACTGATGTTCGGTTTAATAAAAATTACCATTATGTTTCCGCTGATACAAATCCACAAGATGTTCACGGTGAAGCGGGTATGCACTGCATCGACTGCCATACCAGTGCAGGAGTTATGGGTGATGGAAATATGTATGGACACATGGATCAAGCTACGAAAATAGAGTGTCGTACATGTCACGGTTTACCGAACGAATCTCCAACTCTTGTTGATAACGATGGAATTAGTTTGACGAACGTTGTGCAAAACGCTGACGGCACGCTTGTACTTACTTCTAAGGTAGACGGTGTAGAGCACGTTATACCAACAGCGATGGATATTGTTTCAAACAATCCACTTGCTGCTTGTGCGATGAACGACAATCACCTGAAGGCAGATGGAGGTTTGGAATGTTATTCATGCCATACATCGTGGGTTCCAAACTGTTTCGGGTGTCACTTTGAACGCGATGAAACTCAAATGGGATTAAATTACATAACGGGTGAATTTGAAATAGGTAAAGTTTCAACAAACAACAAAATTTTTGAAGCGTTGCGTCATTTCTCATTTGGACCAAATAGCGAGGGCAAAATTGCACCGTATATTGTTGCTTGCCATCCAATTGCGGATGTGACTGCTCCAGACGGTAGCAAAAAGATGGACTTTGTTATGCCTGTAACAAGTAATGGGCTTTCAGGCCTTGGACATAATCCAGTTCAGCCACACACAGTTCGAGGTGCGGGAGAAGTTCGCACGTGTGCCGAATGTCACCGCTCACCTGCGTCACTTGGCCTAGGAAGTGGTCTGTATACGATTGCACGTGACACAATATTTGGTGTTGCAAATGACGGTGTGTTGATGTATGACCGTAAAGCAAATCCAAGCATGCCAAATCCTGATGGTCAATTACAAATCTCTGGAACGCCACTTGCGATTGCATCAAAAGCAGATGCTGTAGAAGGCACTGCAGATTTTGTGTATGTTGCTCAAGGAACTGGTGGCGTTTTAATTTACGATCGAAATGATGTTACTCCAGACGTGCCAGTTCAAGTACTCCCAGTCTGGGACGCAATTGATGTTGCTCGTGCTTCTAGGTATCTCTATGTTGTTGACGCTGGAGTAGGTGTACGCATCTATGACAATGATTCGATCGATACAACACAATTAGTCGCAACTGTAAACATTCCAAATGCTGTACGCGTAGTTCAATGGGGAATCTACTTGTTTGTTCCAGCAAACGCGGACGGTTTGGTAATTGTGAACATCGCAGATAATACAGCACCTTACGTTGTTGCAACGGTTGACAACATTTTCGCAGAAGATGTGACCATCTTCAGTCACTATCAAATTGGAAACGATTTTGCAGTTCGTGCCTATGTTGCAGATCCAACCGCAGGCATTCATGTAATTGACTTACTGCCTAACATCGATTATCCGCAACTTGTACAAACAATTACAACTCCCGCAAACGCAGTCGATGTTTATACTCGGTGGGTCGTAGCAACTGAAACAGAGCCCTCAAGAGAACATGACTATCTCTATGTTGGTGCAGGCTACTCTGGCTTGAAAATCTACGACATCACAGATCCAAATTCAATTTATCTTGTTTCAGACGTTGTTCTTGATGGCAATGTTGTTGATGTTGAAGTTGTAAGCCAACTAGCTCCTCCGGGAGTTGATGATTATGCGGTCATCGCAAACGAAATGTATGGACTTCAAATGGTAGATGTGACTGATCCTCTTAATCCGGTTGCAATTGGAACAATTCCAAATAAAAATGGTCTAACTCGAGTTCTCGTTGAAGTACAACAAATGGATCGGTTCATTGATGAGCAAGGTGACACTCTCAAGGAAAACTCACACCCATTCACTGGCACCCTCACACGCGCAGATATCGTTCGAATACTTTCTGCGTCAATTGATTGCGACACGAACCCATGTCCTGCAGATGTTGATGGCGATGGAATTGTTGGCGTAGTGGACGTTCTAGCTCTTATCGCGAACTGGGGACCATGCAACGGTCCATGCTCAGAAGATGTGAATGGTGATGGCTTTGTGAATGTAAGCGATTTGCTTGAAGTTGTTGGTGCGTGGGGTGCTTGCCAATAAAAATCTTCTGTACCTGCTAGGATAGTGATATGCGGGAACAGCGAACAATTGTTGACGGCGTTGAATTTGGAAAGATTTTCCAATTTCAACAAATATTTGGTGCAATAGGTAGTTCAATGCAACCATCGCGACTGTTGATTGGGCTCGGTATGGTACTTGTTCTTATTGCCGCAGGAAAACTGTGGGATTCAACTTCTGCTGTCGATGCTTCTAATCTTGATGGGGAACGAACAGTAGAAGCAATAAACCAAGCACGATCTCTTGCAATTGCCCAATCAGCAACCGCCCTCGGGCTTACAGCCCCAGCAGGATCAGAACATTGGACTGTGCAGCAGGCTCAAGAAAACTTACTCCTTGCTTGGCAAGACTATCTTTTTGAAGGCGATGTGACTGACGAAGAGCGTGCTGAATTTGAAGAGATATATTTGGCGCTTGAGAAAGTTCGTCCACAAGGTCCTTTTGAAGCATCTGCGTTGTTTGTAACAACTGCTTGGAATGCCATTGTTGACGGTGCACTTGCATGTAATCCAGTTCAGATGTGGCAAGGCGTTGTCGCTATCGTTTGGGAGTTGCCACAACTCCTTTGGAATGGTGGCTTTCATTGGTTCATTAGTTTGTTTGGATTTTTATTGGTATATGTCTTATGCATCGGTGGTGGTGCTATTGCCCGCATGCAGGCGGTGCAACACTCACGGTCTCTTCGGTTATCTGTTCGTGAGGCAATCGATTTTTCACTTGATCGTTGGCGTGCGTTACTCGCAGCAATCCTTGGTCCAGCAATGTTTGTTGCTGCAATTACGATTCTTCTCATGGTGATGGGTCTTATATTGCTAAATATTCCATGGTTGAATCTTATCGGTGGTGCACTCTATGGAATAGCTCTTTTACTCGGTTTGCTCGTTGCGCTTATTGCAGTTGGATATTCGGTTTGTTTTCCACTCTTTATACCTTCTGTGGTAATCGAAGACTGTGGTGGCGGAGAAGCTGTGCAGCGATCATTCGCATATTTGCTATCAAAAACAATGCGATTTGTCGGATACATCGGTCTGCTCATTGTTGCGATGGTTCTTGGATATCTAGTTGTCCGACTTATTGCAAACCTCACTCTTGACTTAACAGCAAGTATTGTTGGAGCGTGGACATTTAATTTGTCGTTGCACGGTGCCGGTTCGCTGCAAGAGGCAGTGATTCCAGCAGTTGGAATTGCGTGGTATGAAACAACGGCAGGTTGGTTCATCGGGCTTTGGGAAACAATAGTGCACGACCTTATGATTGGTTGGCTGTTTAGCGGTTTCTTCAGCGCAAGTTCAGTCGTCTACCTACTCATGCGCCAAAGTTGCGATGGACAAGATACTCGCGATATTTGGTGGCAAGGTATATCACAGGGTACAGCTATTCCCAGTGAGCCGAAAATAACTGAGAGTGATTAAGAAGTTTCGGACTTGAGTTCGAAAATGGATTGCGTGCGTAATACAACGCCATAATCCGAATGCAAATGATAGGACTGTACATGCAACTGGTCGTTGTATCGTTGGACATCAAGAATGCTAAGTCCACGCTTACCATCTTCGTCGTAGCGAACAACTTTAGAATTTGTTTCGTCAGCAAATTCTGAAAGTTCTATATAACTATCACCGAACAAATGTTCTGGTAAAAGTTCAATTTGCATTGAGTTGATTAGAGTTATTCGGTCACCAAATTCTTGTTCGTGATCTCGCTCTCCTGCGCAAACGAGTGTCGTGACATGACCACGGTCTGGGAGGTTTTCGACGTTTGGAAAGATGACTTCAGTGACGCAGATACCCTCGTATTCAAAACGAAGAACATGCCCACCCTTGCAGAGCCATGCTTCAAAATCGTAATCGTTATGCTGAACATCGATTCGATCTTCGATACAGAAGAATTCGGGGTGAATTGCTGACCGGAATAATGCCATGCTATATGTTGGCTGATCGATTAATTTTTCTGGTGCTTGCATTGTGAGCCTTAGGTAGAGAGAGAAGTGTGTAATAGTAACAAAGACCTAACAGAGTCCTTGTCCTCCGTGTTTTATAGGTGCATTGTTGCCGATATTTTCTGTAAATCAAGGATAAAAATGAGTATTTTATGACAAATAATAGCGATTGATGGAAACTCTTGCTGTAAAAGCAGTTGCAAAGAGTGTATTACCCAGAAAGTTTCGTTTGAACTTGTTGCATGTCTGTCCAAACGTGCTGGCGAGTCTCTTTTGTATAGTTCCTTAGAAGATAGGCGGGGTGGTACGTGGGCATGACGGGGATGCTGTTGTATTCACCCCAAGTTCCCCTTAGACGAGTGATTCCTGTTGTTGTCTGAAGAATGTACTTTGTTGCTGGTGACCCAAGTGTCACGATGACATCGGGTTCAATGAGTTCAATTTGTTGTTGGAGGTAGGGACCGCACAGCTTTACTTCGCTTGGCAAAGGTGTGCGGTTTTCGAGTGGGCGACTTTTGAGGACATTTGCGATGTAGACATCCTCTCGTTTCATTCCCATGGCCTCTATTATATGATTGAGCTTCTGACCAGCAGCTCCGACAAATGGAACGCCTTGGGCATCTTCTTCATCGCCAGGTGCTTCGCCTATGAACATGAGGGAAGCATTTGGATTGCCAACTCCAAAGACTGTTTGCGTGTGTCCACTTGCCTTTGTGCAATGTGGGCAGTTCTTGTCATGATCTTCTCTGAGAGTTTTAAGAGTTTTTGTCTCAGATGTTGTTTGGTTTGTCGGTGTCTCGCTTCTCTTTCCGACAGGAAGAAAATCCACTCCCATGAGTTTGCTTGTTTCAAGATGTACTTCTGCGGTGCGTCTATCCATCGTTACATCTTAATCTCGTTTGAGAATAATTGTGACTGGGCCATCGTTCTGAATTTCAACCCGCATCATCGCGCCAAAGACACCGGTTTTGACGGTGATTTCATTCTGTTCAAGGATATTTTCGACTTCTTCAACGAGTGGCTTGGCGAGTTTAGGTTTGGCGGCTTTGATGAAACTGGGACGATTTCCTTGAGAGCAATCTGCAGCAAGCGTGAATTGGCTAATGAGAAGAATTTCTCCCTTAGTATCGAGAAGAGAGTGGTTCATTTTTCCATCCTCGTCACTGAAGATTCGAAGATTTGCAAGTTTATTTGCCATCCAAATCGCGTCTGCTGAGTCGTCTCCCTCTTCAACCCCAAGTAGCACACACAACCCAACAGAAATGGTTTCAGCGTGTGGGGGATTCTCGACAAAAACACCTGCCTCTAAAACTCGTTGTATGACTGCAATCATGAGCTGCATTGTCGCATAAAAAATCCTCCAGGAATAACTATGCTAGGGTCAGACCCGGGGTCAGAGCGGGGGTCAGACCCGGGGACAGACCTGGGGACAGAGCAGGGGTCAGACCCGGGGACAGACCCTTCTCTAGAGTAGCGCCATGGCGCAACTTGAGACAAGAGCGATACCTCGGTCGTCGCACGCTTGTCGATAGTCAATCAATTCGATTTCCTTTGGCTCGAGGAGTTGAATTGCTGCACTCATATTGCCAATGCTGCACCAGTGCGTCGAGTTGTTGTGCCATTTCATCGCAGAGATAAAATCTTCAGCATCGTTATCGATGAATTTTGTCATCATCTCTCGATCGTGGCGTTCGACATCGAACTTTCGTTGGTCATCAACAGGTCGTGGTTCACCAAATTGTTGCCCGACATGGCTAAGATCAGCAGAAGCAACAACAAGAGTTGTGCCACCGACATCATCGAGAATCTCTTTGAGAGCAGCGATAAAGTCATTGGTTGATGTCCGAACATTATCTTCTGCAGCGTCATCAATCATCTCAATGAGAGGGCTCGGAATGAGCGCGGCAACGATGGGCACATCTCCGAAGCAATACTGTAACCAAGGAAGGTGCAATTCAATTGAATGCTCTGCAGCGTGATCAATGAGGTCTCTCACTACTCCATCTCCAAACTTTTCTACAAGTTTTCCGACAACTTCCTGATCTATAGGACACGTGCCCATTGGAGAAGAAAAACCAATAGTGGAGAGAACTGCTCCATCGCCTTCGCCAAAGTGATTTGTTCCGAGGATGACGACGCGGTCCGGCTTTGGTGCATCTTGCCAAGCGTAATATGCAGATGCGTAATTTGGCCATCCTCGATCATAATCTAGATGAGGGGCAACAACGCCGTATATCGGTTGATCAAACTCAGGATCCTCGGTTTGCTCAAACCACGCTTGGATTTTCTCTTTGCAATCCTCTGCAGTTTCTCCAAGTGGCCCCGTTGACCTCACAGGAAAAGCACCTGCATCTCGGAAATTTTGAAGAGTGTTTTCTTCAAGTTTTTTTGCAGTAGGCCCCCAAAGCAAACCAACGTCATCCAATTTTTCGAGGAGTTCGATGAATTTATCAGGAGGAGCTTTTGTTTGTTTTGCAATTTCCTCTGCAGTCGTGTTTCCATCAATTAGTTGAATGACAGCCATAATGTTTGTCGGGACAACCATCGTCTCCTTCGTCAACATGTACGGATCGCGAAGAGCAACAAATTGTTGGTCGTTTTGCTTGACAGGCCATGCTTGGAACTTTCGTAATGCAGGCATGAGTAGGTGTTCTGGTAGGTCCGAGAATGGCATATGTAACTCCGTGTGATGAACAAATGGCCGTTTTGTCGTCAATAGCAAATATATGGTTGCAAAAGTCGCAATATTTGACCTACAACCGCATTATACGGTATCACCACTTGCTCTCTTGCGGTGGTTGTTTACAATAGAGAATCCACCTTTTTTTGAATCTAACTACGACACTTGTTCGGAAGGAAATATATGAAACTCTTGAATACAAAAATGATGCTCCTCATGCTCTCTGGAGTAGCCACAATGTTCGTCCTTGGCTGTGGGAGCCAATCGACCGAAGCGGCTAAAAAAACTGACTCAACGGATCAGTCAAAAGCAGAAGCAGCACCAACGAAAGAAGATGCAAAAGATTTATCAAGCATTTCAGTTTCAAAACCGAAGGACTCAGGTAAAACTTCTCTTGGACTTGACGTAGCAAAGCCAACAAGCGGAAGCAACAGTGCAACGCTTCCTTCTGCGAAGCAAACAAAAGACAAACAAGGAAAGGATGCAATTGGCATTGATTCACAAGTGCCACCGCTGCTTGCTGCACAAGTCATCACAGTTTCCCCTGCCACATTAGATTTGGGCACATTCTCTACAAGCGAAAAGGGTAAGGGAAGTGTGACATTGACAAACACGGGAGAGGCATCAGTAACAATTGAACGAGCAAAAGCAAGTTGCGGTTGTACGACTTCAGACTTTAAAAACGGAACTGTTCTTCAGCCTGGTGAATCAACAGAAGTTAGCGTGACGATGGATGGTAAAGGTCGTGCAAGAAAACTTTCAAAAACTGTTACATTTACAATTAAGGATTATCCAGCAATTCGATTGCCAGTAGTTGCTGAAACGCTCTCATACGTGAATCTTGATATAGATCCACTGACAATAGATGATAACGAACCGACTTCGACAATTACACTGACATCTATTGATGAAACACCTTTTAAAGTCACATCAATGCTTCCTGCAATTGCAGTTGAGTTGCCATCTGAGGCATCAACAACACAAACGCTTGAACTCGATTGGAATGCGTTTTGGGATGTAGTCCAAACAACAAAAATGACAATTCGAATAGACCATCCTTTGTGCAAGGAGATAACAACAAGTATTCGGTTAACTGCAGCGCAGCGAAAACGACTCAACGAGATTATTACTGCAAATCGTGCAGGCGGAAAACTACCTTCCAAAGAACCTACTCGTGTACAAACCGGCGATCAACTTTCTCGTTATATAAAAGCTGGAAGAGGGAATCAAGTTCTTGGTTATATAAAGAATGGACTTGGGAAATTCGATGCAGTTGATCGTGGTGGCGTGGCAATACTTAGCATTGCAGCAGAAGCTGGTGACGCAAGCACTGTTATTGGGTTACTCGAAATGGGTGCTGCAGTCGAACGGGTTGATCGTGTGAACCGAACGCCACTTATGTATGCTGCAAGATCAAAGAATCCTGAAACAATTCAAATTCTCCTTGATGCAGGTGCAGACATGCAAGCAAGAGATCGGCTCGGTAACACGCCGTTGTCTTGGGCAGCGGGATTTGGTACTGCCGCTGGTGTTCAAGTGTTGATTGATGCAGGTGCAGATGCAAACACTGTTGATACCGTTCTTGGTTACACACCCCTCGTTTGGGCTTCAGGTTTTGGGGATCCAAAGACGCTTCCAATTTTGATTGAAGCAGGAGCAGACGTTACTGTAAATGATATTGCTGAAGGCAGAACACCCCTGATGCATGCCGTTCGAACAGGTAGTGTCGAAGGTGTAGCTGTGCTCATCGAGGCAGGAGCGAAGGTGAACGGCATTGATAATGCAAAATCTACAGCGTTGCACATTGGTGCAGAGAGTAACAATGTTACACTCGACAAAATCGTGTTGCTCGTTGAAGCTGGCGCTGATACGGATGCAACAAACGCTGAAGGTAAAACCGCTCTTGAACTTGCAAAATCCAGAAATGATGATGATGGTGTTGCAATTGTTGAATACCTCACCCAGAAGACTACTGCGAAGACCTCACCATAGTAGTGCTCCTATAATTTTTTTTTTCTACCGGCCGCGACCCGCCTTTGGGGGGTTCGCTGTCGTTATGATATATGTTCAAAAAAAGGAACGAATCAATGACTACAATCGCTACTTCAACAGAATATGATCAACTTATTAATAAGCACAAAGAGACAAATTCTTTTGGCGCAACAATTTCGTTATTGCACTGGGATCAAGAAGTGATGATGCCAAAGAAAGGGATAGATTTTCGTGCAGATCAAATTTCTTTGACTTCGAGAATGCATCATGAAATGTCAACAGATCCAGCAATAGACGACTTGCTTGTAGCGTGTGAATCAGACAGCGATTTAGTTGGAGATGTTACGAGTGAAACAGCAGCGAATCTTCGAGAAATACGTCATCGATACGAGAGAGCGACAAAGTTACCTACATCTTTAGTTGAAGAAGAGGCGATGCTCGCGAGCCGCGGCCAAAATGCATGGGCAGAAGCAAGGAAGAACAATGACTTCTCCGAGTTCAGCCCTTGGCTTGAAAAAATTGTAACTCTTTTACAGCGAAAAGCAGAATGTTATGGATGGGCTGAAGGCGGTGAGCCGTGGGACGCCCTCGCAGAAGATTATGAGCCAGGTTGCACAGCCGCTTCGGTGAGTGAAGTATTTACTCCACTTCGAAAACGCTTGCAAACATTGCTCGATAAAATTATGGGTAGCGATACAAAACCAAGTAATGCATTTAATGAGATTTCGTTGCCAATCGATCAGCAACAAGCGTTTGTTCGATCAATTGCAACCCAAATTGGCTTTGATTTTGATGCTGGTCGGCTGGATGAATCAACGCATCCATTTTGTAGCGGAACGCATTGCAACGATGTTCGATTAACAACTCGTTTTCATGAAAACAATGTGAATGATGCAATTGGTTCAACAATGCACGAAGCGGGTCACGGTATTTACGAGCAAGGTTTGTTGTTTGATTATGTTGGAACGCCGATGGGAAACGCGGTTTCACTTGGCATTCATGAATCACAAAGCAGAATGTGGGAAAATCAAGTTGGTCGTAGTGAAGCATTTTGGAAATGGTGTTACCCCACAATGAAAGAGTTTTTCGGTGACGCAACTACGGCACTCTCGTTTGAAGATGTTTACGGTGGCGCGAACATTGTTAAGCCAGATTTTATTCGTGTTGAAGCAGATGAAGCTACATACAACATGCACATAATGATTCGTTTTGAACTTGAGCGAATGATGATGAAGGGCGACCTTTCAGTTTCGGATCTTCCTGACGCGTGGAACGCTCGCTATAAGGAATATCTTGGTATTGATGTTCCAAGTGACACAAAGGGTTGCTTGCAAGATATTCACTGGTCGATGACATCGATGGGATATTTTCCAACATACACGCTTGGTAATTTGTATTGTGCACAGTTCTTTGAAAAAGCGATGGAAGAAATTCCTGACATGTACGAACAATTTGCTCGCGGTGAATTCGGCTCGTTAAAAAGTTGGTTGAATGAAAATATTCACCAACATGGGCAGCGGTACCGAGCAGCAGAATTGTGCGAAGTTGTGACAGGTAAACCGTTAAGTTCAGATCCGCTCATGCGTCACCTTGAAAATAAATTGCGACCACTTTACGGACTCGCTTGAGTCCAACCAACAAGGTCTTCCGTTTCTCGACGACCTGTGATGTGAGAAAGCGTGATTGAAACTCCGTCTTGTGCGAGTGCGCCAAGAATTGCCATAGCCATTCCTTCGCGCGCTTGTGTTGGAACGCCGATGCTTTCAGTTGTTCCACTGTTTGGTATATTTGAGACAAGTTGTTTGTTGTGTGTTCCGCCGCCAGCGAGGAGCACTCTCTCTGCATCATTTGACCCAGCAATACACGTTCCAATAGCTTTGGCTGCTGAGGCAAGTAGGTCTTCTGTTGTGAGGTGTTTTCCCAGTTGAGTTGCGAATCTACCGAGATCGTCATTTGTGCCAAGGGACCGCTCTGCTTGTGATTGCTCAGAAAGATATTCAAACAGCGTGTTGCATACGGCATCGTCAATTTTTCCTTGAGAAGCGACTGCGCCGTTGACATCGAAATCAATACCGAGGCGTTTTCGTGCAATCGCATTTAACAACAAGTTGCAACAACACACATCGAAACCGAAGATTTGATTTGGCTCGCAACCTGCAGGCAGTAATGTGATATTGCAAAAACCGCCAAGGTTTACAATCGCGGTTTTTTTTGTTTCATGACGAAACATAATCCAATCAGCAATCGGTGTGATTGGTGCGCCTTGACCGCCAAGTTGCAAATCTGCTTGACGCGGATCGGTAAGAACTGTGCACGGGTACTGGTCCATGATTGGTTGAGGATCAATGAGTTGAATGCTTATTGGTGGGTCGTGAAAAATAGTTTGCCCGTGCAATGCAATCATGTCGATAGTTTCGAGTTGCAATTGCCCGATTGTGTCAGCAGTTGTTTTTCCGAGTCGGTGTTCTGCATCTCGCATTCCTTCTTTTGTTCCACCACGCTCTGCAAGTTCACGAAGTACTGGCGTAAGGTCGCCAAGGTCACTCGACGCTATGCCTAGAAATGAAGTGGACATTTCAAGACCGTGCCCCTCAATTTGAACAGCAACAGCATCTACGCCATCCATACTTGTTCCAGTCATTGTTCCAACTACAGTTCGCATGACAACACTCTACACGCATCCTCGCGTATCCTGCACAATATGACGCAAAGAACATTAGTGACAGGTGGCGCTGGATTTCTCGGTTCACACCTCTGCAAGCGGCTCCTTGACCGAGGTGAACACGTTATTTGCCTTGACAACCTCTTTACTGGCAGAAAAGAAACGATTGCGCATCTATTCGAACAGCCCAATTTTGAGTTTATTGAGCATGATGTGATGAATCCTATTGAAGTAGAAGTGGATTCAATCTTTAATCTTGCATGTCCTGCTGCTCCGGGTCACTATCAACACAATCCAGTGAACACAACAATGACGAGCGTTCTTGGAGCATTTCACACGCTTCAACTTGCACATGAGTGTGATGCGAAATTGTTTCACGCCTCAACAAGCGAAATCTATGGTGATCCAACGGTGCACCCACAACCAGAAACGTATCGTGGAAACGTCAATCCCATTGGCTTGCGTGCGTGCTACGATGAGGGCAAACGTGCGGCTGAAACACTCTTGTTTGATTATCACCGAATGCATGGAGTGGATATTCGTGTTGCTAGAATTTTTAATACCTACGGTCCACACATGCATCCCTTCGACGGAAGAGTGGTGAGCAACTTTATTCGACAGGCATTGGCGGGTGAAGAATTGACAATTTTTGGCGACGGAATGCAGTCGCGATCATTTTGTTACGTGGATGATTTGATTGATGGTTTTCTTGCAATGATGGATGCAGGGGAAGCGACTGGTCCATTTAACTTAGGCAATCCCGCTGAATTTACTATGCTTGAACTTGCTCAATTGGTACTTGACTTGACAGGAAGTGCATCCGAACTTGTGATGAAGCCCTTGCCGGCAGATGATCCTTTGCAACGGCAACCAGATATCACCCTCGCAAAATCGACCCTTGGTTGGGAGCCCTCCATTTCGTTGGAGCAGGGGCTGAAGAGCACAATCGCTTGGTTTTCTGAGATTGATAAAATGCAATGGACACCACCCACGCCTAATTGGCAAGGTGGACTTACAGAGTGTCCCTAGCGAAATAGTGACGACATAGTGTCACCCCAACCATCGATTTTAGACGAAAATCAAAGAAATATACCGAATAACTACCGAACATCGGTTGACATCGCCGATGTTTCTGTCATCCTACCGTAAACCTAACAAACAACTGCTAGTGAAGGAGCACGAACAAATGGCAACAACAGAAACAAAAAATGGAAAGTTCAAGAAATCAACCCGAAAAACCGCAGTCGGTGCTAATAATCGAAAAAAGGGCGGTATCGTATCCAGTGGCAGAAAGACAACTCAATCGAGTGCAGGAAGCACACCAAAAGAACCACGGAAGGCAGGGAAAGATATGGCGACAAAAGCAAAGGCAACGGTAGAAGATAAGGGCAGGGTACAAGCACTTGAGAATGCTCTCTCTCAAATAGATAAAGCATTTGGCTCGGGTGCAATTATGCGACTCAATGGCGAAGATATTTCAGCCATCCCAGCAATTTCTACCGGCGCAATTAGTCTTGACCTCGCATTAGGGGGCAACGGAATGCCACGCGGTCGCGTGATTGAAGTGTTTGGTCCAGAATCATCTGGTAAAACAACCCTCGCCTTAAATGTTGTTGCTCAGGCACAAAAGCAAGGCATCGCTGCTTTTATCGATGCGGAGCATGCACTTGATCCAATGTGGGCTAAGAAACTCGGTGTTGATGTGGATGCTCTACTTGTCTCACAACCAGATACTGGCGAGCAAGCGTTAGAAATTTGCGAAATGCTTGTTCGCTCTAATGCCGTTGATGTTGTTGTCATCGACTCTGTGGCTGCGCTTATCCCACGAGCTGAAATTGAAGGCGAAATGGGTGCAACGCATGTTGGATTGCAAGCGCGACTCATGAGTCAGGCAATGCGTAAATTGACTGGTGCTATCGCCAAAAGCGATTGTATGGTTATCTTCATTAATCAAATCCGCGAAAAGATTGGCGTTATGTTCGGAAGTCCTGAAACGACACCGGGCGGGCGGGCTTTAAAATTCTACTCCTCGATTCGCGTTGATATTCGTAGGATTGGCTCCATTAAGGATGGTGATATTCCAATCGGAAACCGCGTCCGAGCACGAGTTGTCAAAAACAAGACTGCTCCACCATTCCGCTCAGCTGAATTCGACATTATGTTCAATGAAGGTATCAGCATTACAGGCGATTTGATCGATCTTGCTGTGGAAGACGGTATTGTGAACAAGAGTGGCTCATGGTTTAGTTACGGTGAAATCCGATTGGGTCAAGGGCGTGAAAATTCGAAGAAGCACATTGCTGACAATCCTGAAATGTTTGAAGAAATCAAACAGAAGGTGCTTATCGCTCGCGGTGTGCTTGAAGATCCAAATGCAACCAGCTCAGATTCGGAATCATCTGAACCAGAAACACCAACGGCGACAAATGAAGGGTAGCGGCGGGTCTGACCCTCAACTGTTGAGTGAAGCAACAGTAGTCTTCATTCCAAGACATTGGTTGAAACCACTACGGTTTTAAGAAGGGTCTGACCCTAGCAACACCCCCAGCACACACGATTTCGTTATCGTGTGTACTGTGGAGCAGGAACTAAACAACACACTGGGTACACCTCGTGGACTTACGGCACTCCTCGTTGCCCAGTTTATGGGTGCAGCAAACGATAATATTCTCAAGACTCTTCTTGGTTTTGCAGTGGTACGCGGAATGTGGGAAGGAAAACTCGGCGAGGGAGGGCAAGGGCTTATTGCACTATGTTTGTTTGTGCCTTTTATTCTCTTTTCAGGATGGGCTGGTCCACTTGCTGACCGCTATTCAAAACGAACGATTTCTGTGCTCATGAAATGGATTGAATTGCCGCTTGCACTTGCCGCTGGAATTGGATTTGTTACGGGTACTTTCTGGCTCGCTGCAATTGCTATGTTTTTGCTCGCATCCCAATCAACGTTCTTTAGCCCAGCAAAATATGGAATGATTCCTGAAATAGTGCCAGTAGAAAATGTAAGCCGGGCAAATGGCATTTTGAATATGACGACAAACATTTCAATTATTGTTGGAATGTTAATCGCAGGAATTGTGAGTGATCAGTTGCAATCCAAATCAGGTTCACTTTTTGAAGTATGGTTGCCAGGAATTGTCTTGACAATTGTTGCCGTGTTTGGCTTAGTAGCCATTCTTTTCTTGCCTAAATTGCTAGCGATGAACCCGAGTACACGCATTCCAAAAAATCCTCTGGCAACATACGTAAAAACATCTTTCGAAATGTGTAAAACGGAATTAATGAAAGTGGCAGTTGCTTGGGCTTGTTTTTATCTGCTCGCGACAATTGTTTTATTGTTAGTCACAGAATTAGGTGACGTACTGCAAGTAAGCGATACGGAGGTCTCGTACCTACTCGCTTCAATTGGTATTTCTGTCGGAATTGGCTCGTTGCTCGCAGGATTCTTGTCTCGAGGAAAAATACGAGTTCTTATTTCAAAGTATGCGGCTGTTGGCATGGCAATTTCGATGTTTGAAGCTGGCCTTGGTCCAGTTTCTTATTGGCCAATTTTGGCGTCCCTTGTTGCGTTAGGTTTATTCGCCGGCTTGTATGCTGTCCCCCTTCAATCATTCATGCAAATGCTTCCCAAGCCCGCTCACAGGGGGCGAGTGCTTGCGACTTCGAATGCTCTCTCGTTCTTGTTTATGGCAGTTGCTTCACTTCTCTATTGGTATGCACGTCCATGGTTTGGGGATTCTCCTCAATACATCTTTGTTGCCTGCGGTGTAGTTGGCATTTTGTCTTGGTTGATTACGATTACAATACGAACGCATGAGTTTGAAAAATATTTATCTTGATAATAATGCCACAACTGCTCCGTTACCATCTGTAAATGATGCGGTGCGACTAGCAATGGAGTCGTTGTGGGGAAATCCATCGAGCATTCACCGAATAGGGCAGGAAGCGCGGTATCAAGTTGATGTCGCAAGAGAATCGGTTGCGAATCTTGTTAATGCATTGCCATCAGAGATAATATTCACTTCTGGTGGCACAGAAGCAGCGAATCTAGCTATTCAAACTGCGCGTAGCGCCAACCCCAATCGTAAAGTGTTTGTCACAAGTCAAATTGAGCATGCTGCAGTTGGTGAGGTCCTTGATTTTCTCGGCGAAGATACATATGAAGTTATCCGACTCAATAATTGCAAGAATGGAGTCGTCTGTGTTGAACAACTCGAGCGCTTGCTACAGGAACGAGCAAATGAAATTGCACTTGTTTCAATCATGTGGTGTAACAACGAAACAGGAGTTATCGAACCCATTGAAGAGATTGTTTCGCTCTGCCATGCCCACGATGTACTTGTACACAGCGATGGAACCCAATGGGTTGCAAAAATGCCAGTTGATGTCGCAGAAGTACCTGTGGACATGCTTTCGTTTGCTGCACATAAATTTCATGGGCCAAAAGGTGTCGGTGCGATTTATGTACGATCTGGACTAACAGTGTCTCCACTTGTTACGGGTGGTCCGCAAGAACGAGGCCGGCGCGGTGGAACAGAAAATGTACCAGCAATTCTTGGTTTTGGAGTGGCCTCAGATGAAGCGAGCTCTTGGCTAACCGATACAAATATTTCGAGTATGGAACAATTACGAAATTGGTTTGAATCTACGCTTTGTTCAAAAGTCCCTTCAGTACACATTAATTCTTCGGGATCCTCACGAGCTTGGACAACAAGTTCGGTTTCCTTTCCTTCTGTAAAGGGCGAGTTATTGTTGCTCATGCTTTCTGAGCGTGGTGTTTGCGCTTCATCTGGATCAGCATGTTCAAGTGGTGCCCTAAAAGAATCAAAAGTTATTGAAGCAATCGGGACGCCAGATGATGGCGAGTGGGGTACTGTCCGGTTTAGTTTTGCTCGAACGACAACCCAAGATGAACTTAATTCTGCTATTGAAGCAGTGTGCGCTTCGTTAGCGACGATTGCTGACGTGCTCGAGGTTTCTGCACCAAGAAGTTGATTTTATTCTCCTCTTGCGGGTACACTTTACTTCGTAGCCCTGTTAGCTCAGTTGGCAGAGCAGCTGACTCTTAATCAGCGGGTCGCAAGTTCGAGTCTTGCACAGGGCATTCTCCAAGACAACAAAAAGCCCTTGCCAACGTAGTTGGCAGGGCTTGGGACTCTTCATCAGCTTGGTTCAGGTTCGAGCCCTTACGCAGGGCATTCTTGAGTCGCGTAACGGGTCTGTCCCCAGTCAGAAGCATACACGTATTTGTGCACTGGCTTACCCAAATTGATTTTTAGTATAGAAGTTGTGTTGTGCGGGACTGACCCCAAACTGCTAGCGTCGCGTAACGGGTCTGTCTCCAGTCAGAAGCGTGCACGGTTTTATGCACTGGCTTACACAGATTGATTTCTCGTACTCGAGTTGGATCGTGCGGGACTGACCCCAAACGGCTAGGGTCAGACCCGGGGACAGACCTGGGGTCAGACCCGGGGACAGACCTGGGGACAGAGCTAGGGTCAGACCCTTCGGAGGTGTATCGTGGGTCCGTCGCAACCTAACAAAAACCTACCAAAGGGGTGACATGGTGTCGTCAGTGCCATCGACGATACTTCTTATGTGCCACAGGGGCCCCATGGTGGAGGTTCCCTAATCAGGAGAGTTCAAACAATAAGGAGAACCGAGATGGTCATGAGAATACACGAGTCAAGCCAAGTACAACAATTGCGTCCAAGAGTGTGCCGCGTCGGGCCTCGAAGCCATGTTGGGCAGGATCCCTTGCCCACTTTTCAGGAAATCCATGGACGCGTTCGAAAGAATCGAAGTTCCGCTCCCTCGTTACCCCAGAAACGTGTTGAAGATGAAACTTGCAGCATCATGATTGATGTACACCTTCTCACAGGTAACCTAGATGAAGATATTTCTATTTTAAATATTGTTGCCTGAAGCTATTTCGCTTTACACTAACGAGACGATGGAAGAAGGTCCCCTTGTTCGTGAAAAAGATACTACAGACGTAGAAGCACAATTGCCGGAGCTTTTTGTTGAGCGATTGCAGCACTTGCTTACAGAACAAGAATACGCATCGACTATTCAAAGTTTCTGCAATCCGAAGCCACTAACGATTCGACCCAATACACTTCGAGCATCCGAGAGTGATGTAATTGCAGAAGTTGCGAATGTAGGTCTGCAAACAGTACCAATTGAGTGGTGTCCGCTCTGCCATCTTGTTACTAAGGGGACAATTCGAGAACTTCAAGAATTACCATCGTGGCCATCTGGCGAACTCTATATTCAAGCAGCTTCAAGCATGCTTGCAGCGCACGCTCTTCAAGTAGAGCCAGAAATGCGAGTGCTTGATATGTGCGCCGCCCCCGGAAGTAAGACATCTCTGATTGCAGCAATGATGCAAAATCGAGGAATGCTTGTCGCAAACGACCGCTCGCGAAAACGGCTGTATCGGCTCAGAGAAATTCTGCAGACGCAGGGTGCAACAAATGTGGAAGTCCTTTGTGGCCCCGGTGAACGGTTGGGTCAATCGCATGCAGATTGTTTCGACCGTGTTTTGGTTGATGCACCGTGCAGTGGAGAAGGGCGGTTTCGGATGGATCGACCTATTCGCCTATCGCGCTGGAGCTTACAAGAGATACGAACGCTCGCAAAGTTGCAAGAGCAGTTGCTTGTTGCGGCGTTGCGATGCGTGTGTGTTGGTGGCATGGTTGTGTACTCGACATGCACCTTTGCTCCCGAAGAAAACGAGTGCGTGCTTGATAGGGTTCTTTCAAGAAATTCAATTGATGCAGCTGTAATTCAAGTTCCAGACAATCTTTGTCCACCAACGACAAAGCAACCAGTTACATCATGGAATGATAAAACTTTTAAACAAGATCTTTCTAAAGCGATTCGGATTATTCCTGATGAAACGACAACTGGATTCTTCATTGCATGTTTGAAGCGGATGTCATAATTTTACACAGTTGAAGTTTCATATACCTCAGCGGTTTCTTTTGCAAGTTTTGCAACACGCTGAGCCAGCAAATCTGGCTTGATGACTTTGCAATATGGTCCCATAGAAAGCACCCACCATACAATTTCTTCGAGACCAGAGACCGTGCATGTAAATGTGCACGAATCGTCGTCATGCCATGTTATCTCTTGTGTTGAATGCCATCGTGTATCACTGACTGTTTGAGAAAAAGGAGATTCGAATCGAAGCTCGACGTCATAATCAGTGTCGCCTGGAATCATATTCCACGCATTGCCGAGGTGGTTGTCTAAATTAAATGAACTAGGTATTTCATACGATTCCCTCGTTGCCTCGATTGCAAGGAATCGGCTTAATTTTAAAGTACGTATGGCATCTCGCTTTTCGTGGAATCCAACAATGTACCAAGCGCGAGTGCCAAAAAATAGTGCGTACGGATGAAACATAAATGATTCATCATTTTCAGGTGTCGATGTGCTTTCATATTTACATTTTAAAATGGTGTGTTTTAAAAGTGCTGTTTGTACTTTGTCGTATACATCTTCATAGCCTTCCTCGTCCATGGTTGCAGTTGTTCGAAGTTGCATCGTTCGTAGCCGTTCGGTCAATTCCTCTCTTGCATCAAAGGGCAATTGAGAGAGTATCTTATTCATGGCCATTGATGCTGGTCGAACAAAAGGAATTGCACCTTGGTCTGCCATTGCTTCACATAATGCTGAAATTGCGAGTGCCTCCTCAAAGGTCAGTCGAACAGGGGGCATGAAGAAGGTTCCATTTATCTGGTAGCCGTTCTCCTTTGTACTTTCAATTGGAATTCCAGCTTCTTTAATTTGGTTTATATCACGGTAAATGTTTCGCTCGGTCGTCTCGCATCGCTCGGCGAGTGTTTTTGCAGTCCAGCCCCGTTGACTTTGAACGAGTGAGATAATTTCGAGAAGACGATGCACCCTTGTGTATTTGATTGACATACCAATAGCGTACTCTCCAAATCGTAATGCTGCTACTGGGCACTGGCTGATTTGCCAGTGCCCAGAGCATCTGCATTACTTTTTGCGACTTGTACGACCAAGAATTCCAGCTAGAACCACTATAAATGCCGGCGGAGCAGGCAAAGTACTATTGGTTGGAATTGTATTCAATGAGACAAAGTCATCATCAAACAAGTCGACCAATCCGCTTTCAACTGACACAGGAATGTCCGAGAAATTCAATTCATTGGTTGAAGGAATCTCGTCAGACCAATTCTCAGATTCCACCAAGAGCGAATAAATTGATTTGAAGGAAACTGATTCAAATGAATCCGTGCCGCCAATAAATCCTAATCCTGGTTTTAAAAACGGATCGCTCCCAATGGTTGATCGATAGACGGGATCTTGACCCGTGTGCCCAATAATCGCAATCACTCTCTTCCGTGTCTGTCTGACATTGCTTGGAATATCAGCTACTGCTTGTAATGGAAACGAAAGTAGAACGAATGCGAATAGTATGTAATTCAAATATTTCATCATGAACCTCCTCACGACTCTTTAATAATGTTTCCGTAATTCAGAATCGACCATCCTGTTTTACGAAATTGAGGGAACCTACCCATGGTTCCAGTAATGAGACGAATATCGTCATTGTCGATAACAATTGGGATGTCTTGCCCAGTCCAACCGATGAGCCGTTGACGACCTTCAAATTGCATAGAGAAAACACGCTCACGCATTGCCCAATGATTGAGTTGGTCAGCAATCTCATCAGCTTTGTTTGTAAATAGCGCCATGTATCGTTGTGTGTCTCGCTCATCCAAAATATGTCTGAGTGTTATATTGCACCCAATGATTGACCACCACCCGTAACTCTCGAGCCAGTCACCCTTATCAACATTTTCTGGATTAACTACAGAACTAATAACATCCAAAACTCTTGCTAGCGCTTCTCTTGCATCCACATGTCCAAGAAAAACATCAGCTTCGAGGATTCCCGCCATACAAGTATTCGCGATTCCGCCGAAAGATTCATGAATTTCTTGGGCGAGATGTTCATATAGATGCATTGCTTCTTGAAGTGAACATCGTGCAGCATAAGCATATTGAGAAGATTGCTGAGTATTAATATCAAGCAATCGACGTTGCGTATGGCCAAGTACGTACCAAGCATGCGCTTGAGCTACTTTAGCTCTATTAGTTTCTGGAATGTTTTCTTTGTAATGGTCAATAACGGTTTGTGCCATGCCAAGCGATTCATCGAGTTGCCATAGTGTGTAGTGAGCATTTGCCGCTGTTGTCAGTAGTAACAGTCGCAAATCTGTTTGAATTGGATTTTCTCGCAATCCAGCTTGCGCAGCTTTTAAGACGCGACTAAAACGGCCTAAGCCATCCCATCCACCAGCTGCACGGTTATATGCACGTGCTTTTTCTTCAGCATTGTTCGCAACATCAAGTGCGCTGTGTGCAATACGAATTAATTTTTTATACTCTCCGCTGCGATGTGCATCTTGCGCCTTTTGGTCTAGCTGGTCAAACGATGAAGATACGATTTTTTTCTCTGGATTATCATCCTTTCCAAACCAAAGCCAATCGGCAACCTCATCAAGTGTCCAATCAATGACTTCAGATATTTGAAGAATGAGATCGAACTTTGGATTACCACTGTCTGGTGCAAGTTTCGTTGGATCTCTTCCAAGCTCTTGCGCTAACTCCTTTCTTGTCCAACCACGATACGCTTGCGCAAGATCAAATAGGCGTTCGAGTCGTTCCTTTCGGTTGACGTTAATAGTCTGTGCCATACTGTTTCTCCTGTTCTTATAAGAACAAATTTCCCTGCTCATCTCTAGTTACTATCCGCGATAGTGAACCCACCTTCGAGTTGAGCAATCACACCCTACACCCAAAATATGCAAACTCTCGAACGGCATGCCTTTTTTCTTGTAAGTTTTTTTTCGCTTCTGAATGCGAAAAATCATTGTTCTAAAAAAACACAAAAAAATATAGAAGCATGACAATCATCGATTACAACACATGAGCGTTGATGGTGTTCATCAATGTGCTTGCATGGAAATCATTGCCATGTATAGAGTTAATACGTTTTAAGAGTAATAATCAAAAGAAAAGGAATAGTACGATGAATGCATGGATGCGAACGATATGTTGTGCCTGTGGCACAGTTCTTGCAACGGGAATTGGGACAGTCGAAATGGGCTGCGCTGGGTCATACACCTTGCGAGCACAGATTACTCCATTTGGTGGTTTTGTAGAAATAACGTTCACACCACTTGATGAGAGTGAGCACTTTGACTTTGACAATGAACAGTATGAAGTAATCATTCGTGATGGGAAGCAATATCATTTCTATCCATCCAGTGGTCGAGTGATTGATCCTGAAACTGGGCAAGTGTATCAACTCGATGATCCAAGTTGGCAACGCTTACTTGAAGCATTAAAAAATCCACATCAACAAGCAGGTCTTCCACGAACATACACGCAAATTAACGAAGTGAATCGACAAGCCTTTGGTTTGTTCACTCCAAACAGTAAGATTGGAATGGGTTTCTTGAATGAACACGTTTCAATTGAACTAAGTTTAGAGGGCGATACTCCATTGCCAACATTTGATGAAGATCGATGGCCAACCTTGCAGCGATCGCTCTTTGTGTTTCCTGATGGAGTAATCGGCTCCCCTGATCCAATGCGATTGGAGCTGGATGGTGAGTCTTGCGATGTGTTTGGATACATGGCAGCACTTGGTGCAACCGATGGAACAACGACAGTTGATGGGCACGAATGGGTTGTGGAGTTTGTCGAAGGGCAATGGGCAGATATCTATGTCGACGACACACTCTTCACTTCAGTGACACTTCACTAATTGGAATACTAAAAATAAAAGGAAAAAATTATGGTCCTCCTCCTCTTGGGCTTAGCCTTCGTGCTGGCCACCAGCTCCTCCCTTCTCGCAACCTCTGGTTCGGGAAGGGGGGACAACGGCGGGAATTCTCAGCCAACGCCCGACGACTTTCCTGATCCGGGTGAAATTTCAGGCTCTATTTCGCTTTCCGCCTTGGGTGAACTCTGGCTCACGACCTATGTAGATATGCTGTCCATTCTTTCAAAAATTGAAGTTGTAGATGTGGCTTGCTGTTCCCTTGAGTACAAGTTGAGGATTGTTGGAATTGCAACGCTTGATGAAGAATTGGCAAAAGTATTTGATATTGAAGAAGAGGATTCAAATCTAGAAATACAGTTTCGCACTCCCGAAGAGGCGACAGAGAAACTCGTCGCAATGGTAAAGGCATTGGGAATAGGGATTACAGAAGAATCGTTACGAGCTATACCTTGTGCGGTGCATTGCGGTTGGAGATCTCCTGAGGATTGCAAGAATTTTATCCAAAACACTCTTGAAGAGAATGCTTCTTAGCAATAGTTGCATTATTGAGCAGAAGGTCTAGAGACCTTTTGCATGCAGTTACTTCGGGAGACTTTGAATTACATTTTTAAAAGACTTGCACAATTGCGTCTTATTTGTGTATCGTAGAGATGTCGTGTCATCAATAACTACCAAAAAAACTCCTGAAAACGGTCCTGATACATTTGCCCAAACGAATCTATCGATAGGAATACATTGTTTAGAATATAAAGATGACTGGTGCACTCTATATATAAGTGAGAATGGTTCGGATATTCTTGGGTTGCCAACTCAAAATCTGATGGACTTTCCTAAACTTTGGATTGGTCGTATTCACCCTGCAGATGTTGATGCGGTTCGAGGTGCACTTCAGAGTACGAATAAAAACACTGAAAAACATATTTCTTTTAGATTTCGAGATTCAAAAGAATGTTACCGTTGGATTGGCTTGCGTTGTAAACGACGTGAAACTGAAACGATTGTTGGTGTTTTTCAAGACATAACACATCGACGGATTCTTGAATATACCGACCGCATACACTTCGCAGGGAGAAACTCACTTCGATTACTACTTGACTCGAGTGAGTTAAATGACTCAATCAACGGTTTCTTGGGACTTCTTGGAAATGCAATCCTTGTCGATAGAGCAAAACTCGTCAGAATTAGAAAGGATGCCCGTGCATTTGTTACTCACCAATGGGTTCGCTTAGATACTGAAGAAAAACTCGAATTACCAACACAACTTTCATCGGAAAGCGCACAGTGGTGGAAAAATAATTTTGACAAGTTCGGTGTCGTTTCGGTTACAGACATTCAAGATGAGTCCATTCCAAGTGCTGTACAAAAAGAGATGAAGGCGTTCTCTGCATCTGCCGTTATGGCTGTGCCAGCAATAATTAATGGAGTCATTGAAGGCTTTGTTTACTTTGAAACAACCGGCACGCGAATGTGGCTGCCAATCGAAATTGAAGAAGCGAAACATGTTATTGAGGGATATTCAAGATCGGTCGAACGGAGAATTGATGATCGGAAGCAGATTGCAGAAGAATTTCACCTTCGACGTTCAGAAGAACAGTACCGATTGTTAACAGCACACTCGCCAGTCATTTTGTTTGGAATTAACTCAGAAGGCATTTTTACACTTAGTGAAGGGTTAGGTCTAGAAAGTATGGGCGCTGGTGCAGGGGATGTTGTTGGAAAAAGTGTGTATCAAGTCTATCGAAATTATCCTGATATTTTAGAACAAGTGAATACTGCTCTTTCTGGAACAGAAAGTCATGGACTTACACACATCGGAGAGAAATGTTTTGAAGTTTGGTTCACACCTGTACGTGATGAAGAACAAATAGTGGTTGGACTCTCTGGAGTTGCAGTGGATATCACGCTCCGACACAAACTTGAACAACAGCAAACAATCATGATGAGTGAACTTGATCATCGAGTGAAAAATAATATTGCAGCGGTGATGTCGCTCGTTGGTTTGTCGCAGCAAGGATCGCAGTCCGCAGATGACTTTGTTAAAACATTAAATGGGAGATTGCATGCTCTTTCAGTTGCTCATTCAACTCTTGCAAAATCGCATTGGAATGGTGCTTGGCTCAAAGATATTTTGATGCTCACGCTTCAGCCTTACATGATTGGTTCCACAGAAAGGATTACATTTAAGGGCCCAGATGTTGAACTTCCAGGCATGCTCGCAAGGCCGATGTGCATGGTTATCCATGAACTCGCGACAAATGCAGTCAAGCATGGCGCGTTGACTTCTGAAAATGGGTCAATATTGATACAGACTTTAGTAAGTACTGATGGAAAATCTGTACATCTTTCGTGGGATGAGAGTGGTGGGCCATTAATCTCGACAGAAATTACAAAAGGGACAGGCACTTCTCTACTTGAAGGTCTTGTTGGTCACGAGATGCACGGCACAATAGAGATGGATTACGCAAGAGATGGCTTAGTTTGTCAAATCGATTTGCCGCTTGACTCTAAAACGTAACCACCTCTAGTACAATACGAAAATGTCAAATATATGGCCATGCCCAGAAAAATGTAATGTCCTGCTTATTGGTGGGGGTGGTCGAGAACACGCTCTTGCTTGGAAGTTGTCACAATCACCAATGCTTGGAACACTTTACGCTACAGATTGCAAAAACGGAGGAGTTGCATCTCTTGCAACGCCCTGCGAAGAACAATGGGATCCATCCAGAGCGTTTTTTATCTCCCGATGGTGCGATCAACATGATATTCACCTCGTTGTTGTTGGTCCGGAAGTACCACTCTCAGAAGGAATTGCTGATGAACTTACAACCGAGAACCGTTTGGTGTTTGGTCCATCAAAAGAAGCAGCAAAAATTGAAGCAGATAAATCTTACGCAAAAGATCTTATGCGACAGGCTTCAATTCCTACTGCGGATTCTCGGTCGTTTACCGACATTGATGCAGCACGAGGTTATTTACTTCGCGGGTTAGATACAGAGTTTGAGAGTGAATTCAAAACAGAATTGTCTCAGGAAGTATCATCGTTTATCGAATGGTGTAGTGAACGAGAAAAAAACAAGCCATTTGTTTTTTCAAGTGAACTGCAAACATTCTTAGATAACCGTGAAGACCCTTGCGTAGTTAAGGCAAGTGGTCTCGCAGCTGGCAAGGGTGTGATTATTTGTAATACAGTTGGGGAAGCTCTTCGAGCAGTTGAACGTATTATGAAAGAAAGAGCGTTTGGTGAAGCAGGTGGAAAGGTTCTCATCGAAGAGTTTATGACAGGAAACGAAGTGAGCGTACTGGCTCTCGTTGATGGAAGCACCATTTGGGTTCTCGATATTTGTCAAGATCACAAACAAGTCGGTGAGGGTGATGTAGGTCCAAACACTGGAGGCATGGGTGCATACTGTCCTGCACTACTACTTGATGAAGAAATGTTGGAATATGTTGAGCGAGAAATTCTAGTTCCTGCAGTCGATGCGATGCGTAGAGATGGGATAGAGTATCGAGGAGTTCTCTATGCAGGTTTGATGCTCACATCTGCAGGGCCAAAAGTACTTGAATTCAATTGCAGGTTTGGCGACCCAGAAACTCAGCCTTTGATGGTGAGGTTCAAAGGTGATTTACTCGATGTTCTTTGGCGAACTGCTGCTGGAACCTTAAGTGAAGCATCAATTGATTTTGAAGATGATGTCGCGTGCTGTGTTGTGATGTGCAGCGAAGGATATCCAGGGCCGTACGAAAAAAGACAGCTAATAACTGGAATTAACGAAGCAGAAGCATCGAGCAATATTGTTGTGTTTCAAGCAGGAACAGATTGTAGTGGGGGTGAATTGACTACATCTGGAGGTCGCGTTCTTGGAGTAACTGCAAAAGCAACGACTTTAGATGATGCTCGCGTACTTGCTAATGATGCATGTTTAAAAATTCACTTCAATGGAGCGTTCTGGCGAAGTGATATAGGGTGTAGGAAAAAGGTAACAAAAAACAACTCCACGCCCATTATCGATTCCGTTTCCGGCGCTTAGTATCCTTTCGTTTTGGAATTGGCGTACCGGCTTTTAGAGAAGTGATTTCATCACGAAGGTTTGCAGCTGTTTCAAATTCAAGTTGATCTGCAGCGTGAAGCATTTTGTTTTCAAGTTCTTCTAATCGCTCATCCACATCAAACTCTTCTTCAGTTCCATCGGCATGGAAGGCCTCTCTCGCTGTTTTACGAGCGGATAGTTCACTCTCAATTCCTTTTCGAATCGCTTTTTTAATCGATTCGGGTGTAATATTATTTTCTCTGTTGTACTGGAGTTGCAACACTCTTCGTCGTTCTGTTTCATCCATCGCGTTTTGCATTTGCTGGGTGATTGAATCGCCGTACAGAATAACTTTTGCGTTGATATTTCTAGCCGCTCGACCAATTGTTTGGATTAGACTTGTTTCACTTCGTAAAAAACCAGCTTTATCAGCATCAAGGATGCAGACCAGTGAGACTTCAGGTAAATCGAGACCTTCACGAAGAAGATTTACACCTATGAGTAAATCAAAGTCACCTTGTCGTAATTCACGAAGGATTGTCAGGCGTTCGAGGGTCTCTATATCACTATGCAAATACCTGCACTTTAGTGAACTTTTGGAAACGTATTCTGCCAAATCTTCTGCCATTCGTTTCGTTAGAACAGTAACAAGAACTCGTTCTCCATTTTTAACTCGTTCTTGTGCTTCTTTGATTAAATCGGGCACTTGATTTGCTGCTGGGCGAACTTCTACAGTTGGATCAAGGAGACCAGTAGGTCGAATAACTTGTTGTGCGACTATTCCATCAGATTTTTCAAGTTCATAAGGACTAGGTGTAGCTGAAACATAGATCGTTTGAGGAATGATTTTTTCGAATTCTTCAAATGTAAGCGGTCTATTATCGAGCGCACTCGGAAGTCGAAATCCATGTTCAATGAGGGTGCGTTTTCTTGCTTGATCTCCGTTATACATCGCACGAACTTGTGGGAGAGTGACGTGTGATTCATCAATGAACAATAGCCAGTCATTTGGTTTACGATTGGGGACGTGTCGAAAATAATCAAGCAGGCAGAATGGACGACTACCCTCTGGCCGGTTTTCTAAATGCCTTGCATAATTTTCAATCCCACTGCAATACCCGACTTCTCCAATCATTTCTAAATCATATTTTGTTCTCGCTAAAATGCGTTGTGCTTCAAGAAGTTTGCCTTCGTTTTTTAAACGAATGATATGTGTCTTTAATTCTTCTTTTATATCATTGCAAGCTCTCTTTAAGCTTTCTTGTGGCATGACATAATGCACAGCAGGAAAAATAAATACATCGGTTTCGGTTGCAAGTGTTTCCCCAGAAATCGGGTGAATGAGTTCAATTCGTTCGATAACATCACCAAAAAACTCGATTCGAACAGCAAACTGTTCATATGCAGGGAAGATTTCCATCACATCGCCCCGAACTCGAAAGCATCCGCGAACGAATTCAATATCGTTGCGTTTGTACTGCATTTCTGTTAGTTCCAGTAGGAGTTCTCTGCGGTTAATTGTTTGCCCACAGGTCAAAGCTACGATTCTGTTTTGATATGAATCTGGTGATCCAAGACCGTAGATACAACTTACTGAAGAGACAATGATGACATCATCTCTAGAAACAAGACTACTCGTTGCTTTTAATCTTAGCCGATCAAGGTCATCGTTTCTCGCAGCATCCTTTTCAATATAGATATCACGTTGCGGGATGTATGCTTCAGGTTGATAGTAGTCGTAGTAACTTACAAAATATGAAACGGCATTGTGCGGAAACAAAGCTCGCATTTCTTCAAACAATTGAGCGGCTAGCGTTTTGTTATGACTCAGAATGAGCGTGGGTTTATTTGTTTTTGCAATAACATTCGCCATCGTGAAAGTTTTGCCGGTACCAGTGGCTCCGAGTAATGTTTTGTATTTCTCGCCATCGTCAATCCAAGATACTAGTTGATCGATTGTTTTGGGCTGATCGCCTTTAGGATCGAATTCGCTGACGAGTTGGAACATAGTGAAGTATTATTAAACGGGGTACTTTCCGTCGTAACAAGATTGATCCATAAGACCTTCGCAATTAGGCACGCCATCGATATGAAGTTTGACGAGCCAGCCATCACCGAAAGGGTCGCTATTGAGTAAAGAGGGGTCATCTAGAACGGATTCGTTAATTTCAACTATCTCACCGGAGAAGGCACTCACGACATCGCTTGTGGTCTTGACGGACTCTACTTCTCCGGCAGACTCATCTTTCGCGATTGATGTGCCAATTGGTTGCATCTCAACATAGGTGATATCTGTGAGTTCATTTGCTGCAAATTGGGTAATTCCTACGGTGACGGTATCACCTTCGATTTTGAACCACTCGTGGGAATCAGAAAAACAACAATCAGATGGGGTTGGCATACAGTAGACCTCCTTTAGGGTTGATGTGGGGTGGTATAGTACCGCTTCCTTCAACCTTGCAAATCCCAGAATTGAAGATTGGCAAAACTTTTTCATGACTGTACTACTTACACTCGCAATCCAATCACTAAACCCACTTCTCGCTGACGGAAGTGTGGACATTTTGGATGTCCCAAAACTGTCGTCTGACAGACTTGACCTACGAGGCGTGATGATCGATGCGGCCCATCTTTCTGGTTGGACTATGGATTCGTATGACACTTTTCGGAACAATGCCGATAAAGCGAATTCACCTTGTTTACTTGTTCGAGACAACACGCCGATGGATTTGCTTGGAAGCAGAGAGGCATCACTCGAGCGAATACAACGATTGTCCGTTGCTGCAAATCGACTTGGATGCAATGCAATTGCAATATCCCCAAGGTTCCCAGAGAACCAGAACGATGTTGATACGATTATTGAACAGATTAGATATGCGATGCATGGCGTCGAGCGTTTAGAACTTAACTTGTTATTGCAACCATGCGAGGGAATGTCGAGCGATCCAGATCAACATATTGAGATTATTAAGCAAATTGGCGGTTTTCGAATAGGCGCTCTTCCAACATTTGAATCTGCTGGTGCGACTGGTGACGGAATTGAAGCATTGAGAAAACTTGCTCCGTACGCAGGAGGAATTGTTGCTGATTTTCCAAGTAGTCGAGGAAAAAAGAAAGTTGATGTGGTCGAAGGACTACAAGCTGTTCTTGAGGTTGGATATTCAAACACGATTGCGGTGAACTACACCGGAACAGGTGATGTACTTAAAGAGATTCGCAAGATTACAGCTAAAATGCAATCTCATGTAGGTGGAGGTAAGTAACAATGCCTCAAACAGAACGATTCGTAGTAACAATAGATGGAGCTGCAGGTACAGGAAAGTCTACTGTTGCCCACGAACTTGCAAAGCGATTAGGAACAGAATGCCTTGATACCGGAGCTATGTATAGAGCTGTTGCAGTTCTTGCTGTTGATTACGGTCTTGATAGCAATGATGGAGATCAGTTAGCGGATGCTGTCAGAGAGAGAACCATTCATTTTGATTGGGAAAAGGATCCTCCGGCCATTCACTTAGGAAATGAGGATGTTTCAAAAAGAATTCGTGATCTTGATATTAGTAGCGTCGTATCAATTGTCGCAAAACAACCAGAAGTTCGCAAAGTTCTTGTTGAACAACAGCGTGCCATTGCCCAAACTCATCCGCTTCTTGTTTCGGAGGGTAGAGACCAAGGGTCTGTTGTCTTTCCAGAGGCGCCAGCACGTTTTTTCTTAACAGCGGACTCAGTTGAACGGACAAAACGGCGAGTGAAGCAACTTCAAGAGTCTGGTGCAACCGTAAACGCTGAAGAAGTTCAACGAGATATTGAAACTCGAGATCAGATTGATTCAACAAGAGCAACGAGTCCATTGGTTTGTCCAGATGGTGCAATTGTGATTGACACTTCAACAATGACAATAACAGAGGTCGTGGACGCAATGGAGCTAGAAGTAATCGCTTTGTTGAACTGTTGATGTTTTCATCACTACAAATAAATCGACGTGCCCCTGGGTTGAGCGCTTGGCGTGTATTGTTTTGGTGGACATGTATGATTTGGGTTGTGCGAATTTTGCTTCGTATTTTTTATAGATACAAATGCACAGGACGAAATCTTGTTCCAAGAACAGGTCCACTTCTGATTGTCGCAAACCATCAATCCAATTTCGATCCGCCTATTGTCGGAACAGTTGTATTCGATCGCCCATCAAGTGGCATAGCAAGAGCTTCTCTTCTTGATTCAAAACTTCTTGGTGCATACATTAGTGCGTTTGGAGTAATTGCGATTAGGCGAGGCGAAAGTGACATGCCTGCTATTCGAAAAGCATTGCATGAACTTGCAGAAGGGCGCTGTGTTATGATTTTTCCCGAAGGTACTCGTACACAAACTGGAGAGATGGGAAAATTTCAGCGTGGTTTTTGGTTATTAGTAAAAAAAAGTAGAGCGACAGTCTTGCCAATCGGGATTGATGGAGCGTTTGACGCGTATCCGATGGGATCCAAACCAAAACTGCGAGGTTACATTGAAGCAGCGGCGGGCGAGCCACTTTGTGCTGAAGAATTGCTTGCTATGGGCGAAGAAGAGGGGACAGCATTCGTTCGCTCAAAAGTAAAATCACTCGTGTTGCAGTGCCGAGAAAACATCAAGCGTCGGTCAAAATAGCGTTGGAATTGAACCAGAAAACAGCTTGTACGCAGCAAGGATTACCAGAAATGCAAATACAACCCTGATCGCCTTGCTTGGAAGCACAGTTGTAAGTTTTGCCCCAATCCACCCGCCTACTAATGCGCCAGGAATAATTTGAGCGGTATGAAGTAAAGCGCGTAGAGCATTGTGATCGGCATTTTGGAGGGACACGTCTTTGACTGTGGCACCTAAAATTGCAGTAACGAACATTATTGCTGACGAAGTGCCTATTGCTCGTTTGATAGGAAGTTTACAAAGTCGGTTGAGTAGTGGAACTTGAATCAAGCCGCCGCCAATCCCAAGTAGCCCCGCCATTGTTCCAGTAATTCCCCCAGTTGCGCTAAACCGTAGCATTGAAGGTGGTTTTTGGTTTGAGGCATTTTTCGATTTTCCTAGGATGCACGAAACTTGATCCCAAAGAACCCAAATTAAAAATGTAGCGAATGCAAACTCAAGCCATTCACCAGAAATGGAGTTACTAAACCATGCAGCGATAGCAATGCAGATGAGAGAGAGTGGGAGTACCTTCCAGACGACTTCTTTTGATACATTTTTGTTCTTATGGTGTTTAATTGCAGAAGAAATTGCGACTGCAGGGTTCACAGACATAGCAATTGCTTGTGCTAGATGTATCGTCATATCGGGAATGAAGAATAGAAGTGCGGGAATCATGATGACCGAGCCTCCGATACCGAGCAAACCACCAAGAGTGCCTGCGGCAAGTCCAAGCACTAAAAGTAGCAACATCTCCATCGTATGTATCGTACACGATGCAACAATTTTTCGGCTCAGAGCATACTTAGCAAGTTATGATGTAAGGCATGGAGTTTTGGCATATAGTTGGTGACATCACAGTATTGCTGAGCATGGCTGTCGTGCTCGGAATTATTGCGGAGAAACTTGGTTTTAGCGGTGTAGTGGGTTATTTGCTCGCGGGAACAGTTATTGGTCCGGGGATGCTGAATTGGGTTTCTTCTGATGAGGAGACGATTAGATCAATTGCAGAAATTGGGGTCTCTCTCCTTCTTTTCACAATTGGATTAGAAGTAAATGGTCGTAGATTAAAACAACTCGTGGGAAGGGGAATGTTTGTTGGAGTATTGCAAGTCGTTCTTACAGGACTTGTTGGATATTTCATCGCCAAACTTTTTGGTGCACCGATGAAAGCATCTATTATTGTTGGTGCAATGGGTGCACTCAGTTCGACAGCAGTCGTCTCAAGAGTGTTACAGGATCGAAGTGAACTTGATTCAACTCATGGAAGATTAGCATTCGGTATTTTGCTTGTTCAAGATTTAGCAATTGTTCCGTTAATGCTCTTGGTCGCATTTATTCAAGAGTCTCCAGACGTATCAGAAGTTGTGTCAAAAATTGGGGTTGCTAGTACAGAGTTAATGACACTAGTCGTCATTGTTTTTTTAGTGTGTGTTCTCATATTGCCAAGATTGTTTGGAGCAGCGTTGATTCGAAGATCGACAGAATTTCCAGTGTTACTTGGAATTGTTACATGTCTATCAGCAATGTGGCTTGCAAATAAACTCAATTTATCTCCTGCGCTTGGTGCATTTATTGCTGGTTTGATTTTAGCAGGATCTCCATTCGCAACACAAGTCCGTGGAGACATGGCACCGCTGAAATATATTTTCTTAACACTCTTTTTTGCGGCAACAGGAATGCTTGCAAATTTACCATGGTTATTCGAGCCTTATCATTGGCTCTGGGCAATTGGGGTTGTTGGTGGAATAGTAGTTGGCAAGACGGTAGTTGTTTGCTTGGTCTCGATGGTGTGGAAACAATCTCGAAGAGTATCGATTGCAGCAGGACTCTGTTTGGCACAAATTGGGGAGTTTAGTTTTGTTATTGGCGCCGAAGCGATGGATGCGAGTTTACTAAGTGATGATTTGTTTCAACTTATGATGAGTTCGTCCCTGATTACATTATTGCTTTCGCCACTCTTAACTAGTCAGTCACGACCCATTGCAAAGTTCGTCGATTGCTTTTTTGGGGCGGATGCACACTCTTCTCTTGATGAGCGCCCAGAAACACTGGTTAATCATGTCGTTGTAATTGGATACGGTGTAGCAGGACGTAATGTAGTGAAGGATCTGCTCGATGCTTCTCAGCAGGTTCTTGTGATAGACATGGGACCGATTGGTGTTAAGGAGGCGAGAGAATCAGGCGCGTTCTCAATCCTTGGCAATGCGCAGAGAAGAAACGTACTAGAACACGCTGGAATCAGAAAGGCTAAATTAGTTGTAACAACACTTCCTGACCACCGAGCATCTTCACAAACAATTCAACAAATACGATCCTTCGCAGAATCGGTGCCAATTGTAGCGCGTGTTCGATATTCGATTCATAGTCAAAATCTTTCTCATTCCGGTGCAACTGTTGTTGTTGATGAGGAAGTTTGTGTTGGTCATTCCCTTGCAATAGAAACTCTCGAGCAACTTGGGTTAGAAAATCTAAGATAAGCAACGAAAATTTGAGAGATTCCCTTTACAGACCGGGGGCGAAGCCTCGTCGCATTGTATTTTCACAAATAGCTCTTGGCTCCACGAATTGCAACAAGTAATCACACCCTCCAGCTTTTGATCCAACCCCAGACATGCCGAATCCACCAAATGGTTGTCTTCCAACAAGTGCGCCAGTGCTTCCTCTGTTCAAGTACAAGTTGCCAACTCTAAACTGGCGACGAGCTTTTTCTAAATTTGCTGGCTTTCGGCTATACACCGCGCCAGTTAATTTGTACTCAGTTGAATTTGCAACTTCAAGTGCTTCATCAAAGTCTTTTACTCGTATGACCGCGAGAACAGGTCCAAATATTTCTTCTTGAGCGATTACGCAATCACCTTTTATGCCAGAGAAAATATGTGGTGCGATGTATTCTCTGCCAGTTTTCTTCTCAAGACCGTCGGGAATTGGCTCAGCGAGTTCAAGTTTTCCTTCAGTCTTACCTATTTCGATGTACTTACGAATTTCTTCTGCTGCCTTTTTGTCGATAACCGGACCGACATCTGTACTTGGCTCCATAACATCACCAATTACTAGAGTTCTAGTCGATTCAATGAGTCGTTCAAGAAAAATGTCATGAGCAGAATCTACAACAATTGCACGGCTACATGCAGAACATTTTTGACCTTGATATCCAAATGCACTTTGACGAACTCCAAGAACAGCTTCGTCTAAATCAGCAGATGCATCGATGATGATGGCATTTTTGCCACCCATTTCGCAAACAACCTTTTTTACAAATGGTTGATTTTCAGGGACTTGTCCAGCCGCTTCTAGAATATCGAGACCCACACCTTTGGAACCAGTGAATGCGATGATTGCAACTCGCGGGTCGCGGACCATTGCTGAACCAATTATTGATCCTGGCCCTGCTACGAATTGCAGAACATCTTTTGGTGCACCGGCTTCCCAGAGTATTTCGCAAATGAGTTTTGCAATGCCAGTAGTTTGACCTGCTGGTTTTACAAGCACAGTGTTTCCTGTGACAAGCGCAGCAACGGTCATGCCACAGCAGATTGCACTTGGGAAATTCCATGGGCTGATTACAGCGCATACACCACGTGGTTGATAAAACTGTTGGTCCAACTCGCCGATGAATTCTCCAAGCCGTTTATATTCATATAGTTCGGGTGCCATCCTTGCGTAATAATCACAAAAATCTATAGCTTCGCAAACTTCTCCGTCCGCTTCACGCCAAGTCTTTCCAGCTTCTTGCATAACGACTCCACAAAGTTCATCTCGTCGGAGTCGCATTAGCTCTGCAGCTTTTACAAGAACCTGTGAGCGAACAATCTGGTCTTCATCTCTCCAAGTGGGAAATGCAGCATGTGCACAAGCGATAACATCTTCCGCATCTTCTTTTGTAGAGAGCAAAGTCACTTCTGGAACTTTTGAAGCAGCAATGGCTGCTGCAAAATTAATTCTCTCTTTTTCAATTGAGAAATCTCGATAGGATTCAGTGAAGAAAGGTCGTCCGTCTCCAACGCCATCTACTGCTGGTGATAGATTGTGGCGCTCTGGCGCATCTTGAATTCGTTGCACTCCAGGATCAACATCTGTGTGCTGGATATGTGGCGATGCAAGAAGTACAGAGGCATCAGCATCATCAACAAAACTACTTCGAAGCCACGATTCGTTGGATGTATTTTCCAGCAGTCGCCGAACAAGATATGCCATGCCGGGAATCATCTCGCCGACTGGGACGTATTCTCTGAGTCGTAAACCATCTTTAAGAACACCCGCTTTAAGTTGATCAGCCATGCCTCGCAGCATTTGTAATTCAAGTGCTGCAGTTGGAAGACCACGTTTTTCAATTAATGCGAGGGCAGTTGCGATTGATCTTATGTTATGAGATCCAAGTGCAAGTTTTACACCACCATCCTCTGTATTTGTTGGGGTTGATTCAATAAATAACGCTGCCATTCTTTCAAAACACGCATCAGTGTCAATCTTCCGACTCCAGACAGGAACGGGCCATCCCATTTCCTCTGCATGAATTGTTTCGTAATCCCAATATGCGCCTTTGACAAGACGAACGGTAACTTGTCTACCAGTCCGTTTTGTCCATTCAATAATCTTCTTTGCATCATCGTCACCACTTCGCAAATACGCTTGCATCGCAAGACCAGCAGTAAAGTTAATCTCATCACAACACTTCATAAACAAGTCTAGCGTGAGGTCTTTGTATTCAAATTGTTCCATATCAAAATTAATAAGAGTGCCATTCTTTTTGGCTTCCTCTAAGATTGGTCGAAGTGCTTCAAACAAACCATCGACAGAAATTTTGTGTGCTATTGGATCGGTGTTTGCGAAGAGCGAACTAATTTTGATTGAAATATTTGTTCGAGGGATTGGTCCAATATGGTCATTTTCAAGGACTGGTTTAGTCTCCCAAGAAGAAACTTTTTTTGGTAGATTTATGAGTAAATCTGAATACCGTTGTCGGTATTCTTTTGCTTCCACATCGCTCACGCATGCTTCACCAAGAAGGTCGACAGAAAATGCAACGCCTTCCTTCCAAATTGATTCAAGTTCAGGGAGTGCGGAAGCGGCATCTGTTCCAGCAATGAACCGCTTTGCCATCTTTGTAATTTGGCTTGTTACAGTTTTTGTCATTGTGCCTTGTGCAAGCCCACCGGCTTTTAGTCCAAGTCCAAGTCCAGGTGGTAATTTTACTCCTGGTTGAGTGAGATAATCCACAAGATGTTCATGAACTTGATCCGGTGTGACCAAGGTTGGAAACGTGTCAACAAACCTGAAAAGTTGAATTTTAAAATCTTCGTCTTCCATCGCCCAGTCCATAAGTTTGTCGGACCAGAATGCTGTGGAGAGCCATGATTGTTTTTGCGATCGTGCATAGTCAAGAAGCCGAGACCCAATCGCTTGGATACGTTGTTCTGTTGCAGAATCGAAAACACTTTCAGTATTGATTTGCGTTGAAGTAGGAGTGGTGGAGATTGTAGATTTTCGTTTGAAGAATGCCATAAGTTGAGCATTCTAGCCACCAAGAGCGAGATTGGTTAGCCTTTCACAGCCCTCAAAAAACGGTCGTCGCCGAAACGATCTCGGAGGATAGTGACATCTTGAAAATCGGGGTTGGATTCGGCTAATTCAACGACTTGATTTTTGATACTCGTAGCAATTTCCATGAGTAAAAGACCGCCAGTATTCAGGCATACTGGGGCAAGTTTGAGGAGCGGCTCGATGACCAAAAGGCCGTTTTTACCACCCAATAATGCGAGTTTTGGCTCCCATTCTTTGACATTGCTATCTAGCTGGTCCATTTCTGCATCAGGGATATAGGGAGGATTTGAACAAATAATGTCAAAGGCTGGAAGCGCTTGGAGTGGGACCAAACCGTCTCCTTGAATGAATGAAATCTTCTGTTCGACGCAGTGTGTTTTTGCATTTTCTTGGGCAAGCGTCAATGCTTCATCAGAAATATCAGTCGCAATAACTGAGCAGGAGAGAGCATGAAGAGCTATCGATATGGCGATGCACCCACTACCTGTTCCGATATCAGCAATTCGAAGGTTCTCGTTAGATGCATTGCAACGTTGCAAACATTGATCGACAAGAGTTTCAGTACATGTTCGAGGGATTAAGGTTGATGAATTAACCGCAATTTCAATTCCATTAAACCAAGCATTTCCAACAATGTATTGAACAGGCTCGTGCTCAAGAGTTCGTTTGACATACGATCGAAGCACCACAAGTTCGTCATCTGTGGCGCGACGATCTACATTTGCATAAAGATCAATTCGTTCTCCACCAAAAACATGAGTGAGTAGCATTTCTGAAATCAATCGAGGCGAATCAATCGCATGCTCTTCGAAGCGAGATTCCATCCATGATAACAATGAACGTGTTGTCCACTGAGTTGTTTCTGATTGTGTCACACGATGAATTGTATGTCGGATTACTTCCGACTCGTCAACAACCTGCGGTTTTTTGGCAAGCTTTTTTGACGGTTTCCACAAGCTGGTCAGTTCTGAATGGCTTGAACAAGACAGTGTGCATACCTTCTTGACTTGCACGCATAATGGAGTGGTGAGGGTCATAGCCGAAGCCAGTCATTAGAATGACGGCTTGGTTTGGCCAAATTTCTGTTGCAGCTCTGAAGACTTCATATCCATTGCATCCAGGCATGCGAATATCAGAGATAATTAGATCGTATGGTTTCTCGAGTCTTTTTGCTTCATTGAGTGCTTCAAGAGTTTGGGTCCCATCTTCACAGACAGTGACGCTGCAGCCGAGTTTTTTAAGGACTACTTCTACTCCAAGCCTTACGACTTCTTCATCATCAGCAATGAGAATTGTGCGGTCTTTCATTTCTGCATCGGGCTGAATGAAATTTGCCCTGTCTGCATCGATAATAGTTTGTGGTCCAGCCGTACATGCGGTAAGTCTTTGATGTACAGTTTTTGCTGCATCGAGAAGTTTTTGCCCAAGTGGATGATCTGATGCCATCAGTTCCACTGCTAATGCATCAATGGCATGAAGTGGTTGCGTGAGTTCATTCAAAATGGTTTTTGATATTTGCTCGTTTGTCGTGTAGCGTTCAATAACAAGAAGATCAAGTGTGTGCATTGCACTCGCAATATATCGACCGAATATTTCTGTAAGTCTTCGATCATTATCATCAAATGCATCAAGTGTATTTGATTCAGCATTAAAGACACCAATAATGCTATCGTTGAGCCAGAGTGGAACGGTAAGTGAAGATGATGCTGAATCAAGCCCCGGACGATAAAGAGGTTCTTGGCTTACGTCTGGGCAGATATATGATTTACCCGTGACAGCTACGTTTCCACAAATGCCGTTATCACTTTCTTCAGCACGGATGACTTCACCAATTTTAAGTGGTGATAAGTTTTCTGCGATAACTAACTCGAGGTTTCCATTTCTTGGATCAAGGAGTCGAATTTCAAAATTATCCATGTCTAATAATTCATGAACATATTTGATAACTTTCTCCTCCATAAGTCTCAATCGTTGAGCAACATTGAGGGTTTTTACAGTGCCAGCTTCAATCTGGGAAAGTTCAATTCCAGCATCACAAATCGCATTAATTTTCGCTTGCATCTCACCGCCCCCTGTAAGAATAAGGTCGCAGTCGCTCTCTGCTTGGACAATTTCGAAATGTTTTGACAGCGTTGCTTCAATCTCTGGCGAGAGTGAAGCGTCAAATGAAACATGAAGGCGTTGGCGATTTTCTGCCATAATGATTCCTGTGCACTAAGCCTACTCCCTTTTTGGCAAGTTGCAATCCGATTTGCATCGGAGAATTACCTGTTTTGGCTTGACAAAGGGGGGACTTTGGATAGAAATTAACCCCAAAGTTGCCCCACTGAGACCTGTTTTGTGAGAACCTACCCCTTTCATGTTGCGTGTACGGCAGATTAGTAAGAACTTTGGATCAACCATAGCTGTTGATCGGCTTGATCTTACGGTTGAGAAGGGGCAAATCTGTGGACTGCTTGGGCCAAATGGAGCAGGCAAGTCAACAACCCTTCGAATTATTTGCGGAGTACTCATTCCAGATTTTGGCACAGTCGAAATTGATGGCGTTGCACTAGCCACTTCCCCAAGCCGTGCGAAACAATCTGTCGGGTATGTTCCAGAAGGTGCGCCCTTGCCTCTTGAATTGTTACCGATGGAATATTTTTCGAGCATGGCTTCGCTTTATGGACTTGATCGAGCTCAAACAAAGCAATCAATTCTTTATTGGGCTGATCGATGTGATGTTTCAAATGTCCTCCGACAGCCAATTGGAACTCTCTCGAGGGGATACAGGCAACGCGTCGCGCTTACAGCTGCATTGCTGCATGAACCAACATTACTTATTTTAGATGAACCATCAACCGGTCTTGACCCTGCTCAACGAGTTGAGTTTCGTGCCTTGTTACAAGATGTCGCAAAGAATGCAGCGGTTTTGTATTCATCGCACCATCTCGCTGAAGTTGAAGAAACTTGTGACATCACAGCAATTATTAACTTTGGGAAGTTACTAGAGAGTCATTCGTGGAACGAAACGAACGAAACGAAAAGGCAAACAATTGAAGTTTCATCAAAAGAAATAGCGGTCTCTATGGGTGGTGAACAAGTTGTGGCTCTCGAAAATGGGTGGGTGCGATGCTCTGTTGAACAATCCGCAGAAGATATTGTTGATGTAGTGCAGAATCATGGAGGCAAGGTTCGTTTAATTCAGCCAGAGATTCAATCCTTAGAAGCAAAATATCTTGATTTGATTTCAGAGGTGAAGCAGTGAAGAATATTATTCGGATCTGCTTGCGTGATACATTGTCGTTATTGGTTGTGCCAACAGGCGCAATCGTTGCTGCACTATTTGCATTTTCCTGCGGAATAGTTTTTGTTTCACAAGTCCTTGAACCAAATGCGATTGCTTCGATGCAACCAATGTTTGAATTTTCGGCTTGGCTGCTCTTATTGTTATGTCCAGCGATCACAATGCGATTAGTTGCAGAAGAGCGTCGAGTTGGTACATGGGAGTTGATACTTGCAGCGCCTGTATCATCGTTTGAACTTGCAAAAGGAAAGATACTTTCTTCCCTTCTGTTTCTTGTCCTAGTTTTGTTAACTACAGTGCCACTTGTATTCGTTCTAGAGTTGTACGCGAGCGTTGATTACGGTGCTGTGGTGAGTGGCTATTTCGGTTTATTCTTACTCGGTTGTGCTGTGATGAGCACAGGTCTTGTTGTATCTGCACTGACAACATCACAAACTGTCGCATACTTGGTAACTGCATTTATCTGGCTTACCCTTTCACTTTCGATGAAGGTGCTTCCTGCGTATGTCCCGACTCGATTTGCAGACATTTTCTTTGCAATTGACCCAGATTTGCGAACGGCGCCTTTTTCAATCGGACTCATCGATACAGCAAACATTGTGTATTTCATTTCCATTTCGATTGCTATGGGATGGGTTGCAATCGTAGCAATTGAGAGAACTCGTCGAGCTTCGTCTCCTCTTTGGAAAGTAGTTGTTTGCGCGTTGTTACTTTTGGTTTCAATTGTCTCAATTAATTCTATTGCACTGCATAATGACTTTCGCATTCGGCTCGATGCAACAGGTTCAAGAGCATACACATTAAGCGAACAAACATCTCAACTCTTGCATGGAATTGACGACCCGTGGAAAATTGTTGTTTTGTTAGATGAGTCAAGAGTGAGCAGGTCAACTGTAGGGCAAGTTGACGAAGTTTTACGAAGATATTCTGAAGGGTCGCAATTCCTTTCGGTGCAGAGAATCAATCCAGCAGATCCAGAGTCTCTAGAAGAATACGACAGGCTGTTGCGTGATTTAGTAGAGCTCTATGGAGATGAATTATCACTTGCCGATGCAGCTATTCGGGATGGCATCGTGCAATTTCGTTCGTTAATGGCATTTGCATCGAGTAAGTCTGTTTGGGCACACTCACTTTCAGAAGTTCCCTCGTCCAAGGATGAACAAGAGACACTTCGAACACTAGCGGGCGCGCTTTCGTTACTTGGTTCCGAGGGTGGTGTAATACTTGATGAAGTAGAGAAAGCAATGGGTGTGAGTGAAAACCAACCATTGCAACAAACAGCCCTAGCACGTGATATTTTGGTAGCTGCAGTAGGGCAGTGGTCGAGAGAATTGGCTGAAGTTGCATGGTGGCTGTCTCGTGGAAGAAGTGAATCGATTTCAGAATCATGCGAAAAAGCGGTTTCTACATTTGAAGAGATGGCATCGAGACTGGCACTTGCTGACGATACATTGCGTCGCTTGGGAGACCTAGAACTTGGCAAGTTGGCAGCAAATTTGACAACTGGTGAGGGAGCAATAATACTTTCACAAAGTCGGGCGACAATGATTCCTGCAACTATGTTGTTTCAAGAACAACTGGGAGGGCAGAGTTCGATTGCAATTGATCAACGCTTTAGAGGTGAACAAATCATTTCATCTGCTATGCGTTCATTACAATCAGAAGTTTTACCTACAGTTGTTTTTGTACACGCAGAGAAGAGTTCTCTTTTTGGGCAACGACAGAATAATGTTGATGTGCGTTCTGCAAGGTGGCTATTAGAAATGAGCAGGTTTGGTGTAAAGGAATGGATTCCATTTGATGGACGTCGCCCGCCTTTAGATGATGGACCGGTCGTCTGGGTTGTGATACCGCCTTCAAGTAGGGCTGGTTTTGAACCATCACCTCGCGAGCAAAAATTGCTCGATGCTGTTCGGGGTTTACTTGCAGAAGGCGAACCTGTCATGCTCAACGTGCAACCAAGTTTGTTGCCCAGATATGGTCAACAAGACCCTTGGAGTGTTCTTGCTGAGTCGATTGGTTTTTCCCTCGATACAGAACATGTACTTGTTGAGCGAGTTGCGGTTGGTCCAGACAATCTTGAAGTGCAACGGGCTCAGATAATTCAAGATACAAACAGTGAACACATTATTGCTCGCGCTGTAAATGGGAGGCAGATTTTTATTCCATTGCCAATCGTTGTCGAGGGTGGGGAAGCAGTTATTGTCGTAGAGCCATCAGGCGATAGGTGGCTAGACACACAATGGGAAAGGGAGATCATAGATGTTGCTGGAAAATCGCCACTAACAAAACAGGTAGCAATCGCAGCAGCTGTCGAGAGCCCTGATGGCGCTCGGGCGGTAGTTGTTGGTTCAGGTGGCTGGTTACTCACTTGGGCAGCTGATCGTGCAATTACATTTGGCGGGGGACAAGTTGCGATGGTGAATCCAGGTAATAGTGAATTGCTCTTGGCTTGTGTTGAATGGCTGTCTGGACTCGATGACTGGATTGCCGCAGGTCCAATTGGGCAGCAATCAAGCAGGGTGCAAGGACTATCAAAAACAACGTATCTCACTTGGATAACGGTTCTTGTCTTGGGGGTTCCGATAGTACTCCTCTCTCTGGCATTGTTCGTGTTCCTTAGGAGACAGAAACGATGATTGTAAATCGAGACTTTTGGAGTTTATTTTTTGTTGCACTCGTTTCATTTTTGTTTGCGATAAGTCTGCAGAGCGAAACAAATGTTGGTTCAGCACAAACGTCTGAGAATCTAATTCAGTTGACGAAGGTGCGTTTTGACGTAATTCAAAAGATTGAGTTACATAAAGATGGAAAAATTCTAGAATATGTAAAAACTGATAGTGAGTGGTGGCAAGTTTTACCGTTCGAGATGAGAATGGACTCAGCCTCGATGTCAGCCTTGATTCGCTCAGTACAAAGTGTGCAACGTGTCGGAGAGATGACTGAAAAAACTACTTTGTCTACATTGGGATTAGGTGAAAAATCAAATTTGATTTCATTGTCGGATGGCAAAGAAACGGTGACAATTTATTTAGGCAGGAAAACTCTTGGTGGAAGAGCATATGCGCGGGTTGATGAATTGCAGCCAGTTTTGGTTGATCAATCATTGCATCGCCGCGCAATCGATATGGATTACAAAATGTGGAGAGATGTTCGTTTATTTCCGGACTTTGCGATAGATGGAACTGCTATTGATCGAATTGTAAATGATGATCGGTTACTTCTTCAGCGTTCAAGTGGTGTATGGGAAATGAAAGAACCCGTCTCTGCAAGGGTTGACCAGGATATTCTTAGTGAATGGATTGGGAGAATAGCTGCAATGCGAGTTGGCTCGTTTGTGGTGGACGAGCCTACTGATTACTCGATGTTTGGTTTACTTGAGCCAGTTGCGACTTTTTCTGTGAGTGATCGAAATGGCACAACTCATACATTACTTGTTGGCGGTAGAGTTTCTGCAAGTTCAAAAGACAGGTATGTTATGTTCAAAGGTAGACCTGTGGTCTTTAAAGTTCGATGGGAGTCGTTGTCGGCATTATTTCCAGCACCCGAAATTTTTGTTGATGCAACTGGAAGTGCAGTCTCAAGGTTTGATGTAAAGAAAATTTCAATTCGATCTGGAGATTCTGAAGTTGTACTCATTCGAAATCTTGAGCAATGGTTAAGCGAAAAGGGCGTGCCATACGATGCAAAGCAGGTCGACGCATTACTGACTTGGTTGCTTGAAACAAAACCACCAAGCGTTGCTATTGGGCAGTATCCAAAAGTGGATGAGATTGCGACAATCACTCTTGAGGGGTACGACTTAAAACCACTTGATACTGTTCGGATTGCACAAGATCCAAGTGGAGGCTTGATTCTTGAAAATGGCGATAACGTTCTTCGCCTTCATCCCACAGAATCTCTCTCAGCCCTCGCTCCTTTCACCACAAATTAATTAGCTCAGAGCCAATTAATTTGCCTAATTGGCTCTGAGCCAATTATGCCTTTCCTCCATCGACAGAGAAAAGGCGCGCCACTGCTCTGAGCACATTCAGAACAAACAACATTAATTGGCTCTGAGCCAATTTATGTTGTTTGATTGCAAGGAGTTATGAAATATTTTTGAACGGTATCGACACCTGATGGTTGTTCGTGGATGAGGGATGTGTTGAGCGATGTTCGTAGCAAATTCATGTTCATACATTCGCTCAAAGTGGATTTTTCTGGCGAAGTAAACACCCAGAGTTCATTTGCAAGGTTTTGATTGAAGATGTGACCAAAGAGCGTTGCGCCACCTTCAACAATAACGTTTGTCGCGTCGTGATTGGTAACCAGGTGTCGAAACAATGGTTCAATATGTAACACGCCATCTTCGATTGGCAGAGAGAGTAGTTCACATGATGAAAATGCGGAAGTGTCAGCACCTTCCCCATGAGCAATAAGTGTTGGTGCATCATTATTAAGAATGTTTGAACCAGGTGGAGTTCGTAACGTTGGGTCAATCACGACACGAAGGGGTGATCGGTATTTTGTTGCACCGCGAGCTGTCAATGTTGGGTTGTCGGCAACGACGGTTCCAACTCCAATGACAATCGCATCAACACGCCCTCGTTTATCATGCACTATCTCTTGGCTTTCCTCACAACTAATCCATGGTGAATCACCGTCGGGTGTTTCGATGCACCCATCAATAGTTTGAGCCCACTTACATGTAATCCAAGGAAGTCCTGTTTTAATCCTGTGTGCAAATGGCGCAATAATTTTTTTGCAAAGTGCATCATCAACAATTTCAACTTCAATTCCATGTTCTTCTAAAAAAGCAGCACCGCCACTTGCTTCTTCATTTGGATCGCGAACACCAATAACAACTCGTTTAACTCCAGCATCAAGCAGTGCTTGTGAGCATGGCGGAGTTTTGCCTTGGTGGTTGCATGGTTCCAACGTAACGTATGCAGTTCCATCTCTTGCAGATTCACTAGCCATCGCTAGCGCATGAATTTCAGCATGCGATTCACCGCACTTCTCATGGAAGCCCTCACCAACAACTGTGCCATCAGGGGATGTGACAATGCAGCCAACCATAGGGTTTGGTTCGACCCCACCGTGACCCATCAATGCGAGCCGCGCCGCTTGATGAAGCAATGACATACTTATGCCTTTAGAACTTCCTTTTTGAGATTTTCGGGCATCAATCGGTATTCAGACGGCTCCATGGTACTTGAAGCACGACCTTGGGTCATACCGCGAAGAACAGTTGTGTATCCGAACATTTCGGATAGTGGAACCTCAGCGTTAATTATTCGAACAACGCCACGTAGTTCAGAATCGTTAATCTGCCCACGACGGCTCGAAAGATCGCCACTGACTGGTCCGAAGAATTCATCGGGGGTCGTAATAATCACCTTCATGATTGGTTCGAGCAATGCTAGACCAGCCTTGGTGCATGCTTCTCGGAATCCAAGAGCGCCTGCCTGTTCAAAGGCAACTTGGCTTGAATCAACCTCATGGTATGAACCATCAACAAGTTCACAACAGACGTTAACCATTGGGTATCCACCAAGGATTCCAGATGATGATGCGTTCCGAACACCGTGTTGCACTGATGGAATGTACTCGCGAGGAATTGAACCGTGTGTAATTTTGTCTACGAAAACAACACCGTTCTTCATGACAAATTCTTGTTCTTCTGCTTCAGCAACAGTCATTGGGCGAACGTTCATGACAACGTCGCCGAATTGTCCACGACCACCAGATTGTTTCACAAATTTACCACGAACATTTTCTGCTGGCCCGGTAATAGTTTCACGATAGGAAACACGAGGAGTGCCAACATTTACACCGATTCTTAAATCGCGTGTCAGTTTGTTCTTTACAATTTCAAGGTGCAGTTCACCCATGCCGGAGATAATGGTTTCGCCAGTTTCGTCATTGTAATTGGCATGGAATGATGGGTCTTCTCTTCGAATAGTTGTGAGGGCTTCTCCAAGCTTTTTCTTATCTTCATTTGTGATTGGTTCAATGGACATTGAAATCACAGGATCAGGAAAGTGCATACGTTCAAGAATAATTGGATCGTTCGTGTCACAAAGTGTGTCACCAGTAACCGAATTTTTTAAACCAATAACAGCAACAATTGAACCAGCGCCGGCGAAATCAAGTGCTTCGCGATCTTTTGCATGCATTTCATAAATGCGTGATACGTTTTCCTTGCGACCGTTGCCGGGATTCAATACGCGGCTACCTTTTTCAAGTCGACCAGAGTACACACGAACATAGGTCAAGTCGCCATGCGAGTCGCTCACTACTTTGAATACGAGACCAGAGAAAGGAGCGTCTTCACTATTTGGCCGACTCAACTTTTCATCTTCATCTTTTGGATTTGTACCTTGAACCTCTGGTACTTCAGTTGGGTTTGGTAGGTACTCAATAACACCGTTCAAAACGCGTTGTACGCCGATGTTCTTAAGTGCTGAACCGCAGTAGGTTGGGAATGCACGCAAGTCGATTGTTGCACGACGTAGTGCAGCCTTGAGTTGTGCCTCAGTAATTGCTGATTCATCTTCAAGATAGAGTTCAGTTAACTCGTCATCAAGCTCTGCGATTCGCTCAATGATGTCGTGTCGCCAAAGATCAGCCATTTCCTGCATGTCTTCTGGAATGTCACGTTGCTCTACCACTGCGCCCATGTCGCTCTGATCAAAGTAGTACGCTTTCATTTCGATAAGATCGACGATTCCTTCAAAAGTATCACCAGCACCAATTGGAAGTTGCACAGCAATTGCGTTCGCACCAAGGCGCTCTCTTAGAGTGCCGTAGCTGAACTCAAAGTCAGCACCAATCTTGTCCATTTTGTTAATAAGGCAAAGACGCGGCACATTGTATCGGTCTGCTTGTCGCCAAACAGTTTCAGATTGTGCTTCTACACCTTCTTTACCGTCAAAGACAGCAACAGCACCATCAAGCACACGCATCGATCGTTCAACTTCAATAGTGAAGTCAACGTGACCTGGAGTATCAATAAGGTTTACGGTATATTCCTGACCATCGTATTCCCAAGGACAAGTTGTTGCAGCAGACTGAATAGTAATGCCACGTTCTTGTTCTTCCTCGAGGAAGTCCATAGTTGCAGTGCCTTCGTGCACTTCACCAATTTTATAACTTTTACCGGTGTAGTAAAGGACCCGTTCAGTAACGGTTGTTTTTCCTGCGTCGATGTGAGCGCAGATGCCAATGTTTCGTACGTAATCTAAATCTCTTGCAGCCATAATCTTTTTACCAATCAGACCAAAATGGTCTTATCTTTGATATCCCAATCCCACCACACTCGTGATGGGTACTAATGTTCAGTTCGTTTTTTGCTAACACTGTGTCGCCCAGCCATTCCTGAGCGTTCCCTTGCGGGTTCAATCAGTGTCGCTGGGCCTCTTCTTCATCTTCTTGCAACGGTAAACTCCTTCCGCTGCGCCGTAGCATGCCACGACTGAGACCTCATTGGTATCCATTTTCTAATTACAACGATTGCAAAAAGTAGGACAAGCCCCATATTTTATAAGAAAAAAAACGTTCGTCAATCAATTTTTATGAAGAACGGACGAGTAGTTCTCTTTTTATGCCTTTATTCGCTAATATTGGCTCGATTTCCTTCAAAAAACGCCGTCCATCTTGTACATAACCCGCAGTAGGTTTAATTTCGGGTATTTGTCTGGAGAAATACGTATTGAACCGAACCATCATAAGTTCTCGTGTGTACTTCGCAATCATGGAAGCGAGTGCTGCTGGCATGTGTTCTTCATCGGTTTTTGAAGCAAACGTTAATGTTACTAATTTGCCATCCATGTCGATTCGGTATCGACTCATGGATGGGTCTTCAATCAGGACTTGAATTTTGGCTTCGGGCCAAGAGAGTTGCAAATCATTTCGGTAGCGAACCTTGCCACCGTGCCTGTCAATCATAATTCTCGGGTGTTGAGTTGGAAACTTTTTTACGATCCGATCAACATGTTGCATGGCAATCGAAAAATTTAACGAAGATTTTGTTGCGTGCTCAGTTCGTTTGTTATACATCTCAACATCAATCGCAGTGCATTCCAAATGAGAGCATTCAATATTCGCAGTTTGAAGTGCTCTTCGAAGTCTTGAGCAGTCAATGCGAAGCATGTTAACTTCGTTTCCAACAGGCAAGGGAGTGGTGGTTTGATACCAAGGCGTGTCGGTTGTAGCGCAATGTGTTGCTTTGAAAAAATCAGTATCACACGTTGGAAGTTCCATTCCCATTGCGCTCATAAATGCAAACAGACCTCGTTCTAAATGTGTGAGTGCTTTCTTTTTTGCATTTGATTTTAATTGTTTTGAGTCGTTAACAGCAATTTTATGTTTTGCATCTTTACGCTTTTTGCAGATGATATGTTGGAGCAGTTCCCACATATCAGGAGCACCATCTGCAGGGTCATAATCGTTGAGAACAAGAACGCTCGACCCAACACAAAGGGGTCCGAACATCGGTCCGTATCCTGCTTCATCAATTCCGCCGTACACAAGCATATGCAAATGATACCCCAGATTAATTACACCTCGAGTAATTAATCTACAATACATAGCTATGGCAAAGGTACTTATGGCAATGTCAGGCGGTGTCGATTCTTCAGTCGCTGCCGCATTGCTCACGCAGGATGGGCATGAGGTTGTGGGTTGCTTTATGCGACTTGGAAATGTTGGTGAAGACCTTGGTCAAGAAGTTTCAATCGGTCACAAGGGGTGCTGCTCGATTAACGATGCAAACGATGCCCGAACCGTTTCTGCAAAACTGGGGATGTCTTTCTATGCGCTCGATTTCAAAGATGATTTTGGAAGAATTATTGATTATTTTGTGGCTGAATACAACGCGGGCCGTACGCCCAACCCTTGCGTTCGGTGCAACGACTGGTTGAAGTTTGGGAAATTGCACAAGTACGCAAAATCAATTGGTGCGGAGTTTGTTGCATCAGGGCATCACGCGCAAATTGTGCAGGGCGACGATGGCGCCGAACTGCACATGGGTGCGGACGATGGCAAAGATCAAAGCTATGTTCTGTTTGGGGCAAGTCGCGATAGAATAGCCGAAATGATGTTGCCAATTGGCCACTTACAAAAGAGCGAAGTTCGTGACCTTGCTAAAGAATTAGATTTACCCGTTTTCAATAAGCCAGACTCACAGGAAATTTGTTTTGTTCCTGATGACAAGTATGCAAATTTACTTGAAAAAAAATCGCCCGGCTGTTTAAAGCAGGGTGATGTTCTTGACGCGGAAGGCAAGGTCATCGGCAAGCACGAAGGCCAACAGAAATATACGATAGGACAGCGGCGTGGTTTAGGAATTGCAATGAGCAAACCGGTATACGTTGTGGCAAAAGACCCAGTGCTTAATACGGTCACAATCGGTGGGGAAGAATTGTTAAACACAAATACAGTGTTTGCGAAAGACACGAATTGGCTTATCGATGAAAGCAATGAGTGGATTTCATGCACCGCAAAAATTCGGTACAACACACCGCCAGCCACAGGAAAAGTTCGAGCTGTAGGCGACACTATCGAAGTTCAGTTTAATGAACCACAGCGTGGTGGTGCTCCTGGACAAGCGGTTGTGTGTTATGTGGGGGCGAAAGTTATTTGTGGCGGCTGGATTGATGGTGTTTCATGATTGATTGGTCGCTCCCTTACGCATCAAATCGAGAAGCAGTGCTTGGCAAAAATGTTGTGGCGTGTTCGCAACCACTAGCGGCACAGGCGGGTCTTGAAATGCTTCACTACTGTGGAAACGCAGTAGATGCAGCACTTGCTGCAGCAATTGTCAGCACTGTTGTTGAGCCATGTGCAAACGGAATCGGCGGTGATGCGTTTGCTATTGTGCACGATGGCGAAAAAATATACGGCATCAATGGTTCAGGCAAATCGCCGGCGTTGATGCCTACTTCTATCGAAGGTACTATTCCTTCCGTCGGTTGGCTTCCCGTTACAGTTCCAGGTGCAGTCGCAACGTGGATGGAACTTCACTCGCGTTTCGGAACATTGACTCTGGATCAATTGTTTGCTCCGGCAATCAAGTATGCGAGGGATGGTTTTTTAGTTTCACCGCAGACTGCTACGCGTTGGCAAAATTGTACCGACCGATTTCGTGAATCCGAGGCATGGTGCGACACGTTTCTCTTTGATGGAAAACCACCAGAGGTAGGGCAATTCATTACATTGCCTGATCACGCAAACACGTTAGAAGAAATTGCAAAAACAAAAGGCGAGTCTTTCTATAGGGGAGCTCTTGCACAAAAAATAGAAGACGCTGCAATTGAAGGCGGTGGGTTTCTTCGTAAAACAGATTTAAAAAAACATCAAACTGTGTGGGTCGAGCCACTTTCAATTTCGGTAGGTGACGCTGATTTTTATGAATTGCCACCAAACGGGCAGGGAATTGCTGCGTTGATTGCGATGAAAATTGTGCAAGCAACAGGAATTGATTTGTCAGACTGTGACAACCCGATGGTGTTACACACGCAAATTGAAGCGATGAAACGAGCATTTGCAGATGCGCATGCGTTTATTGCAGACCCTGAAATTTCTGGTGACTGCGGTGACTTGCTTGACGATGCACGAATTGCAACGCACTGCGAAACACTGACAAACGAGGCAACTGAAATTGATGCGAGCGCAATTCCAAGGTACGCGTCGACGGTCTACCTTGCAACTGGCGATGCAAACGGCATGCAGTGCTCGTTTATTCAAAGCAACTTTGAAGGGTTTGGCTCGGGCATGGTTGTTCCAAACACAGGCATTGCACTTCAGAATCGTGGTCGTGGATTTTCGCTTGACCCGAATCATCCAAACTCAATTGGCCCAAGTAAGCGACCGTTTCATACAATCATTCCTGGTTTTCTAAAACATGGCATTGGAAAATTCAGTGGAACACCATTCGGGGTGATGGGTGGCCCAATGCAACCCCAAGGTCATCTTCAAGTCGTATGTAGAATGGTCTTCGCGAAACAAAATCCGCAAGCGGCGCTTGATGCACCGAGGTGGAAATTACTCGGCGGAAAGAGAGTTGCGATTGAACCGGGATTTTCGCAAGACGTGTACACAACACTCCGGGGGTTGGGGCATGAACTAGAAATTGCGCAAGGCAGGACCGTTGCTTTTGGCGGGGGACAAATTGTGCAAGGAATCGCCGATGGGTACGCGGGGGCAAGCGATTCTCGCCGAGACGGGCAAGCGGTCTGTTCCTGATATAATGCGCCAACCAAACAGGAGACACCCAATGACTACTACCGTTGAATACCTAGGGACAAACGCTGAAAACCTGCTTTCTTACAAAGCAAAGCTCTCATCTGACTTGCTCCATTTGCCAGGAAGCGATTTTATAGACCGCACTTGGAAAAATAGCGATCGTAACCCACAGGTGCTCCGGAACCTCGCTTCCATCTATAACCACGGTCGCCTCGGTGGCACTGGGTATGTTTCGATTCTTCCGGTCGACCAAGGAATTGAGCACTCAGGCGGCGCATCATTTACGCCCAACCCACTCTACTTTGATCCATCAAACATTTGTGAACTTGCGGTCGAAGGTGGCTGCAACGCAGTTGCGACCACGTTTGGTGTTCTGGGCACAGTTGCTCGCGACTACGCACATAAAATTCCGTTTATTGTCAAAATCAACCACAACGAGTTGATGACGAGTCCAAATACATTTGACCAAGTGATGTTTGGTTCTGTCGAAGAAGCATGGAACTTAGGTGCTGCAGCGGTCGGCGCGACAATTTACTTTGGCTCGGAAGAATCAAGTCGTCAAATTCAAGAAGTAGCACAAGCGTTTGAGATGGCGCATCAATTAGGAATGGCGACAGTGCTTTGGTGTTACTTGCGTAACAGTGACTTCAAAGTAAGCGGTACGGATTACCACGCATCAGCGGACTTAACAGGTCAAGCCAATCACCTTGGCGTAACTATTCAAGCAGACATTATCAAGCAAAAACTTGCGACGAATAACGGCGGGTATGTTGCGATGAATGAAGGTGGCACTTCCTACGGCAAGTTCCACAAGGGCATCTACGACGACCTTTGCTCTGATCATCCAATCGATTTGTGCCGTTATCAAGTGTTGAATTGCTACAGCGGACGCTGCGGTTTGATTAACTCTGGCGGTGCTTCTGGTGAAAACGATTTTGCACAAGCAGTCGAAACAGCGGTTGTCAATAAACGCGCTGGTGGTTGCGGTCTTATTAGCGGTCGCAAAGCGTTCCAACGTCCAATGAAGGACGGCGTGCAATTGCTTGGTGCTATCCAAGACGTCTTCCTCGA
>CAYSYI010000009.1:0-61189 GCA_964435395.1 uncultured Isosphaeraceae bacterium
GGTTTTTTCGAAGGTCGCGGATAGCTTCTTCACGTTGTGAATCGATGTATTGATTTTTGCGTTGGGCTTTGTTGTATCGACGCTTGATGAGATTGTCCGCTATTTTGATTAAGTAACTTGAAGTGATTGTTTTTTCTTCAAGCGCATTGACTGTAAGTAGACGTGTGAATACTTCTTGAGCAATATCTTCGGCAGCACTTGGTGCGAGTGACTTTCGAGTAAAGCAGTAGACGCGTTTGTAGTAAGCGTCGAAGAGTTCTAGTATGAGGTTGGCTCGTGATGTGGTTACTGGCATTTCATGCTCTCCTTGGTCAAGCGATCTGCAACGTTTCTTGGTTGCGAAATCCATGGCTTTTTCAAGACCCGAAGTTGCTTACGAAGCAAAGTCGGGAGCAGTTCAATTTGTGTTGGGAGTTATGTATTTCCCTGAACTGCTGACGTCTCAATTTCGAGGAGACGCCTTTCTGATTCCAAATTGTCAAAGACTTAAAGCAGCGTTCTGCTCTAAGCTACCCCTTCTATGAGCAATATTCGTATTTGTGAACGCAATTGTTCAAAAAAAGACGAAAATGCTTGTCTCACGCTAGAATATGGTCTATTGAACCCCATTTATTGAAGATAAAGGCTAAAACATGACTCAATCAAACAAGCGAAAACACGCAAAAAATACCGCACATCACGCATCAAATCCAAAATCAAAGACTGCGGGGAGCCACGCAATGCGGATATTCATGATGTATTTTGTGATTTTCGGAACAATTCTCGCCTTCATTGGGCTCATGGGTGATGACAGCTTGCCTGGTTCGGGCTGGTTTCTTTGGCTCCTTGTTGCTTTAGATTTTGTTATTTCGAGTATTGCCACTGTTTCTCATTTAAAGAGTGGAAAAAAAACGAAGATCGACGAAATTTCAGAAAAGTGGTAAAACGATGACAACAAACGCGGTCGTGCTTGGTGCTGGGATGGTTGGTTCGGTTATTGCCGAAGATTTAGACGCATGCGGCTTTCAAGTAACGATTGCTGATCGTTGCGGTGATGCACTTGCTAGAGTTTCTGAAAGAAGCAACGGTAACATTTCAATTCAAAAAGTAGATTGTAGTGACCAAGAAGTAATCGCATCACTTGCAGGGCAATCTGACATTGCTTTTGGTGCGTTGCCAAGTTGGCTTGGTTTGAACGCCCTTGAAACTGTCATTAAAACAGGAATATCTTATTGTGATATTTCATTCATGTCAGAAGATCCACGAACATTTGATCAACTTGCAAAAGAGCATGGCGTTACATGCATTGTAGATTTTGGTGTTGCGCCAGGGATGAGTCACTTGCTTTGTTCACATGCGGTACATCTTCTTGATGAGTGCAACCGGCTCGAGATTGTCGTAGGTGGATTGCCTGTTACCCGAACATGGCCGTTTGAATACAAAGCGCCTTTTAGTCCTCGCGATGTTATCGAAGAATATATTCGCCCAGCACGATTGGTTGAACATGGGGCTATAGTGACTAGACCTGCGTTGTCAGAGTGTGTGCTCATAGACCTCCCAGAGGTTGGAACCCTCGAGGCGTTCAACTCAGATGGATTGCGAACTTTATGTGACACGCTCGATGTTCCATTCATGAGAGAGCGCACGCTTCGCTATCCTGGTCACACAGAAATGATGCGAGTGTTACGTGCTTCAGGTTTCTTTAGCGAAGAGCCAATTCTCCTTGATGACAAAGAGGTTCGGCCAATCGACATGACAGCAAAGATACTGATTGACAGTTGGAAGTATGAACAGGGAGAAGGTGACTTAACCGTTATGCAGGTTGAAGCAGAAGGCACATTAGGTTCTGAACAGGTTAGACTTAGTTGGGACTTGCTTGACTACCATGACCCTGAGGCAGAGCAATCGAGTATGGGACGGACGACAGCATTCCCAGCGGCAGCAATGGGTCGCATGATTGTTGATGGCACAATTGATATGCCAGGAGTGCATCCACCCGAATCTTTCGGTAGTAATGAGTCGGTGGTACGCCGTTTACTCTCGGAATTAGAAGCACGAAATGTCCGGTATGTGAAAACAATGGAGTCTGTACGGTGACTGCTCTAGGAATTTTTGGGGCAGGCATGATTGCGAATATTCATGCTGATGCCATGAAACGAGTAGGGTCGAAAATAACAGCAGTACACGATCCTCGCATGAATCGCGCAGAAGAGTTTGGTTTGAAACATGGGTGCGATGTGTTTGAGTCAGTTGATTCCCTGCTCGCAAGTGATGATATTGATGGCGTTATTATTGCGGTCCCAAATGATCGTCATGCCGAACTTACCATCGCATCTTTGCTTGCAGGCAAACATGTACTATTGGAAAAACCCATGGCAAGGACTTTGCAGCAATGTGAGGAAATTATTGCAGCTAGAGATGTATCTGGAAAAATATTGCAAATGGGATTTGTCTGCAGGTATGCTCCGGCTGCACTCCTCGCAAAGCAAATTGTCGGGAGCGGAGTAATTGGTGATGTACACCACGTTCAAGCAACGGTGCTTCGTCAACGTGGGATTCCAGGACTCGGTGGTTGGTTTACGACGAAGTCAAGGAGCGGTGGAGGGTGTCTAATTGACATTGGTGTCCATCTTATCGATTTGGTAATGCATCTAACGGAGAAGAAATCGCCCACTCGAGTCAGCGGAAATTGCACGCAATCATTTACTACAGAAACGTACTCATTCGAAGAGATGTGGTCTGCACCCGTGGAAGGAGGCACGTTTGACGTGGAAGATCGAGTGCGTGCGTTGCTTACAGATGAAAGTGGGACGACTTTTCAATTCGACGTATCGTGGGCAACACATCTTCCTGAGAACACAATGAAAGATGGACTTATCATTGAAGGTTCATCAGGTTCACTTGTTGTCGATTTGTGGGCGGATGAGCTCACGCACGGTTTCGCTGAAAGTGGTTCCCCCAAAAGTCAGACTCTCTCAATACCATTGGACGATGCATGGAATGATGCATTTGACGGCGAACACCAAGCGTTTGCAAATGCGATTGAGAATACACATCTCGACTCTGGCGCTGGGACTGGCGAAGATGGTCTTCTAGTTCAACGAGTTGTTGAGGCTATCTATGCTTCTGATGACCTTAATCGCGAAGTAGCAGTGTTTGCCTGATTCTTTCATAAATACTTCAGCGGAGTTAATTGGCTCTGAGTCAATTTATGTCGTGTAGTAGCAACGGGTTAGCAGTGAAATTTGATAAAAATAACTCAGAGGGTTTATTCTGAAATTAATTGGCTCTGAGCCAATTTATGTAGTGTAGTTGCAACGGGTTAGCAGTGAAATTTGTTGAAATTACCACAGAAGAGTGTTTTTGCTAGGGGTCATACCCGTCGCTTATTCCTCGTTTACATTCGCAAGGGTTGCTTTGTACTCGTTGAGTGTTGCGATAATGGATTCATCCATCGCTCCTTCTTCTAAGTACTCGACAGCCTTTTCTTGCCACGCAATTGCCTTGTACGTATCTCCTAATTCCCAGTAGCAACGAGCGAGCGTATCGAGAACCATTGCATCTCTGTACTCTGTAAGTTCACAAGCACGTTCAGCAAGTTTTAGTGCAAAATCTAGATTTTGATACTCAGCATCCATCTCATCAACAATGCTCCATGCCAAGCTATTGAGAGCATTTGAATCATCCCAATCTGCTTTTACCATTGTTTCTGCCAAAGCATATGCTGCCTCAGTGTCTTTTTTGCCAGTAAGGAGCGCGTTGAACTTCGCTTTTGAAAGGCGAGATGTTGTGCCATGCTCAGCTGTGAATGTATCGATTGCAGCAATCCATGCATCCCAATCTTCATTCGCCATAGCTTTTCGATACGTCGCATTCAATGTGTCCATGGCAGTTTTTTCTGCGAGTTCCTTGGCATATGTTTCTGTTGCAGCGGCAAGGTCCCATGTCCCATTTACGATTTGTTCAAGAGGTTCATCCATAGAAAATGGACTCCCGATCCAGGCAACTGTGCCAGTTTCATCAATAATAAATGCAGATGGAATACCATTACGACCTGCAGGCTTCATCCAATTCTTTGACATCCATTGATCATTATCAACAGCGATTGTGTAATTCATCTTGTCGCCTTGTTTTTCAACAAAAGAAGTGACAGTCGATTCGCGAGCATCTTGTGTATCTCCCCGTTGCCAAATTGCGCATCCAATGATGCTAACGTTTTTATCTTTATACTCCTCTTGAAGTTTCGTGAGGTGTGGGATGGATGTTCGGCAAGGACCGCACCATGTCGCCCAAAATTCCATGACATAAACTTTACCTTCTTCGAAACCTTCAACAGCACTTCCCTTTACCCATTTGTCAACGGTAATCTTTGGTGCAGGGTCGCCTATTCCAAGCGTGTCTGGTGTATTTGTTTTTGTTTGAGTTTCTTGAGTAGTTGCTGCAATAACAGTTGGCTTCTCAATTGGAGTAGCTGGAGTTGCGTTTGTTGTTTGTCGAGTTTTGCAAGCTGCGATAGAGATGCAAGCGAGTCCTAGTAATCCGAGAGTAATTGTTTTGTGCATTGGGAGCTCCTTTTTTTCGTACACGTTTCTAAAAGTGTAGCGTCTTTATTGCCCTAGTGGTACAAGAAGGGTGGTTGCAACAACATCGTATGCAGCATGTGTTGCTGCAGCAATCCCAAAACCGCGTATTACGTAGAGAAAACCAAGGTATAGCCCTGCGACGAAGAGGAAAAAGAGACTCAGTGCAGACATTGAACCAGCTTCAGGAAGATCGTGATAAAGAGCAAACAGGAGAGCGGAAACAACTACGCCTATGGTGAACCCGGCAGCCTCGCTTCGTTTAAAGATATTGCAAACAACCGTATGAATACAAGCGATGATAATCATTCGAAAGAGTAACTCTTCGTATAGGCCAGCCCCGATACTGACAGAAATTTTTTCGAAGAGTCCAAGCGATTGGATTGAAGATGGAGTTGCCGCAGCAACGTAACTGCCAAGCACTGCTCCAAAAAACAGAAGCGGTAATGCAAATGCGACAGATTCAATTGCCATAAATGCGAGCACGTACATTTTGATTGCCCATTTATACCCAGTAAAGATGTGCCAAATCAAGAGTGTTGTGACAATAGCAATTCCACCAAGCCAGAGTCCCTGTGTTGGGGGAATGTCAATCTGTTCAAAAAAACGAACGAGATGGTCGTGTGCTTTTATTTGAATATAGTTGTTCGTTGATAATGCAATCTCATAAAAGATTATGAGAGGCAATAAGAACACAAGCATATACAGAGGCTGGCGAGACAATTCGCTGTATCGCAATTTGCTTGGTGATCCTTGTTTTGCAAGACGGATTGGTTGCGCCATGTGTGCATGATACAGTTAGTACAAACATCCCTATCCGGCAAGGGTAAAAGTCCCCGCGTTTTAATAAAGTTGTCCTAGTGTGCCTACGCTTGCTTTAACTCAAGAAGGCGGCGGGAGAACCGACTCTTTCGTCTTGCAGCAGTATTCTTATGCATAGTGCTTGTACAGGAGATTTTATCGACGATGCCACAGAATTTTTTGTACTCTGTTTCCGCAAGCGTGATGTCCTTTGCAGCGATAGCATCGAGGAAGGATTTCGATTGATCTTTGATGCGACGCTTTCGCCAGTGGTTAATAGCGCGGCGTTTGGCGTTTTGGCGAACATCTTTTTTGGCTGAACGTGATTGAGGCACAGTGAATCTCCAGTATCTGTTTTCGCCCCAACATAGGGCGAACTAGGAATTATCCCAAAAACGAGCAGGAAGTCAACCCTCTCAACGAGGTTTGACGTAGCGATATAGCTGTTGCTGTGGTATTCTTCCCATCCATGCGGGTGTAGCTCAACTGGATAGAGCGTCGGTCTACGAAACCGAAGGTTACAGGTTCGAGTCCTGTCATCCGCGTTATGTTCCTTGAAAAAGAGATACGTATTTTTTCGATGGTATAATGCACAATCATCCAAATCACGTGGGTGTGACTCTTTTTCATGACAAACGTAAACTCTGAAACATCGATTGGTGACAAGCAGCACCAGGCAGCCGACGACCAGCATGCCTTCTCGCCTGCTCCAATACCTGAAAAAGGCGTTTTGCTCGGGTGGTTACGGCAAATGCTTCTTATTCGTGAGTTTGAAGTGCGTACGATGCAGTCCTATCAAAATAGATTGATTGGCGGATTTTGTCATATCTATATTGGGCAAGAGGCGATTGCTGTTGGCACAATTGCTGCAGTGAACCCTACGGATCCTGTAGTTCTTGCTTATCGAGATCATGGGCATGCACTCGCTCGCGGAATGGACCCAAAATATTGCATGGCTGAGATGTATGGAAGAATTGGCGGTTGTGCAAAAGGAAAAGGTGGATCGATGCACATGTTCGACGCAGACCATTATTTATATGGTGGTCATGGCATCGTAAGTGCTCAAACACCTCTTGGGACTGGTCTAGCATTTGCAACGAAGTATGAAGATGAAATTATTGGCGATGGCAAATCAAGCCACGTGACCCTCTGTTACTTAGGTGATGGTGCACTCAATCAAGGATGTTTTTATGAAGCGATGAACTTGGCAAGTCTACTTGATTTGCCAGTTATTTTTGTGTTGGAGAATAATAGATATTCGATGGGTACTGCAATAGAACGTGGTACTTCGATGGCGCACGACCTTCGTGTGAAGTCAGAAGCGTTTGGTATTCAGCATGCAATTGTTGATGGAAAAAATGTTATTTCTACGTATCAAGATTTTAAATCTATCGCGGATTGGTGCCGAGAAAATTCGCGACCATTCTTTGTTGAGGCACAGACGTATCGATACAAAGGACACTCGATGTCTGATCCAAGGAAGTATCGAACTAGAGATGAAGAGGCAAAAGAAGAGTCACATGATTGCATAGATTCACTCGAGCAGTTTCTAATGGATGAGCATGACTTGGCAAAAGATGCGCTTAAGCAGATGGCGCGACAAGTGAAAACACAAGTTCGCCACGCAGTGGAGTGGGCAAAAAACTCTCCCGAAACACCAATCGAAGAATTGTATACCGATGTGTATACAGACAGTTGGGGGCCGTACACCGGAACTTCAACGCCAGAGATGCTTCACGAGGGAGAGGGTGAACAATGAATGTGGCAGCTAGCGAACGTATTATAGAATTTCGCGACGCATTGCGTGAAGCAATGAGCGAAGAAATGCGGAAGGACAAGAGAGTCTTTTTGCTTGGTGAAGAAGTTGCACAATATAACGGAGCGTACAAAGTCTCCAAAGGAATGTTGGATGAGTTTGGTCCAAGAAGAGTGATTGACACACCGATAAGTGAGAGCGGTTTTTCGGGTATGGCTATTGGCTCTGCGATGCGAGGACTTCGACCGATTGTTGAGTTTATGAGTTGGTCGTTTAGTTTGGTTGCTGCAGATCCTATTTTAAATAACGCAGCAAAAATGCTGTATATGTCTGGCGGTCAGTTTGGATGTCCAATCGTTTTTCGGGGTAACGATGGAGCCGGCGGACAGCTTGCTTCAACGCACTCTTGGTGTGTCGAATCTTTGTACGCAAACGTGCCCGGATTAAAAATGGCAATCCCGTACGATGCGTACGATGCAAAAGGTTTGTTAAAGACCGCAATCCAAGATGACAACCCCGTGTTCTTTTTGGAATCAGAACGATTACTCTCAACTTCATGCCACGTCCCTGAAGAGGAGTACACGGTTCCATTCGGACAAGCAATTACACGTCGAACAGGAAACGATTGCACACTTGTTAGTTTCGGTCGCCCCTTGCATTTTTGTCTCGAAGCAGCAGAAGAACTTGCAAAAGAGGGAATCGATTGTGAAGTTATTGATGGCAGAACGATCCGTCCTCTTGATATCGATTCAATAGTCGAATCTGTTCGTAAAACAAATGCATGCGTGGTTGTCGATCAATCATGGTCATTTGCTTCAATTGGCTCCGAAATAGCAGCCCAAATACATGCACTATGCTTTGATGACCTTGATAATCGTGTCTATCGCGTTCACAGCGACGACGTTCCAGCGCCCTATGCGTACAATCTCGAACAAGCCTACTTACCTAGCGCTCGGAAAATCTGCGAAGCGGTCCGACAAGCAACGTACAACGTGTAAAGGACAGAAATCTCTAATGCCAATCGAAATAACAATGCCACGACTCTCGGACACGATGGAAGTCGGTACGATTTTGCATTGGCATGTAAAAGTCGGCGACGAGGTTACATCCGGAGATTTGCTCGCAGATATCGAAACAGATAAAGCCACAATGGAACTCCAATCGTTTGATGATGGAAGAGTTGCCCAACTCGCTGTGTCCGAGGGAAATCAAGTAGAGGTCGGAACAGTAATTGCAACGCTTGCTGAAGAGGACGAGTCTGTGTTTGAAGAAGTGCCTGTTGAACCAAGTCCCACTGTAGCCAAAAGTTCAAGCGGTGGTCAGCGAGTTAGTCCAGTTGCAAGACGTCTTGCAGAAGAATATGAAGTAGATTTAAAAACTGTCCAAGGGAGTGGGCCTGCAGGAAGAATAATCAAGCGAGACATTTTGCAACTTGTTGATACGGTAAGTGAAACCACAGCAGCAGCCCAAACGACAAAGGTTGTTCCTACAGAAGTTGTTGCAAGTTCTATTCCAGTCACGCAGGTGAATCCAGTCCAGCCCCTCGCTCCAACATCGCCTTGGCAACAAGAGCGAACGGAGCCGTTGTCAAACATGCGGCAGATTATTGCAAAGAGGCTAGTTGAATCCAAGCAAACAATTCCACATTATCAAGTGACGATGAATTTTGATATGGAGCCTCTACTTGAAATGCGTAAGACGCTTAACGAGCAACTTTCAAAAGCGGGCATAAAACTTTCGGTGAATGATTTTTTGGTTCGATGTTGTGCACTAGCAATGGCGACTAACCCTGAGTTTAACTCTTCGTTTGGTGGCGATTGCATTTTGTACCATGGGCCAGTTAACGTTGGAATTGCAATAGCACTTCCAGAAGAGCGTGGTGGAGGACTTGTCGTGGGGACAATTCGAAATGCAGATCAAAAGAGTTTGCGAACGATAAGCCAAGAGTCATCATACTTGTCGAAAAAAGCCCGTGAAACTGGTTTGGCTCCTGAAGAGATGGGAGACACGACGTTTACAATTTCAAACCTCGGCATGTTTGGAGTGGATAATTTTACAGCGATTATTAATCCTCCAAATAGCGCGATTCTTGCAGTTGGCGCTGCGATTGAAAAGCCGGTTGTACGTGGTGGTGAGTTAGCAGTAGGACATGAAATGTCTGCAACTCTGAGTCTAGACCACAGAGTCATCGATGGTGCTATGGCTGCACTTTATTTAAAGACCCTAAAAGAACTGATCGAGAACCCCGCATCACTTCTTGTCTGATGCAAAGGAGTCCACTATGACAGCAAAACCTCATACTGAAACTCGTCCCAAAATTTACGATGGCGATGGCGATGTACTTATGGAAGCGGATCGTCAAGCGAACAGATTGGTAATTATGCCAACTGGCAATCCTCGGGAGGCGTGTCCTGAGCGCCACCGAATTCGAATTCAATGGGGGCAATACTTGCTCGCAGATATGATGACTCGGCGCTATCGCACACTCATCTGTGGTGTTAATCCGATTGATAACAGTCATGGAATTATTAGTGCCCTTGGCGAAATGTTACCTACTAGTCAGTGGGATAACGAGAGCATTACAAAGTACGCTCGTGGCCATGCTGAGTTATCACCCGATAAAGTGTTGGTGTTGAAGTACGACATGGATGATGTCAAAGTTTTTGCTTTGCTTAGGCCGCTAAATCGAGAGGTATATACGCTTGATGATTTGAAAACAGGCTTTACAAAAGTTGCGGAAATGACGGAATCGCGGTGGGATAGGATGCCATGTGCGAGCGTGAGTTTTCTCGGTGCAAAATCAAACCGACTTGTTGACAAGGATGGAAATGAGCCAAGTTTTGAATCGGTGCTCACAACGATGCATGATGCAGGTTACCGAGGTGATGTTTATCCATCTATTCGTATGTGGGAACTCGCACCTACGGGTGTATTTGCAACGTACCCATTCCCTGACAGTTTGAAGGTTATGCGAAGTGGCGGGTATTAGGAAGTGGTGAGAGCTAGGGTCAGACCCGTCATAGTCAAACGGTTCCAGCAAGTCGTCGAACTGTGACTACAAACGAAGATGTCATGCTTCGAAGTAGTCCGAAACTTGCCAACGACCAGAGCAAGCCAGCACCAATCGAGGTTATACCCAATGCAACATTTGCGCTCAAAATGCCGTTGGATTGCACTGAGGGATGAATCAAGTCTGAAGCAACGAGAGTTGAAAACACCGAGCTAACAGGTGAAAGTGTACTGAAAAATGCACCTAAAAAACCAACGCCTTGTACTGGAAGAACGCACATGCCTAGACCTCCAGTAATTATGAAGACAAGAATGAGAGTCATGACAATTGCGCCTATGGTCCCTTTACTTCGCACGGACCAAAGCAGGCCGAGCGTCATGCAGAATGAAATGTAGGGAATAAAAACAATCGGGAAAAGGATGGCAGAAGAGTAAAGAGCTAGTGGTACTTGGAAATTTGTCGCCTTAAGATCAGCATATGCTGGCTGAACAAGCACATCGCTTACAACGGAGATTTCTGGTGCAACAAGGACGATGAGTCCCACTGCCATCATTGTTAGGCAAGGAACAAGAGCCATTGGCAAGAGATGCAGAACTAGTCCTCTCATTTTTCCACCGAGATACAATTTAGGTGTAATTGATGTTGTGAGAAGAAGATCAAGTGAGCCATCTTCTCTCTCTTTTGCAATGGCAGAGGCAGAGAGGGAAATTGAAGAAAAGGTTACGATGAGTAGTTCGCCAACGACGAGGTATAAAACCGCACTTCGATACACGTCTCCTGAGAACGTTGAAGTTAAGAATAACGCGCTTAATATGATGAACGCAAGAGAGAAAAGTGCAACAAAACCCCAGCGGCCGAGGAGGGAACCGATATTACGATGTCGGGTAACTCTCTCTCTCCATGAAATTGGATTCCCTGTAACTGCATGCGCTTCCCGATCGCCCAATTCCTGTTGTAACATTCGACTCCAGAGGGATTCTCTTGAAGAACGATCACCCAATTTTCTAACTTGAAGTGAAGACCACGTGATGACAATCATGCTGATAATGACGGTAAGCCAAGCCCAACCAGCAACGGGGTGAATCATGATCCATCCTAGCGGCCACGGTAGCGTGCTTGTTTCTGGCACAACATAGCCTGCTGGTTGCAAGAGCGCTTCAAGAACTAGAAATGGGTTAAGTGGCGTGAGTATTGTTGTTGAGTATGCATTTAACCCTAACGGAATAGGTGCCCGTATCGATTTGTCAATCGCATACGTAATGAGCAGATACAACACCGTGATGACGAAAAAACTTACCGCAGCTTTACGACCTGCAGTTCTTGTAACACTCATCCCAATTGCTGCAGATGCGACAGCGAGGGCAAGTGTGATTGCCACAAGTTGCGTGAGCAAAATAGTGTTGAGGGGAACACCTCCAAAAAATTGTGTCACAATCATAATTGGCAAGGCTCCAACGAGCAGTGCGACAATGAAAAAGAGTCGCCCAAACAAATTGCCTAGGACTATTTGTAGTGGTGACAGCGGAGTTGTTAGCAAGATGTCCCAAGTTCGTGGATTTGCTTCCTTTGAGATTGCACCCGCCATGAAGACCGGGGTTAGAACGCAAATGAAGAAGAGTTGCAAAACTGCAACGAAGGTGAAAACTCCTGCACTACCTGCGGCAAGTTCACGAAGAGAAAAACGACCCGATGAAGTCATGGCGAGAAGCCCAAAGAGGAGGGTTGCAGCTAGAACAGCAACATAGCCAGAACGAATATACAAGTCTCGATGACGTCGTGATGCTGCGCCAACTAAACGTATGCAAATGGGGTTCATGATACTGAACCGTAAAAACCAATAAAAAAAATGAGGCATAGGAGCGTTTGTGTGAGATATTCTACTTGACGGGGAGGCCTTACTTTGGAATACTATATATTCTTACAGAAGTTGCCTCTATGTGAGGTAACACAGTTTTCTCGGCTCGTCCTCAGATGGAACGCCGATCGCACCGGTATTTACCGGCAACTGCAGGGAATACTTTCCCTCTCCAAAAGAGATAGTGCAGTTGATAGATTGATTTTGTTATTGAGCTACTGTGCAAAGCATGGGCAAGGCATAGAAAAATAGGTTTTTTAAGAAAACCAAGCAGACAATGGGTTAGCCCAAAGTCGAATGGCTCGAGATAACCAATTATTTTGATTTTTCGTTACAGCAATGTAATGTTAGTCGTGCGATTGTAGTCTCCATACAGGAGGGGTTTTACACCTTGCATAGGGCTGTGAATTATCACAGATATAGTAATGATTGCAAATATTTGGTTACAACTGGGGATCGGAGTGGGAAGTTTATGTGCAGGTGTGGCTATCGGCTGGTTTTTAATCAGGTCAATTTCTGGTGGCACGCTTCGGTTGGCGAAACGAGAAGCGGAACAAACGGTTTCTGCTGCAAAAGTTGAAGGCGAATCAATAAAGCAAAAAATAGAATTGGAATCTGAGAGAGCCGCGGTGAAACACCGAAAAGAACTGGAATCAGAAGTTTCAGTTGCTCAAGAAGAAATTAAACGAGACCAGGCTCGAATTGCAAAGCGAGAAGATGGTCTTGACCAAATGATGGATCAACTTTCTAATCGTGAGTCAAAACTTGATTCTCTTCGTGCAGAGATTGATGTGCAGACGGAGACTTTGAACAACGATCGCGAAAGTTTGTCAACGGAACGCAACTCTCTGAGAATCCGTCTAGAAGAAGTGTCCGGGATGTCGTCAGACCAAGCGAAAGACGAACTATTGTTGGAAGTTCGTCATGATGCCGAGCATGAAGCAAACGAACTCATGCAAGAGATCATTCATGATGCAACTGAACAAGCAAAAACTAAAAGTAGGGAAATAACTCTTCAGGCAATCCAACGCTACGCTTCAGACCATGTATCAGAGTCGACTGTTCGGTCAGTTAGAATTCCATCCGATGACATGAAGGGACGCGTAATTGGGCGTGAGGGTCGAAATATTCGAGCCCTTGAACAAGCAACAGGCGTAGACATTTTGATTGACGATACGCCTGGTGTGATTTCAGTTTCATGCTTTGACCCAATTCGACGAGCGATCGCGGGCAAGGTGCTTGAAAAACTGGTCGCAGACGGACGAGTGCATCCTTCACGAATTGAGGAAGTGGTTGAAACTGTTCGAACGGATATTCAAGAAAAAATTATCAAAGCGGGCAACGATGCAGTGATGGAGACAAATGTTCGAGGTCTGCATCCTAAAATTATTGAAGCTGCTGGCAAAATGCACTTCAGAACGAGTTACGGACAAAATGTACTTCGACACTCCGTTGAGGTTGCGTTCTTATGTCAAGTTATCGCAGATGAACTTGGTCTTGATGGAGAACTTGCAAGAAGGTGTGGTTTTTTGCACGATATTGGGAAAGCCATGGACCATGAAACCGAGGGCACGCATCCTCAAATTGGAAAGGATTTTTGCCAGAAGTATGGCGAAAAAGCAGAAGCCGTTTTAAATGCAGTAGCTGGGCACCATGGTGACATTCCAGCAACAACTCCCTACACCCCAATAGTGATGGCTGCAGATGCAATCAGCAGTGCACGTCCTGGAGCACGGCGCGAATCTATGGAAATGTACGTGAAGCGGCTAGAGCAACTAGAATCGATTGCGAAGGAACAGCAAGGAGTTTCTGAGTCCCATGCTATCCAAGCAGGTCGTGAAGTTAGAGTTATTGTAGATGCAAAATCAATCTCTGATAGTGAAGCATTTGCAATATCCAAACGAATTGCACAGCGTATCGAAGAAGAAATGACATTCCCAGGTGAAATTAAAGTTACAGTACTTCGTGAAGTACGAGCAGAAGCGATAGCGCATTGATACACCACAAAGGACAATGACATGCCAATCAAATCAACAGAATTAAGACGCGGACAAGCACTCATCTATGATGGAAAATTGCAAATTATCATTGATACAGAGCATGTGAAACCGGGTAAAGGGCCAGCGTACGTTCAAGCAAAAATGAAGAACATTGAGACCGGTACGATTAAGGTGAATAGGCTTAATTCGTCTGATAAGGTCGAAGATGTAAATATAGACAAACGTTCGATGCAGTTTTTGTATGACAGCAGTGGTCAAGGAAATGGACCATGGGTTTTTATGGATAACGAATCCTACGATCAGATTGAACTCGGCGACGATATTGTGATGCAATCACAAAGTCAATGGCTAAAAGATGGTCTTGAAGTCACGGTGCTCATGTTTAATGGCAACGCGCTTGGTATTGACTTGCCCGCATCTGTCGAACTTGCAATTACAGAAACAACCGACCAGCCCAAAGCGGCAACTGCTACAAATCAGTTAAAAGAAGCAACTGTTGAAACTGGAGCGCGTGTTCGAGTACCTCCCTTTATTGAAATTGGTCAAGTCGTGAAGATCAATACCGATACTGGGGAATATCTCGGAAAGGCATAGACCTGCAACCTCTCCGTGACATTAGGGCAATGCTTGATGAGTATGGATTGTCCCCGCTACATAAATTGGGGCAAAACTTTCTCCACGACCATAATATTCTTACCAAACTTGTCGAATCCTCAGGGGTGAGCGAAGGCGATCTTGTTGTGGAAATTGGTCCTGGAACTGGAACGTTAACAGAGGCGCTTCTTAATCGAGGATGCCGTGTTATCGCCTGTGAATTAGATAAGGGGCTGACTGGCTTGCTCCAAGATCGATTTGGAAACTCTATTGAATTGATTCACGGAGATTGTCTGAAGTCAAAACAGTTGAATCAAGAAGTCGTGGATCAAATTGGGAATGACCAATGGAGACTTGTTGCTAACTTGCCATACCAAATAGCAAGCCCGTTACTCGTTGATGTGATTGCGAACCATTCAAATTGTCTCGGCCAATTTGTGACGATCCAATATGAAGTTGCTCAGCGATTGATGGCAAAAGTCAACTCGTCGCAGTGGGGAGTTCTTTCAATTCTTGTGCAGCGACTCGCAGAAGTTTCATTGATTACAAAAGTTCCAAATACGTGTTTCTGGCCCCAACCAAAAATAACGAGTGCGTGTGTGAAGGTTTTGCCAAAGAATGAAGATTATTCTATGCCGCACGCGGAGTTTGCAAAATTCGTTACAAAGTTGTTTGCAAGTCGTCGGAAACAACTAGGGTCAATTGTTGGTAGGGGGCTGTGTTTTCCAGATGGGGTAACTGCAGAGATGCGGCCATCTACACTCTCTATTTCACAACTCGAAGAGTTGTACACAATTGTTAAAACTTCAGAAGATTGAAACGTACTCCATATTCCGTTTCATCTTGTATTTCACTGTAACTGATTTGGCCAATTAAATCGAACTCAGGGTAATGGCGTGTCAGTGCGAAGTTGAGTGATTGCAAGTCGTCAATATCGAAATTCCAAGAAGGTGTGAAGTTCAATGTGTATCGTTTGCTCAGGTCGTAATTAATGCCAAGTGAGAGAAACTGGTCATTTGTGACGTCGATTTCACGATATTCAAGATATGTTCGAACATCTTTTCCATGGTCAAGTTCTGCACCAATCGACCCACGTGAGAGAGTATCGTTATCTAGATTCCACGTGCCGTGTCCAACGAATGCGACACTGTCGCTGTATTGGAATTTTCCGTTTAGGATAAATGCATCTTGTACAGAGGAATATCCTGGACGCCAATTAAAAAATTGTGGGTTGTCATATCGTTGAGTTGCGCCGCTGTCTGCAAAGAGCAGTGCAGTATCGAGCGTAAGCCAGTCGACTTTATGCCATCGCCCTGGTCCACCCCTCCAAGTTTGAAGTGTGTTTTTGACACCGACCCACATGAGGGTTCCTGTTGTGAGATTGTCAATTGACGCATCGTATTGAGGGATTGTGGAAACATCAATATTACTATCGCCGTTCCAGACATTAATGTAGGGTTCAATGATATGGCGAAGTCGATGAAGATCTAGAAGGTCATTGTCAACGGAATTGTAAATTCGATTGAGTTGTGTTGAAGCACGAAGACCAACAGTTCTAAACCAATAATTGGTTTCACGAGATTGGTTTAAGCGCTCGTTGTTTGCAATTCCCCATTGTGCTTGAATACTTGAATAGGGGACAAACTTGATGGCTCCTAGTTGAAATGGCATGGAGAATTCGTGCCGAGTTACGAGGCGATTCTGATAGTCTTGCTGAAGACCTGCAGCAGTGAGGGGTGCTGAAATAGCAGTGTTTGCACTTGCTAATCCGAACGCTTGGCGTCGAAGCCCAAGTTCGTTTGGTGTTCCACTTTGGAACACCATTCGTTCTCGCATTATTTTTGTTTGACTTGACCAAGTGATGGTATCGTTAAATATTTTTTCTCCATATCGGAACAGACCTAGTTCTGGAGTTTTATCGACTTTGTATTGCCTCGAAGCAAGTAACCAACTTGTAGAGATGAATTTGTTAATGTCATGTTTAAACAGTGCAGTGAAGGCGCCATTTCCTTTTTGATGCTTGGCATAGATGCTCGTTTCATATTCGAAACGGTTCTGGTAATCCTGCTGTCTCCATACCGACATATACGTCGGATCGCTGATGTAATTGAGTTGTGATTGAACTGACCAGTATTCGTTTAGTTTCGTTTTATTCATCCACGAAACGTATCCACGATTTGTTTGGGTGACAGGTATCTCAATTCCAGATGCAGTTTTTTGGGTCTTCGAATCAGTTTGAAAGTATGAATTAAGGATGCCACTGTTTTTATCTGCGGTATAAACAAAATCAATCCCGACTGCGTAGCCTCGATCGCTAAATGAATCAAGACGCAGTGTGCTCTTTACACCTTGGGGCTGAGGTACTCCAAGCAAAGAGTACAAGTCCCACTTTGTTTGGACGATAACTCCATAATCATCTTTGAACCCGAGTTTGGCACCACGCAATGGAACACTGCTCGCTTCCCCTTCGTAATTTGGCCAGTACATGACAGGAACTCCACCGAGTCGAATGGTGTTGTGTTCACTTTTTACATATGTACTGCCACTGTCAAGTTTCGTAATGGTCATCTTGGAAGCGCCGATGGCTAAATCGGGTGTTGCAAATGCACTTGTTGACGCTTGAACGCCTTCGCCAACCCACTCATTTTCAGAGATCTGTCGCAATTCATCTGCGCGGATAAACATTGGAACGCGGCCGTTTTTTGCGTATGTTCGAAGCACCGCTTCAAGCATAATTGCCTTTTCGGTGTCAAAGTCATAGTACATTTGGGGTGCACGAACAAGGTATGAACCTTTGTTTGCAGAGATGACAACATTGCCTTCAAGATAAATGCCATGAATGTCAGAGACATTAACTTTGCCAGAGGCAATATCGCGAACACCGCCAGGGTCAAGAAACACAACACTCCTTGTTGCGGTCATTTCCATATCACTTATGCCAGCGGTTGACCTGACCACGAGATGCACATTACCCATAAGTGTGACGGAATTTTCTAACTCATCTGGAAGTAGCTCAACGACGTCAGCGCTTACCGAGACGAAACCAGATTTCGGCTTTAGCCATGCGCGTTGTCGTTTTTCGCGTACAGTTGTTTTTGTCAACTCGTCTCGTAACTGAGAGTCTGGAATTGAAATAACCTCTGGTCTGGTCGAAAGTGCTACTGGCGGCTGTGAAAGATTGTGGATGTACGTAGCGAGTCGAGTTTTAGCTCGAGAAAGGAGGTTCGTTTGGCCCTTTGGTTTTTTTGGATCAAGTAAAGCAACATCTAACGTGACTTTACCAAGCGTACTTCCAACAACTAGAAGATTTTCGCCCTCTGCACCCATGGCAGCATATCGAGAAGACTTTGTAAACGAGGGCAGGAAGACGGCGATTTGAGAAACAATTCCTGCGTCTGTTTCCATTCGGTTAATCCAAATGACAGCAGTATCACCTTTGAATGTGTACGCGCCTATTTTGATGGCGACATTTTGTTCAACAAGAAGTCGCTTGGTGTCATCGATTGTCCACGCGTTTGCACGAAGACCTTCGACAGTAATATCTGTCGCTCTTGGGAGAACTGGTAGTACGACGCCAGAAAGCCGATCTCCTTGAAGAGAAATTTTAGTTTCGTTAAGTGGAGTTTGCGCGAAGGAGATGCTCGAAAATGTGAATACGAGAATGATGATGCAAATGCGTGCCACTTGATAGGAATGATACCTCGCTGAAGTGTGATTTGGGACTCCTGAATCGGAGTTATTGACCGTCTTCGATGAGAGCATCGACGAACGTTTCAGGGTCAAATGGTTCGACATCTTCAGGTCTCTCTCCAATTCCGACAAGTTTCACTGGAATTCCAGTTTCATCCTCGATTGCGAATACGATGCCACCTCTAGCCGTACCGTCAAGTTTGGCTAAAAAGATTCCTGTGACGTTGATAGATTCAGAGAATCGTTTTGCCTGGACGAGTGTGTTTTGCCCTTGCGTACCATCAAGAACAAGGAGTACTTCATGAGGTGCATCTTGAATCTTTTTCGCTGTCACAGCGTGAATTTTTTCGAGTTGTCGCATAAGTGATTCTTGCGTGTGCAGTCGCCCCGCGGTATCAATCAGGAGCACATCGCTATTTCTTGCAACAGCTGCAGAGGCAGCATCAAAAGTTACTGCCGCAGGATCAGAGCCCTGTTCGCCCTTTACTATTTCAATGCCAAGTCGTTGAGCCCATGTGGACAATTGTGAGACTGCGCCAGCTCGGAAAGTATCTGCAGCTGCAAGAAGGACGCTTCTTTTCTCATCAAGAAGTGCTTTCCCTATTTTTGCAACACTTGTAGTTTTTCCAACTCCATTGACGCCTGCAACGAGAATTACAGTTGGGGATTGAGGAGCGATTGCGAGAGATCGATCTTTTCCCTGAAGTCTTGCAATCAAACTTTCGCGAAGGACTTCAATACAATCCTTATCTTTTAATGCACCTTGAGTAACTGCCTCTCGAATATCTTCAATGATTGCATCAGTCGTTGTAACTCCGACATCAGAGGTTAATAATATATGTTCGAGTTCCTCAATTGTTTCGGCATCAATTGTACGTCCTCGCATTGCTGCAAGCGGAGCTGCAAGGGTGGACCTTGTTTTTGACAGGCCGCTTCGTAAAGCATTGATTGTTGCACGAAATAGACCCACTACCCATCCCTGCTTAATTTATTGGTCGATAGAGTGTTGTGGTGCAACGTGTCAAGAACTCCATTGACAAACGTTGAAGAGTTTTTTGTCGAGAAAATACGAGCGAGTTCAATTGCTTCGTCAATGGCAACAATAGGTGGTGTCATTCCAGTGACTATTTCGTGTCTTGCAAGTCGGAGAATATTTCGATCAATTAGGGGCTGTCGATGAATCGGCCACTCTGGTGTAAGTGCCTCGATTTGAACATCTCCAGAAAGTTTGTCTTCCCATATCTCCTTTGCTAGGCTGAGCGCTTTCTGATGAGGTGCAATGGTTAATGATGTGTCTTCATCGAAAGGAGTTTTTGCAATAAGAGCAATGTCTTTATTTCCAGAATCAAATTGGCAGAGGAGTTGAAGAGTTTGCTGGCGTAGCATTCGAGAGTTTGATTGCTCATTTGTCATTAGGAACGAATTTCCTTGAGGGTAGTTGCAGTATCGATGGTAGCGTGCATCGCTTCAATTCCTTTGTTGCCCGAACATCCGCCCGATCGTGCTTGGGCTTGCTCAAGCGTTTGGCAGGTGAGCACTCCCATCGAAACAGGGTGTTGCCACTGAAGTGAAAGCGCCATGAGTCCATGGGCGATTGCTTCGCCAATCACTTGGTCATGAGTCGTTTCGCCGGTGATGATGCATCCCAGAGCAACAATGCCATCAACCTTATCTGCTTGTGAAATGGCTTTTGCGAGAATTGGTAATTCCCAAGCACCCGCACAATGGTTGATTGAGCAGTCTTCTGGGGATCCTCCAGCGTCAATAAACGCTTGTTTCGCTGCTTTGGCGAGATTCTCAGTGATTTGGGAATGATAGGTGCTTACGACTATAGAGATTCTAAGTCCGCTGGCTGAACGATGCTTTTTTGTTTCTGACTGCATGGGATTGTGTATGGTAAGCGAGGGAAGGCATCGTCGCTACGTGTCGTTACGATGTACATATGGCAACGCCTACTCGTCAGATGATTGCAGCTTTAAAGTTCACTCGATTCAGTGTTGCAATCGGTGCAATTGCAGATATCTGGCTCGTCCTCTTTATTACAAAAAGCGAATCCGCTTATGTAGGCACAAGCGTATATGGACTGCCGTGGTGGTCAGCCATGTTTGCAACGGCAGTCGTTGCAGTAGGAATGTGTGGTTTTGCAGCAGCATTGAATGACACGATTGATGCTCGTCATGATGCAACATTTCATCCAACTCGACCAATTCCAAGTGGCTGGGTTCCGATTGCGCAAGCAGTTGTATTAATGGTGTGTTCTCTTCTTATTGCTTTGCTAGCCGCTTCATTTCTTGGTGCGTGGCCAGTTCGAATGGGATTACTAACTGCGGCGGCAATTTTGTTCTACAACATTGTTGGTAAACATGTTCCAGCAGTTGGACTCGTGAGTGTCGGATTGATTTATGCATCTCATATGTTGATTCCAAATATCGAACTCACATTCACTCTACCAATTTGGCTTGTAATGACGCATGCCATGATTTGCGCAATAGCTATGTACTACTTAGAAGGTAAACGTCCCAAAATTTCATTTCGGGGTTGGGTTGGAATTGTTCTTGGCTGGATTTTTTGGTCGATTGTTTTGCTCAGTGGTCCCTTTGCAAAGTATGGCACGTTGCTTCCCGAAGGTGTCGAAGTGACTTCATTGTTATGGCCTCTCGCAGCAGTTGCGATGTTTGCAGTAACGATTCGCTGGAAAGTATCAAATGCGAAGACACTGCAACTTGCGGCGGAAAAAATTCGTCGTTATGGCGCGCTCTGGGAGTGTGTTTACGCAACTTCGTGGCTCATGACGTTGCAGTTGTATGCCCCCGCACTCTTTATGTTTGGGTTTGCAGTTTGTAGTGCAATTTTCGTCATGTTGGTAAAAGAGGCGACTGGTGCAACTGGGCAACCAATTTCATGGCGTGCATGACTCCCAACTGAATATCCCCTGAGGGTGCTTTGTCATGTTTGAATTGGATTGTTACCACAGAGGAATTAATTGGCTCTGAGTCAATTTATGTCATGTAGCCGCAACGGGTTAGCGGCGAAATTCGATAAAATGCTTCTGAGTTTTTTTTGCTAGGTCATACCCGTCGCAGACCTGTCGGTTAGTCATTTCTCACTTGAGCGAGGTATTCTGTTGAGGGTGAGACCCCGAGATACTGAAGAGATGATTCAATGACATCTCGGGCAACAGGTCCAGCCACGACGCCTCCATAGTGGGCAATAGACTTGTCTGGATCGTCGATGACACAGAGAACAACTACCGACGGCGAATCGATTGGAGCGCCTGCAATAAAACTCGAAATGTATCGGTCTTCAAAATAGCCCTTGCCATCAGTTCTAGGGAGTTGAGCAGTTCCTGATTTTCCAAAAAGGGAATACATTTTGCTTTGAGCACGCTTGCCCGTACCATCCGTCATGACTTCTCCCAAAATTTGTCTTGTGAGCGCTGCAACTTTTGGTGTAACTGCCTTTCGTACGATATACACATCAGCCTCATTCGCTGGAGTGAATTGTAATTGTGGAACGGTACCATCACGAGCGAATGCGCAGAATCCTTGAATCATTTGCAGAGGTGTTACGGCGATTTCATGTCCCATCGATACAGAAGTTTGCGTATAGTCACTCCAGTTTTCTGGACTCGTGATGATTCCCGAAGTTTCCCCTCCTAAGCCAACGAGTGTCCGTTCTCCAAATCCGAATTGACGAACTGCTTGCTGTAATTGTTCGTGAGATAGTCGTTCTGCAATAATTGCCATACCACTGTTCATAGATTTGACTAAGACTTTTCTCCAAGTCGAGGGACCATAGTAGTGAGCGTCCCGAATGCTTCTGCCAAATGTTGTTCTATAGGGCTGACTAGAGGGGGTTTGCAGAACCTCATCGACCTCTGCTACGCCAAGTTCAGTTGCGACTGACCAAACAAATGGTTTAAATGTTGAACCAGGCTCGTATGGGTCGGTGACACATCTATTCCTGCCTAATCTTGGATTGAGCGCTCTATTGGGATCACTTGGCTGTTGTGACCATCCTTCACGAGGATTTAGAATGTCTGCCATGGCAAGGATTTCTCCCGTTTTGGGATTTGCGACGACAATCCTTCCACCGCCAGCATTGTATTGTTCGATTGCTTCCATCAATCGAGTCGAAGCGATATCTTGAATGACAACATCAATTGAGAGTTGAACATCTTTGCCATCATTTGTTGGAAGATACTGTTCGGGTGAAACCCAAATCGTTCTTCTCTTTGAATCTCGTTGATGGATTAGTGTCCCAGTTTTTCCCGTGAGTCGGTCATCGTATCGGTTTTCAAATCCGGCAAGCCCTGAATGCTCCGTCCCGACAAATCCTATCAGTGCCCCGCCTACATCACCATGTGGATACTCTCGCACAAGTCTTTCTTCAAGTCCAATGCAACGGTGTTGTAAGGTACGAACAGTATCAACTTGTTGCTGAGTGAGAAGTGGTTCAAGTATGACGTACCGACTCTGCGACCTCGATCGAATTTTCTCTTCAATCAATGCAGGCGATAAGTGTAATTTTTCTCCAAGTTCCAGAGCGAGCTTTTCTTCATCTTCAACAAGTGATGGGTCTGCAAATAATGAATATCCGATCCTGCTCGCCGCAAGAATCCTGCCTCGACAATCAATGATGTTTCCACGTTTTGCAATTGTATGAGAAGTACTGTTGAGGGGTACAGAGCTATTTACTAATGCTGCTGGTGGTGCAATTTTTAGTAGAACAACTTTGTACAACGCTCCGCATAACATCCCAGCAACGAGTATTGCAATGAATATTGCAGTCGTTGTAATTCGATGTGTTGTTGAAGCACTAGTTGTCATCAATAAGTTCTGCGGAGGCGATTTCTTGTTGGATGTGCATAGGCGAACAAACAGTTTCTATTTGTATCGAGAGTGCATTAAGTGTTTCATTTTGCCGATCAATTGAGTGGTGCATTTTTGTCATTTCGTGCACAGTATTGATTTGTCCCTGCCTCACTGCTAGAAGTTCAAGGACTGCAAAACTCAACAGTAGGATTGAAAAGAGTAGTTTGCGAGCCATGGTGTTACGAAGTTCTCAATGGGAACTGCAAGACCATGCCAGGTTCAATTCTGTCAGGATCCGGCATGACGTCTCTATTTACGTCGATAAGTAGTTGCGTTTTTTTCGTTGTGCCCATAACTTCCTGAGCAATCTCAGAAAGTGTGTCACCTTTTTTAACAATGTACGTCCCCATTTCTTTTGTAGGGGATGTTTGAATTGCACTTCTATCTTTGTCTTGTGCATTGAATACTAAACTTCCCGCGATAAGCGTTGCACGATTTGGAAGAGCAATTTGCGAGCCATTTTCAATGGCATTTGGGTTTTGGATGTTATTCCAAATGGCAACACCCGCTGCAAGTCCAGAATCTCCATAAAAATCTCGGCAGATCGAACGGAGTGTTTCACCATGAACAACGATGTGAATCCTGTCGCCCGTTATATTTGTTGGAGGTGTTTTTGGTGTTGGCTGTGTGGGTCCGTCAATGAGCTTGGTTGGACTGATAAGTGGTGGTGTGGAAATATTTGATCCAAGATTCGCTACTTCTCGATGCGATGCAATCGAAAAGTGGTCTGCAACCAACATTCCCACGAAAATGAGAAGCCCGAAAGCAATAACGATAGAGAGTTTATTTTCGCGAGTCATACTGTTCAGCCGAGCAATCCTTATCTGTGCTACGCTTCTTGCAGTACACAAACTGCGCGAAGTTTGGCGGGTCGAGATCGCGGATTTGCCGCGATCTCTTCATCTGTTGCGCAAATGGGCTTTCGAGTAAGCCGATTTGCTAAGCCGCACTTTTCTAGATTGACGAAGGCTTGTTTGACTCGACGATCCTCAAGACTATGAAAACTAATCACAGCAATTCGAGCACCTAGATTGAGCCAACCATCATCATGGATAGCACGGCAACCCTTTTGCGTATCTGTGAGTAGAGCATCTAGTGCTTCAAGTTCGCCATTGACTGCAATTCGCAACGCCATAAAGGTTCGTGTTGCAGGATGCATCCTAGATGATCGAGCTCGAGCGCCATATGCACTACGCACAATTTGTGCCAGACGGGCTGTTCCCAAAATCGGCTTAATTTGTCTCTCGTGTGCAATTTTTCGAGCAATTCGCCTTGAATATGGCTCCTCGGAGAATTGATAGATGAGATCTGCAAGATCTTTTTCGCTTGAAGTTTCGATAATCTCGGCTGCAGTAATTCCAGAATCTGTATTTAGGCGCATATCGAGCGGTCCATCATCTTTAAAACTGAGCCCACGAGCCATACTGTCCATTTGATTGGAGGCAAAACCAAGGTCAGCAAGAACGCAATCTGCTTGCAGGCCAAGTTTTTGGATTTCAGAGGAGGCAGTGGCAAAACTCGCGTGAAATGCGTGTACTTTGACACCGATATCTCTTACCCGATTCGCGGAGTATTCTAAGTTTTCTTTGTCAAGGTCAAACAGAATCACGGTGGAGTTTTTTCCAGCGATAGCCGCAAGTTGACATGCGTGTCCCCCTCGACCTGCGGTCAAATCGACGAGGACGTCGTTTTCTTGCGGTGCAAGAAGCCTCGCTACTTCTGTTTGGAGAACCGGAGTATGTCCGCAAGCTGTCATGTAATCACAGCCCAAGGAGAAGTCGTTGAGGTTCTTCAATACAATTTTTGACGTGGACTAGAAAACGCACCGCGCCTTCGCCATCAACAAGACGATGGTCATAACTTAAGGCAAGATACATCATTGGGCGAAGTACGATGTTTCCGGGGTTGTCTGGATCCTCAACAGCACGGTTTTGAATTCTGTGGAGGCCTAGGATTCCAGATTGAGGTGGATTTAGAATCGGCGTTGACATCATCGATCCATACACACCTCCGTTGCTGATTGTAAAAGTGCCTCCCGTCATCTCATCCATAGTTAATTTTCTATCTCGAGCTTTGGTCGCAACATCTTTAATACTCAATTCAATGTTGGCAAACGAGAGTTGCTCGACGTTACGTAGAACAGGTACGACAAGTCCTCGATCTGTACCAACGGCGATAGACATATCAACATACTCGTGGTATTCGATTTCACCTTCTACAAGAGATGCATTCACAGCCGGCCATGCATGGAGTGCAGAAATGCATGCTTTTGTAAAGAAGGACATAAAGCCTAGGTTTATGCCGTAACGATCATTAAACTCGTCTTTATGTATTTTTCGTAACGTGATCACGTTACTCATATCTACTTCGTTAAAGGTAGTTAGCATTGCTGCAGAGTGTTGTGCGTTCACAAGTCGCTGTGCGATTCGCTTTCGCAGAGTGGACATTTTTTCGCGGCGAATATTCCTATGGTGTAGTTGAGGTTGTTCGACCAGCAGGGCAGGTGTTGCAGTAGAGGAGGAGTCATCAGCACGAATCACATCGGATTTCGTAATGCGACCCGATGGACCAGACCCATCAATATTTTCTAAAGAGACCCCCAAGTCAGTGGCAACTTTTTGTGCAAGCGGTGTCGCTTTTTTTGTCTGTTGGGCTGAAGCGATAGTTTCAGATGTTACTTCCTTGGTAGCCTCTAATTGTTCATCCTCTTGAATTGGCTTGTCAGCAGTTTCATCAATACTACCTATGGTGTCATCTATGGTGCACTCTTCTCCGGTTTGTTTTGCAATTGTAAGAATTCCAGAAATCGGTGATGGGAGTTCTTGTGTTACTTTGTCAGATTCAACTTCAACAAGTGACTGGTCTCTCTCAACCCACTGGCCATTTTTAACGAGCCACTGTCCTAACATAACTTCAGTGATTGATTCTCCAAGCGATGGAATGATGATTGGTGTTGGCATAATTACTTCGTGGCTAATCCAATTGCCTCAACTAGAATACGGTGTTGTTCGATAGTGTGCATTTTATTCGATGCGACTGCAGGGGATGCACAGGGCCTTCGGCAAACATGGGTGAGCGAAATGCCTACATTATCACGGAATGCTGCGTCTATATAACGCCATGCGCCCATATTTTCCGGTTCCTCTTGGACGTACATGTACTCTACTTTGTCATATCGCCGCAATACCTTTTGTAGAGTTGCAGTTGGAAATGGATAAAGTTCTTCGATTCTCACAAGTGCAATTTTATCTGTTGCCCCAATCTTATTCCTATATTCAAGCAGGTCGTAGTAGATTTTCCCATTACAAAAAAGAATTCGTGTAGTTGTTGTTGGATCAATCGTAAAGTCATCAATTACACAGTAAAAACCGTTCTCGGTAAAGTCTGAAATCGGCGAGACTGCTTTGGGGTTGCGAAGTAAACTTTTTGGAGCCATGACGACAAGTGGCTTACGGAAATCCCATTTTATCTGACGACGCAGAGCATGGAAAATTTGTGCAGGTGTAGTGGGGTGGATTACACTCATGTTATTGTTTGCACAGAGTGCAAGGAATCGTTCAAGTCGTGCTGAAGAGTGTTCGGGTCCTTGCCCTTCGTATCCGTGTGGGAGTAACATGACGATTCCAGAAGCTCGCTTCCATTTAACTTCTGCTGAAGCAATGAATTGGTCAATGATAACTTGAGCGCCATTAACGAAATCACCAAATTGCGCTTCCCAAACAATGAGCATTAGGGGGTCACCAAGTGAGTATCCATATTCAAATCCAAGGCAAGCACTTTCTGTAAGTGGACTATTGTGTACACATATATTTGCCTGAGTAGAACTTATTGTATTGAGTGGGACGAGTGATTCGCCAGTCTCTGTGTCAAACAGCACGGCGTGGCGATGACTAAATGTTCCCCTTTCAACATCTTGCCCAGTGAGCCGAACTGGACTTCCTTCTTCAAGAAGGGTTCCATAGGCGAGGAGTTCGCCCATGCCCCAATCGAGGAGCGAATCGGTCTCGGTGGCACTCGCTCTATGGGCTAACATTTTTGTTAGTTTTGAATGAGGAGTGAAGCTTGTTGGGAGATTTCCGAGAGCGGCCGAAACTTTTTTGAGTGTCTCTAAAGGAACTGTTGTGTCCACAATTCTTTGTGTAGGTTCGCTATGGATTCCAGCCCAAGCCGAAGTTTCTCTGAACGGGGCAACATGTGGGTTCACAGGTTGTTCAATTGATTGTTGTTGCGATGTGTCTAATTTAGAGTTGACTTCTTCAATTATCTTTTCAAACTCAATTTGCTTGAGTACATTTTGCTGAGTTAAAGTTTTGGCATATTTTTCAGTGACATTTTTCATTTTTCTAATGACGTTGTACATGAACGGTTGCGTGTATGCTGGCTCGTCGGATTCGTTATGCCCGTGTTTGCGATAGCCCCACATGTCAATAACGACATCATTATGAAATTTTTGTCGGTACTCGACCGCCATGCGAACTGTGTGGACACATGCTTCAGGGTCATCGCCATTAACATGAAAAATGGGCGCACCAGCCATTTTGGCAATGTCTGTACAGTATCGGCCACTATAACTATCTCGAGGATTAGTCGTAAATCCAATTTGATTGTTCACGACGAAGTGAATACTCCCGCCAACGGTGTATCCATCAAGATGTGCCATGTTGAACATCTCTGCAACGATTCCTTGTCCAGGAAAACTAGCATCACCGTGGATGATAAGAGGGATACAGAGTGCTCTATCTTCTTCATGCTGTACTCGTTGTCGCGATCTTGCTTTTCCGAGAACGACGGAATGTCCAAACTCAAGGTGGGATGGATTTGATGCCAAGGTTACATGTACTGGCTTGTCGTTATGAGTGAGAATGTCTGCACTGAAACCAAGGTGATATTTGACATCTCCTCCGCCTCCAACATACGCTTCCTCCCAATTTTCTTCGAACTCAGTGAAGAGTTGGCCATATGTTTTGTTCAATATGTTCACAAGTACATTGATTCGTCCTCGATGAGCCATTCCAATCGTGACATCTTCAACATTGAAATCTCCTGCGTGTTGTATTAATTCGCTCATCATTGGAATGAGCGATTCACTTCCCTCTAAACTGAATCGTTTTTTTCCAAGGTATCTTTTGGCGCAAAAGTGTTCGAGAGTTGTTGCTTCAACAAGTTTTTGCAAAATTCGTTTTTTTGTTTCTGGATTAAGCGATGGCGAGTTGTTGTTTGGTTCCATCTGTTGCTGAAGCCACCGCCGTTGCTCAGTATTTTCAATATGAAGATATTCGACACCAATATGCCTGCAATATGTTGCATCGAGTTTCGAGATAATATCTTGGAGGGTTGATGGATTTGGAATCGACAAGTGCCCAGGGTCGAATGACTGATCAAGTTGTGATTTGTTTAAATTGAAAGCAGAAAGTTGTAGGTGATTGCTTGTGTGTGGTGCAATCGAAAGTGGATCCAAGTCTGCTGCGTAATGCCCAGTTGCGCGATAGTGAAAGATGAGAGAGTCTACTTTTGCTTGTTCTTGTTGAGTGCATTCATTATAAGTTTTGCCCGTGCTTGTAGCGTTCCCGAGTTCAAAACCCGCAAAAAAGTCTTGCCAATCTTTCGTGACGGTTGTTGGATCCTCCTTCCATGCTTGTTGCATGTTGTCGAGGTAATCAGCATTCCAGCTGTTTACTGCTGGAGCAATCGTGGCGGGAGTGAGTCCCACTTGTTCTTGCTTTTCAGAATGCATAGTTCGCATTTTCCATTCATGTGCTAAACGGGTGATTGTATCAAAATCTGTTTCTAGGTGCCGTTTATAGCATGGATATCGGGTCAATATCAACGGCAAGGTCTCTACTTGCACATACCGATTTTCGAGCAAGTTTTAAGAATGCTTGAAGCGTTTGGGAAGTTGGCGCAGTGACAATAACGTCAAATCGAAAGCGGTCTGCAATTCGAGGTAACACGCAAGTTGAGGCGGCGGAAACGGTCACGCCTTCAGAGGCAATTGAGCGAAGTCTGTCGGAGAGTGAATCAGCTCGACCCGCAGCATTCTCGAATGTTCGATCGCGGATAATGAATCGTGCCATTCTTGTAATTGGAGGCACGTGAGTCGCTTGTCGGAATGCGAGTTCTTCTGTTGCGAATTGTTTATATGCACTTTTGCTAGCGAGGTGTATTGGTGCTGCGTTTGGGCTGAAGGTTTGAATGATTGCTTTTGCATTTCCCTCACCTCTGCCACAGCGACCACAGACTTGAGAAACAATTTGATAGGTTCGCTCAGCTGCACGAAAATCAGGCAGATCGATAGCTGTATCTGCATCGATAACTCCAACGAGTTGCACGTTTGGAAAGTCGAGCCCCTTCGCGATCATTTGTGTGCCCAGTAATACCTTTATCTCGCCCTTGCCAAACTTGTCAAGCATTGCATGCAACTCGCTTGATTTTCGCATGGTGTCAGAATCAAGTCGTGCAATCTGTTCACATGGAATTTGCAAAGTTTCGCGGAGTATCGCTTCGACACGTTGGGTTCCTGCTCCGAGTTGGATTATTTTTTTTGAACAATCTGGACATTGCTTCGGAACTCTTTGTTCCGTCGAGCAATGGTGACATCGAACAAATCCAGCTTGTTCGAGGGGTTTTCTTCTGTGGTATACCATGGACGAATCGCAGTGGTCGCACTTCATCATCCAACCACAAGTTCGACTAGAGCATGCAATCCAAGGAGCAAATCCGCGACGGTTTAGTAAGAGTAGCACTTGGCCGCCTTTTGCAAGAGTTTGGTGGATGGATCTTTCAAGTGTCTTACTTAATACCGCGTACCCGATTTCATTTTGCCTTCGTTCGTATTTCATATCCACAACCTCTATTTCAGGAGAGACAAGGCCAGGCGCTCTTTTAGTGAGTTCGTGCAATGTTGAAATGTTGCGACAAGTCGCATTCCACCAAGACTCCATCGAAGGTGTTGCTGAACCAAGAACTACGGGACAGTTCGCCATCCATGCACGGCGAATGGCAATGTCTCGCCCGTGATACCGAGGTGCTTGATCTTGTTTAAATGAGTTATCGTGCTCTTCATCGACGATAATAATGCGAAGTTGGTCTGGTTGAATTGGCGCAAACACAGCACTCCGTGCACCAAGAACGATATCTGCCTTCCCGCTTGCAACAAGTGCCCACTGTTGGTGGCGTTGAGATTTTGTGAGTGCAGAATGAAGTATTGCGATTCGTTTATCTGGGAATCTTCCCATAAGACGTGCAGCGGTTTGTGGAGTAAGTGAAATTTCGGGAACAAGGTAGAGGGCAACACCGCCATCCGCGATGGCTTTTTCAATGAGGCGAATGAACACTTCTGTTTTGCCAGAACCTGTTACACCAAATAACAAATGGGAAGAATATCCAGAGAGTGTTGGAGAAATAGAATCAACTGCTTCGGTTTGTTCTTCTGTAAGTTTGTCAGGAATCGAGTTGTCCACTGCTTGCCGAAACCACGTTGCTTCAACACGTGTGACGTGGTGGCAAGTAAGTTGATCATTCGCAATAAGTCGATCGATTGGGCTTCGGCTACCAATGTTTGCGAGTTTCATCAACGATGATGGTTCAAGTGGCCGTTCAGATGTAGGTAAAGCTGCGAGTGTATCTAATACAAGTTGTTGTTTTTTTGTAATGGATGCTTGGGGCGGGTTTGTTGCAATGTCTACAAGTTGTCGAGTGACGAGTCCAGTTCCATGACGTACTGGGCCGGGCAACATGGTTGCGAGCGTTGGGCCGATGGGCGTGAAGTAATATTGGCTCATCCATTTTGCAAGAGCGACTAGATCTTCCGGAAGTGAGATTGCGTCACGATCTTTTTCATACACCTGCTTTGTTTCTTTTCCCTTGGGCAGCGATGGGGGCTCGTTTGCCGTTTCGATAACCCAGGCCTTTGTTGGTGAGTTGCCTTTTCCAAGGGGAACGGTGACAAGTTGCCCAATCTGGAGGGGGTGCAGTCGTTGTGGGACACCGTAGGTCAATCCATCTTGAAATTGATCGACGCCACGCTCCACAGCAACTTGTACATAAGAAACAGAAGGTTCATCAAACAAGCCAGCCATCGCGTGCCGAGTGTACAGTCCAAATGGCAACAGCGTGTATCTATTCACCGCAGGGGATCCACTGTGACCCTGAACTCTCAGCCGAATTCGAACTAACTCCTGCGGATTACGCCAAGTTTTTGCAAGTATCCAATGACTCAGAGTTGTACACAGAGTACTACTCAGAGGTTAGGCAATGGCTCAGAAGCGAGTGGTTCTTGGTAGAATGTGATGATGGCATCGAAAGTTTGTAGATTGGCACTTGAGGACGGGACGATTGTCTACGGAGAATCATTCGGAGGAGATAGTGAAACACCTACGTGTGGAGAAGTTGTTTTTAATACTGCAATGACCGGATATCAGGAAGCCCTGACTGATCCAAGTTATTCCGAGCAAATATTGTTGATGACGGCAACTGAAATTGGTAACTATGGTGTCAATGCGGATGATATGGAGTCGAATCACGTGCAAGTTTCGGGTTTTGTTGTGAAAGAACTTTCCAGAACAGTGTCGAACTATAGATCTGACAATAGGTTATGCGACTGGCTTGCTGCCGAGGGAGTTCCAGCTCTCTCCGGTGTTGATACGAGGGCGTTGGTTCGTATCATTCGAGAAACAGGGTCTCTGCGGGGAGCGATGAGTACAGATGAGTCTATTTCTGACCAAGCCCTTGTAGAGCTTGCACAACAAAGCCCAGTCATGTCTGGGCAAGATTTAGCCACAGCTTCTACCTGTGAAACCCCATCAACATGGAAGGAGACTCTTGGAGAATGGGGGGCACCCACCGATGCAGAAGCGAGCAATCTGTGGAAGGTAGTGGCAATTGACTGCGGCGCTAAGTCTAATATTTATAGACACTTAGCCTCGCTAGGATGTGAGGTCATATCAGTGCCAAGCACGATGGCAGCATCAGAAATCATGGAATACCAGCCCGATGGCCTCTTTATCTCGAATGGTCCCGGTGATCCTTCCGCTGTGGCATCAACTGTTTCAATGCTGAAGGAGATTGTTGGGAAGCTACCAATGTTTGGTATTTGCCTTGGACATCAGATGCTCGCACTCTCACTCGGGGCAACCACATGGAAGCTCAAATTTGGCCACAGAGGGGCAAATCAGCCTGTTCGTGATGTTGAAACGGAAAAAGTTGAGATAACAAGCCAAAATCATGGTTTTTGTGTCGATGAGCAATCGCTTCTTGATGCAGGGTGCATAGTGACCCACCGCCATCTCAATGATGACACAGTAGCAGGGTTTAAACACAGGGAAATGCCAATAATGGGCGTTCAGTTCCATCCAGAAGCGTCTCCTGGCCCCCATGACGCGTCTTACCTTTTTCAGAGATTTCTCAACATGATGGAATCTCAAACGAATTCAGTTGAATCGAAGTAAAGGTCCGAGAAAAAACAGAAGGTGAGGCAGAATCCCTTGCGAGACAGCATTTCTCCAAGTAGGCTATCCGATTCTTCGGGTCATATCTTTATACATTTCGGGTGATTTTAAGTTTTGGGCGAGTTTGGAGGAATGGGGATTTTCGATTGTTGAGCAACGTGCTGAATAGTCGAAATATCTATGTCTCGCTACTTAGAGTTTAGAGTGCAGGTTTCTTACTATGGAGAGTTCTATGAACCGTCTTGTCAATCAAATTACTTCGTCTTCTAGCTACGGATTCGTCTTGGCAGTTACGCTGAGTTTCTGTTCGCTTTCAACGTTCACTAAGTACGTTGCAGCACAGGCTTTACCAACACTTGAAGAAGAAGATGATTTTGTTATCTCCGATACTTCGGATAAAATTATTATTGATGAATTACAAGATTTATCACACGAAGAACTTGTGGCTTTAATCGCCAAATCTAAACGCAATGAGTTGGAGAGCGAATTAGGTATCCGAACGCTTAAAGATGCGAATGATGCTGCAGCTGAAGGTAAATGGCGAAAAGCAGCAATAAAATATTCTGAAGCAAGTCAATATCTTCCAAACAATCCTGAAATCATTAAAGGGTTACAGCATGCTTATTCAATGCTTGACCAATCTCAGCTTTTATCAGAATATCAGCAACAAATTCAGATGGCTCGTGCAGAAGCTCGGGAATTGTTTAAAGACGCCATGTCCTCAGCACAAGATCGACTTGCCCGTGAAGACTTTGACCGAGCTCGTCAGATAGTCGCAGGGGCGCTTGCTCGCCTTGAAGGTGCAGATAAAAAACTGTTTTCTGAAGATGAATACAATCAAAAACGTGTTGAAGCGAGTGCATTAAATGCAGAAATTGCGCAGTTGCAGGAAGCATGGCAACAACAACGCTTGGTCACCCAAGCGGATGAACGCTCGAAAGATCAAGCAAAACGTCAAACTGAAGAATCACAAAAAAGAGCGCAGTTGATTAGCGAAAACATGAAACGTATTCGCCAACTTCAATACGAAAGAAAGTACCAACAAGCGATCGGCATTGTTGAAGAAATCCTGTTTATGGACAAACACAATGCTGCAGCTCTTGCACTTCGAGATGCTTTGCGGCAAGCGAAAATTTTCGAAGACTTTGCAAAATACGGTCGCACAAAAGAGATAGGCACATCAGAACTTCTTCTTCAAAATCAAGAGGCACTTATTCCTCCAGAGAAAAACTTTGTTGGTCCTGGTGATAAATCTACTTCTGGAATTATGACATACCCTTCTGAGTGGGAGAACTTGACGATTCGGCGTCTAGGCTCAGCTGCAGGATTTAGTGAATCGATTCAAAATCGTGTCATCAAAGTCGCCATGGAAAAAACTTCAGGTAGAGCCCATGATATTGAAGATCGATCATTAGAAGATGTCCTCAATGAAATACAACTTTCTTCTGAAGTGCCCGGCGACTTTTTTATTGACTGGGCAACGCTTGAAGCAATGGATACTGATTTTCCAGTCACTCCGACTTTTACAATTCAAAGTCTGAAGATGGGCGATGTCAGTTTGATTATTTTCTTGGAACGTGTTCTCAATTACGTCAACATCAAAAACAATCCAGACGATCCAATTAAAGCTGATGCAAGTGATTTGGTTTGGTACGACATTCGTGATGGCGTCTTGGAAATATCCACAAAGCACGCGCTAAAAGATCACACATATATCGAAGTCTATAGCGTCACTGATTTACTCTTTGAAATTAGAGACTTTACAGCACCTGCGTTGTCTGCAACAAGCGGCGGTGGTGGTGGTGGCACCGGCGGTAGCGGCGGTACAGGTGGTGGCTTCGGCGGCGGTGGTGGCGGTGGCTCCGGCGGCGGTAGCGGCGGCGGTGGTGGTAGCGGCGGTGGTGATGGCGGCATTGGTGATGGTGACGTCGATGCTGGATTAACCCAAGAAGAATTGATGGAAGAGTTGCAGACACTCATTGAAAAATACATCACGAGTCCTTCAGGTGCTTGGCAGTGGGATGATGACGGTCAGCATGAGATTGATGCAATCAACGGTAACTTTATTATTAAGCAAACCCCAGCAGTCCATAGAGAGATTACATCGTTGCTTTCAAAGCTTAGAGAAGTTCGTGCTTTACAGATAAATGTTGAATCACGATTCTTGCAAATTGCAACAGATTGGTTCGAACAAATTGGCTTTGATTTGGACTTGTACTTTAATACCAATAATAACATGTCCAACCAACTGAGCGCGAATGATCCAACCGCTTCCCTAAGTGATTTCTTCTTGCCAAATGGGCAAGTCGTAGATCCAATCGTCTGGACAGGTCCCGATGCTGACGGCAACCCGACCGCGCCAGGCAATACGATTCCATGGGGTTCTTACGTTCCTAGTCCAGATCCAGATGACCCTTCACAAATGATTTGGACGCTTACGCCACCAAATGGTGCAAACTACACCAATGTTGGTCAAGGACAAGGGTCAGGAATCAGCCCTCTTGGGATAGTACAAAATTCAAATCAATTAATTAACACTATTGGTAACTTTAACTCGTTTGGCTCTCTTGTATCAGGTGCGAACCCTGCACTTGGCTTTGGTTTGCAATTTATGGATGATGTTCAAGTTGACCTTATGATTGAAGCGACGCAAGCGGATAAGCGAAATACTATTCTTACAGCTCCACGACTCACAATGCATAATGGACAGCGAGCTTGGATAAACATCTCTAGAGAAGTCGCGTATGTTTCGTCCCTAAATCTCGACTCTAATGCTGGAGCTATCGGATACACGCCTGTTATTGGAACTGCTGGTTCAGGCGTTCGGTTTGAAGTTCAAGGCGTTATTTCTGCTGATCGACGGTACGTCACAATGGAAGTAGACTTCAACGTTCAAGAAGTTGAATTCAACTCAACTGCAGATTTTTCAGCAGCAGCAGCAGGCGGTGGCGCTGGTGGTGGGGGGGCAATCGGAATCGATTCCACGGTAGACCTTCCTTCAACGTTACGACATCGTATTCGAACGACAGTTTCTGTACCTGACAAGGGTACAGCTCTTCTCGGTGGACAACGCAAGGTTCGCGAATATGAAACTGAAGTTGGTGTTCCAGTGCTCTCAAAAATCCCATATCTCAATCGATTCTTTACGAATAGGACGACAAATCGTGAAGAAACCACGTTGATTATCCTTCTACGGCCAGAGATCATCATTCAACAAGAGAATGAAGAAATGTTATTTAGCCGAAGTATTCTCGATGCGGGTGCGAATGATTCATTCTTACGGTAAAGTACGTACGTAAGGAATCATGAATATGGCAGAGACATCATTGCTACAAATATTTGAACGAGATGGCATCACAAATGTTGAGTTTGTTGAAAGTAACATCCTCGATGAAATTTGCATTCGACGTATTGGTGACGAGCTTTCGTCTGTAATCGAACGCAAGGGATGCCCTAAAGTTGTTTTGAACTTTCAGAACGTGAATGCACTTTCGTCATCCGCGCTCGGAATGTTAATTACAGTAAACACTAAAATTGGGGACAAGAAGGGAAAGCTCGTTCTTGCTTCTCTCGATGGTCCAATTCGAGATGTTTTCCGTATTACGAAGTTAGACAAAGCGTTTACTATCTGCGACTCACTTGCAGATGCGTTTAGTTTTGTTCGGTAAATCCTACGTGAAGGAGTATTGCCCTTCTCAAGTTAGAGGCTTGTGTATTGTTATACTCGCGGATACTTTTGAGGATAGGCCTAAGATTATTGAATGTGCTCAAGTGCAGACCAACCAAACAAGCATCAAGTAACGATTCCAGGCGTTCGTGGTTCCTTTGATGAAGTTCAAGAAGCTGTTCTTGGATTGATGCACAAATTTGAATATTCTGACCACGATCTTTTTTCCGTTCGAGTCGCGCTTGAAGAAGCCCTCGCAAACGCATTGCTCCATGGACATCAAGGGGAGACAACCGACGAAATAGATGTTTCATGGGTGGTGACCCATCAATTCGTGCAGATTGAAGTAGTCGATCAAGGGAGAGGGTATGACCCAGACGCAATCCCAGACCCCACAGCGACTGAAAACTTAACCATCCCATCGGGTAGGGGACTTGCAATGATTCGAGCTTTTATGACTGAAGTGCAGATTAATGATCGGGGAAATCATGTGACGATGGTTCGTCGCCGTTAGGCGAGATGGACTGCCGCGGGTCTCTCCCTAGTCAGAAGTGTCGCCACCATATATTTTCAGCTTACTCGTTGATTGCAGTGTTCGAATGGTGAATTTTGCCACATTGTCACGGAGGGCACAGAGAGGAAAATAAATTTTTTTGTATTCTCCGTATCTCTGCGTCTTCGTAGCCATATTAAAAAATATTGAAAACGGTTGTACAATTCACTGCGACGGGTCAGACCCGTCGCAGACTCATTTATGAAACTTCACCAGCTTCCACTGGGGAGGATGGCATAGGCACTTGAACTGTAGGTCCGCCTGGTTGTGCACCGGCAGCTTCAGCCCGAGCAGTTGCAATCGCGAGCATGCTCTCTTCACTATCTTCATCAGTTGGAAGTGGATCAACAAGTAATTTAACTTTCATGCTTTGATATGAATCGAATCCTGTACCCGCTGGGACGAGGTGTCCTAGTAGAACATTTTCCTTGAGACCCTTGAGGTGATCCCCAGCACCACGTAAGGCTGCCTCAGTGAGCACCTTCGTCGTTTCTTGGAAGGATGCACCCGACAAGAAAGACTCAGATTGCAACGCAGCTTTTGTAATTCCAAGAAGGAGTGGTTTACCAGTTGCCTTTTTTGGTCTCGAGGTTTTAGCAGGTGCCTTTCCTTCTGCTTCCGCAATAGCGTTAGCTTCTTTGATGACATCTTTTTCGATAATATCGCCGACTGCGAATTCAGTATCGCCTGCATCTTTAATAAGAAGAGCACCATCGAGTTTTTTGTTTGCGACTCGGAACTTGTATCGCTCTACAAAGTCCATTGGAAGCATGTCGGTATCGCCTGCTTTTTGGACTTGAATTTTACTCAGCATGCGAGAGAGAATAACTTCAATGTGCTTGTCTGAAACTGGCACGCCCTGAGCACGATATACATTTTGTACTTCAGAAATCATGTAGTTGTATAGCGCTTCTTCACCGTTAATATCAAGAATGTTATTTGGATCGCGAGGTCCCTCAGTAAGTTGGCTTCCTGCGATAACATTGTCTCCGGTGTGAACTAACAAGTGTTTGCCTTGAGGAACGAGGTGCTCAACAGGATCACTGCCATCTGGCACAATGTGGATGACCATTTTGCCTCGTTTGCGTTCAGCCTGAAGATCAACTCGTCCAGTCACGCGAGCAAGAATTGCTGGTTCCTTTGGAACACGAGCTTCAAAAATTTCGGTAACACGAGGAAGACCACCAACAATGTCAGCAGATCCCTTCACTTCTCGAGGACGTCGAGCAAGCATTTGGCCTGTGACGACTTGTTCTCCACTCTCCACTTCCAAGCGAGCCTTCGCAGGTAAGTGATGGAAATCAAGTGTTTGATCATTGTCCTGAATTAAAATTTGAGGATGTAAATCACCAGTGTGTTCGGTAATTATTCGTTCGATGACACCCTTGCTATCTTCTTCTCTTAGTGTCATGCCGATTTCGATGTCTTTAAAGACAACACTGCCGGTTTTTTCCGCAAGGATTGGCATTACGTGAGGATCCCATTCAACCAGAATATTGCCCTTTTTCACCTTTGTCCCCGAAGCCATGCGGACTGTTGCGCCGTATGGGACACGGAATGCTTTATCAAGTTCACGACCTTTGTCATCAACAATGACAAGTTCGCCAGTTTGCTTGAGTGTTATAAGGTGACCGTCGGTATTGTCTGGAAGTGGAACTTCGTTGCAGTCTCGAAGAACCATTGTTCCTGAATGAGGTGCCTTGTAATTTGTTTCAACAAATTCACGAGATGCAACTCCACCGGTGTGGAAGGTACGCATTGTTAACTGTGTTCCGGGTTCACCAATGGATTGCGCCGCGATAGTTCCGACGGCCATGCCTTCTTCAACAATCTGACTCGTGGAGAGGTCATGCCCATAACATAGAGCGCAACATCCCGATTCAGATTCACAAGTCAAAGGGCTTCGCACTTGTACAGCTTCAATATTGAGATTGTCTAAATCAGTTGCTACTTTTTCATCAATGACTTGTTTGTTTGCAACTATAACTTTGTCAGTGACAGGATTAATGATTGTCTGCATGCTCGTGCGACCAACAATCAGATCGCGAAGTTGAACATGGATTTCATCGTTCTTATACACCGCACGTTTAGTAATCCCGCGTTTCGTAGCACAGTCGAATTCGTTGATTACAACAGGTTGTGATACGTCATAGAGTTTCCGTGTGAGGTAGCCAGAGTCTGCAGTTTTTAGAGCGGTATCCGCCAGTCCTTTTCGTGCACCGTGAGTCGATGAGAAGTACTCAAGCACATTTAAGCCTTGCCTGAAATTCGCCTTAATAGGCGTTTCGATAATTTCGCCACTTGGCTTTGTCATCAAACCACGCATACCTGCAAGTTGCTGCATTTGGCTCACGTTACCTCGAGCGCCAGATGTGGACATTAAAAATACTGGATTGAGGTATCGGACACCTTCTTTTGAATCAACATCAACGTAGCTGTTGTCTACCGGGTTTCTGCGATCATCTTCAAGTGTTTTAATAAGTGAACCAGTAAGTTCTTCACGGCAATGAGACCATAAGTCGAGAAGTTGGTTGTGGCGTTCTTGGTTTGTAATTGCACCAGCAGCAGTCGCCATTTCAACACGGTCAACTTTGAGTTGTGTCACATCAAGGAGGTCTTGTTTGTCTGATGGAATTCGCATATCAGTGATTGCAATAGAAATGCCAGACCATGTTGAAGCCTTGAATCCTACTTCTTTCATATCATCAAGTAGAGTTAAAGTGTCTGCTCGGTCCTTGATTTCATAAGTGTCATCGATAACTCGGCTACAACCTTTCTTTGCAAGCGTGCAGTTATAGAATGGCATGCCTTGGGCAAGAATTTCACAGAACAAGATTCGACCAACCGTCGTTATGATTCGTCCGTTTTCTGGCATTGGTTCAATGGAGCCAGTTTCGTCATTAACAATGCTTGGGTATCTTGGAAGACGAACTTGAATTTTTTCTTGCAATTTAATTTGTCCATAGTCATACGCAAGAATCGCTTCATGAGCATTTCGGAATTTTCTTAATTCCTTTTCTTCTCGAGCGTCATTCAAATCCATGTGGGTTAAGAAAAAGACGCCCATGACAATGTCTTGACTTGGGGAAACTAACGGATTTCCATGTGCAGGTGAGAAAATGTTATGCGTTGAAAGCATGAGGACATGCGCTTCAGTTTGTGCTTCAATAGAAAGTGGAAGGTGCACAGCCATTTGGTCGCCATCAAAGTCGGCGTTATACCCAGTACAAACAAGTGGGTGAAGTGTGATAGCCTTGCCTTCAACTAGTACAGGTTCAAATGCTTGGATTCCCATCCTGTGAAGGGTGGGCGCGCGATTTAACAGCACAGGATGTTGGTGAATGACTTGCTCAAGAATATCCCAAACTTCTTCATCTCTTCGTTCGAGCATACGCTTCGCAGATTTAATTGTGTCAGCAAGACCTCGTTCTTTTAAGCATCGAATAATGAAAGGTTGATACAACTCAAGCGCGATTTTCTTTGGAAGACCACATTGGTTTAGTTTGAGGTTTGGGCCAACAACAATGACAGATCGTGCTGAGTAGTCAACGCGTTTTCCGAGAAGGTTTTCTCGGAAGCGACCTTGTTTCCCCTTAATCATGTCCGTAATCGATTTAAGTGGTCGGTTTGAACTTCCTAAGACTGGGCGACGACATCTACCATTATCAAAGAGGGCGTCAACTGCTTGTTGTAACATTCGTTTTTCGTTTCGAATGATGACTTCTGGAGCGTTGAGATCCATTAATTTTTTCAACCGGTTATTTCGGTTGATAATTCTTCGATATAAATCATTCAAATCGCTCGTTGCGAAGTTTCCTGATTCAAGCATGACGAGTGGGCGAAGTTCAGGAGGAATGACTGGGACAACATCAAGAACCATCCAAGATGGTTCGTTGTGACTTCCCTTGAGTTGTTCGATAAGTTTTAATCGTTTTGCAAGATCTGCGGTCTTTTGCTTCGATCGTGTGCTTGCTAATCCTTCGCGGATGATTTGTATTTCTTCATGCAAATCAAGCGCTTCGATAATTTCTCGGATTGCTTCTGCACCCATGACCGCACGGAAGTCCCCATAGCCACCACGACTTGTAATGTCTCGATACTGATCCTCTGTAATAACTTGTTTGTATTCCAGGGGAGTTCCATCCATTTCAGCATCGCCTGCTTCAAGTACGACGTAGTCTTGGAAGTAAATAATTTTCTCGAGGTCGGAAGTTTTCATTCCGAGTAGAGTTCCTAGCCGGCTTGGCAAAGCTTTGAAGAACCAAATGTGTACGGTAGATGCTGCGAGGTTTATGTGTCCCATCCGCTTTCGTCTAACCCGGGAGTGTGTTACCTTAACACCACAGCGGTCGCAAATAATGCCTTTGAACTTTGTTCCCTTGTACTTTCCGCAACCACATTCATAGTCACGTTCAGGACCAAAAATTCGTTCACAGAAAAGTCCGTCCTTTTCAGGACGATACGTTCTATAGTTAATAGTTTCTGGTTTTTTGACTTCGCCAAAACTCCAGCTACGAATATCGCTCGGACTTGCTAGACCGATGCGGGCAGATTTAAAATCGTTGACTTTATCAAAGACTTGTTCAGACATTGTTCTTAATTCCTATCTACAAGTGTGTTGAAGATCGTTACGTAACAAACGAAGTTGGATCAAAGGAGGCTCGTTGCTTCTTCTTGATCCTTCTCCAACTCAATATTCATACAAAGGCCTCTAATCTCATGGCACAAAACATCAAATACAACGGGCATGCCAGCCTCAAGTATATTTTTGCCCTTCACAATGGAGTCGTAAATCTTAGTACGACCTTCCACATCATCACTTTTTACAGTGAGCAATTCTTGCAACATGTATGCTGCTCCATATCCTTCCAACGCCCATACTTCCATTTCGCCAAAGCGTTGCCCGCCAGTTCTTGCCTTGCCGCCAAGGGGCTGTTGGGTAATCAAACTGTAAGGACCCGTTGATCTAGCGTGGATTTTGTCGTCAATCAAGTGATGCAGTTTCAACATGTACATCACGCCAACTGAGCTCGGTTGTTTAAATGGTTCACCTGTGCGACCATCGTGGAGTTGAACTTTGCCTGCAAATGGAATTTCAGCCAAAATTTCTCTCGAAGTACCTGGGTTTTTCCCTGTTTCTTCAAACTCTTTTCGTTTGGCAAGGACAGAGTCGTTTGCTTCTTGAATTGCTCCAAGAACTTCGTTTTCAGTTGCACCGTCAAAGACTGGTGTGACTGCTTGAAAACCGAGAACTTTTGCTGCCCAGCCAAGGTGAAGTTCAAGAAGTTGGCCGACGTTCATTCGGGATGGGACACCAAGTGGGTTGAGTAAAATATCAACAGGTGTACCATCTTCCATGAACGGCATATCCTCTTCAGGAACAATACGTGCAATAACACCTTTGTTTCCGTGTCGACCAGCCATTTTGTCACCAACTGAGATGGCACGTTTATTTGCAAGATACACAACAACTTTTTCAAGTACGCCCGAAGGAAGCTCATCACCACGTTTCATGTGTGCGAGTTTTCGTTCTTTTTCTGTATCAATAGCTTCAATTCGTGGCCAATATTGTTCTTGGATTGTGATCGCCTTGGCTTTGGTGTCTTTTGATCCCTTTATCCATTTTTCAGAGAAGCCTTCAATTTGTTCAATGATTACTTCTGGGATATCTGAGAGACCAACTTTTTGACGAGTTGCAGGGTCGACCATTTCGGTACCCAAAACTTCATTCATTTCGGCAACCATGTCTCTAAAGAGTGTGATGGCTACACTATTCATCTCTTCTTCATACGCCGCCATTTTTCGTTTGATCTGTTTCTTTTGATCATCGTCAAGATGCATGCGACGACTGAAGTGGTTGGTTCCAATGACAACGCCACTTGAACCGGCTGGAACATTTAGAGATTCATTTTTTACATCTTCACCCGCTCGACCAAAGATGGCGTGGAGCAACTTTTCTTCTGGTGTAAGTTCGTTCTTGCTTTTTGGAACTACTTTGCCAACGAGTATGTCATTTGGTCCAACACGTGCGCCTTCTCTAATGATGCCTTCTTCATTCAGATTCATTAACTGACGTTCGGACACGTTTGGAATATCACAGGTAAACTCTTCCTTGCCGAGTTTTGTGTCTCGCACCTCAACTTCGTATGAATTGATGTGAATGGACGTAAACACATCGTCTTTGACAAGACGTTCAGAGATGACGATTGCATCTTCAAAGTTGTAGCCGTCAAAAGTGTTGAAGGCTACAAGCACATTCTTACCAATAGCAAGTTCACCATCTACGGTTGATGCACCGTCAGCGATGATTTGCCCCTTTTTAACTTTGTCACCAATTTTGACGATAGGCTTTTGTGATTGGCATGTGCGTTCGTTAAGACCTCGGAATGTTTTCAAAATATATTCGTCGGAGTTGTCAATTAAAATGCGACGAGCATCAACAAAGGTGACTGTGCCACTCTGTTTTGCTTTCACCAACATGCCGGAGAAATTTCCAACAATTTTTTCCATGCCAGTCGCAACAATTGGTGGGTCAGGAATAATCAGAGGAACCGCTTGCCGTTGCATGTTAGAGCCCATCAACGCTCGGTTTGCATCGTCGTGTTCGAGGAATGGAATCAAAGATGCAGAAACACCGACGAGTTGTTTCGGTGAAATGTCTATATATCTAACATCGCTTGGGTCAACTTGTGTAAGCTCGCCACTTCGGCGGGCAATAACGTGGTCGCCGCTAATTTTACTTTTCTCATCTAGGACCTCAGTTGGTGCTAGGACAGCGTTCATTTCTTCATCTGCACGGAGATAGCAGACTTCGTCTGTGGCTTTGTTTCGGTTTACCACTCGATATGGAGTTTGGATAAAGCCGTATTCGTCTATTTTTGCATAAATACCAAGTGAAGCAATAAGACCAATGTTCGTGCCCTCCGGTGTCTCAATTGGACAAATTCGTCCATAGTGAGAGATGTGGACATCGCGAACTTCGAAACCCGCTCGCTTTCTGTTTAAGCCGCCAGGGCCAAGTGCGGAGAGTCGACGTTCGTGGACCAGCATCGAGAGCGGATTTGTTTGGTCGACAACTTGAGATAGTTCACTTCGACCAAAGAAGAAATCTATCGCAGAGCTGACTGCTTTGGAGTTTACGAGGTCAGCAACTTTAGTAAGTTCGTCGGGATCTTTTACACTCATTCGTTCTTGAACAGTGCGCCGAAGTTTTAGGAACCCTTTACGCATCTCCTCAACAGCAAGTTCGTCCAACGTTCGTAATCGTCGGTTGCCCAAGTGGTCAATATCATCAATATGTGCAGAATCTTTTCGAGCGCGCAAATCAAGCAAGTACTCAATGACTGCGATGAAATCATCGGGTCGAATGTGCATGATATCTTCAGGGACTTCCATGTCGAACTTACGATTGATGCGGAAGCGCCCAACTTTGCCAAGTCGGTATCGGTTGTCATCAAAGAATTTGTCTGCAAACAATGCTCTTGCCTTGTCTACTTGTGGTGGGTTGCCGGGTCGCAATCGTCCATAAATCTTTAACAAAGATGCTTCATGTTCAGTTGCATCAGCAAGAAAGTCGAGTTTCTCGACGGCAAGAGTGTTAAGAATAAGTGGGTCCGCAGGGTCAGCGATTACAGAAATTTTCTTGATTGGAGATGCAAGAATTGCATCGTACGCATCACCAATTTGGGCACCGATTTTACAAAGTTCTTCGCCGGTTTCTGAGTCGATGATAAGTTCAGCAGAGTAATACTCAGGCTTCAACTTATTGACAGACATTTCCTGGACATCATAGAATCGGTCTAGGATTTTTTCTGTTGAACTGTAGTCTTCATCAAGAGCGCGGAGGAATGTAGTAGCAGCAATTTTTGCCGACTGATCAATCTTCATCGCTAACACGTCTTTTTTTGTAACTTCTATCTCAATCCATGAGCCGCGTTCAGGAATAATTCTAGCTTTGTGTAACTGGCGATCGCCCATGTCATCTTGAATTGAAAAGTCAACACCAGGTGATCGGTGAAGTTGGTTAACAATACACCGTTCGGAACCATTGATGATGAATTCGCCGCCACCTATGAGAAGAGGTATTTCGCCGATGTAGATTTCTTCTTCTAGAACTTCAGCAATTCCGTCACGAACAAAGCGGACACCAATTTTGAAAGGGCGACCGTATGTTAAACGAAGTTCTTTGCATTCATCGACGGTGTATCTTGGGTCTTCTAGTTTGTAATATAAATATTCAACTCGCATTGAACCGTCGTATGCTTCGATAGGAAAGACTTCGCGAAGAAGTGCTTCGAGCCCGATAGGCTCTCTTTCGAGCGGTGCAATGTCAGATTGGATAAGTCGTTCGTATGCTTCACCTTGAACTTTGGTGAGTGGTGGTACAGGAATTGCATCTCCGCGTTTTGAAAAATCGCGTACCGTATTCGTCGCCATAAATAAACCTCACAACTAGCCGTTACTGCGTTGAAAAGCAGTTTGCTTGTTTGTATGTATGTTTCGTACTGTGTCTTCCAAGTTGCCGCGACCGCCGCTGCCGAGCATCGTAGAGTATACGAAACGCTGTTTTTGGGCAAGGAGCGGGCTCAAAAACTTAAATATTTTTTTATTTTTTTTGCAATCCCACCATTCTTGCATTATCGGGCTATTGCAGCCCTCCGAGTTCAACTTTGAACTGCTTCTCTTTGATTACCAGTGGAGCGGAGTACTGCTCAGAAGAGAAAAAAACGGCGAGTGCAAAAGCACTCGCCGTTTTAAGTTGTTGCATAGCAATAAGTTACTTGACGGTAACGCTTGCGCCAGCTTCTTCGAGCTTGCCTTTGACGTCATTTGCTTCGTCTTCAGTGCATTTCTCTTTGATAGCCTTTGGCGCTTCGTCGACCATCGCTTTGGCTTCTTTGAGCCCGAGACCAGTGATTTCTCGAACAGCCTTGATTACCGCAATTTTCTTATCGCCAGCTGCTTCGAGGACAACGTCGAACTCTGTTTGTTCATCTTCACCACCATCGCCGCCAGCTGGGCCTGCCATCATGACTGCGCCACCTGCTGCCGGTTCGATACCGTAGGTATCCTTCATGTAATCTGCTAAATCGACTGCTTGCGTCAAGGTTAATCCAGCGATTTCATCGCCAATTTTGCTGATCGCTTTATCGAATTCTTTTGTTGCTGTTGCTTCTTCGCTCATAATATTCATACTCCAGTAAAAGTGTCATGCGTGGGAGAGGAGCCACCCTGTGCGACTTTTAACCCAAACGGGCCAGTCCCAAACGCGATGTCGTGATTTTCGCTTCGATTAGGTAATGTATCCACCAACTTTTTCAATGGCGGTTCCTTCTTCGAGACGAGATTTAATTTCTTTGATAATTCCAAGTAAGTTGCTACCTGGGCTTGTTGCTGCTTTGACCAAGTTGCCAGCTGGTGAAAGTACCAACTGAACAACAATACCTTGTGCTTCTTCCTTGGTTGGGAAGTCGCTGAGTCGTTTTACGCCTTCAACTCCTTCGAATAATTCACCATCTAGGACGGCCGCTTTCAATTCGAGTTGTTTGACCTTTTTTGCCCAATCAACGAGGTTTCGTGCAACGTCAACGACCGAATCTCCACCAAACACAAGAGCAGATGGCCCTGAGAGAGTCGTCGTGAGGACTTCAAGTTCTGTACCTTCAAAGGCTGTCTTCGCAAGGCTGTTCTTAAGAACCGTGATATGGATATCTTTGCCGAGAAGGTCAACCCGAAGGTCATTGTTCTCGTTTGCTTCGATGCCACGTATATCGATAATGAGAGCGTCCCCAACGCCATCAAATCGTCGCTTGTAGTCGGCAACAATCATATCTTTGATTTGTTTACTCATTGGTGTAACTCCTTTTGGAGTAGCAAGTTATTAGATTGCTACCTTTACGCTTGGGGTCATTGTGGCGCTGATTGAACAATTTTTGATGTACTCTCCCCTTACAGCGGCAGGGCGTGCTTTTGAAACGAGATTCACGAAAAAACCGAGGTTTTCCGCCAAATCTTCTTCAGAAAAACTCATCTTGCCAACTATACAATGGATGTTTCCACCATCATCGTTTCGATACTCGACTTTTCCAGCTGCAAACTCAGCAACTGCTGTTTCAATGTCAGGTGTTACTGTTCCAGCCTTTGGCGAAGGCATGAGGCCTTTTGGGCCTAGTTGTCTACCTAGTTTCCCAACGTACCGCATCATGTCTGGAGTTGCGATGGCGACGTCAAAATCAAGCCATCCACCCTCAATTTTCTTCACAAGCTCTTCTGAACCAGCTTCAATGGCACCAGCAGCTTTTGCTGCATCTTCCTTATCTTTACCGCAGAAACAGATAACTTTGGCCGATTTTCCAACACCTTTGGGCATAGAAACTGAACCCCGAAGTTGCTGGTCAGCCTGTCTTGGGTCAATTGAGAGGTGAATCGCAACTTCGACTGTTTGGTCGAACTTTGCGGCAGGATATGTTTTAAGTAGTTTTATCGCTTCTGGAATGCTTTGGGCGATTTTGCCTTTTTCGGCGATTTCAGTATTTGCTTTTTGTCGTCTTGTTATTCGTGCCATGGGTTATGCTCCCTCCACAGTCACGCCCATTGAGCGTGCTGTACCTTCAATAATCCGCATTGCTGACTCGATTGTGGCAGCGTTGAGGTCTTCCATCTTCTCTTCAGCGATCGATCGTATTTGGTCTTTTGTAACTGAACCAACTTTTTCAGTATGTGGGACGCCGGAGCCTTTTTCGATTCCTGCGGCATTGCAAATGAGGACTGCGGCTGGCGAAGACTTGATTTCAATCTCAAATGAGCGGTCTGCATACAACGTGATGATGCAGCCAACGACTTTGCCGTTGAGGTCGCGTGTTCGATCGTTGAACATCTGGATAAATTGACCAGGATTGACGCCATTGGCACCAAGTGCTGGTCCAAGAGGGGGTGCTGGGGTGGCTTGACCACCGGGCGCGAGCACTTTGAATTGCTTTTCTATCTTTTTGGCCATGTCATTCTCCTTGCCTTCCACCAACGTTTTTGTGAATGCTGGCCAGCACATCACGACGTAGTGGTAGTAACGGTTTTTTTAGTGAACGAGGTAGTGTAGCAAAGTCTCATTCATGAAGCAACTTAGAGTCTGGTATACATGTATCCGACCCCATTGCGGTATTCTATAAGGCACCCTTATGCCAATAGAATCAAAACTTGTGTTAGAAACCCTACATGGTCCCGAAATCCATACATTGGCATTACAGGGAGATGATCCAATTACTATTGGAAGAGGACCTGAAAATACTCTCCCGCTACCTTCTGGAGCAACTGTTTCACGTAACCATGCCACTGTGAGTAAACATGAAACTGAAGATGGCTCATTTTGGAAAATCCAAGATATGGGCTCACGACATGGGACGTTTCTGAATGGGATAAAATTGAAAGAAGCAAAACGGATTCGCTTGCACGCTGGGGATCTTATATCGATTGAGCCGTTTACTTTCCAAATTGTAGACCAGAATGAGAGCAATCGGTATACAGAAACCTTGGACGATGCAAGAACTGTTGCTGGGACTTCTATTCTTCGGATTGAACGTACTGAGGGTGGCGTTCTACTCGCACAAGAGCGCTTGCAAGCTTTGCTCGAATGTAGCAGAGTGATTCATTCCACCGATACGGAATCTGACATGGCAGAAGCGGTCGCCACTGCTGCAAGTGCTGGGACGTTGTTTAGTAATGTTGCAATTATTCGACCCGTTGGTGGAGATCGAGTTGAAATCCTTGCCTCAAAAGGTCGAGTTGCTAATCAAGGGACCCTCAACATAAGTCGTTCTTTACTTGACGCGGCGATGGAAGGAGAGCCTGTTAAGTTTCAGAAGACTGGAATTGTTGAAAAGCAAGCAGAAAGCATTATGCAGTACAGCATTGAAGAAGCACTTTGCATTCCAGTTACCATTGGGAACTCAGTTGCTGGTTGTATCTACCTCGATAATCGAGAGGGGCAGGTACGAGGACAATCATCTGACGAGGACATTGAATACTGCACTGGGTTAGCAGAGATTGCATCGCTCGCAATGTCGAATTTGAAACGAGCAGATATTGAACGCAGACATACTGAAGAGCGACATGGTTTTCTTCTTGGAACAGTTTCGGCATTAGTGAATGCGATTGATGCAAAAGATACGTACACCTGTGGTCATTCGGAAAGAGTAGCGTGGTTGTCAAAAGAACTTGCACAGTTTTTGGAACTTGATGAAGCAACGATTGAAGAAGTTCATATTTGCGGCTTAGTGCATGACATTGGAAAAATAGGTATTCCAGAAGCCATTCTTCGAAAACCGGGGAGACTGACGGATGAAGAGTTCGAACAAATACGAGCACATCCAGTCATTGGTGAAGATATTTTGCGTGAAGTCCCCCAGTTGCAACCTGTTCTCCCAGGAGTGCGGTCGCATCATGAACGGTGGGATGGCGGGGGATATCCTGACGGAACCAAAGGCAAGGACACGCCACTCTTTGGCCGTATCCTCGGCATTGCTGATGCGTTCGATGCGATGTGTTCTTCTCGCTCGTATCGTAAAAAGTTAAATCGGTCAGAAGTTCTAGACGAAATTGCAGCATGCGCAGGTGCACAGTTTGACCCAGAACTTGCAAAGTTGTTTTTAAAAATTAACTTTATTCATTACGATGTCATGATAGATTTTCATGTCTCCCAAGCTTTAATTTAATTCTGTTTGAAGTGCAAGTGCGCAGAATAATTCTATGCCTGTACTGATGGCATTGTCATTAAAATCAAAGTTTGGTTGGTGCAACGAAGGCATAACCTCTTCGTTATCTGGAAGAAGACCGAGCGCAAAGAAGCAAGATGGCACTTCTTTACAATAATAGGAAAAATCTTCGCCACCCATTACTGGTTTTTCAAAGTGCAAGACATTGTTTGAAGCAATTGTTTTTTTTGCAATGTCAAAAAAAGTTTCAACCGCCTTCTTGTCGTTTCGCGTGACTGGATATCCATCGTGCAGTGTGATGGTTGCAACACAACCGTGAGCACTCGCAGTTGCATCTACAATCTCGACGAACCTTTGCTTCGCCATTTCCCCTGTTTCTTGTTCGAGGTAGCGCATAGTTCCAGAAAGAGAAACTTCATCTGGAATAATGTTGTGCGTTGTTCCACTATGTATCTGTGTTATTGAGACAACGAGTGCGTCAAGAGGGTCTGTATTTCTTGAGCTAAGTTGTTGTAAGGAAGTAATGACTTGGGCTGCACAAACAATTGGATCTGTGCAGTGATGTGGGAATGCAGCGTGCCCTCCCTCGCCCCGAATGGTTACACTTACGCCAATATCAGCAGCGAGCATTGGACCTTCACGTGTTGCAACATTGTTCAGTGAAAGTTGAGGCCAGCCGTGTAGCCCGAACATCATGCCGACTGGTTTCCCGATGCATGAGCCATCAAGACAGCCGTCAAGAACCATTTGTTCACCACCGCCACCGCCTTCTTCTGCAGGCTGAAAAACAAATGTAACAGGATTTGGAAGTTCCCTCTCTTTTGCAATTAAAGATAAAACTTTAGCGGCTCCCAACAAAATTGTCGTATGCCCATCATGTCCACATGCGTGCATACATCCATCATGTATGGATTTCCAATCAAAAGTGTTTTCTTCAGTAATCGAAAGGGCATCAATATCTGCCCGAAGTGCAATGGACTTGTCACTCTTTCCATCAAGATGCGCAAGGACTCCAGTGCCTTTTGCGAGACCTGCTTTAAAGGGAATATCTAGATTACTAAGAAATTGTTGGATGACTTCACTTGTTCTGGTTTCGTTGTATCCAAGTTCTGGGTGGCGATGTATATCATGCCTGATTGTGATAAGTTCAGGAAGAAGTGCTTCGATCTGATCGTGCACAGTTCTAGTTAATTTAGATGTTGCACTCATGGGTGTAGCGGTTTTTGACCACGTTCCTTTCGCTGATCGTTTAGCCAAGTCAGAGCGGCTTTTTCATTTGCAATGATTGCAACAAGTTGCGTACTTGAAACTTGAAGCACTTCTGCCGCCTTGCTCATTCTGAAATCGACTGCATAAATGACGTCAAGAGTTTCTGCAAGAATGGCAGAGTAATCTTTATGTTTTGGGTTAATTGGTAGTTGGGTTCCTTGTCTGCGGCTTATCCACAAGTCTGTAAGTGTGTAGGAATCAACTTCTATCTTTCTTCGAAGTAAAATTGCAAGCGTTCGTCTCAATCGACTAATGGCCATCTTTCTGTTTTCGCTCTGCCTGCGCCTTTCAGTTGCTTCGCCACTAATATCAGTTGGGATGTGCGTCGCTGTACATGCTGTCGCTTTACGGTTTCGGTGTTGTCCTCCGGGGCCACTACTTCGGCCAAAATCAAGCATGACGTTTTTCAACAATTCTTCTTCACTGAGCATCGATGGATGTTCTCCATCAATCATCTTATGCGTAGTTTGCACAAACGCTGAGAGAGGTGGCAACAAGTCGTTTGTCCGACTTGCTTTCTTTTTCTGATTTGTATTCATGTGTAGTAAATTAAAGAAGGGGGGTTATGAGGCAACGCCTCTTGGTGAAGCTGTGATGTCTAGCGAATCGCGATGTCCATGAATGAACAAGTGGTGTCCGAGCCCTGCGATCATTGCAGCATTGTCAATGCAGTATGTAGATTCAGGTAGATGAACTGGTATATGAAATTGTTCAGCAGTTGCTGAAAGTTTTTTTCGCAGGAGAGAGTTAGCTAAAACGCCTCCGCCCGCAACGACACATCGTACAGTATTGTTTGAGAGTGCGTTCTTTACACCGTTCATAATAGAATCAACTGCGGCGAGTTGGAATGAAGATGCCCAGTCATTTATTTCCTGTGATGAAAGGTCCTCAGCATTCCGGGGGAATACCATTTTTCCATCTACCTTTTTTGGGTTTCCTCTTACCCCATACAGAAGAGCAGTTTTTAAACCACTGAATGAGAAATCGGGGCGGTCGCCTTTCGTTTTTGGTCGAGGCAGTGTGTGTACAGGGGAACCCTTTGCAGCAACGTTATCAATTCGTTGTCCGCCAGGCCATCCGAGGTGAAGAATTGATGCCGCTTTATCAAACGCCTCACCAGCAGCATCATCAATAGTTTTGCCTAGGCAAGTTACAGTTGAGGGGTCTTGAAGGAGAAGTAATGAAGTGTGTCCACCAGACACGACAATGCCTAGCGCAGGATATTCAGGCGTAGCACCAGATAGATGTGGTGCCCACAAATGCGCGATTACATGGTCGACAGCGATAAGAGGTTTGCTAAGGGTCCAGGCAAGAGTTTTTGCAGCTGCAACTCCGACAAGAAGTGAACCTATTAGACCGGGCCGATTTCCAACAGCAATTGCATCAAGATTTTGAAGTTCAATGCCTGCAGTTTTGATAGCTTCTTGAATGACTGGAAGAATCCGTTCTAAATGCGCTCGACTCGCAATCTCTGGGACAACGCCACCAAATGCAATGTGGAGTTCGTCTTGCGAGGCAACAATGTTAGAACGAACAGTGCAACCATCTTCAACAACGGATGCTGCAGTTTCATCACAGCTCGATTCGATTCCTAGAATTAGGGTCATAGGTAATTTCCCCCTCGGTTCATGTATCTATTCGTCTGTTTGTACTTCTGGTTCCAATTGCAATGAATCTAATGCAGCTTCAATGTCACCATTTTTAACCCGCCAAGTGCCGATGACATTGCCATCACCATCGGAAATTGTCATCAGTGCATTTTTTAGATTTACATCTTCGGGAATTAGAGAGGCTTCTTCATTATCAAGTTCAGATTGAAGGGCGGAGAGTTGCTTGTCGACATCAATCAGTGTTTTTAAAATCTCTAACCGTTCCTTAGCGAGTTCGGTTACTTCTTCCCGCACGCCGTGGATGACAGGGTCAGTTTCTGAAAGGATAGGCCACGTATTGGTTTCTTGTTTTGTTTGTACCGCGAGCAATGCTTGGGCGAGTTGGTGGTCGTTAAATGTATTCTCAATCCACTCGATGGTGCCACACGATTCGCTGTCGGGTTCTTCATCCGTTATGACGATATAAGGTTCTCGACTTTTAACTCGGTCGACAAGTTCTTCTGGGGATTCAAGAATAACAAGCCCTTCATTTGGATCAACACCCCAAAGGCTTTTATCTTCAGAAAGACGCTTGTCAATAGTTCTGCCATTTGCAAGGTCATACCTTGCTGTCGTAAACTTTAACATTCCTCCAGAAGCAAGCTCCAGAACCTCTTGCACGGACCCTTTGCCGAAAGTTCTTGTTCCAAGAACCGCAACTCTGTTATTTGCTTGCAAACTTCCCGCAACAATCTCTGAAGCAGAAGCAGAGCTACCATTTACAAGAATTAAAATAGGTACGTTATGCAGAACATGGCCAGGTTGAGCATTCCAAGATCGCACAGGTGTTGCTCTGCCTGAAACGGTGACAATATTTCCATTATCAAGGAACATGTTAGAGATAGTAATTGCAGCAGAAAGCGCTCCGCCTGGATTTTCTCGTAAATCTAATACAAGTCCCTTAAGAAGTCCTTCTTGTTCTGCTTCTTGCAAGGCAACTGCAAGTTCGTTTGGAGTGGTTTCATTAAATTGTCGGATTCGAATATAGGCAATTTTATTTTCGCCATCAAGGCACCACGACCATTTTTTATCTCTGCGAATCAAGCCTGAAACACTTGGAGATTGAATATGCCCGCGCGTGATAATGATTTCTTCTTTCTCGCTATTTTTGTGGCGTACAAGAACGTGGACATCTGTTCCCACAGGTCCAGTGAGTCGGTCAACAAGAGCTTGAATAGTCGAATCGGTTGCGGGCTCTCCATCTATCTGTTCAACGACATCCCCAGCGAGTACGCCTGCTTTAAGAGCAGGGGAATCGTCCATCGGAGTGATAATGACAAGTTCGCCATCGATCATCCGAACCTCTGCGCCAATTCCAGCATAATCACCTTCAAGGTCTTTTATAAATGCTTTTTCCTTGTCATCTGGAATAAACAAAGCATAGGGATCTTCTAGCGATTCAATCATGGCTTTGATTGCGGCTTCTTGCATTTCTTCTTCGTTTGGCACTTTTACGTGGCGATCAACAAGGACTCCACGGACATCGATTAGCGGGTCAAACCACTCGTAACTTGGCGAAGAGTTGGTGATGGCAATTGACAACTGTACGATTGCGAGCGTTGTGAGTATTACCAACATCATTGGCATGAGGCGAGGTCGAAATGACATGCGAATTCCTTTCCCCCTTTTTCATGTAATCAAATTGTATAAAAGCACTTTCTGTCAGTGCACTACAATACCATGAGTGGCAAGGAGCCGCGAGTACTATGGGACATGAACAACGAGAAGATCTTAACGTAGTTGCAGAAAGAGCAGTACTCGTCGCCCTTACTCTGCGCGGGGAGTGTATTCCTCTCGAAGAGCGGTTCGACGAACTTTCTGCATTGACAGAGTCTGCTGGTGGGATTGTTGTTGGTCAATTGACGCAACGTCGTCGTCTTCCAAGTGGTCGCACTTTTCTTGGGAAGGGGAAGGTGATACAACTCAAGGACCTCGCGGAATCAGTTGATGCTTCCGTGATTATTTTTGATCACGATATGACACCTGCGCAAATTCAAAATCTTGAAGAAGCAACGAATAGAAAGATTATTGATCGTAGTGAATTGATTTTGGATATTTTTTCGAGTCGAGCTTCGACAACAGAGGCAAAGTTGCAGGTCGAAATTGCACAACTTGAATATACATACCCTCGGTTGCGAGCAATGTGGGACCACTTAGGCCAAGTAACTGGTGGTGCGCCGGTTGGTATCGGAACTCGTGGCCCGGGTGAACAACAAATTGAAATTGACAGGCGACTTGTGCAACGAAGACAGAAACAATTGCGGCGGGAGCTTGAAGAAATTCAGCAGCGATCTGTTCGGGAAGTTGAAAAGCGTAATAGTGATTATTTTACGGTTGGCTTAGTTGGATACACCAACGCGGGAAAATCTACCCTGTTCAACACTTTGACTAACGGAGGAGCCTGGGCACATGACCAACTCTTTGCAACACTATCAACGAGAGTTGAACGGTTAGAACTTGGTGGCGGAACAGGCGCGATGCTCTCCGATACGGTTGGATTTATTCGACGTTTGCCACACCACTTAGTTGCAAGTTTTCGATCAACACTTGAAGAGACAATTCAATGTCAGTTGCTACTAATCATTTTAGATGCATCAGATTCAAGTGCGTTGTCCCAACTGGAAACTGTTGAAAAGACTTTGAGCGATATTGGCGCGGAACACCAATCTCGCCTGTTGGTATTAAATAAAATAGAACTTCTAGAAAATCCATCAGACCGGCTCGTTTGGGTGTCGCGATTTCCCGATGCAATTCAGGTTTCTGCTGAGACTGGTGACGGAATCGACACCCTTCTCGCAGAAGTGCAAGCCGAAGTGATTGGAGATATACGTGAAGTAGTTCTTTCATTGCCTAGCCGTGCAAGTAAAGCAGTAGATTTCATTGAAAAGCGGACTGTTGTATTGCATCGAGATTGGGAAGATGACCGTTCTATTTTTACTGTACGAATTGGTAAGAATCAAATAGAGCAAGTATTATCAAGAGAGCGAGATGTTCTCATAAACAGTCTGCCCGCTAGCGAAGCAGTTGCTTTGCTTTGGGTTTCTACGCCTAAAGAGGGCGAGAGTTGTGCACTTCCACCCCATCGAATTCAAGAGTAAACTATCACTCTGATGAGATGTAGGAGAAAATTTTGACCCCTAGTGAACTTGGGCTTGATCGATTTGCACATGATTTGAATCCAACTGTCGTGGGAATGATTCGCACTTGGCAAGGCGACGTTGAACTAGATCAGTTATATCATCGGTTACAAGCCCGTAAAAAACGACGGGGTTTTTTAGATTCATTTGCAGAAGCTTTGGTCGCTCTTCATGCAAGAAGGTGTGGATGTTCAATTGAAGTTGAGGTGCCAACGCCCTCGGGAAAAACGTGTGATTTGCTTTTGCAACGTGATGGTGTGAAGTTGTACGTGCATGTAAAACGACTTGGAAGTTGCCGTCCTAGAAATCGAAGATTAAAAATTTCTTCGAGGTTACGAATTCTCGAACAAATCGAAAAACCATGGGTTGTAAAAATCCGCTGGAAGGAAGAGTTGCAGGATGAAGCTATGCAGTGTTACGTGACTGAAGCAGCATCCTTTATTGAATCCGCACGATTAGGTGATGAACATGTTGTTCGAGATGAAGAAGGTAACGAACTAGGAGGAGTGAAAATTGTTGCGCCCAACGATGAGAAGCAAGTCTCTCTTGTCATCGGTTTGCCAAGCGGATTCGTGGACGAATCGCCGAGAATTGATCGGCTTCTTCATCGAGCTCAAAAACAGTTTATGCCCAGAGAAACCAACATCATTCTTATTTGCACACCTTTTATGCAGGGCTTGGGTGATGTTGAAACAGCATTGCTCGGCACGCACATTGAGCGGTGGGACGAACATCCCGCAAAAGGTACGCGTGTTGCACATGGTCGAAGTGCAGATGGATTTTGGCAGTTGAATCAAATGGCAGAGTCACAGTTGGCAGGTTGGTTTTGGCTAGCCCCAATGTACGATGAATATCAAGGGAAAATTTGGGTTCGAGAAGGGTGCACCTTACCTTCGTCTGTCGTAGCTCTTGCCCAAGATGTTTTCGCACAGTAACGTTGTCTCGGGTAGGATGTGCAATTCAAACTAGAAGGATTACATCATGATTGACCCCCGATATGCAAAATTAGCTGACCTATTAATTAATTACTCAACGGCGTTGCAAGCTGATGAACATATTCTGATTGAAGCATTCGATATGCCTCGTGAAATGATCATCGCAATTATCAAGGCCGTCCAAGGGGCGCAAGGGCACGCACATGTTGCACTACGTGATGGGCAAATCATGCGTGCACTTCATGATGGGGCGGGTGATGCGTGTTATGAAAGATGGTCTACATACGATCTTGAACGGATGAAGCACATGGATGCGTACTTAGGCATGCGTGCTTCACACAATGTAAGTGAACTGAGTGGACTTGATGCAGATCGTCAGCAAGCATGGGGCCGAATTTATGGCGCCCCTGTACATATGAAACAGCGATTGAACCATACTCGTTGGTGTGTGCTTCGATGGCCAACACCTGGGATGGCGCAGCTCGCTGGAATGAATACTGAAGCGTTTGAAGACTTTTACTTTAATGTTTGTACTCTAGATTACAGTGTGATGGCGGAGGCAGCAGACAAACTAGTAGTAGTGTTGAATGCAACAGATCAAGTGCACATTGAAGGACCAGGTGACACAGATTTGAGATTCTCAATTAAAGATATTCCAGCGATTCCTTGTTGTGGAAAGTTGAATATTCCTGATGGAGAAGTATTTACTGCTCCTGTCAAAGATTCAATCAACGGTGTGATTCACTACAACACGCCGTCTATCTACCGAGGACATTCCTTTGAAAATATTCGTCTTGAATTTCAAGATGGAAAAATAGTTGCGTGCTCTGCAGATCAAGGCGGTGAATTTTTAGAGGACATCTTTAATTCCGATGAAGGTGCTCGGTATGTTGGTGAGTTCGCTATTGGCTTCAATCCTTATATAAAGGAAGCGATGAAAGACATTCTCTTTGATGAGAAGATTGCTGGCTCGCTTCACTTTACCCCCGGAAATGCGTATGACGATGCATGTAATGGCAATAAGTCAGAAGTGCACTGGGATCTCGTTTTGATTCAACGACCTGAGTATGGAGGAGGGACCATTTCCTTCGATGGCGAAGTCATACGTAAAGATGGGATCTTTGTAAAAGAGGAATTACTGGGTTTAAACCCAGAAAACCTCATTGGCGAGACTTGTTGCGTCTAATTTGTGACCTATAACTCCATTCAGCCTGCACAACCCACACTGCTTTACGCCCTCTATCGCCATATTTCACTCTCGAGTTCAGTGTGATGAATCGGGCACCGATGGTGAGGCTATGGATGAATCAACAGCATGGAAGAACGGTCGCACCCTCCTACTTGGTGAGGTGCTTGTCGAGCAAGGATTGCTTACGCAGTCGAATGTTTGTTCAATTCTTGAACAACAAAAAGCAACAGGAAGACCTTTTGGTGAGATTGCTGAAAAGCTTTGTAATGTTTCAAGCGAAGCGATTGAAGAAGCGTGGGCGTATCAGTACGCATACAACGCTCCAACGATTGACCCTGTTACGTTTATTCCGCGTTCTGATGCGAGAGAACTCGTCACTTCACGACAAGCATGGCAATTTCGATGCCTGCCGATGAATCTCGAAGGGGATACACTTGTTCTTGCAACAACTCCTCGGTATTTACAACGAGCGTTACAATTTGCAACTCGCATTCTCGATCGTCCAGCATATTTTATGATGACAACCGAAGCTAGACTCGCAGCGGCACTTCAAGAATACTACCCACTTGGTGGCATGAGCGCAGCAAGTGCAAGCAATGACACGATGAAACGGCTCGTGCATAAAATGAGACTCGAGCGGCTTCGAGAAGCCGGATAATTATTCAAACACAACCGCTCGGTTGTGGTGCACAATAATTCTATTTTCGAGGTGCCATCGAACCGCCCGAGCAAGAACAGTTCGTTCAATATCTCTTCCCTTGTGAATCATGTCGCGCACAGAGTCCTTGTGTGAAACTCGGATGATTCCTTGTTCAATGATCGGTCCAGCGTCAAGTTCTGCAGTTGCATAATGCGCGGTTGCGCCAATGAGTTTTACGCCTTTTTCATGCGCTTGGTGATACGGCTTTCCGCCTGCAAATGCGGGAAGAAATGAGTGATGTATATTAATAATTTGTTCAGTGAACCGCTTGATAAAAGTGGGGCTAAGAATTTGCATGTACCGTGCGAGTACGACAAGATCGATGTCATTCTCTTCAAGCAGTGCAAGTTGTTTTGTTTCTACGTCATTAGAAGTGTCAACAGGGATGCAGTGAAAGGGGATCCCAAAGCGTTGCGCTATGATTTCTAAATCTGGATGGTTTGAGACAACCATCGATACAGAACAATGTAATGCGCCATCTCTTTGGAGTAACAACAAATCGTGCAAACAATGGTCTTCCCTTGAAACAAAAATAGCGACCTTGTGAGAGGAGTCCATCCACCGAATTTGAAGGTCAAGATTAAGATCCTTGATGATTGGGTTGAGTGCACTCTGAAGAGCATCATGTGTCATTTCATCCCACGAGACATGGATTCGCTGTAAAAATGTATTTGTCGTGCCTGAAGTGTGCTGAGCAGCATCTAATATGTTGCCACCACTTTCGTGAAGGACTGCCATAAGTCGAGCGACGATGCCTCTTTGGTCTGGGCATGTAACAAGGATGACGGCTTCTCTGTTTTTTTGCATACTGGAATGGCGAAACCCGGACTTGAACCGGGGACACCTGCATTTTCAGTGCAGTGCTCTACCAACTGAGCTATTTCGCCGAACTCTGAGTGGCAAAGGGTACCCGACAATCGAACCCCCATCAAGCGGTAATCTGTCGAACCTGAATCTTCCCGATTAATTCTTCTTTAACATCAGCCATGGCAGGGAAGTCCTCCCTCCACTTTTGAACAACTTCGCGATTAATATCAGCCGAAAGGGTTTGTGGATTTACTTCCGTGGCTTCAGCAAGCACTTCTCCAAGCGGTGAGCATAGAAGCGAGTCACCACCCCACTGGGCAAGGTCATCTTGACCAACGCGATTGCTTGCAACGACAAAAGTCTGATTTTCGATCGCCCTCGCAAGGAGGAGTGTTCTCCAGTGTGCAATCCGAGCACGGGGCCAACTTGATGAAATAGTGAAGACATCAACTCCTACGATGGCTGCTGGGCGCCACAGTTCGGGGAAGCGAAGGTCATAGCAAATCAAAGGGCATACGCTTACTTCGCCTACATCAACAACGACGAGCTCTTCACCGGAGTCAAAGAATTCCCCCTCATTCAGCGGGTTACATGTGAATACTTTTGTGTATGTTGCAATCGATTCACCCTCTGGAGAGCAAATAGAGACGCAATTTTTTCCTCGGCCATCTGCGTAATCTGCCCAGCCAACTTGAATCCAAACACCAAGCCGTTTCGCGAGGCTACACGCCCACTCAACTGTACCGATGCCGGTAATCGTATCTAGGTCCATCGACCAGCCAGTGTCACTCATTTCACATAGAAGTACAAAGTCGTTATTGGTGGGATTTGCAGCAGTAATTTGCCGCTCGATTGCAGCCCGAGTGGCTTTCCAGTCATTTGGTACAACATCGTGTTGAATAGCGTGGAATTGCATAGTTAGATTGTATCTTCTGTTACTCTGTGGACATGAAGGGTACTAAGCGATGGGTGGTTTTTCTTGGGGTCGTGATAAGTATCGCGCTTGCAGTGGCAGCATTTGTAGGCACATTTTTTGCATACGACGCCGATCTTGATGCGAACAAGTGGCTTTATATATCCGCTGCTTCGCTTATATTTGTTTCTTCCCAAGCGATCTTTATTGTGCCTTTCGTTAAGCCGCCAAAAGTAACGAGCAAAGGAATGCCCTTAAAAATCAGCATCCTTATCGCTGGTTTTGTTGGTACGACGTTATGTGTTATTTTTGTTTCTGCAGTACTATCGATTGTGTTGACTCTTTTTTTAGGACAGAGTGACGGAGGCGATAATTGGGGAATCGGACCCATTCTTTACAGCCTTTTATGGATTTTTGATGGTTTTGAACCAGAATTATTGTATCCCTTGGCTTGTATTGTTGTCTCCTGGATTATCTGGTCAACGTTGTTATGCATTTTCGTTCGACGTCGAAAGAGAGACCCACGGGCTCTTGTAAAAATTACCGGCTGGCTATTTGCGGGATCTCTTGTTGAACTTTTGCTATCAATCCCACTCTTTATTATGGTGAACAAAAAAACAGACTGTTATTGTGCGACGGGATCGTTCGGTGCTCTCATCATGGCGGTCTTTACCTCGCTCTGGCTCTTTGGACCATGGATGGTAATTCTGCTTGTCTGGAAGAGACGACCATGGACAAAAGACCACTGTCTTTACTGCGGATACCCGCGAAAAGTTATGAGCACAGAAATATGTAGCGAATGTGGGAATGCAATCCCAAAATGCTAGAGTCGCGTAACGGGTCTGTCCCCAGTCAGAAGCGTAGAAGTTTTTGTGCACTGGCTTACCCGAATTGAGTTCAATATCTCAAGTTGGGTTGTGCGGGACTGACCCCATACTGCTAGGGTCGTGTAATGGGTCTGTCCCCAGAAGTTTGCGTTGAAGTTTTTGTGCACTGGCTTACCCGCGTTGAGTTCAATATCTCAAGTTGTGTAGTGCGGGACTGACCCCAACTCTGCTAGGGTCAGACCCTTCTTAGG